>DBYW01000011.1:209-91314 GCA_002311645.1 Bacteroidales bacterium UBA1176
GTGACGGACAGTGCGGGAACCCACGAATACACCATCCCGCTTTCAGCTGGCAGCGTTGCCCAGGTGAACGCCGACTGGAACGCCACCTCCGGTGTTGCGGAGATTCTCAACAAACCCACTATCCCCGACATCAGCGGACTGCAGCACAAGATCGACAGCTTGCAGAACCTCTTGAGCAATATCGCCAAAAGTACCTTTGTTTGCGGTGCAAGCAAGGTGAAGGACTATGACGGTAATGAATACAACACGTTGCAGTTGGGAGACCAGTGCTGGATGAAGGAGAACCTACGTACCCGCCACTATAGTGACGGGACGCTTATCCCGATGGGTACATCAATCAGTGGTAATACCTCATACTGTTACTATCCTGGCAACGACAGTGCCAAAGTTGCGGTGTATGGTCTTTTGTACAATTGGACAGCCGTAATGAATGGCGCTGCTTCCAGCAATACCAATCCCAGCAATGTGCAGGGTGTGTGTCCCGAGGGTTGGCACTTGCCCAGTCTTGCCGAGTGGACCCAACTCACCGATTATGTAAGCAGCCAAAGCCAATATGTATGTGGGGACACCAATATCAATATAGCCAAGGCATTGTGCGCTGCCACGGGATGGAAAAGCTATGGTAACAACTGCGCCATAGGCAACGATCCGAGCCTTAACAATGCTACTGGATTTTCCGCAGTAGGCGCAGGATTCTATAGAGGCTCTACTGTTTATAGTGTGGATTATTTGGGAGGGTATTGGCTTGCCACGTCCGAGTCCTCAGGCCCCTTATACTACCTTTTCAATTATGGATACGCTTATTGCCAGGTTGTGAATAGCTACGGTAGTTATACCGGGCTGTCCGTTCGTTGTATTAATGTTCCGGAATTATCAGAAATCCGTGAAGAGATTGGAAACCTTCAGCAGATACTGGATAATTTGACTATGCCGGACTTTGCTTGTGGCATTTCCAAGGTGAATGATTACGACGGCAACCAATATGGCACGGTGAAATTGGGCACCCAGTGCTGGATGAAGGAAAATCTGAAAACCACGCACTATAGTGACGGCACGCCTATAGCCTTGAGTACTGATACCTCATCCGTCATTCCCTATCGCTACAATCCAGGCAATAATAGTGGCTATGTGTCAATATTCGGCTATCTGTACAACTGGCGGGCGGTGGCGCGCGATGAAGCGGGACAACCCGGACACATTCAAGGTATCTGCCCGGAAGGTTGGCATTTGCCCAAGAGAAGTGAATGGGACCAGTTGATTACGTTTGTGAGAAGCAAAGACGACTATCTTTGTAATGGATCCACCGACAATTATCTTAAGGCACTGGCTGCCACGACAGGATGGACCACCACTACCGTGGTGTGTTCCCCTGGCTATGATATGTCCTCGAACAATGCTACGGGTTTTGGAATGCTGCCTGGCGGAAAAGTGGGCAAAAGTGGCAATTATTCTGGTGTGACAGTTAGTGGCGCTTATTGGTCTCTTGACGCTGGCGGTAACCTTAACCGATGGCCGATGGAATTCACTTCAGGTGGTCTGAAGATTTCTTTTGGTGGCGGATATGATATCAGTAATTATATAACGGAAGGTATGTCGGTACGTTGTCTGCGCGATGAAGTGGAACCGACGGCAGATATTTCTCCCCTGCAGATGCTGTTGTGGCAATTGCAGTCTCGTATCGAGAGCCTGGAAAATCGCATCCGTGATCTGGAAAATGCCCCGAGCGGAGCCTTCTCGTGCGGCGAACGCTTGAGGGATGTGGACGGCAATACGTATGGCACGCTGAAACTTGGCAACCAGTGCTGGATGACAGAGAACCTGCGCACGAAACATTATGCTGACGGCACCCCGATTGCCCTTGGAACTGACACCTCTTCCACTGTGGCCTACCGGTATGCGCCAAACGATAATGAGGCCAATGTGTCCGCCTACGGATATATATACAATGCGAACGCTTTGTTGAGAGGAGCTGACCTCAGTGCCGCCAGTACGGGTGACGTGCAAGGAGTCTGTCCCGACGGCTGGCACCTGCCATCCTTGGCAGAATGGAATCAACTGCTTGACTATGTCAAAAGCCAAAGTGAGTACGTGTGCGGCAGCAATGCCAATAATATTGCAAAGGCCCTGGCCTCCAATACAGGATGGGCAGCGAGTACCAACACTTGTGCCATTGGCAATGATTTGTCCACTAATAATGCCACTGGATTCAATGCAGGGCCGGCACCCTTAAGAATGGCTGTCGGCTATTCGGTAGCTAACTATTACGGTTATTTTGCAACATCAACGAGTATGAGTAATGGTTATTGGGCGATTGCTTTTAGTAATACCAGTGCTACAGTCGGAACGAATACGTTTTATCGTATATGGGGCTCTGAATATGTCCGTTGTGTTCGCGATGCTGTTTTGTCGGATGCTGCTGTGCCTACGGCAGAGGATGTGCAGGCTATGATCAACAACAGTCTGGCATCGCTGCAAAGCAGGATCGACAGTATGCAGAATGTGATCAACAACCTCTCTCGACAACTCGGTGAGAACGAAGTGTGTGGTTTCATCACAGTTACGGACTATGACGGTAATGAGTACAACACCGTGAAACTCGGCAACCAATGCTGGCTAAAGGAAAACCTGAGGTCGGAGCATTATGCCGACGGTACGCCTATTAGCCTTGGTAGCGACACCTCTTCCACTATGGGCTACCGGTACTATCCCGGCTACTCAAGCGCCAATGTCCCTACCTACGGGTATTTGTACAACTGGAAGGCAATGGTGAAAGGGGCCGCATCCTCCAATCTCAACCCCAGCGGTGTCCAGGGTGTTTGTCCTAACGGTTGGCACGTGCCGAGTCAGTCAGAATGGAACCAATTGATGGCTTATGTGCAAAGCCGAAGCGATTATACGTGCGGTGACACCAATATCAACATTGCCAAGGCATTGGCGGCACAAAGCGGTTGGGAATCAGCTGTAAGTGCTTGCACTGTAGGAAGCGACCTTCCCACCAACAATGCCACTGGCTTTTCTGCGCTTCCCGCAGGTTATTATGATGGGCAATACAGGGAGTTTGGCCGCAGGGCCTATTTAGGTTCTTCGTATAATCCTTCAACTTATGCTTACATCTTCTCTATGTATAAAGGATCTTCCACGGCGTGGATTGCAACTTTCAGAAGTTATGTTGCAGCGCCCGTCCGTTGTCTCCGCGATTAAAGACATACTGCCCATCTGACAAACTCACGCCCCGCATTGCCGGGGCGTTTTTTTTTATGGTGGGTGCGCACGTTGTAGTGATAAGATGGACGGCGGAGGGAGGGGAGTGGTGATGGGGGAGTTTTTTTTCGCTGCCGCCCATATTGTCCCCCGCCCAGCACGCACCATTCCGCGAAATGCGTCAGCGTTGAACGGAATCCCCTTCCTGAAAATTTTGCTGAACCATAATGCGCAATTAACAATCATTCATTAAATGTGTTTTTGAGAATACACGTAGTTATCGTATTTCCAATACAATATAAAATTCTTAATAAATATTGAAAATCATAAAAAATCTTGTATTTTTGCGGCGATTTAAACACATTGAACTATGGAGAAGAAAAATCCCATTGAAGAGGCCCGCCGCTATGTGGCTAACGCGGAAGAAATCATCAAGAAAGCTGAATACGACCCCGAACTGAAGAGTTATACTGACGGTAAATACATCAAGACGGCTGGAGATGTTCTTTGGAAGGGTTGCTTGATTGCCCTTGACGCACTCCTGCACGTCCGCAAGGGCAAAGGCCGGCCATCCATCGAGAAGTACAGGGAGGCCGCTGGCAAGCGCGACCGCAAGCTGCTTAATTCTGTGAACATAGGTTATGACACTATGCACCTGTCTATGGGCTATGATGGCAACAAGGACAAACGAGTCTGCGATGCCGGCTTCGCCAACGCCCGCGACATCATTGACCGCTGCGCGATGATGATGCCTGCCCACGCGAGCGCGTGATAGAAGGTCGGTGATCAGTGATTCTTTGTCTTCACGTCGTTTCCGTTTTCCAATGCCACAATAAATCTGAATGCGGGTGACAAAATGGGCGGCGACGGGAGAGGAGTGATGGTAGGGGAGAGCCTCTCGCCGCCGCCTAAAATGTTTTTTTTGGCAATGATATAGCAGTTGACCCGTAAAAGCAAAAGAAATTGTTCCTCCATTGCTTGTTTATCCGTGGCACGGCAGTGCCGCGAGGCGCCAGTTCCCCTTCTGATTTTCAGAAAGGGTGCCCGAAGGGCGGGGTAGTTAATATGGATTATAATTCCTTATTTATAGAAAGGTTGCGGACAGGATATCCTTGTTTCAAGAATTGTGGATGATTGTTTTTTTCCCCCTGCCAAGGTGTTTATATTCTTTATATTACTACCCTGGCCTACGGCCACCCCTTCCACAATAGAAGGGGAGTTTTAGAGCGTCCGCATTTTTGTGCGGACAGCTGAAGTTGAGAGTGTTGGAAATATCGAAAAAAATGGATAATCATTGTAGAAAAAAAATTTATCAACATATTGTTCATAAAGAAAAAAGTGTATTTTTGCACGCTTTTTGAAGTGGAATGCAGATGCCAATTCCGTCAAGGCGGTTAAGGCTTGTAACTATCTGATTTTCACGGACTGTATTGAAATATAGAGATGGATTGAGGGAAGGATTTCTTATAGTTGCGTATGTTAGAATAGTTGCATTTTTCTTCCAAAAGTGCGCTATTTTTTTATGATATAAACAATAAAAGTAATAAACAAAAAAATTTGTAGGGAATGAAAAAGATTAAAATCACACAAGTAAAGAGTGCGGTTGACAGACCCAGCCGCCAGAAGAGATCCTTGGAAGCCTTGGGCTTGCGCAAGATGCACCAAACTGTCGAACATGAGGCCACGCCGCAAATCCTCGGCATAGTGGACTCCATCAAGCACCTTGTTTCCGTAGAGGAGTAATCATTAAATTAGTAACATAGAAATTCAAGATAGAATGAACTTACACAACCTTAAACCAGCAGCGAATTCAACTCACAGTGAAAGAAGAATAGGAAGAGGCCAGGGCTCCGGCAAAGGCGGCACTTCCACCCGTGGTAACAAGGGCGCACAGTCCCGTTCCGGCTACAGCCGCAAAATTGGTTTCGAAGGCGGCCAGATGCCCATCTACCGTATTCTCCCCAAGAGAGGCTTCAAGAACATCAATCGCGTGGAATACAACGCCATCAACGTGAGCACGCTCCAGAACTTGGCCGAGAAGAAGAACATCACCGATGTGAACCTTGAGGTTCTCGTCGCCAACGGTCTCGCCAAGAAGAGCGACCGCATCGCCATCCTGGCCAAGGGTGAACTTACCGCCAAAGTCAATGTGACGGCTGACAAGTTCTCTGCCAAAGCCAAGGAAGCCATCGAGAAGGCTGGCGGCACCGCCACGCTCCTCAATGCCCCCGCTGAGACGCCGGTAGAATAGTTCCTAACTTAACTTCCATCACCAATGAAAAAATTTATCGAAACTATTAAAAACATCTTCAGGATTGAAGACCTGCGCAAGAGAATTCTCTATACGCTCTTCATCATCCTGATCTATCGTTTCGGCGCGCACGTCGTGCTGCCCGGCATCAACCCCGGCGGCCTGTCCGCGTTCACCAGTGCAGCCCAAAAGGGCCTGCTCGGCATGTTGGACCTCTTCTCCGGTGGTGCATTCTCCAATGCCTCCATCTTCGCCTTGGGTATCATGCCGTATATCTCCGCATCCATTATCGTGCAATTGATGACGTTGGCAGTGCCCTATTTCCAACGTCTCCAAAAGGAAGGCGAAAGCGGCCGTAAGAAAATCAACCAGATCACCCGTTACCTGACGGTGCTCGTGTTGGCCATCCAGGCTCCGGCTTACATCGCCCAAATCGCCAACCAATTCCCTGGCGCCATTGCTCCCTCCATGCTGAACACGAAGATTCTCGGGTTCTCCGCATTCGCCATCAGCGCCTTCATCCTCCTCATCTCCGCCACCTTGTTCATCATGTGGCTCGGTGAGAGAATCACTGACAACGGTATCGGCAACGGTATCTCCATGATCATCATGATCGGTATTATCGCCCGTCTGCCTTACGCTCTTCGTGCCGAGTTCGTGGCCCGAATCAGCGAGATGAACGGCGGCCCGATTATCTTCATCATTGAAATCGTGCTGATGATGGTCATCATCGGTGTCTGTATCATGCTCGTCCAAGGCACCCGCCGCGTGCCCGTCCAATATGCCAAGCGCGTGGTCGGCAACAAACAATATGGCGGTGTCCGCAACTATCTTCCCCTCAAGGTCAACGCAGCCGGCGTGATGCCTATCATCTTCGCCCAGGCTCTCATGTTTATCCCCTTGACCTTCGTTAATATCTCCACGGAGACCACTTCCGGTTTCTGGAGCAGTTTCATTGATTATAACCGTCTCGGCTATAACGTCGTGTTCTTCCTGCTCATCGTCGCCTTCACCTATTTCTACACGGCCATCACCATCAATCCTCAGCAGATTGCCGATGACCTGAAGAAGAACGGTGGCTTCATCCCTGGCACGAAACCCGGAAAGCAGACCGCCGAGTTGATCGATACCATCATGTCGCGCATCACCCTGCCCGGTTCCATTTTCTTGGGTATCGTGGCCGTGTTGCCCGCTATTGTCCGTCATTTCGGTGTGAACCAGCAGTTCGCCCAGTTCTTCGGCGGCACCTCCCTGCTCATTATGGTCGGTGTCGTGCTGGATACCCTCCAGCAGATTGAGAGCCACCTGTTGATGAGACATTACGATGGTTTGACTAAATCCGGTAGAATTAAAGGCCGCATGGGCGGTGTCTATGGAGGCTAATATCTGATGACAATGTTCCGCAGGATTAAATATAAGAGTGAAGAGGACTTCGAGAAGCTGAAACGGAGTGCCCATGTGGTGGCCGTCACGCTTGCCGAGGTGGCCAAGCACATACAGCCGGGCGTGCCCTTGCTGTACCTTGACCAAGTGGGCGAGACGTGCATACGTGACCACCATGCCATCCCTTCCTTCAAGGGATACGAAGGTTACCCCGCTTCCCTCTGCCTGTCTGTCAACGATGTCGTGGTCCACGGCATTCCCAAACAGGGCGATGTGCTCAAAGACGGCGATATAATCTCTGTGGATTGTGGAGCGTTATTGGACGGTTTCCACGGTGATTTCTGCTACACCTTCGCTGTCGGCGAGGTGAAGGAGGAAGTCCGCTTGCTGCTGGAACGCACCAAGGAGTCTCTCAACCGTGCTATCAAGGTGGCCATCGCCGGCAATACGGTGGGCGACATCGGCTACACGGTGGAGAGCTACGTGGGACAGTACAACTATGGCGTGGTGCGCGAGCTCTGCGGCCATGGCATCGGCAGGGATATGCACGAACGCCCGGATATCACGAACTACGGACGCCCCCATACGGGTGACCGTCTGCAGCCGGGCATGTGTATCTGCATAGAGCCAATGATCACCTTAGGGTCCCGCAAGATCTACATGGAGAATGATGGCTGGACCATACGCACCCAAGACCACAAACCTGCGGCTCATTACGAACATCAATTGATCATCACCGACAAGGGTACGGAGGTCATTTCGACCTACAAGCTTCTGGCTGAGGTGATCGGAACCACTGAACTTTACTAATACATTCAATAATATGGCTAAGCAATCATCATTCGATTTAGACGGCATCGTGACGGAAGCACTCGGCAACGGTCTTTATCGCGTCCAATTGGAAAGCGGACACGAGATCATCGCCCATCTTTCAGGCAAGATGCGCCTACATTACATTAAGATTCTGCCCGGCGACAAAGTTCAAGTGGCCATGTCCCCATACGACCTCACAAAAGGAAGAATCACTTTCCGCTACAAGGCGTAAAAGTTCAAAGACAACAAGAAATAATAAAAACAATAAACAAATAAGACAATGAAAGTAAGAGCATCAGTAAAGAAGAGATCAGAAGACTGTATCGTGGTGAAGCGCCACGGCGTGGTTTACGTGATTAACAAGAAAAACCCCAAGATGAAACAACGTCAAGGATAAAATAATTATTAACTCAATAAAATCATAAAGTAATATGGCAAGAATTGCAGGTATTGATTTACCTAAAAACAAACATGGCGAGATCGGTCTGACCTATATTTACGGAATCGGCAGGAGCACCGCCCAAAAGATTCTGACGAAGGCCGGTATCAGCTGGGACAAGAAGGTAAATGAATGGAACGACGACGAATTGGCAGCAATTCGTGGGCTGGTTAACGAGATGAAGGTGGAAGGACCGCTCAGATCTGAAGAGCAAATGAACATCAAGCGTCTGATGGACATCGGTTGCTATCGTGGCATCCGTCACCGTCTTGGACTGCCCGTGCGCGGTCAGAGCACCAAGAACAATGCTCGTACCCGCAAGGGACGTAAGAAGACCGTTGCTAACAAGAAGAAAGCAACGAAGTAGTTATTAATCATTTCATGGATAGAGAAAACATATAATTATGGCAAAGAACACCAAAACATCCAAGAAGAAAGTCGTCAGAATAGATGCTTCCGGAAAAGCGTTCATATATGCTTCTTTCAATAATGTCATCGTGTCCCTCACCAACAACGACGGTCAGGTGATTTCCTGGTCTTCCGCTGGCAAGATGGGATACAGAGGTTCCAAGAAAAACACTCCCTACGCTGCCCAGATGGTCGCACAGGATTGCGCCAAGGTTGCATACGACCTCGGTCTGCGCAAGGTGAAGGTTTATGTGAAGGGTCCCGGCCAAGGTCGTGAATCCGCCATCCGCTCCATCTACACCACGGGCATCATGGTGGAAGAGATCACCGACGTGACTCCGCTTCCCCACAACGGCTGTCGTCCCCCGAAACACAGAAGAGTATAATTTGAGAATCGAAAACGTTTTACAATAAGAAATTTTAGAATTATGGCAAGATATACAGGTCCCAAAACCAAAATCGCACGTAAATTCAAGGAACCCATCTATGGCCCCGACAAATATCTCGAGAGACGCAACTACGCTCCGGGTCAGCACGGCCAGTCCAGAAGACGTTCTAAACTCTCTGAGTATGGCATGCAGCTTCAGGAGAAACAAAAAGCAAAATACACCTACGGCATCCTCGAGCGCCAGTTCCGCAAGATCTTCCGTCTCGCCGCCAGCCGCAAAGGTGTGACCGGCCAGAACTTGATGCAGCTCATCGAGTCCCGTCTCGACAATGTTGTGTATCGTCTCAACATCGCCCCGTCGCGTGCAGCAGCCCGCCAGTTGGTCAATCACCGTCACATTTCCGTGAATGGCCAAATCTGCAACATCCCCTCCCGTTTGCTTGTGCCCGGCGACACCGTTGAAGTGCGCGAACGCTCCCAAGCCCTCGAAGTGGTCACAAACTCCCTCAATGGCAAGGCTATGAACCACCCCTGGCTCGAATGGGACGGCAACATGATGGTGGGCAAGTTCATGAACTACCCGCAAAGAGAGGAAATTCCGGAGACCATCAACGAGCAGGCAATCGTCGAGTTGTACTCCAAATAGTGATCCGTAACCTGTGGCCTGTGATCTGTTGCAACCAGTTCACAGTTCACAGTTCGCAGCTCACAGTTCACACAGATCATTAATTTAAAAAACAACAACAATGGCTATTTTAACATTTCAAAAACCTGACAAGGTCATAATGAACGAGGCCGACGATTTCCACGGCATATTCGAGTTTCGTCCCCTCCAGCAAGGCTATGGCGTTACCATCGGCAACGCCCTTCGCCGCGTGCTGCTCTCCTCATTGGAAGGCTATGCCATTACATCCGTGAAGATACAAGGCGTATCTCAGGAGTTCTCCTCCATCCCTGGCGTTATGGAAGATGTCATCGACATCGTCCTCAACCTCAAACAGGTTCGCTTCAAGAACAAGGTCGAGAACAACAATGCGGAAAAGGCCACAATCGTCATCTCCGGTCAGGAGACTTTCAAGGCCGGCGACATCAACCGTTTCCTCAACTTCTTCCAAGTACTCAACACCGAACAACTGATCTGCCGTATGGATCCTTCCGTGATTCTCACCATGGAAATCACGATCGACAAAGGCCGTGGCTATGTGCCTGTTGAGGATAACCGCACCTTGCACGAAGGTATCGATGTCATCGCGATGGACTCTATCCACACGCCTATCAAGAACGTGAAGTATGTGATCGAGCCTTACCGTGTCGAGCAGAAGACTGACTTCGAGAAGCTCGTTCTCGATGTCGAGACTGACGGCTCCATCCATCCCAAGGATGCCCTGAAGGAAGCTGCCAAAATCCTCATCCAACACTTTGCCCTCTTCTCTGAAGACAAGATTTCTCTCGACGCACCGGAACAAACCGAGGTTGTGGAGAATGTTGACGAGGATGCTATGCTCATTCGTCAGATCCTGAAGTCCAAGCTCGTTGACATGGACCTTTCTGTCAGAGCCATCAACTGCCTGAAGTCTGCTGAGATTGAAACTCTTGGCGACCTTGTGGCTATCCAGAAGAGCGACCTTCTCAAGTTCCGCAACTTCGGCAAGAAGTCTTTGGCCGAGTTGGAAGAGCTTGTGAAATCCAAAGGTCTGGAATTTGGTATGAATATTTCAAAATATAACTTAGATAACGAATAATAACAATGAGACACGCTAAAAGAATCAATCACTTAGGAAGAACGGACGCCCATCGGAAGGCTATGCTTTCCAATATGGCCACGTCCCTCATCATGCATAAGCGCATCAACACGACCCTGGCCAAGGCCAAGGAGTTGAGAAAATATGTGGAACCTTTAGTGACCCGCAGCAAGAGTGATACTACCCATTCCCGTCGTATTGTGTTTGCCCAGTTGCATAACAAATATGCCATCAAGGAACTGTTCACCGAAATCGCTCCCAAGATTGCTACGCGTCCCGGTGGTTATACCCGTATCCTCAAGACTGGTTTTCGCAAAGGTGATAATGCTGAAATGTGCATGATGGAGTTCGTTGACTACAACGAGAACTACACCACGGAAGCTGGCACAAAGAAGAAGGCTACTCGTACCCGTCGTAGCAGCAAGAAATCCACGCAAGCTCCCGCCGAGCCTGTTGCCGAAGCAGCTGTCGAGACCTCTGCTGAGGAAACTGCTCCCGCCGCTGAATAAAGCAAACACTATCCTCATGATATCCAAGGCCGCTCGGAAGAGCGGCCTTTTTTGTCAGCTTGTCTCACGTCTGAGTGTTCAAAAGTCAAACAAGAATGTGCCGATGTGACGGTGCTATCCGATTATTTGCTACTTTTGCACCCTCCAACACACCCTCTATGAATATTCGTAACACAATCCATCTCGGACTCACGCTCATAGGGCTTATCTGCCTCCTCGGCACACTGTCCAGTATCGCTCAGAATATCGGAGTCATCCCCGCGCCACAACATGTGGAATTCCAGTCGGGCAGCTGCCTGATTTCCGAAAACACTCCTGTGGAGAAAAAGCTTGTGGATAAACTGCCCATTGACACGAACATGGATCAAGGCTATATCCTTGAAATTCTGCCCGACCGGGTGGTGATGACCGCTGTCACAGAGACGGGACTCTATTATGCCGAGTTGAGCCTGCAACAGATTTGCAAGCATTATCAGAACAAGGTTCCGTGCATGCGCATCACCGATTATCCCGCACTCCAATATCGCGGCTGGATGGACGACATCAGTCGCGGACCCGTGCCCACCATGGAGTTTTTGAAGCGTGAAATTGCGACCTTGGCGCAGTACAAGATGAACTTTTTCAACCTCTATACCGAGCATCTGTTCAAGTTGGACGACTATCCCGACATTGCGCCGGGAGACGGACTCACCGCTGCGCAAATCAAAGAGTTGGAGGAGTACGCCGCCCAGTTTCATATTGAATTCTTCGGTAACCAGCAGTGTCTTGCCCACGCTGAGAAGACCCTCCGAATCCCGTTCTATCAGGATATGGCCGACACCAAGTTCAATGTGAATCCTGGTGCTGACAAGACCCGTGAATTCCTGCAATACCAGATAGAAACCGTGGCAAAGACGTACAAGTCTCCCTTCTTCAACATCAACTGTGATGAGACGGAGGCCTTGGGCAACGGCAAGGCGCGTCAATATGTGGAGAACCATGGTGGCGCTTCACAGGTCTATGTGGACCACATCCGTTGGGTGTACGATATTCTGCGCAAACAGGGCAAACGGGTGATGATGTGGGGTGACATTGCCGCCAAGGATCCCGAAATCGTGCGGCAACTCCCCAGGGATATGCTGATGATCGTGTGGATGTATGCTCCCTCCGACAGCTATGATGATATGTTCAAACCTTTCGCCAAGGCGGGCTTCGACTTTATGGTGGCGCCAGGCATGAGCATGTGGGGAACGGTATACCCCAGCTATGACACCTACACCAAGAATATCGCCAATCTGGTGCGAGACGGGTATCGGCATGGTGCTATGGGCATGATGAACACCGCCTGGGACGACTCTGGCGAGTCGCTCTTCAACACCACCTGGCACGGGATGGCATGGGCGGCGGAGATGGCATGGAAGCCCTTGCAGGAAACTGTTCCCGCCAAGGCTGACGCTGAACGCTCTGTCCGACTGGAGGACTTCAACCGCCGCTTTCAGGAACAATTCTACTATCCCGACGAGGTCCGCGAGTTGATGCGGCTATACGAGAGCTGCAACATCCCCCTCTTTTTCCAGAATGGTTCGCTGTATGAAAGCATCTGGGACAATTACGCCTCCAAGGTGAGCCGTGAGTATTTCGACAAAAATGAACAACTTCTGACGCAGAGCCATCAACTCCTCGGTAAAATTCCCGACAGTTGGGATATGGACCCCATCCACAACGCCGTGGCGCGCTTCTTGCCATACGTCTTCTATCGACAGGACTACGTGATGCGGCGGAATATGTTCCGCTATGTCCTGCACCGTTTCTTGTCGGGAGACGACAGATATTCCGCTAAAGAGTTACTTCTTGGAAGAGACGAATTGAAAGAGCAATTGCACCAAGTCAAACGCGCCTATTTGCGGCTCTGGGACGAGGAGTGCCGGCAGTACAGCCGTGACATTGTGGAGGCCCGTTTCGACCATGCTGCGCAAGAACTGCTCGATATGCCATATCATGTCCTCATCCAGTCGGAACTGAACGACAAGGGGGAGGCCGTGATTACGATGCGGACTCTTACCGACGGTCCGGCGATATACTACACCCTGGACGGGCGCGCCCCGCAGCAGGGGGAGAACTTGTATCGGGGGTCCTTCACCATCGCCCATTCCGCCAACGTGAAGGCGATGACGCGCAATGCGATGGGGGAGGAGGTGGTCTCCGAAAAGTATGTGCTGCTGCACCAGGGACTGGGTAAAATCGTGCGACTCAACACTCCTTACGCCACCTATCGTCCGCAATATGAAGCATCGGGTACACAGGCACTGGCCGATGGCGTTGTGGGCGGCCAGTCCTACGACGACGGCAACTGGCAGGGATACTGGGGCTCCGACATTGATGTGGAGTTCGACTTTGGGAAGAGCGTGCGCCTTGACCATCTCAAGACCCGTTTCTTCCAGAACATCCACGACTGGATCATGGCCCCTACGACAGTGGAACTCTATGTCTCCAAGAATGGCCGCGATTACACGCTCTTCCGTACATTGGAGGTGTCAGGGGTGGACCACCATGCCTCCACCGGGGACATCTACACGCTCCAGATGGACAACCTTGGGCTGGACGCACGCTATGTGCGTGTTGTAGTGAAGAATGCCGGTCCGCTACCCGCATGGCACCAGGCCCCGGGACAACCCTCCTATCTCTTCTGCGATGAAATGATTTGGCAATAATCTTTTAAGTTGATATTCATGAAAAGAACATCCTTTATTTTGTTGATGGCGGTTGCTGCAATTGCATCCTCTTTTGCGCAGGGCGACTGTGGCACGGTGACCGACCGTGATGGCAACGTTTATCAGACAGTGCAACTCGGCATCCAGTGCTGGATGCGTGAAAATTTGCGCGTTACCCATTTCCCGGACGGCAGGCCGTTGGCATTGGGTGAAGAGACATCCGCAACAGAGCTTTTCTATTATTATCCAAACGGAGATTCCACGCAGGTTGCTCGAAACGGTCTGCTTTATAGTTGGAATACCTGTCTGACGGGCAAAAAGCCGACAGAGGCGGTACCCAGTGGCATCCAAAGCCTGTGCCCCGACGGTTGGCATCTCCCCTCCAACTTCGAGTGGATGAACTTGGAGGACTTTTTGGGGTACAAGGAGGAGCATCGGTGCGGCACCGACGTGAACAATGTGGCCAAGGCGATGGCTTCGCGCGAAGGGTGGCAATACAACTCCTTCTCACCCGCGCCTGAATGCAGCATTGCGGACGGCATGAAGAATAACAACTCCTCAGGCATGGACGTGCCGCCCGCCGGCAACTTCTTCCATACATTCGATGGCTTTGGTGTCGATGCAGGTTTTTGGACCGCCTCCGATGGCAGCGAAGTGACGGCTCCCATTCACCATTTCTACATCACCAATGCCACCGTGGAAATCAATTGCACACCCAAAGAGGCCGCCTACTCGGTGAGATGCCTGAAAGACTAAACTGCCAAGCACATGGTATCCATCATCGCACAGGATAATGTATGATGGGCATTTGCCGGCTTGAATTTATCGCCAGATGCTTACCACTTTGCGTATTCGTTTCGCCTTTCCTTCTTGATTCCACCAGCTAATCAGCGTCACGTAGGACCCTGACGGCAGAGGTTGTCTGTTGTCGTCGGTGCCATCCCAGCGGAACAGGGCTTCTGTACCGCAATATTCGTTGTTTGCCAACAGTCGGACGGGATGTCCATGGCGGTCAAAAATTTGAATCGACAGCCGATTCTCCAATTGTGTGAAGCTGAGGGCAAACTCGGTATAGTCGTCGAATCCGTCGTTGTCGGGAGAGAAGACTTCTGGTATGATGGTGATGTCGTCGCGGGGCAGTTCCGCTCCTGCTTGGGAGTTCTTGAATCCAGGGGTGGCATATCCGACGGTGGAGGCGGCGGAGTGCCAGTTGTTTTCGTCCTGCGTAGGGTGGTCCGTGCGCAGACGTTCTAAACTCACCCCTTCATCGGAGGAGAGCCCGGAATAGTGCATTTTATCGTTATAGGCAAAGCGATCGAGAACCTGCAGCCCGATGGTGGTGAGGAAGACCACACCCTCCGCGTTGGCGTAGGCCGGCAGAGAATCGCATTCCTGCAGGGCTCGCGGGTCGCGGCAGAAATAGTGTGCCGTGGTGTGAGTCCTATCCTTGCAGAGGGCGCAGTATTCGTCGGGGAACAGCTGCCGCCCAGAGCCAACGGCAATGACGGCCTTGTTGGGCATGGTGTCTCCGCCAGAACCGATTTTGACCGTCTTGAGGTCGATGATCTTATTGGAGCAGTTGTATAGTTCCACAAAGTCGGCATCCGCACCCTCGAAGGGGTGTGAGAGTATCTCGTTGATGACGATATCTCCAGGCAAAGGTTGTTCGCTTGCGCCTATGGACAGGCACTCTGCGCGGATGACGTTGCCCACGCAGTCGCACAGCGAGCCGTCCGTGCAAAGCCTGTAGCGTATGCCTGCGGATAGAGGGTCGGCTATCAGGATGTCAAGAGCGTTGAAGTTGGGTGGCACCTCTCGGATTTCAACAATGTTTACAGATGGTTCTATGGAAATCCAGTCCATGGGTGGCAGAGGCAGCCGCACCGGCTCGGTAAAGAAGAGCCGTATGGTACTGCTGTCTATGAGCGTGAGCCGTTGCATTTCCGGCGGTTCATAGTCGCCGACATCCTGTCGGATTGCGTTGGGCATGCCGGGCGTGCCGCCTTCGGGGGACGTCGAGGAGTTCCAGTTCTCGCGCCCCGCACATGGTATGGCTTCGTCCATCATCTCTAAAGACCATCCTCCATCCTGCTTGATGCTTTCCGTGTGCCATGACTTGCGGAACGTGACAGAGTGTATGACGGAGCCCTGCTCATTGTACAGCGTGAGGCTCTGACCGCCATCGGTGATGCTGAGCGATGACAGGGTGTACAAGTGCGCGCAGTAGGGGAGAAACTCCTCCCGATATTTTTCTGCGATGATGACGCAATAACCGGCACTGTCTAACACAATGTCTGGAAGGTTCTTGGCGGTGTTGCCAATTTTAAGTTTCCAGTTGTTTAATGTGCATGGATGCGGCAGCCGATTGTGCAGTTCCACGTATTCTGCGGCGGGCAGGCCCACGACAGGCGTGGGGTCGGCCATGATCTCGCTAATGACGATGTCGTAGCGCCCGATGGGTTGTGCGGACAGGCTCCAAAGGCCGGTACAGCATACTACTAATAATAGGTGCAGATGTTTTTTCATACTGTCCATTTTTGTTTGATTTCTGTTCGCAAAAATAGTATCTTTGCAGGCAGAAGTCAAGAATTGTTAATAACTTTTTAGAATCGAAAAACAATGATGAAAATAGCCTTGGTCGGAGCCACTGGATTAGTTGGTGGCGTTATGCGTAAAGTATTGGAGGAAAGAGGATTTGGAGACTGCGAACTCATTCCTGCCGCCTCAGCCCGTTCGGTGGGCAAAAAGGTGACATTCGCGGGGAAAGTGTGTAATGTGGTCTCGGTTGAGGAGGCCATCGAACATGCTCCAAAGTATGCCATTTTCTCCGCTGGCAGTGGTCCGTCTCTGCAATACGCTCCTTTGTTTGCCCAGAAGGGCACGGTGGTCATCGACAACTCTTCGGCATGGCGCAGCAACCCCGACATTCCGTTGGTTGTGCCCGAGATCAATGGCGACGTGGTGCGCCCAAACGACTATATCATCGCTAACCCGAATTGCTCGACTATCCAGATGGTCATGGCGCTGGCGCCGTTGCACAAACGTTATCGCATCAAGCGCATCGTTGTCTCCACGTATCAATCCATCACGGGTACAGGTATGAAGGCAGTCAACCAGCTGGCCAAGGAGCGCGCCGGTGAGCCTTGCGACATGGCATATCCATATCAGATAGACATGAATCTGTTCCCGCATGGCGGCACATTTGAGGAGAACGGCTATACAACAGAGGAGACCAAATTGTTGAATGAGACGCGCAAGATATTGCGAGACAATGAGATTCGCGTGTCTGCCACCGTTGTTCGCGTTCCTGTGACGGGTGGACACTCCGAGTCTGTCAATGTGGAGTTCTACGAGGATTTCGAACTGTCAGAAGTGTACGATTTGCTGAACAACATGCCTGGTGTTGTTGTACAAGACAATCCTGCCGAGAATCTCTATCCCATGCCGTTGTTTGCCAAGGACAAGGACGAGGTTTTTGTGGGACGCATCCGCCGCGACTTCTCGCAGCCCAAGACGCTGAACCTCTGGGTGGTGGCTGACAACCTTCGGAAAGGTGCTGCCACTAATGCCATCCAAATTATGCAGATGTTGCTGAAAAGGTAGGATTTTGGCGGTTGGATGTTGGTAGTTGGTAGTTGGTGTTGGGATTAATTACCTCATTGATTCTTTACAATAAAATTCCATATTTCCCGTTTCATGGGACGCGGTATTTTCGTATTTTTGCCGCCCTTATTGAATATGATGAAAAGAGTGCTATTGACTGTGGTAGCTGCCGTTTGTCTGACGGCGCCTCTCGCTGCCCAAAATGATTTTGAAATTGCGAAGAATGTGGACATTTTCGTCTCCATTCTCAAGGAACTAAATGATAAGTATGCTGACGAGATTTCGCCTGGCGCGTTGACGCAGACCGCCATTGATGCGATGCTCAACTCGTTGGATCCCTATACGGTTTACTACCCAGAGTCGGAGATAGAGGATTTCCGTATGATGACCACTGGCCAGTATGGTGGTATTGGGGCGCTTATCCAACAGCATGGCAAGGATGTGGTGATTTCCGAGCCCTACGAAGGAACCCCTTCCCAAAAGTCCGGTCTTCGTGCCGGCGACGTGGTTCGCAAGGTGAATGGCCAATCCCTCGAAGGCAAGAACTCCTCCGACGTGAGTGCGGCTATGAAAGGCCAGCCTGGATCTACCCTCGTGTTGGAGGTCTTTCGTCCGTCGGAGAATAAAAACCTTACTTTCAACATTGTTCGTGAAGAGATCAAGATGCCCAACATCCCGTATTCTGGTATGTTGGACAAGGAGATCGGCTATGTGAAACTTGACCAGTTCACCGAGAAGGCCAGCTCTGAGGTGCGCGAGGCTTTCCTCAAACTCAAGGAGCAAGGCATGAAATATTTTATCCTTGACCTACGCGACAATGGCGGCGGTCTCTTGAACGAAGCAGTCAACATTATGAACATCTTCGTGGACAAAGGCGTACAAATTGTCGAGACCAAGGGCAAAATTCCTGAACTGCAGCGCGTTCATAAAACTATGGCACCCGCAACAGACAAGGATATCCCGGTGGTTGTTCTTGTGAATGACCATAGCGCCTCTGCTTCCGAGATTGTCTCGGGCGCTTTCCAAGACCTCGACCGCGGTGTCATCGTTGGCAAGAAGAGTTTTGGCAAGGGATTGGTGCAGAATGTGTTGCCCCTTGATTACAATACTTCTTTGAAAATTACGGTCGCCAAATATTATATTCCTTCCGGACGTTGCGTGCAAAATATCGAATATTTCGACAAGGATACTACTAAGGGTGCCTTCAAGATCCCTGATTCCTTGGCGGTTGCTTATAAGACGAAAAACGGACGCACCGTTTACGACAAAGGCGGCGTCGAACCTGACGTGATTACCGAAGATAGTCTGCTGAGCGAGATTTTGCTTTCGTTGGTGACGCATAACCTCGTTTTTGACTTTGCGAACGATTATCGTGCCAAGCATGAGTCTATTCCGCCCGCCGATCAGTTTACGGTAGATGACAAGCTCTATCAGGATTTTGTCGACTTTTTGAAGGACAAGGACTACTCCTATAAGACTGTCACCGAGGAGCTGCTTGAGAAACTCAAAACGGCTGCGCAGGAAGATCGTGTCTTCAAGGACATTGAGCCCTATTACAATCAGTTGAAAGAAAAACTCAAACAGGAGAAGTCGGAGGATCTTACTCGTTATAAGGATGAAATCCGTAAATACCTGGCTTCGGAGATTGTAGTGCGTTACTACTATCAGAAGGGCCGCATCATCAATATGCTTAGCGAAGATAATGACATCGCTGTCGCCAAGGCCATCCTGCTTGACAAGGCTCGCTATAACTCTATTCTCTCCCCAAAAAAATAGCCTGATTTGACGCGAGAACTCTTTCATCATAAAGTCTACCTGTTTGGCACGATGGTGCTGGTCGCCTCCATGCCGCTGTCCCATTTCTCCATGGGGCTGACTTCATTCATCCTTTTTTTGAATTGGATTGCGGAGTGGAATTGGAAAGACAAATGGAACAATCTGAAAGCCAACAAGGAAGGCCTTATATTTGCCGGTCTTTTCGTGGCATGCCTCTTGGGCCTTGTTAAAACGGAAAATTGGGCGTTCGCCTCGCACAACTTACTGTCCAAGCTGCCATTGTTTTTTGCCCCGATAGTGGTCATTACGACCAAGCCTTTTACCAAGAAGGAGTTGGATTGGATTCTGAACACATTTGTCGTCAGCACGGCATTCTGCTGCGTCTGTTCTGTCATCTATTGGCTGACCCATACCGTATCCAATATCCGGGAAATCTCGATTTTCATCGACCACATTCGTTTCAGCTTGTGCATTGACCTGTCCATCACGTTCTGTTTCTATTTCCTCACCCGGAGCCGCCAATGGCACTGGTTGAATTGGATGTATTTGGCTGTGATGGTTTTCTTCGTCGGGTATCTGTTCTTTGCCCAAACCTTGACGGGCATTGTCATTTTGGCCGTTCTTTGTGTGGTGTTCTTGTTCTACGCCTTGATTTCCATGCCGTCAGGCTGGATTCGCGCCGTCTCGTTGTCCCTGCTCACGGCGGCTATTGTTGCAGGCACTGTCTATACCAGTCGGATTTGTGTCAAATATTTTAAGAACCAAGACCTCACGATTACGGAGACTCAGACGGCGTTGGGGAACGCGTACGAATTTGACGAAGAGACGCCCGTGGAAAGTGGGCACCGCATCGGCTATTATGTGTGCAAGCCTGAGTTGCAGGCAGCATGGGCTCTCCGGTCCGACTCCCTGTACAACAGCTATCTGGAACAAACCCTGATACGTTATCTCAATTCCAAGGGCCTGCACAAGGACTATGCCGGTGTGATGGCTTTGGATGAGGATGATATTCGCAATGTGGAGCGCTACATTGCCAATTATGATTACACCCGTCCGTTTGGCCTTCGCCGCGTGCTTTACCAGAATTTCTTCAGCCTGTCAATGTTTTGGCAATATCGCTATATTGATAACTCCACACTGTTGCAGCGCATCGAGTTATGGCGTGCCTCCGCTGCAGTCATAGAGGATAACTGGCTGTTAGGGGTCGGTGTGGGCGATTTCAAGGCAGCCTTGGACGAACAATTAGCTGCACAGAATTCAACCATCGCTTACAAGCAAAACCGTGGCAGTCACCAACAATTCCTTACATATTGGCTGATGGGCGGCATTTTCTTGGTGGTATATTTCTTGTTTGTCCTTGTGTTTCCCTTCCTCAAAATGCGCAACAAGGTCACGCTTCTCTATATTGCCCTTATAGTCATTATTTTTGTGTCTTGTTTTGGCGAGGACACGTTAGAAACGCAAACAGGACGGATGCTGTTTTCTGTGTTTGCACCCATCCTGTTGTTTAGCTTGGATGATTAGATTTGCAACGACGGAGTGTCGGTTATCTCCTGTCGTGTAAAGGTAATTCCGAAAAAACTTATTTGAGGTCGAATTCGAATGTGTCGCCCGGTTTCTTTTCCGTCGGTTTTTTGCCATAACGGAGTACAATCATCTTGCGGGTGCCGCGCAGCGTGATGCGCTCGTGGTCAACCCAAAGGGCGGTGCCTTCGCGCAGGCCGGCGACGGTGCGCTCCTGGTTGACAGCCAAGTATTCGTTGATGCGCACTTGGCGGGTCTCGCCGCCGTGACGGATGGCGTCGTTTATTTTCTCGGGATACGGGTCAATGTAGTGCGGGTTGATCTGGAAGGGCACCAGGTCGAGACATTTGAAACTCTCGGGCATGACAATGGGCATGTCGTTGGTGGTGCAGAGGGTGGGGCAGGCCACATTGGAACCGGCGCTCCAGCCGATGTAGGGCGTGCCTTCCATGACCTTGCGGCGGATAGGCTCGATAAGTTTGTTGCGGTGCAACTCGGCGACCAGATGGAAGGTGTTGCCGCCACCCACCACGATGATGTCGGCCTTCTCGATGACCTTGGCGGGATCTTTGGCACTGTGGACGGAATTGATCTTCTTGCCGAATTGCTTGAACACATTCTGCACGCGCTCCGTATAGGCATCATAGCTGGCGGGATAGACCTTGCCGGCCACATCCACGCCTGCGTAAGGCACAAACGCCACGTTTTTGCCCATGCCTTGCATGAACTCTTCCAAAAGAGGTTGGCACCAACCTAAATAGGGTTCCTTGTAATTGGTGGAATTGCTGATCAGTAGTAATTTCATATCGAATATATTTTAAATGTGTATGTTTTTGAATTATGATGCGGGCTTTTGCCTGCTGTATGTCCTAAATTTTTAATTGTGCTAATTTCTCCACCACGTAAGGCCTGTCTTCCTTGTAGGTGACACCGAACCATTCGGCATCGCAGGGCAGCACCTTGACACGGGCATCGCCGCGCGCCATGAGGGTGGCGATGACATTGGGTATTGGGTATTCCGCCGTGATGTTGTCTTGGTTGGCCTTCATGAACTCCACGAACTGCTCCTGCAAGGCGTCGAAGAAGCCGGGTGTGAAGCCCCAGAAATTCATGGAGACAGGCTCGTCGCCGACAAAGTGGTTGTACAGTCCCTCTTCGATGTTCTCAATGCCTTTGTCGGTGTAGCCGATTTTGTGGTTCTCCACGATGTCGGTCAGGAAGCCTTGCTCATTTGTGCGGCACACACCGCGCGAGACGGTGCCGTTGCGAGATAGCGTCTTGTTGAGGCGATAACCCACCATTGAGTATGTCGGGGGCACTGTCGGCTCGCTGTTGAGCAGGAAATCTGCCATCACTTTGAAGGCCTGCCGCCCGTAGAAGTCATCGGCATTGATGACAGTGAAAGGTTCATGGATGGCGTTACGTGCCACCAAGATGGCATGTGCCGTGCCGTAGGGCTTCTTCCGCTCCGGATTGACCGTGAAACCCTCGGGCAGCAGGTCAAGTTCCTGAAAAACGTATGCAACAGCTATTTTGTCCGCATATCGGGGCATGATGTGCTGCTTGAAATCCTCTTCCATGGAACGGCGTATCACGAAAACAACCTTTCCAAAGCCGCATTCCCAGGCGAAACGGACGGAATAGTCCATGATGGTCTCACCATGGGGTCCCATCGGATCCAGCTGCTTGAGTCCACCATAACGGCTGCCCATGCCGGCAGCTAAAATTAGTAATGTAGGGGTCATATTAGAGGTTTGTGTTTAGTGATCAGTGATTAGTGAACAGTGATCAGTGATCAGTTTTCAACTATTAACTATTAACTATTACGGTGCCATGTTTATGTAGTCTTCCATCAGTTCGTCGTCGAGTTGGGCGAGTTGGGCGTTGATGTAATGCTTGATGAGATATAGGTCTTTGTGGCTTTCGAGGATGCGGTGGATGGCCTCATTGACCTCCCGCAGGGTGCCGACACACTCGAATGGCTTGTATGGACTGAGTCCGGTCAGCTCATCGAAGGTGTGTTCCAAAGAGGGCTTGTCGAGCAGGTCTTCCCCGAAGATTTTAATCATTTCTTCTCGCGGAATGAACGGAGAGAGGATGATGTAGGCGAAGAGGCATTTGGGACAGTTGCAGCACCATTTGTTCTCCTTACTCCCCGCATTGCAGCTCTTGAAAACCGGAAAATATTGGGGGTGTTGGGCAAAACGTTCGGCAATCTGCAACTCGGTGAGCGGGCGCAGGTGACTGTAATAATGGTTGCAGTCGCCCATGAAATCGCGGACATATTCGCGGAAGTCTTCTTCGAATTCCAACGATTTGGAGTATTGATGATTGACGTATGTGCCGGGGATGGTCGGCTCGTTGGCGGACGATTCGTTGGAGAGGGCCACGTCGCGGATGCCTGTGATTGCGCTCAACAGGGTGGTGTAGAAGGCCAACATTGCGGAGAAGGGAGTGTGGCCGTTAAGGTATCCTTCGCGGTTGAGTTCGAGCAGCTTGGGATCGATTTGGCGCTCGAGGATGATAATGTCTTCAGGTGTCACGAACCCAGCGATACGCGCGCAGTCGAGTGTGGCGCCGCGCGGGTTGATGATGAAGGGCACCACTTCGCGTTCGCGGCGCAGTTCTTCAAGCGTCACGACGGAGTCCTTGCCGCCACCGATGGGTACGATGACGCGCTGGCTGTCGTCTGCATGGGGAAAAGTGGTTGTCGAAGCATCGGGTGCATCGTCCGGGAACTCGAAATTGAGGAAGTCCCAGTGGTTGGAATGAATGTGGTTCTTGAAAAAGAACTCGCCCAAACCGTTCCAATAGAGTTTCCTCCAGAAAAACTGCTGCTCTTCGGATATCTTGAACCCATGGATGCACAATCGCGGACTGCAGGTGCATTTCCAATAGCTGATCAACTCAATCATGCCGATGTTGAAAACAATGCCGTCCAAGATTGCCAGGTTTGCAGGCCACTGGGCGTACTTGCCGGGCTTCAGAACCATATGCGGCTTGAAATGAATTTCATCTCCAATCTGAAAATGGAATTCAATATGAAGAGCGTTGTCTTTCAGTTCGTAGGTATAAGAAGAATAATCAAATCTTGGATATTTTTCTCTCAGTTCTTCAAAACTCATTGTTTATTTCCCTTCTTTCTTTAGTACGATTAAAACTGTGTATATCAATATTTTGATATCCATCTGTATCGACATGTTCTCGATATAGAGCAAATCCCAGCGGAGGCGTTCGATCATCTCGTCCACATTCTCGGCGTAGCCGAACTTGACTTGTCCCCAGGAGGTGATGCCGGGGCGGATGCCGAGCAGCAGCTTGTAGTAGGGCACGCGCTCGGAGATTTTGTCGATGTAGTATTGGCGTTCGGGACGCGGCCCTACCAACGACATGTCGCCGATGAGGACATTGAAGAACTGCGGGGTCTCGTCGAGGCGGTATTGGCGCATGAACTTGCCAAAGGGGGTGATGCGTGTGTCGTCCTTGGAGGAGAGCATGGGACCGGACTCTTCCGCGTTGTTTTTCATGGAGCGGAATTTGATGATGTTGAAGGGCTTGCCCTTGTAGCCGATTCTCTCTTGCTTGTAAAATATAGGGCCGGGCGAGGAGCGTTTCACACCAATGGCCAAGAAGATGTAGAGCGGCAGCAGCAAAATGAGGGCTATCAGCGAAAACAGGATGTCGAATCCGCGCTTGATGAAGCGTTGCCATGTGGGGAGATATTCCGGGGTTATGGAGATGAGCGGCTCGTACATCACGGAGCTGGTCTTGACTGCTCCCAACAACACGTCCTGTTGCTGGGGCGTGATGTGCAGCGTGAGGTTGCCAAGGTCGCGCGCCAGGGCGATGAGCATTTCGATGTGTTTGCGCTGGCCGTTGTGCAGGGTGACAATCAGCTCCTCAATATGGTCCTTCTCGATGATGTCGGGCAATTGTTCCAATGTGCCGAGGCATACGAGATGGTCGCGCAGCAGGTCGTCAGACTGCTCGTCCACCTTGACGTATCCGATGAGGAAGTTGCCGGGCGCCGGTTTCTGTTGCATCACGGTCTTGTAAACTTGGTGCGCGTAAGCGTCGCTGCCGATAATGAGCGTGTTGAAACCGATTTGTCCGCTGTGGATGCGGCGGTTGACGCGTGTGGTGGTGCAAACACGCGGTATGTAGGTTGTTAAAAATTGTACAGCAAAATAGAACAACATGTATCGCACATAATCTTTCGGCGATGTGACGATGTCGTCCAATATGAAGAAAAAGAAGAAAATCAGGATGCCGAAAATGGTGATGCCGAGCGTCGTGGTCAGCTCGTCAATGCGGGATTTTCTATGGATTTTGTTGTAGTATCCGATGAAGGCATGCAAGAACACCCAATAGATCGGGCATAGCAGGATGCCCCAGAAGAATGTCTTGTCGGCCATCATGGCTTCGCCGATGCTGCTGAAAGACAAGGATTCTCCCACGAGTTTTCGATATATGTAGAGGCACACCCAGGAAATGATGGCGGCCAGTACATCGAAAAAAACGTATGAAAACAGGAGTCTCCTTTTGTTCATGCTACACTATGCGGCTGGGTGGTAAATGACTTTGACGTTGTCGATTTGGAAATGTGTCTCGTTGGAACCGGCCACACCGTTGCCTGAGAAGATGATGTTGGCGTTTGTGATGGATGCGCCGGTGTAATTGTAGCCGTGAATGATGCTGGACAGGTCGAAATAGATGGTTTTCCATTTTCCATTCGAAGCATAGATGCCGCCCAATTGGTGCACGGAGTTGGGACTTGATGCCGTGGAGAGTTTCATGCCGATGTCAATGTCGCCTTCGGTCTTGTACGTCACTTCTAAGTAGACATAGTAGTTGTAGGTGGGCAGGGCGATGTCTGTGGTGGAGACGTCGAATCTGTCAGTGGCACCGTGCAGCACGATTTCGCCCACTGTCCGTCCGTCCGCGATGGTTGGCAGGAAACTGTGCGTGCTGTAGGAGGTGTCGGTGGGAGTGAACGACGAGCTGTTGGAGAAGGTCTCGAAATAGGGGAATCGTGCGTATGCGCTGTATTTGTACACGGGCGGATTGTCCGAAACATTGAAGGTCTCGCCGGCTTTGAGCGGCAGGTTTTGTCGCAGTACATTGAAGAAGGGATAGCCGCTGATGGTGCGCCCCATGCCGGTCTTCTTGAAAGCGGGCAGAAGCACCACCACAGAGGAGTCGCTGCCGGCAGTGTGCAACACGGGCACCTTGCAGGGCAACTGCCAGCAACCCAAGTTCTTGTTGTTTACATAGACATTGACGTGCGTGAACGAGTGCTTTTGCAAGTCGGCCAGATGCTCACTGTCGAAATTGAGGTCGTGGTCGTAATTGAACGTGCTGACATCCACGCAGTTGTTGAGATCTTCCTCCGTGATGTACAAATAAGCTGGCGTGAGGTCGGTGTCTTTGCACCCCGCACCACACAAAAGGCATGATATGATGACGAACGTAAAAATTTGTCTCCGCATAGATTAATGTTTATGTTTTGAGAAACGTTGATTTATAGTTATTATTGCAAGAGGGGAATATTATTTTCCCCTATTTTTTTTCATTTTGTCTGATGGTATTGAAAATTGCAACCATATAGGATAATGGTCTGATATATAGGGCACTCCATAGTAATCCACAATGGTTCTGAACTGTATGGGGAAGATGTTTTTGACGAAGAATTGGTCGATGATGTTGGCGGAGGCGTTGTTGGCGAAGGCGTTGTTTACGGTTCCAAAGCCATTGAAGGATGGTTCCTTGTCGGTTTGCTCAGTAAGGTCGCGGGCAGGATACATGCCCAACTCCCGGGATAGGGGAGTGAAGATGGTGTCGGCTGTCGAGGAGTTCATGTCGCCGCCTAACAGAACGGGTGTGCCCTGTTGGACATCATGCTCCATCAGTCTGCCGAGCAGTTTTATGGACTCGCGGCGTGCCACGGTGCCCACATGATCCAAGTGGGTGTTGTAATAATGGATGATGGCCTTTGTTTTCTTGTCTTGCAGCACAGCTTTGGTGACGGTGCGGCGGCAAGCGGCATCCCACCCGAAGGAAACGGAGTCGGGGGTGGCACTGAGCCAAAAGGTTTTCTCTTGCAACAGCTTGAATTTCTTTTTGTTGTAGAAAACAGCCATATTCTCACCCTTTTGGTCGCCGTCGTCGCGTCCTACGCCCACCATGGCGTAATCCGACAGGTTTTGGCGCAGGAAATCGCGTTGGTCGGGCAGCATCTCCTGCACGCCGAATGCGTCGGGTGCCAGCTCGCGCAGCATCTTGGCCACGGCCTCCTTGCGGTAGGGCCAAGCGTTTTCTTCGTCGTATTCGGGAAATCCGCTCTGGCGGATGTTGAAGGAGACAAAGACAAAGATGGGTTCGTCGCGAAGCCAGGCACGCATGCGTGCCGGCTCGTTGGTCGTGATGAGATCCACGCCTAATTCCGACATTTTTTTTGCGATGGCTTTGCTGTCTATGGTCCACGCATTGACGCTCATGCCGAGTGCGTGCGCCTGTTGAACCCATTTCGGATGTTGCAGCAGAATGCTGTAGTGGTAGTCGATGCCCTTGATGCCCAAGGCGTGGAGTTCTTCGGGAGTCTTGTCGCCATTGAGGTAAGCGACTGGAATGTCGGGACAGCGTTGCGCCAACATCTTGCACATTTCCAAGTCAAAGGAAATAAATTCCATTCGTCCCGACAGGTTGTGTTTTCTCACCAAGTCGATGCATTTTGCAACGTAAAGATTCCGCTCGCCTTCGGAGAGTGCGGGCTTGATTTCAAAATAGAGCTTGAAGGTGCTGCTGCATGATTTTGCGGCTTGTTGCAGGTATTCTTCCGCAGTGGGAATGGATTCGCCGTTGGGCAGCCGATATTGCATGACGCGGCTGTGGGGGATGCGGTCCACGTATTCGTCGCCAATTTTGCGGTCGTGGATGATGATGAGCACACTGTCGGATGTCAGGCGTGCGTCGCACTCCACGCCGGCACAAATTTGCCCGGGGTGTGCCGAGGCGCGGGAGGCAGCAGCCAAGGCGGACAATGTGTTCTGCTGTGCCCCATCAGCCTTCCAAAAGCCACGGTGTGCCACGATGCCTTGGGCGGAAATCTGAATGGATAGGATGATCAGGAATAACGCCTGAAGAGCCAATGTGCGCATCGGCCATTTTTGTACTGTGCTGTTGGCGTGTGTTTTGGACATCGTTGTCTTGTCGGTGGATGCGTATATTGGATACCTAAAACTTGTAGCCGACCCCTACGACGACATACGAGACGTACCCGAAGTTGGTTTCGAAAAGGCCGTAGAATCTCTTGCCGACGGACACGCCGATGGGGGTGATGTTGAAGGCGAACATGAAATTGGTGTTCTTTCCATCCTTGTCGGCAGATTTCCCGCGGCTGTCAAACAGATAGCTGGCGCCAAGGTCTATGCCGGAGTAAAGCCGCACCCAGGGGCGGTTGAGGTAATTGAATCGTACGCTGGGCATCAAGGTCAGGAAACACATTTTGTATTGGTCAGTGATTACAGCTCGTGTGCTGTCTGAAAAACGCGTCACGCCTGCACCTTCCAAGGTCGCCTTGAAACCGACCTGGAACCACGGCTTCACCTGGTAGTAATAATGAAATCCGTATTCCCCGTAAAGATTCAAGTCGACGGGCCTGTGGGAAATGGATCCGCCGAGTGCCTCGAAAAATCCGACGGTGCCATAAACAAGCGATCCCATGAAGGAGAAAGGACCGGCTTCAATGCCTACTTCATGCTTGCACTCGTTGTGTGGATGCTGTGCTTGAACTTGACCATGAAACAGGATGGTCAATAAGAGACATAGGATGATGATGCGTTTCATAGGTTTTTATTTTGAGGCCGCAAATATAGGATTTTTATAGTATCTGACGGCTTTTTTTGTACATTTGCCGCCTTAAAAACACAATCCTTTATGATAGCCAACGCTGCCATTACCATACGGCCTGCTACGGTCGACGATGTTTCTCTGATAGCACGCAATGTGCTGGATGCCGTTGGCATGGAACATCCGGATAAAGAGGCGATTGATTGTCTCGCTGAATTGTGCCGCCGATCCGATGTGTTGTACAGTTGGGCGAACACGGATATTGCCCTTTTGGGCGATAGGCCTGTCGGGTCGCTTACCTCCTATGATGGGGGGCTGTATGCTGAAATGCGCGCCAAGACGTTTCCCGAGTTGGAAAAGTTTGTCGGCTTGGATTTCAGTAAGATGAGTGTTGAAACTGGTCCCGGTGAGTTCTATTTTGATTCTCTCGCCGTACTTCCTGAATTTCGCGGACAGGGCATCGGGACACTTCTGATGCAACATGGCATAGCCAAAGCTCGCGCATTGCATTTCTCCCGTATCGCCTTGCTTGTGGATTTTGAAAATCCTGACGCAATGCATCTGTATAAGTCTTTGGGATTCAAAAAAGAGGGGGAGATGTACTTGTTTAGCACGCTTTATGCGCGCATGATTGTTGAAATAGGGCCCGAGGAACGCTAACGTTGCATCAGCTGCATGATGTTGCCGTCTTTGTAATAGACATCCTCCCGGTATTGGATGCTCCCGTCGTTTCCGGTAAAACAGGTGTAGTATTCGATGTAGAGCGGCATTGTCTTTTTGAGCTGGATGCTGGTGGGACGCAGTTCCCGATAGAATTTCTTCTCACGGTCGGAGAGCTTGTCGTAATATTCCTGCTCCTTCTCTGTTTTTTTCTCTAAATATTTCTCGCCGTCTTCTGTGGTCGGCTCGTTGCCGAGGATGATGCTGATTTCCTCCAGCCGTTTTTCGTCAAACTCATTGATGGCGTAAAGCACAGCGGCAAGGTCCATGGGGTTCTCCACGCGGATGCAACCATGGCTCAGCGCACGGGTGCGGCGTTTGAATGCCCCTTTGTTGTTGGTATCGTGCAGATACACGGATTCTGTGTTGGGGAAGTCGAACTTGACGCGGCCCAGGGCGTTGTGCCGTCCCGAAGTCTGGCGCAGGCGATAAGGGATGTTGCCGCGGTTCACCTTGTTCCAGTCGATGGAATCGGGAACCACGTAGTCGCCGGTGCGCGCGTCCTTGATGTAGAGCTTCTCGCGATTGACCACGGCGGTGTTGCTCTTGCAGAGCTTGTAGTAGTACTCGTTCTTGATAATGTCGTACGGGATGTTCCACTCCGGGTTGAGCACGATCCGGTTGATGCGGCTGTAAAGCAGGGGCGATTCGGCCTTGTAGGCGGTGACGATTCCTTTTCTGATGCGTGATGGGTTCTTGGCCGGGTCTTGCGTGCGACCGCAGCAAATGCGCGTCTTGAAGGCCACCGTGTCCTCCACGAAAGCCTTCAGCGTGTAGTCGGGGATGTTTACAGCAATGTAAGTGCGATCCTTTTCCGGCGTGACGTGCCAGCGCAGGCGTTCCATGTTGGCCGCCAATTTGTCGAGGTAGTAGCTGATGGGCCTGTTGAGCTTGCGGACGGTCTCCTCACCCAAGCTGTCGCATTCGGGGATGGCGTTGTGGCGGCGGAAGAGGTTGATACCCGCCAACAGGGAGTCCGTGAGGCGGTCGGTGACTGTGAAGTCAGCGGGTAGCTCGCCCGTGAGCATCAGTCGCTTGCATACGTTGGGCAAGGCTGTGTGGCGTTGTCCTTTGCGCACGGTGGGCATGACGATTTTGGGCACAATCGTGTCTTTAAGCGGGTAAAGCCGCAATAGCTCTGCCTGCAAGTGCTTGTATTCCGAAGTGTTAGGCTCTCTATCCCTGATGACTGACGGGAATTGCTCAATCTTTTCCATGATGGAATTCTCGAATTCCTTGTCCGGTTTCAGGTTTTTCATCAGCCATTTTCCGCCGTTGGCCTTGACGGGGTCGGTGGCTCCGTAGCTGAGGGCGCTGACATATCGGAGGTATGCCTCGGAGAGGTGCATCTCCAAGTTGAAGAGTGTGTCGAAGAGGGTCGAGTCATTGGCGACTTGGTGGCTCTTAAGCAAATTGAGAGAACGTTTGAGGGCTGGGCATTGCAGGAATGTGTCGGGGATGCCGTGCTCGTAGGAGCGGGCAAGGATGTGCAGCAGCGAGTCGATGCGCGTCTCTTGGATGCCGCGTGCCGTCCAATAGGGTTCGCAACGGTGCGTCTGGTAGTAGTGCTGCAGAGCATCGGCATACGCGAAACAACTGTCGCTCAAGGCATCAACTCGGCGGGCGAAATGTTCGTTGTAGGCTTTCTCGTGGTATGCGGAATAATGCGTGAACCAATGGGGTGCACGTTCCGTGCCGATGGACTTGCTGTGGCAGGAGGATCCTATCAGAATGGCGACGAGTAGGATGAAAACATTGGAAAAGCGCAACATGGGGAGATGTGTATGGAAAGTACAAAAAGTACAAAAGAGTTTATGAGTGGATGAGTGAAAATATGAGGCCACAAAGATAGTTTTTTTGTGTATATCTTCGGAGATGAGATTTTTGCATAAGGCAAGGATGTGGTATTACTGCTCTGTTTTATGTGTTGCATTCTGTATCTCTTCCACGCAGTGCCACCCGAAATCCTTCAGGTTCGCGTCGGTGGTCATCAGCAAGATCACGTCTTTCCTGCGCAAGACTTCCGGCAGGGTCCGCTTGTCGATATAGTATGCGGTGGGGTCCCAGATGTGGGGGTATAGGGAGAGGTTGTAGTACCAGAACTCGGGCTGGTCGAACCACTGCTGCAGGATGCCGTGGTTCCAAAGACTCCAGACATAGCTGTCGGCGATGACGAGCGCGCGCGGGCGCGCCCCCGTGACGGGCTGCGGCTCCATGACGGGGAAGCAGAGCTTCTCGTGCGGCAGCTCCGACAGCAGGTTCATCGGGGGCTCCAAGTCGAAGTCAAGGTCTTTGTTGATTGTGGAGAGCGAGTCACCGACATGGTGGAAAGAGGGCAGTGTCGTGTGGCATTCCCGCTCGATGAATCGCTGCAGCGTGTCGGCGGCGCGCCACATCCCGTAGGTGGTCCAATGGATGCCGTGGCGGCTGTAGAGCGGGTAGGGCTCGTTGGCGGCGATGGACAGGAACCAGGCGTTCAGGTCCAACAGGCGCACTCCAAGCTCCTTGGCGAGGCGCGTGTAGCTGTTGTAGTTGGTCTGTGCGCCCTTGCGGCAGCGTTTCGGCAGATATTCGGGCATGCAACGTGCCTTGCCCGGTTCAAATACCAATAAAAGCTCTATGCCTTGGTGGTGTAAGGAGTCTTGTAACTCCTTGAACTTTAATAGATTGTTTTTGACAACATCGTCTCCGGCAAAATCCTTGCCCTGATATTCGTCAACATAGACGTTCTCATAGAAATAGTCGTCCTGCCCAATGATGAGCTTGGGTGCGGCCGAGTATCTGAAAAGGCGGTAGTTCAGCTCATTATAGAACCGCACAGCGTGGTTGCATCCCCCGACACTCTGCTTGACAAGCATTTCATCCCTGTCGTGGAAACCGAGATAGAGCATGATGGGAGTCCTCTCTTTGTCGGGGACGGGTGGTATGCCGAAGAGCGGTTTGCCCCTTGTGGCCGGCACAAACATCAGCACGCCCGGCAGCGTCATGAGGACGAGCAGGAGGGCGAAGAGGATGCGGTAGTGTCGTTGTGTATGTGATGCCATGGGTCAGAATCTGAAATAGATGAAGGGGTTGAAGCCGCCGGCAAGCAAGGCGCTGCCGTTGAGCACATATAGCGCCACCATGACGAGGGTGACAAGGATGGCGCGGTGGGTGGTTAGTGAGCGTTCGTACAGCCCGTTGACCGCCGACTCTATCTTGCCGAAGATGCCGGAGAAGGCGCACAATGTTGCTGCGATGAGAATTACCACGAAGCGGGTGTTGAGGAGGATGCCGTCGGCGGGTGCGGTAAACGCGAAGAGGCGACCGATATATTCGGCGGCGTAGCCCAACGTGTCGGCGCGGAAGATCACCCAGCCGATCATCACGAAAAGGAAGGTGAGCAGGGTGGAGGGGATTCTGCCCGCTTTCTCCAACAGCTTGCGCAAGCCCCACTTGTCGAGTACGAGGAACAAGCCGTGGTAGAGTCCCCAGATCGCGAAGGTCCAGGCCGCGCCGTGCCAGAGGCCGGAGAGGAAGAAGACGGTCACGAGGTTGAGGTAGGTGCGCGCCGTCCCTTTGCGGTTGCCGCCGAGCGGGATGTAGAGGTAGTCTTTCATCCAGTTGCCCAATGTGATGTGCCACCGCTTCCAGAATTCGGTGAAGCTGCGCGAGATGTACGGGAAGTTGAAGTTCTCGGGGAACGAGAAGCCGAACATGCGGCCCAGTCCGAGCGCCATGTCGGAGTAGCCGGCGAAGTCGAAGTAGATCTGCATCGTGTAGGCCAACATCCCGAGCCAGGCGGTGCCGGCAGCCAACTCGCCGGGCGCGGTGGCGAAGATGATGTCCACTTGCTGCGCCAGAACATTGGCAATTAACACTTTTTTAGAGAGTCCGATGAGGAATCTGTAGAGTCCGTTGAAGCGGTTCCGGGGCGTGTCCTGTGCGCTGCGGTCGGCTAATTGCGCCACGATTTCCTTGTAACGGATGATCGGGCCGGCGATGAGCTGCGGGAACATCAGGATGTAGAGGGCCAGCACGTCCCAGCGGCGCTGCGCGGGATGGTCCTGGCGATAGACATCCACCATGTAGGAGATCTTCTGGAAGGTGACGAACGAGATGCCCACGGGCAGCGCGACCTTGTGCCACTCAAACGGCACTAAGCCCAACCAGTTGTAAAACTGTTGTACATTCTCGATGAAGAAGTTGGCATACTTGAAATAGGCCAGGATGCCAATGTTGAGCACCAAGGAAAACGCCAACCATCCTTTCCGCTTTTTGCCTTCTGCCTTGTCCATGGCACGGGCTATGAAGTAGTCGGCGGTGATGGAGACGAGGAGCAAGGCGATGAACCGCGGCTCGCTCCAGGAGTAAAACAGCAGGCTGGCGACCAGCAGCCACACGTTCCGGCCTCGTGCAGGCAGCAGGTAGTATAGGAGCAATACTACCGGCAGGAAGATGAACAAGAAGGTGGCGGAACTGAAAACCATAGGGCACGAACAGCGGTTTTAAAGCGTTAAATTAATTGTGTGATATAGGTTGTAAATGTGAAATATGTAAAATGATAACTATTACGGTTTTAAAAAATGAAACGCATCCGCAATATCTCACGGGTCCATTGAGTAGGCGTTAAACTGCAACTTCTTTTTCATCATCCTATTCCTTTATAAATTTCCTGACAATGGTTCTCTTGCCATCCCTATAGGTCAGGAAATACATTCCTGCCGGCAATTCCGCCACTGGAATCCGGCAACGGCTTCCTTCGGCCTTCTGCTGGAGGCGATGCCTGCCCAACATGTCCGTAATCACCACGGTGCCCTCCATTTCTTCTCCCGTACTCATGTCCAAGACCACATACTGTGTCGCAGGATTCGGGTAGAGATTCATTGCGGACATTGAAGGATGCTCTGATACGCCCACGTGTTGCTGTTCGCATCCAAGTCGCTCGTCTGCCATATAAACTAAGGAGTCGTCCTTGTACAGACAAAGCAACAAAGTTAAGTAAGGCTGGGCAAGTGCCCCATAGCCTGGTGGTACATTTGGGTAGCTGTATTCTTCCCCTGTACAGGTCCCGTATGTGGGGCCTATGCCTTCTATGAAACGAATGGAGAAGGGATAGTCGGCATGTTGGTTTGCATAATCAGTTCCAAAAAAATAATCGTCCAGATGGTTAAGCAGGGACAGGCAAATCGTCTTCCTGCCTGAATAATACCGTACACTGTCCACTAACATTAATCTTTTAAGACCTGAAAATGACACCCATGAAAATGTGTCCCCTTCGGCCAAGGACATGTCACAGACAAGTCGCCCGCTTCTGTACAAGCGTCCGTGTGCAGTGTCTTCCCTTAGAAGTCCAGACCAGCATCTGGGGCTGCACGAAGAATAGGAATGAGCCGAATAATAGTCTTCGCCCTGGAGATTTTGGTGACTGCTTTTGTCAAAGGTCATTGTAAATGTGCGGGAATATACGCCCAAAGGGAATGATGTTGCATATGCGGGCGGACTTTGGACTGCCACCACGTGGTACACCCACGTGCTGTCGCCGAAGAAAGACATGTACTGCCCGTGCGCGTGTGCGGCGGAGAGCAGCAGGACGGCAAAGGCCAACGCAAAGGCAAGTCGACTGTGTCTTTTCTCTGTGTGTGTCATGATATTTCTCATTGTTTTGTGTTGTGATTATAGTCGAATTAAACTGAAAAATACGTGTGTAAAATTAAAAAAAATAATCATGTAAGGAAAGAAAAAGCAAGGAATTGTTGATTATTGTTTCACTACTTTCAGCGTGGATGTCTTCCCATTTTGGAAACGAACCTGCAACAGGTAAAGCCCTGGGGCGAAATCCGACAGATTGACGGAATGGGAAAGCCCCTCGCAGGGGATGGTCTTGAGCGTTCTGCCCGAGAGGTCCCGGATGGTGACGCTTTCCAACTGTGCCAGCCCGCTCTCAAGGGTGACGAGACCCTGCGTGGGGTTGGGAAATACCGTCACGGGCAGTGCTCCCGTGGGGCGCGGATCCTCCACCGACACCCTGTTGTCCAAGACTATTGGGATGCGGTAAACGGTGTCAAGTTCGGGGACGGTTACCCGAAGCAGGGCTTTGTAGCTGCCGGAGAAATAGCCGTTGATGTTGAAGTTGAGCGCAATGTCGCGGCTCTGATGGGCGTTGACAGAACCGTTGGGCGTGGCAACCTCCACCCAGCCGACGGGGTTGTGCTGCTCGTCTAAAAGCTCGGTGTTGAAGACAAGGTAGAAGTCTGACTCGTTGACGAAATGCAGTGTGCGATTGAAAACCGAGGAGCCGTCGTCATACAAGGAGACCCCGATGCTGTCGGGTGTGATGGCAAGCGACGGGTATCCCTCGTTGTAGTTGCTCAGGCAGATGTCGTCAATCCATACGCAGTCGCTGCCCGTACTCACAGAGTAGTCCTTGGTGTATTGCCACGTCAGGGTGTGCGTGCCCGGCTGTACGGCGAACGAGATTTCTGTCCAGTCGTTGGCGCCCGACCAACGCCCTTTTTGCACCCCGTCAATGAAGAAATAGAGCCAGTCGTAGTTGTTCTCGGTCGAGGTTCTGAAGGCGAACGAGACGTAATGGCTATGGTTGACGGTGATGGGCATATTCACCACGCTGGTGTCGTTGTGGGAGATGGCGCCGCTGCGCAGACTGTACAGGCCGCTGTGTGCGTTCAGGGAGTCAATGCGCCAGTCTGTCCAGACGGAATCCCCGTACATCGTCGGCGGGTAGATGCCGTCGCTGAACTCCTCGCAATTGGCGACGCCCACGATGGGGACGATATAGCTGCCGATGGGGACCTGGCTGCCTTGCCGGGCCACCTGGATGCGTACATCGAAGGTGGTACCGTCCGCAAAAGGCGAACCGGCCTGGATGACGGCCTGGAAGGGGAACGTCTCGTCGCCCCAGAGGGAATCCTTGGTCATCGGGGCGGAGACCACCTGTATGCCGGGCTGGTCGCACTCCAACGAGAACACCAGGCCCTGCAGCTCGCGGTTGTCGTTGTTGTGGAGCGTGAAGAGCAGGGTGTCGGTCTCGCCGGCATTCACGAGGCTGTTGTGGTTGCCGTTGTCGCGGATCTCATAGCCCATCACCGAGAGCGAACAGGCCTGCACCCGGTAGGAGCGGTAGGCAATGGCCGATTCGATGTCGTTGGTAATCAGGAAGGCGAAGGTGATGACGCGCCCGTCGGGGATGTCGGGGCTGATTTGGCAGCTGGCGCAGTTGTTGAGCGCGTATTGGTTGCCAGGGGCGATATAGTCGAAACTCTCCGTGCTGTCGTGAAAGGTGATGTAGGGGTCGATGGTGGTGACGTGCAGCTCGCAGTTCTGGAACGGCATCGTGCCGTTGTTGCGCACCGTCACCGAGAACACGAGCTCGCCGCCCGCTTCCAGCGCGGGACTGGCACTGCCATTGGCCGTGATGAGGACGAACTCCAGGTTCTCCGTGAAACGTCCTCCGAGTTGCGCCCAGGATGCCTCCGTGCAGAAGAGACACCCTGCCAGGAGGAAGAGGTATTGTAGTATGTGTTTTTTGAAGGAGAGCATTGCGATAAAGAAACTAAGAAATTAAGAAATTAAGAAATTAAGAAATTAAGAAGTTAAGAGGTTGATTATTAATAGTTTAATATTTTAATATTTTAATGATTTAATAACTTTAGTCGTGATGGCGTTTCCGCCTTCCATCCCGATTTTCAGCAGGTAGATGCCGGAGGGCAATCTTGACAAATCGATGTTAGTCTGGTAGTCGTTCACCGGAACAGTCGCCACCGTGCGGCCGTAAAGATCCGTGACGGTCACTCTCTCGATAAGGGCGTTTTCGTGTTGTACAAAAATTCTGCCGCTCGTGGGGTTGGGATAGACTTTCAACTCGCGGGACTGTTCCACGGTCGGGATGCCCACACTGCTGACGTGCATCGTGACGGGGACCAGCTGCTCGCCGCCCGTGTGGCGGATGCGCAGCGTGGCGTGGTGGTCCTCTTCCGCACAGCCGTAACTGTTGAAGTAAAGGACGACCTGCCGTTGTCCGTTCGCGTCAATGAAGTCGTTGCCCGGCGCACAGGTAACCCAGGTCGGTGTTTGCCCGTCATCGTCTTCCATCACATTGTTGAACAATACAATGCCGTCGAAGGGACTCTCCAAGGTGACGAGTGCGCTGTCGGTCGTGCTGGTGTGTACCCCTAACGAGACCTCGATGCTGTCAGGCTGGATGTCCAAGTCAAAATCTGCGTCGTTGAATTCCGTGAGGCAGACGTTGTCAATCCAAACTCTGTGATTGACTTCGTTTACAATGCCAAAATTACCTTTCACGACATTCCAGGTGATGGTGTGGTCACCTGCGGGGATGGTGAATTGTACTTTAATGCTGTCACCCCAAGATGAGCGTGTCCAAGTGCTTTGCAGTATGTCGTCAATGTATATATAGCAATAATCGTTGTTGATAAATAATGTTTTCCAGAGATAGAAAGACAACTGTGCGCTTTGTAAGATGTGTACGTCCATCTGGAGTGTTGCGGTGTCGAAATCGTTGAGCGGACCACTGCATAGGCGAGTTGAACAGTGGTGGACATAGGTGGCATAGTAGTCGATGCTGTCGAGGATCCAATTCGAATGGATGCCGTCGCCGTGGAATGGCGCAGATATCAAGCCGTTCTCAAAATCAAAGCAGAACTTTTCGCTTGTGAGGGTGATGGTCTTGGTTTCCAGAAACATCCCTTTGACGTAAATATCCAAATGTACATTGAAGGTGGTGCCGTCCACGAAGGCGGAGGACAGGTCAAGTAGGGATGAGATAGAGAAGGGAAGATAGGTAATGGTGTCGAAATGCCAATGGGATGCGGATAGGTTCACATCTGTCTGCGGGGTGTGCAGATAGATGTCCACGTCATATATGGGCGCCTTGTTGTTCTGCAACGTGAACACAAGGGTGTCGGTCTCATCCGGATGAGGGATGATGTCGTTGGCGGACAGGAAAGCGTGCTGTAGCAGTGAGATGTCGTAACGGTGAGCTGTGTAGGTTCGGGAAATGTTTGCCGATGAGATGTGGTTGTTGAGATGGACGGAGAAGGGAATCGGATAGTTGTCGGGTATGTTGCGATGCACGATGCAGGCGGCGCAGTGACTGAAGACACGGGGCTCGTTGGGCAGAATATCCCCAAGGGTTTCTGTGCTGTCGAGGAATGTCACAAAGGGGTCGTCGCTGCGGACAAGGATGGTGCTGTTGTGGTACGGTATGGTGTCGGCATTGAGCAGGGATATGTCGAAGAACAGCGTGTCGCCGGCATAAATGTAGGGGTCGGACTTGTCGTTCACGATGATGTCGGAGACCAGCACGCGGGAGACGGCACGAGAGGAGAGACGTATGTCCTGGGTGGCCTGTACGTTGTTGTTGTCGTAGCAGGTGACGGCGAAGGTGGTGTCTTCGAAAGTGTAGTCAACTGTTCCCGACAGGATGCCATCTGAAGAAAGGGTGAGCCCCTCGGGCAGGGTAGAGGGGGTGAAACGATAGCTGCGATGGTTGATGTCGGAGGCAAAATGCCCGGACGCAGAGGTGTGTTGGATGAGTTGGTTGTCGCCCCGCACCAACGCCGACCAGAAACTGTTGCCCATAAAGTTCATTGAACCGTAAAGGAATTCTATGCTCCCCGTTGAGTGTAAACGGACAGCGAAGTTGACCGTTTGGACGTTGCCGTTGATGTTGGCGTGGAATACCAAAGTGAGATTGTCGCTCGCGACAATCTTGCGTACCGAGCAATTCGTCAGATCCGACTTGAATGGGCAGATGGAACGAATGGCCATATCCTGCATAGTCGTGGCTTGTGAATTGATGGTGGACAGGAAAGGCCAGTCGCCGGACTGGTGGTGGAAGGCGATGTAGCCGTCGGCATAGACCACGATTTTGTCATATTCATCACCGTAGTATGTGAAGGTGAATGGCAGTTCAACAATGGCATAGCCGTTGTTTACGTTTGAAAGCGGAACATCTTGACCCGATTCCGTCGGGAATGGGACATTGGTTTCTTCAATCTTGTATCTCCTGTTCAATTCCCAGTGGTAAGGAGGTTTTCCCCCTGTGGCGTGGAGTGTCTGTTGGTAGTTGGAGTCCACTTCCATATCGGGGAGCAGTGTGTTTTGGATGACGGGTTTGGAGAAATTGATGGCACGCACCACCGACAGCCAAAGGGTGTCTCCCGGCATAAGGGCAACGTGGGTGGATGGACAAGCTTGTTCAACAGGCGTCCCGGAGGTGTAGTCCATCAGACTGAAATTTTGCACGACACCTTCGCTGGTATGGTACATATCGGAAAAGGAGGAGGCGATCAGGAAGAACTTGCAGGGCTGTCCGGGCTCCACAAAGTTGAGCAAGGGGCTGACATCAAGTCCCAGTTCAAGGGTCTTGTTGGATTCTGTGGAATTTCCCCCTTGCATATATTGGCAGCCTCCTTGTCGGTTGAAAACGTTGAATTCCAATGTGTTTGTGGGACGTGTGGCGTTGGTGTCGTTGGCTATTCCCGCTGTGAGTTTGAGCATCTCGCGGCAAGGATGGGTGATGGTGGCCTTGAAGGTGATCTGAGGGAAAACTTCGTCTCTGACTTGCACCACATAGACACACTTGTTCCAGATGCCGCCCTCTGCGGGCAGGGAGGCCAACCTGGAATAGGGCAAGTAACAGTAACCGTTGTCACCAAAGCTCTCCCCGTAGGTGTTGCAGATGATGACGGCGCCGATTTCCCAGTCACGAAGGTCCACAATGCCATCCCCCGTGATATCTATGTTGTTGGTGTACTGGCCGTCATTGTTGTAATCCCAGCGGACATCGTCGTTGTATCCGACAATGGTCATAGAATGGTTTACGGTTGAACCGAAATAACTCATTATGTGCTTTCCGGCGTCGGGGTTGCCTTGCGGGATAACAGACAGGAAGTTGTTGCCGCGGTAGGTGCAGTAGAAATTGGCCAACCCGCCGCTGCTTTCCCCGGCCAGATGGTCGTTCAGCCAATGCTTGAGCGTCAACAGACCCTCCTCGTCGTCAATGGGGATGGCATACATCTCTGAAATGCGGTTCTTCATTGCGCTGTGATAGGTCTCATAGCCGCTGACCCAACGTCCTGCCCCTCCAGTACTGTACCATCCGCCCCATTCCGTCACATTGGGTGTGCCCGCCGTACGGATGACCTCCCAAGAATCCAGGAAACTTACACCTTCGTTGGTTCCTTTGTTGCAGAAGTTCCAGGCGAAATGGGAAGGGTATGCGTAGTTGTGTCCTCCGATGGCATACGGATCTCCACGTTTGCGCATAAGCTCATAACTCAAGGTGTAGCAAATGGTGCTGGCTTGCCCGCACTCCAGTGCACTTTGATAGAAGACGGGAATCATCCACGGTTGTAGGCTGTTGTTCACTGAAGAGGGTAATGGTATGTTTCGTTCTGCTTCCGACAATTTTAGCTGTGATATATTGGAAAATGCCGGGTTGTTGAGCTCCAAGACGGGCATTTGGGCATACAGACTGTCCAAATGTGCTGCCTGTGCGGACATCGCTTCGTGCTCGGGCACATCTTGCGCACGAAGTCCTCCAATATGGGTCGCCCATATCAAGAACAGGATTGCCGGTATCAGAATGCACTTTTTCATAAGGAATGGAAATTAGGGGTTACTTCCAAAAGATGCATTTTTTTGCGTTTTGTTACATCTTTACTCTTTTATGATTTTGTGCATTATGTGGTTGCCGTCCACCTGTTCTATGCGTAGCAGATATAGTCCATTGGGCAGCGAGGATAGATCTAAAGTGCCTGTATAGTCGTTTACAGGAATAATTGCCACCGTGCGGCCGTAAAGGTCCGTAACAATCACTCTCTCGATAAGGGCGCTTTCGTTTTGTACAAAAACTCTGCCGTTTGTGGGGTTGGGATAGACTCTGACGTTGGCGGGGAATTCCACGGTCGGGATGCCCACGCTGCTGACGTGCATCGTGACAGTGACCAGCTGCTCGCCGCCCGTGTGGCGGATGCGCAGCGTGGCGTGATGGTCATTCTCCGCGCAGCCGTAGCTGTTGAAGTAAAGGACGATCTGCCGTTGCCCGTTGGCGTCAATGTAGTCGTTGCCCGGTGCACAGGTGACCCAGATCGGCGTGTGCCCGTCTTCATCTTCCAACACATTGTTGAACAAGACGATGCCGCCGAAGGGACTCTCCAAGGTGACGAGCGCGCTGTCGTTTATATGAGCGGAAACGCCCATCGTGATCTCCACGGTTTCGGGATGAACGTCCAGCTCAAGGGTTGGGTCGTCGAACTCCGCAAAACAGATGTCGTCAATCCACACACAGTCGCTATTGCTGTTGGTGCTGTAGTCCTTGATGTATTTCCAGGAGGCGACGTGCTCTCCCGGGGCCACGGGATAGTGCACTTGGGTCCACGCGTGTTCACCTGCCCAGCGCCCCTGCTGCACACCGTCAATGTAGAAGTAGAGCCAGTCGTACTTGTTCTCCGTCGAGGTGCGGAAGGCGAACATCAGATGCTCGCCCTGCACAGAGTTGAAGGCGATTTGCACAGCGCTGGTGTCGTTGTGACTGATGGCGCCGCTGCGAAGACTGCCTATGCCCGAGTGCGCCTCCGTGAGGTCGATGACCCAGTCGGCCTGCGAGTTGCCGCCAGTGAACTGTGCCGGCACGTTTCCGTCCTCAAAGTCAAAGCAGACGGTTTCGCCGAGAATGGTGACGGTCTTGGTGTCCACCAACACGCCATGGACGTAGATGTCCACGTAGACGTTGAAAGTGGTGCCGGGCACGTAGTTCGGAGTCACGTAGAGGATGGCCGGCAGTTCAAACGTCGCTTCTGCAGCGATGGCGTCGAAGTGCCTCGTCGCGACGGGAACCTCCACCTCTGGAAGAGAAGAGTGCAGGCGCAACTCCACGTCTTGGATCTCGCCCTTATTGTTGCGCAATGTTACCAAGAGCGTGTCCAACTCGATGGGATGCAGCATGCCGGTGTTGTTGTCGTGGTTGAGGATGGCGTAGTGCAGAAGGGAGAAATCGTAGCTGTGGACGGCAAAAGCGCGCGTGGTGGTGACGGCGGCGATGTCGTTGGCGATCTCGATGGAGAAGGGAATTTCATGCCCGTCGGGAACGCCTCTTCGCACGACACACGTGACGCAGTTGTTGAGTGTGTACTCGTTGCTGGAACCGATATAGCCGAAATATTCGGTGCTGTCGATGAACGAGACGAATGGGTCTGTGCTGCGTATATGCAGGACGCCATTGGGATAGGCCATAGTGTCGGTGTTGAGGACGGAAATGGAGAACCGAATCGTGTCGCCCACAAAGAGATTGGGATTGTCGCTGCCGTTGATTTTGAGGTCTGACATCAGAAGACGCGAGGTGTAGAGGCTGGAGATGTGAAATCGTTGGGTTGTCCCCACGTCGTTGTTGTCATAGCAGGTGAGCGAGAAGGTGGCGTCCTCGAATGCGCGTTCGGACTTGCCTGACAGGGTGCCGGAGGCGGAGAGTGTCAGGCAGTCGGGGAGGATGCTGGGCGTCATCGAGAAGCTGCGGTGCGCAATGTTGGCGGCAACCTGTCTTGAAACAGGCGTGTGCTGGATCACCTGCTGGTCGCCACGCAAGAGCGCTGACCAGAAATTGCTCCCGGAGAAAGTCATATCCCCATATTGGAACTCAATGACACCCGAAGCGTGCAATGTGACGGCAAAGTTCACTGACGAGGATGTCTGTCCCGATATCTTGGCAGAGAACACCAAGGTGAGCATGTCGTTGCCTGCAATCTTGCGGACACTGCAGTTGGTCAGGTCGGCCTTGAAGGGGCAGATGGAGCGGATGGACATGGTCTGCATATCCGAATGTTGCAGGAAGGGCCAGTTGGCGGGCTGGTGGTGGAAGGCGATGTAGCCGTCGGCGTAGACGACAATTTGGTCGTATTCGTCGCCATAGTAGGGGAACTCGAAAGGCAGGTTGACGATGGCGTAGCCGGTGCCGGTGTTGGAGAGGCTCACAGCTTGTCCCGATTCGGTGGGGTAGGATGAGTTGGTTTCCGAGATTTCGAACTGCCGGCTCACCTCCCAGCGGTAAGGGGGCTTGCCGCCGGTCGCGGTCAGCGTCTTGCTGTAGGGCACAAAGGCCTCCATATCCGGCAGCACCGTGTCCTGGATCTCGGGTTTCGTGAAGTGGATGGCACGCACCACCGACAAGGTGGTCGTCGTGTTGTTGGCGATGGGCACGTTGCCGTTGGGACACACCTGCTCATCCTCCACGCCCGAGGTGTAGTCCATCAAACTGAATCCTATAATCTGTCCGTCGCTCGCATTGTCAGGGTCGTCCTCAATTACGTTGAAGAAGAACTTGCAGGGTGCGTCCGGAGTGGCGTAGTTGAGCAGCGGACTCACGTCAAGTCCCAGTTCGATATCCTTGTTTGACTCGTCGGTGTTGTCGCCCAACATATAGAGGTCGCCGCCCTGGAAGTTGAAGACGCGGAACTCAAGGGTGTGTTCGGGCTGGGTGGCGTTGACGTTGTTGGCGATGCCGGCGGTGAGCTTGATCTTGCCGCGCGACGAGTGGCGAATCATTGCCTTGTAGGTGATTTGCGGGAAGACCTCGTCCTTCACCTGCACCACATAGACGCACTTGTTCCAGATGCCGCCCTCTGCGGGCAGCGACGCTAACTTGCAGTAGGGCAGGTAGCAGTAGCCGTTGTCGCCAAAAGCATCGCCGAAGGTGTTGCAGAAGATGACGGCGCCGATCTCCCAGTCCTTCATGTTCACCACGCCGTCGCCGTTGATGTCAATGTCGTTGGTATATTGCCCGTCGCCGTTGTAGTCCCAGCAGACGGCGTCGTTGTAGCCGACGATGGTCTGCGAGTGGTTGACGGTGGTGGTGAGGTTGACCACGATGTGCTTACCCGCCTCGGGCGCACCGGGAGGAATCACTGAAAGACCGGAGTTGCCGTAGTAGGTGCAGTAGTAGTTGGCCAGACCGCCGGAGCTCTCGCCCGCCAGGTGGTCGTAGAGCCAGTGCTTGAGCGTCAGCAGTCCCTCTTCGTCGTCCACGGGGATGGCGTACATCTCCGAGATGCGGTTCTTCATCGCGCTGTGGTAGGTCTCGTACCCGCTGATCCAGCGGCTGGCGCCCCCCGTACTGAACCATCCGCCCCATTCGTTGACATTGGGCGTGCCGGCGGTACGGATTACCTCCCACGTCTCCATAAAGGCTACCCCGCGACTGCTACCACCGTTGCAGAAGTTCCAGGCGAAGTGCGAGGGGTAGTTGTAGATCATTCCCCATAAAGGGCTCACGTTGCGCCGCCGTGCCAACTCATACGCGAAATTATAGCAGATGCTGCTGGCCTGGCCGCACTCCAATGCCGCCTGGTAGAATATCGCGGGCATCCACATCCGCTCTGAGTTGTTTACGTAGGAGGGCAGCGGGATGTTGCGCTCGTCTTGCGACAATTTCAGCCTCGGAACGTTGCTGAACGCGGCCGCATCCAATGCCTCCATGGGGGGCATAGACGCATACAGGCTGTCGATGTCGTATGCTGTCTGGCCAGGCTGCGCGCCGGCAAGGGTCGCCAACAAGGCCAATATGATCAATAGAGCAGACCTCTTTCTCATATTTTTATACTTTACGAAACAAAGCCGCAAATGTACATAAATTTTAAATATGCACTGACATGATGTAATTGTTGTGATTTTCCCGCACACCGTCCCTTCCCAGGGGTTGCAGCGCTCGTTCCCTACCAACCCTGGCAGACCTCTGGCCTGCCAACCACCAACAACCAAAGACCCCATAGTTCATAGCCATAGTTCAAAGTTCCAACGACCAACCACCAACGACCAACCACCAACAACCATATTTTCTACCGAGCTCTTGCCCCTACCGGGGCCATGCGGCATCTTACAAATTGTCTCCCTTTCGCACCGGGGAGGCGCAATGCTTCGTGGCAAGTGACTCCCGCGGTGCGATGTGTGTCCACCGCGCATCCCAGCACCACACTTGCTACGCTTCGTGTGGTGTTACAAAAAGGAAGGCCTCTTCGAGGCCGATTCAATTACATTGTCATTTTCCATTCAGACGTGTTCCGAAGGAACACCCTTCTCTGTAACCCCACACGGCCGTGTGGGGTGGAACGACGGCACAGAAAACCTCTCGCGGCGCGGGAGTCGGCATCCAAGATGCATGAAACTTGCTCGCCGCGAAAGGGAGACGTAGGAAAAATGTGTTGTTTATCCCGGCCTGGTGCCATCATGTATATAACCACCTTAATTTTTTAATTTCTTAATTATCAACGTCAAACACCAAACACCAAACACCAATAACCAATGTCCAATAACCAATGTCCAATAACCAATGTCCAACATCCAATGTCCAATATCCAACGGCCAATAACTAAACAAATCTCTTGACGCCCAATTGCATCAGCAATCCTCTCAATACGAGGAACAGCAGAAAAGCTATCCATAATCCATTGTTGCCCAATGTGTTGTGCAGGGCGTAGTAGGCAATGAAAAAGGCAGCGGTGGCCGCGAACATCACGTTGCGCATCGCCTTGGACGCCGTGGCTCCGATGTAGATGCCGTCGTAAATGAAGGCTGCAAATCCCGCAAAAGGTACCATCACCGTCCAGATGATGTACTCCATGGCCTTGTCAATGACTTCCACTTTGTCGGTGAGGATGCTGAGCAGACCACGTCCGCAGAGGGCATATAGCACGGTAAACACCGCCGCCAGTCCTGTCCCCCATAAGAGCAGCAGGCGGATGACCCGGCGCAGGGATTGGTTGTCCTGTGCTCCCACATAGCGTCCCACTAAGGACTCACCGGCATAGGCGAAGCCGTCCATGATGTACGACAGCAGTGTGAAAAGCTGCATCAGCAGTGTGTTGGCGGCTAACACCTCATCGCCCATCTCGGCGGAGATGTAGGGGATGAAGGTGAACACGGCGATGAGGCATAGCGTCCGCAGGAAAATGTCGGCATTGATCTTGAAGAATCGTACCATCTCGTTGATTTTCAGGCTTTCGCGAATGTTGATGTCATGGCGCATCTCCCCGTATTTGTAGAACCAGATGACTACGGCCATGGCGAGTCCCATGTATTGTGCGATTACGGTGCCCCACGCCACGCCTGCGATGCCGTAGTGCAGCACAAAGACAAACACCAGGCTGCCGACGATGTTGACGAGATTCAGGATGATGGCAATCCACATGGGGGCCTTGGCGTTCTGCATACCGATGAACCATCCCTTGAGGGCATAGAGGCCCAATGTGGCAGGTGCTGCCCAAATGCGGATGTGGAAGTATATCATCGTCAGGTCAAGGGTCTCTTGGCTGGTGTGAATCCATCGGCGGCAGAGGAGGTCGATGGGCTGCTGCAGTGCGATGAGCAGGACGGCTGCGCATAGTGCGATGGCCATGCCCCGCACCAAGATGCGCAGGCACTCCGCGCGGTCCTCCGCCCCATAGGCCTGTGCGGTCAGGCCGCTGGTGCCCATCCGCAGGAATCCGAAGTTCCAGTAGACAAGGTTGAAGACCATGGTGCCCAATGCAATGGCTGCGATGTGGCTGGCCTGGCCGATGTGTCCCACAATGGCAACGTCCACCATCCCCAATAGGGGCACGGTGATGTTGGTGATGATGCTCGGCACGGCAAGGCGTAAAATCTGCTTGTTCAAGGCTCTTGTTTTAAAACGGCAAAAGTACAAAAAACGCTCCATATCTATTTTTTTGTATCTTTGCGCTGCAAAAAAATGCATTTAAATGCCTTACAATAGTGACTTGTTGAAAGTTAAGCAGACGGAATACTCGCTGACGGCGGGAAGGATACTGATATCCGTGCCCTACTACAACGATGCTTTTTTCAACCGGTCGGTGGTCCTGCTGACGGATTATGACCAGCAGCATTGTGCGGGGCTGATTGTCAACCATAGGTTGCCCTTCCCGGTGCGCGACCTCGTGGACGAGCTGCCGATAGACGCCCCCATGCATCTCGGCGGCCCGGTGATGCCCACCGCACTCTTCCTGCTGCATAATTATAGTGAGAACGAGGCCTCCGCCCGTATTGTGCCCGATGTTTATGTGGGGTACGACAAGACTCTGCTGTCGCTCATCTTGAACCATGCGGTTGCCAACTTGCGCTACAAGTTCTTGATGGGCTACGCCGGTTGGGCGCCAGGCCAGTTGGAGGGCGAGTTGCGCAGAAATATGTGGGTGATCGGCAACCCGACGTCGGACCTTGTGTTCCGCACCGAACCCGAAAAGGTCTGGGAACAGGCCGTGCGGATTTTAGGCCCTGAATACAAACATTGGCTGCAAGTCCCCAAGTTCATCAACCTTAATTAAGAGGGGATTTTGTTCTGTTGTAAGTGGTTGTAATATATTATCTTGCCTCGTCTATGTTAAAGTCTTCCTCTAAATCCCAGTAGGCACGGACAGTAAGACCTTTCGTGAAATAGATGATCGGCTCGGGTTGTATGCTGTGGTGATAGTCGCCCGTGTCCCAACGCCCGTTGCCGTTGAGATCCAAGATGGCGCGGAGGGAATAGTTGCCAGGTTCCAGATGCTCGTAGCGGATAGTGGCATCCTGCGTCAAAATATCCTGCTGTACAATACTTGTTCCGCTGAAAAGCTGCATGATGACGGGACATGTGATCGTGCCCAACTGGTAGTTGAGCGTGATGTCGCCATATTCTTTCTCCGATTTCATGGAGAAAGAGCAACGTAAAGTGTCTTGTGTCAAACCGTTATACCCCAAAAACAGGGAGTCCGGAATCATGACGTCGTAATGTTTTTTGGTCTCGAAATTATAAAGGATGGGGATCTCGGTTATAAATCCATCGGGCACTTGCACTTGCACGATGACGGTGTCACCCTTGCCTTGCCGTTGTGAAAAGATGTAGACGGGGAACGAGTCTAATGGCAGGATGGGGTAGGAGAACTGCAGCGTTAGCGGCTTGAAACGATGTCCTTCGTTCAGAAATTTGATTCTGAGATATTTGGGAGATCCGCCGCCACCTCCGCGTGTCGGACTGGTTTTGGCCTTGTAGGGCTTCAAAAGAACTGTGTCCGTATGGCCATTGGCAGTGAAGAGATAGGCCAAGGTGTCGAATTGCGGTGCCTTCAGATACCATGTGAGTGTGTCATGGCGGGAATTCCAAAGGTGAAAGTGGTCGATGCTGCCGGCTAAGCGGTCTTCTTCGAACTCCGTCACGGGTGTGGAGAATGGGAATTTGTAGACACCTGCTTCAGGGTTGTCGTAGTGTGCCAGTTTCGGGAAAGAGTCGGCTGCGATGAATGTCTTCAGCAGGATCTCGGCAGGTTGGGGCTCGGGCTCCTTTTCGGATGCCTCGGCCTGTTCGGTGCTGTCTTGCGCGACGGGCGGCGGGCAGGCTCTCACCAATTCCTTCTGGAACGCGATGGCTTCGTTGGGTAAATCGTAGATGTAGTTGCTGTTGATGTCCTTGAGGGCGAATATCTTATAATCGCCGGAGGAGATGTTCTGGAAATGAAAGGTGCCGTTTTTCTGGCTCTTGGTGACGTAGTCGGGGATGGTGGTCAAAGGCAGGGAGTCGATGTCGCGACTGTAGAGCAGCACCAAGAAGTCCTCTTCGGGTGCGAGCGTGTTGGCGTTGATGAGCTTGCCGTCCAATTGGAACGAGTCGATGGCGGGGCCTGTGGAAAAACTGTAGTGGTAGAGCGGTATCTTGTTGCCTTCGTGATAGTCCTGTATGCAATTGGAGAAGACGACATTATAGGTCGTGTTTTCGCGCAGGGTGTCTTTGATCTTGATAATGAGGGTCTTGCCGCTGGTGGTGTAAGTGGGCTGATGTTGCAGGGGAGGGGAGAACATCACATTCTCGTTCGGGTTGTTGAGGGTGAAGAATTCGTCGAAGGTGATGTGGATCTGGTTGGCATTAAAGTTGACGCTTTGGTTCGCGGGCGTCTCCTTGGCCATCTTGGGAGGTGTGTTGTCGCGCGGCCCGCCGGTTGGAGTGACGACCTTGGCACAGCCCCCCGCGAACAGGGCGATTGCGACGAACCATTGCAGATATGTGGAATACCTTCTCAAGACCACTGGATAATTGTTTGGCGATGCAAAAATAGATTATTTTTTGAAATGCAGAAAGATTAAGGCAGTTTAAGGCATGGGTTGGTTGCGTTCTTCCTGCTCCTGGTTCTTGAAACTGTAGTAGTTGAGATCCGTGCGTTCGGTCCAGCCTTGCGAACGCCAGAAGGCGTTGCCGATCTCGTTGTGCTTCATCACCAACAGGCCGCTTTTTTTAATGCCCTCTTGCTCGGCAGCAGCGTAGACGGCGTGTAACAGCGCCTTGCCGATGCCTTGGTTGCGCAGGTCGCTGCGCACCACCGTATGGTAAATGTAGGCGCGTCGGCCGTCCATGCCGCACAAGATGACGCCCACCAAGTCGTCGCCGCGCAGCGCCACGAAGTTGGAGGTCGGGTTCTTTTTCAGGAACTTGCAGATGCCCTCCTCGGAGTCGTCATAGCCCCGCAAGGCCATGCCATCGGTCACAGACCAGAGGTGATATACTCGCGCATAGTCTTCCGCCGTCATCAGTCGTATGGTAATGTTGGGGTTCATTGTATTGTAAATTTCTGTTATCAAATATGTTGTGAATAGTTCTCTTGGTAAGAAGAGGCGGCAAATGTACATAAATTTTGAATATGCACAGACATGATGTATTTGCCGTGTGAAGTGACGCATGCGTCTCTACAATCACACACGCAATCGAATGTTTCCCGCCACCGCGCCGGCACGCCCAAATAAAAACAGAATTATCCCTTTGAATCATGTGATATCTTTTCTGCGTTTTTCTGCGAGTTCTGCGGGCGTTTTTTTCCCCCGCAGACCACGCAGATTTTCGCAGATTATCATACCATTTTTTCAAGACTATAAGGGATAATTCCGTATAAAAAACGATATCCTGTGAACGGTTTTATCTGTAACTAAATTACTTTTTTTCCGTATATTTCTTACCGTAATTTTTTTAAAGATTTTGTTAGTAGATAAAATCCTCAATTATATGGCAACATATCCACACGTCGGTAAAATGATAAAGTCGCAGTTGAAAGCGCAAGGCCGCAGCGCTGTTTGGCTGGCTGCCCAGCTCAATTATGGCACGGACAATATATACAAAATCCTGCAGCGGGACCATTTGTCCACGGATGTCTTGTGGAAAGTGTGCGGGGTTTTGGATCACGATTTCTTCAAAGAGATCTCCCAATGCATCTCGGGCGAGTGAGTGCGGCCTGCAAGTCAGGCCTCTCTTTTTTTAAAAAGCGTCTTATTCACATTGCATTGTGAATATTATTTTCTATGAAAACCGCGCTTTGGTAAAATATTTACATATTCTGTTGTAAATTCGATGCTAAAGTTGTATGTTGATAAATTATATTTTTGCCTTTTAAAATATATTAAAGTTTAAAAATGATTAGATGTGAAAATTGTGGCTGGAGCAATAATCCAGACGGAAGTACCACTTGTCAAAAATGCGATAGCCCTCTGATGAGAGCTTCTGCGTCTAATTCCAACGAAAAAGCGGCTCAAGAAGAAAAGGTTGAGCCCAAACCCAACAGACCGTTGCGTCAGACCATACGCGAGATACTGAAGGATCCCTCCCCAAAGGATTCCTCTCCCAAGGATTCTGAAAAATCCTCCAATGAAAGTCGTATGACGCAGAGAATCGGTAAAGTGGTTGAACCTGCCTCTTCTGAAAAGGAGGCCTCCGAACCCAAGTCTGAGCCCAAGACGGCGGAACAATCCAAGAGCACGGAGGCTTCTGCTCCTCAGGCCTCGGCGTGTCCTTCATGCGGATACCCTCTGCGCCCGGGCAGTCTGACGTGCCCCAAATGCAACACCTCCGTTGCCGCGCGCACCGTGCACGACAAACCCTCTCCGTTGAAGGGAACAGTCATAGAAGTTCCCCCGACAGAAGAGAAAGAGACGTCATCGGCACAGAAGAACACCGTTTATGAAGGCAACAACCCTCAAAAGGGTACTTTTTTCCAGGGTAAAGACCCTCAGAAAAGCACCCGTTATGAAGGCTTTAATCCTCAAAAATCCACCCGTTATGAAGGTGTCAATCCGTTGAGGGCGACGCGCCGTGAAGGCCAGTTCCCGCAAAAAGGCACTATCAATGAGCATATTGACGAGTCCCGGGAGCCGGTGAAGACCCCGAATCCTGCGTCCGCCGAGCCGAAGGTCGCCGAAGTTGTGAGTAAGGGTACGGTTTTCCCAAGTCATCTGACAGATGATGAGCCACAAAAGGGAAAATCCATCCGCATGACAGCCTTGAATGTCGGTGAACGCCCCGATTTCGCTCCGATAGACCTTGAGTTCTCGGACAAGGAGGTTGTCCTCAACAGGGGCAATGTCGCTCCCAACGACCTCACGATCTCTCGTTCCGCACAGGCCCTGCTCACCTGCGAGGATGGACATTGGTATATAGAAAACAAAAGTCGCCTGTTGACCACTTCATTGGTCCTTGACAAAAAACACGAGCTTCAGGATGGCGACATTGTAATCATTGGGGACAAAATGTTCAGAATCGGCTTCTAAGGTTATGTCAACAATTGTAAAGCGTTGTGATTTCAAGATAGATGACGTCATACAGGGAAGGTATGTCGTTCAAAAGGTGCTGGGCGAGGGTACATTCGGCAAGGTGTACAAGGTCACGGACAGACACGACCCCTCGAAGCCGGTGGCTTTCAAGCTGCTGAAATTGTGGGAAGTGCCCCCGACCATCCGCGAGGAACTCCAGCAGCGTTTCCAGATGGAGTTCGAGACGGGCCGCATCGACAGCCCCTACTTAGTCCGCTCCATGGACTATGGCATCGAAGGCGGCAACCCTTTCTTCGTCATGGAGTTCTGTCCTAACGGAGACATCAGCAAGTTTATACCTTCCTCTCCTGCGGATGTGATTCCGGACGAGAAGCTGTGCGACATTTTCAGCAATGTGCTTTTAGGCTTGCGTATGCTTCACAGTTGTGGCAAGGTGCATCGCGACTTGAAACCCGAGAACGTTTTACTCAAGGAGAACGACTTTGCCGTGCTGACCGATTTCGGCATCTGCGGCGACCGCAATAACCGGATGACGGAGCGCAACATCTTAGGCAAGCCCATGCAGATGTTCGGCACATACGCCTACATGCCGCCAGAACAACTGCGGCGCGTTAGGGGCAATGCCACGGTACTCCCCACCACCGACATTTTCTCTTTCGGCGTGCTGGTATACCAGCTTATCACGGGCCGGCTTCCATTCGGCAGCATGGAAGACCAGAACCAGCTGGTGATGTATCAGAAAAACGCCACCGCAGGGCAATGGGATCGCACCCAGCTCAACCGCTACGGTGTCCATCCCCGCTGGCGCGAAATCGTCGAGGGCTGCCTTGTGCCCGACTACAAGGAGCGCTTCCAAAGTGTGGATGAATGCCTTAAATGCATACCGAATGTGCATCATTCCCATACGGAGAATGTCGCGGCATCCTATCAGGGCAATGGCCGCCGGCTGCGTGTCATGCAGGGCGAGGAATACGGCAAGGTCTATGACTTGATGGCCCTGCTGAAAAGCCACGGCTCCTTGTTGTCCATGGGATGCAAGCCGGAAAACGACATCCATGTCCGCGAAGAACTCTCGTTTGTCATTTCCCGCCGCCATTGTACCTTGGAGACGGAAGACGGCGGGCGCACGTGGTTTGTGCGCGACGGACAGTGGATTGCGGACAAGCGCGAATGGTGCCGCTCCACCAACGGCACATTCCTGAATTCGACCGAAGTTACGCAAGACGGCCTGGAATTGTCACCGGGTGACATCTTGACCATCGGCGATGCAAAACTTCGATATGAAATCTTTTAAAATAGAAAACACAGTTAACTTTATTATTAATTAAAACAACAATGCTATGAGTAAAACAGACTCCTTTAAGTCCTCCTTCGGCGGCACCGTCGGTTCCGGTATGAAATCCGTCTTCAACCCGTCCGGCAAGCGGTTCTACATATTGGAACACCGCAATGATTCGCAATACCATCGTGCAGGCGAAGCCCAGAACATCATCGTGGATGAGGCCACCATCGGTCGTGACCCCAAGTGCACGGTCCGCTTCGATGAAGACTTCAACACGGTCAGCCGCATGCATGCCGCCATCCGCCACGAGGGCGAGAATTATGTGCTGTACCATTTGTCAAAGACCAACCCCACGCTCGTGAATGGTTCTCCGGTGCAGGGCACTTATTATCTCAAAAACGGTGACGAGATCCAGCTCTCCTCCAACGGACCGCGTCTCGGATTCATCATCCCCCAAGGCGAACAGTCTCTCGTGAAGAGCCTCGGCCTCACCGCTCGTCTCAATCTTTTCCGCAAACAGGCCCTGCGTCCCTACAAGACCGCGCTGTCCATCCTTTGCGCCCTCCTCGCGCTCGCTATCGCCGGTGGCGTTATCTATGGCGTCAAGAGCAACAAGAAAATCAAAGAACTGACCATTTTGTCCGATCAGTTGAAACATCAACAAGATTCCTTGCTCTTGGAACAGACGCGTATCCAAAACCTCCTTGACTCCATGGACAGAGTGGAACCCACCGTCAAGCATGTCTGGCACAATGGCGCTGTGGTTGATGCGAAAAAGCTCAAAGACGAAATGGAAGCCGGTATCGCTCCGGAATACATCACCTCGCTTGATCAGGTCAAGGGCAGTGTCTGCTATGTCGAGACAACCGTCATGGCGGATGTTGAAGGCGAACCGTTCGAGGTCGGCAAAGTGTCGGGCAGCGGTTTCCTCCTTTCTGACGGCACCTTCATCACCGCGCGTCACATGGTCACGCCGTGGCTCTATCCCTCCAGCATCCTCGACCTCTTCATGAACTCCAAGGCTTCCACCGATGAGGTGTTCCTCTATTCCAAGGTTAAAGTGTTCTTTGGCGACAAGAGCTTTACCCTCAACAGCAACGACTTCAAGATGGATGTCAGCAAGGACGTGAAATGGACGGACGGCAACGGTACAGTTTACAATGTCGCCTTCCCCATGAACAGCGAGCACAACATGAAGGCCATGAGCACCGACTGGGCTGCAGCTGCCACCCGTTACAAAGGCAATATCCAAATCGATGCCGCCGCATCCATGTCTCCGGTCAGTGGCCAAGATGTGTACATCATGGGCTTCCCTGGCGGATTGGGCTATAAGGATAGTGAAGATGTCGAGAATATTGTCAATCCGATCTACAACCAGACCACGATTGCCCGTCAGGGCCTCAACAATGCCGACTGCATCACCATTTCCAACACGGTTGACCACGGCAATTCCGGCGGTCCTGCCTTCATCATTCGCGACGGCAAGCTGTATGCCATTGGCATCGTCTCGCGTATCGACAAGGATTCGCAGAAATATGCTCACATCGTTCCTATCAAGAACGTTGTGCGTTAATTGGAACAGGTTGTTTGAATGCCAATTTCTTTAGATTATTAAGTATTAAATATATTAAAGTATGAGTGACATAACGATATGTCTCACCGCTGCCACTGACGTGGGCGTATATCGCAAGAATAACGAAGACAATTTCATCGTATGCCCCGATGTCAGTGTCGACAACTGGACCATCCCCCAAGACCCTAACGGAATTATTCCGTTGGGGTCTCGGGGCAGTCTTATTGTCGTCGCCGACGGCATGGGTGGGATGAATGCCGGCGAGGTTGCATCCGACATCGCCGTGCATACAGTCAAGGATTGTTTTGCACCGGACAAGGTTACCCCGGAGGATTTTGCAACTCCAGCCGCCGCCTGCAAGTTTATGAAGCAGGTGATTTTGGAGGCTGACAACCGCATCAAGAAACATGCCAAAAAGCATTCCGACACCAGCGGCATGGGCACCACCATCGTGATGGCCTGGCTGTTGGACAACACGGCGTGCGTGGCATGGTGCGGTGACAGCCGGGCTTACGCCTTCCACCCGGAAACCGGCCTGCGTCAGCTGTCGAAGGACCACTCATACGTGCAGTCGTTGGTCGACTCCGGCCAGCTTCTGCCGGAATTGGCATTCGATCATCCTGACAGCAACATCATAACTTCGAGTCTTGGCGACTTCGTCAACTCCGCATCGCCCGACAGTGTGGTCACATATCTCCATAACGGAGAGATGCTGCTGCTTTGCAGTGATGGATTGTGCGGCATGATCCGCGACAATGAGACGGAGCAGATTCTCCAGCAGACGCACGAGGATCTCGACGCCTGCCGTCAGGCCCTGATTCAGGGTGCGCTCAATGCGGGAGGTCACGACAATGTGACCGTTGCCCTGCTCAAGGTGCTGTCGGGCGCTCCGGACCTGCCTCCTGTCACCAACACCCCGACCCGCACGCTCTCGCCCACGGAGGTTGAGCAGCAGGCGCAAGGCGAGGACCAGGCAATTGAAGAGCCTTCCGACATCGAAGAGTTGGTGAAACCTGCCGTTGAACAGAATGCTGCCAACGATCTCGACGCCAAGGCCAAAGCCAAGGTCGAAGAATTGAAGAAAAACAAGAAGAAAGGACGCAAGTTCTTCTGGACCCTCTTCATCCTCCTGCTTTTGGCGGGCGGCCTCTACCTCTTGTGGCGCTTCGTGCCGGGTATGCCGTTCCAGCCCAAGCAATGCGAGGGACCCGACTCAAACCAGGTTGAGATTGTAGACACCAACATAACGCCACCTTCACCAGAACCCGAAACCCCGGTCGTAGTCCCAGAAACCCCAAAACCTGAGAATGCTCCGGCTTCCGGGCCACAGAAACCGCAATCCACAACTCAACAAACCACAACTCAGCAAACCACTCCTTCTCCAGCCAACCCCATTGGCATGATCATTGAAAAACAGCAGGCGAAGACGTCTGCTACAACCGAGCCGACAGAAAAGCCGCAAACCGATGCGGACGCGTCAAACGAGGCCACGGAAACCAATTCAGAAGAGGAGTAGTTTAGAGTTTTTAAGTACAATAAGAAAAAATAGAAACAGATATGTTGACAGAAAATAGCATGTTTGCCGGACGTTACCGGTTGTTGAAGAAAATTGGCGGAGGCGGTTTCTCCGTCGTATGGAAAGCCATTGACACGATGGCGGGCAATTTGATTGTCGCCATTAAAATCTATGTGCCTGACAATGGCATGGACGAGGAGGGCTTGCGCATCTTCCGGGATGAGTTCTCCTTGGTGTTCGCGCTGAACCATACGAATTTGCTGCGCCCTACTTATTATGACATTTGTGACGACTCTCCCTACCTGGTGCTGCCCTTCTGCGACAGGGGCAGCGCGGAGCGTCTGATCAACCCCGAACGGCCGCTGCCTGAAAGAAATGTGGTAGAGTTTATACGCGACGTCGCGGCAGCCTTGGCATACCTGCACAGTCAGGAACCGCCCATCATCCATCAGGACATCAAGCCGGGCAACGTGCTTTTGTCCAATGATGGCTCCTATAAGGTCACGGACTTCGGTATCAGCACCCGTATGCGCAGCACGTTGCGCAAGACGGTGGGTGCCTCCGAGATGGACAAGCTCTCCAAGAGCAATGGCAGCGGATCCATCCCCTATATGGGACCGGAACGCTTCTCCGCCTCGCCCACGCCGGTCAAGGCCAGCGATGTTTGGGCTCTCGGTGCCGCCGCCTTCGAGATTATGACCGGCGACGTGCCGTTCGACGAGATGTTCGGCGGAAGCCTCCAGAAAAACGGCGCGGATGTGCCAGTTATCCCCGGTAGCTATTCCAAGGGACTCAAGAAATTAGTCTACAAGTGTCTCGCCAAGGAGACCTGGGATCGTCCCACTGCCGCCCGCATCGAACAGTGCTGCAACGAATACCTCGAAACGGGCAAGTGGCGTCTCCACCTGCTCGATCCGCCTGTCGTATGGCAGCGCTATCGCAGAAAAGTGATCGCCATCATTGCCGTCGCCATCCCGATTTTGCTCGGCGTCGCATTCTTCTCCTTTGAGCACCACAAGGCCTCGAAACTCGTCTCCAAAGTGGAGAGCCTCTCTGTCGTGGCCCAGCAGCATTTGGACGGGAGCCTCATGGACATAGACCGCGCACGGCGTTCCTCCATCATGGAGTGCGAGAACTTGGGATTGGAAAAATCCTTGTGCACTCACATCGACACGCTCAACATGATATGCAGGAATCTCCAATCGATTTCCTCCGACTGGACCTTCAAGCATTTCGTGGACGAAGAGAAAAGAGTTCAGCCCGACAAGGTGCTCACAGGGATCGTCATTGCTTTGGACGACCAATATGATATCTCGATGGATATACGTGAAAAGAATATCGAGGACGGTTTTCCCACAGATGTTGCTACTATGCTCATCAACACCTTGCGTGGCTTCAGCTTCTTGTCGAAGAACCAGAGCGCGAAACAGTAATTAAAATGTTGATTTGATGCAAGACAAGCCAACCCGAGTTAAAGTCCTTGTTTTCACTGTGGTGTCGTTGCTCATGGCTACGACGGCGTTCGCGCAGTGCATGGCCCCTCGTGAGCAAAGGGGCGACGGCTTCGCGAAGTCGCACAAATACGACCAGGCCATCAGCGACTATGCCAATGCCTTGACCTGCCCTGAACTGACCACCGCCGACAAGACCCGCCTCAACAAGAAAATCCAAAACTGCAAGGCTCTCAAGGAAAAGGAGAGAAAGGAGAAGGAAAATAGGGAAAAGGCTGCTCGTGCGGCGCGTGGGAATGACAATGCCACTGCGGATATGCAACAGGACTCTACCGAAAACCATGCCATCAGCGACGAGGTGGCAGACACCGGAGATGATGCTTTGGACACCCTGATCGGGAAAGAGGAGATAGATCCATACCAAGTGCTCCGGGAACTGCATGAGAAATGGAAGAAGACCGCTTACATGGGTAGTATCCGCGTCAACATCGAGGGCCAGTGCTCGGACGGCTCGAAACTTCTCAACGAAGAGATGGACTATGTCGTGCCCAAGGTCTTCTACTCGCCGCTCGACCCCGACTCGGTCCATGAGGTGATGTTGGATGTCTGCATATTGCGCAAGGAAAGTATCATCATCCGCAAGGAATGCCCGGTGGAGGTAAAGCCTGTGTCGGGCGATTTTATCATCAAGGACCTGATATGGTCGCCGGAATACGAGCCAGGCGACTACACCTTCCAGATCATGTACAATGGCACCCCCATCTATTTGGGCGAGTTCGTCGTCCAGCAAAAGAAAATCAAGTTGATTGTCAACACTATCGATGCGGAGTATGTGGACACCATGCACCGGATTATGGTCAACAATAAAGACACGGTGCTGACGTTCACAGTTGAGGCCAACGCCTCTTACACGGTGACGTTGCCCGACTGGTGCATGCTGAGGCAAAAGAAGGGCGACATGTTCGAGGTCGAGGTGCTGCGGAACACGGCCAAGGATGCGCGCATCGGTGCCGGCTCCGTGACGGCCGCATCGCGCAACAAGAACAACTTCAAGACCATTAAGTTCAACATCCGTCAAGCCGGCACGCAGTACAAGTTCGATGTCAACAACAAAACGACCACTCTTTCGCGGATCATGAAGGCCCGGGGCGGCAACATCTCCTTGATGGCGCACACCGACGCCCCTTCCTGCCGTATTGAGGGCGCTTCCGCGTGGTGCTCCGGTGCGGTGACCCGCGACAAGTACAACCTGAATCTTCAGATCCATGTCAGCACCAACAAGAGTGCCCGCTCAAGATACCACACGCTCTACGCGATTGTCTACGATGGCGTTGACAAGGCCATCGACAGCATCCCCATTGCCATCCGCCAACGCGGGAACATCCCCATTTTAGAGTCCATCTTCATTCCGGGTGCAGGCTTGATCAGCAAGGGTCGCAACGGCCTTGGCGGTGTCATTCTCTTCGGAGAAATCCTTACGGGCGGAGTCGCCATCGCCAACCATTTCGTCTGCGACTATTCCAAGAAAAACGATAGGACGAATTTCTTCACCCGAAACGAAGCCACCATTCGCGCATCCTCCCTCGGCGCGTGCATAGGCATCTATGTGCTGAACTTGGTGCTTACGCCGACGTTGAAGGCCAAAGAGAACTATAATATCAGCTTTTATCCAGCGGTGCAGCCCTCCATGGGGCAGGCAACCCTCTCTATGGGGTTCTCCTGCCGGTTTTAACAGTCCGTCTCAAAAGAAGTTAGTTAGCTTATGAGGAAAATTCTTACCTTAATCTGCCTTGTGGTCCTTCCATGTATGCTTTGGGCGCAATGTTTCACCCCCCGGGAGCAAAGGGGGGACTCTTTTTTTGCTGAAAAAGATTACAAGGCTGCAAAAGACTGGTATGAAAAAGCCAAGACCTGTATGGACCTGACGAACAGCGACAAGTCACGTTTGAACGGTAAAATTGCGAAATGTAACAAGCTTATCAAACAGCCCGATGACCAGCCACAAACTCCGCAGCCTACCAAACCCGAAACCGAATGGGTCAAGACCGCCTATATGCAGGACCCGGAAATAAGTCTCGAGTTCTATAAAGACGGGGATAAACTGCAAATCCCTGCGCAGGATATGGACTATTTTGTCCCGGTTGTGCGGTATGTGCCCAAAGACACCGTCAAGGACCATGTGGCAAGCCTGCGCCTGCGTGTCTGGCAGGGCACCGACCTGAGCCGGCGTCCCAAGTCGGACGTGAACCTCGATTGCCAAGTGCTGCATAACAAGCGGGAAACGAGCTTGGAACAGCAGAAATGGAATCATGGCACAGGTGTTTTCACCATCGAGATCACGAACCGCTACAACAACACAACCCTCTACAAGGACGTCATAGAGGTCCTTGAGAAAACCATCAGTCTCCAAGTAAACACCAGCAGCGGAACACCGGCTGAAAACTTGCTGATTGGGAAAGGAACTCCGACAAAGGTGTATCGCTACATGGTCGCCACCAATGCCGAGAGCTTCCAGGCTGTTTCCACCGCCTCGGACTGGTGCAAGATCGAGAATATAACCGGTAACAGTTTTGATGTCCGTGTGTTAGAGAATAACGGTCGCGACATGCGAGTCGCCGACTGCCGCGTGACTGCCGGCGACAAGACGGTCTCCTTCACCGTGACGCAGGAGGGCAAGTCCTTCTTCCTGACGGTGGACGGGTATTCTACACGCATGCCGGATCAGACGTGCCGCGCCCGGGGCACCCGGCTCTATTTCCCCGTCAAGTCCAATGCCCGGTGGTCTGTCAAAGGCGACAACAGATGGTGTCGTTGGAACTCGGCGATGAGCAAAGACACATTGGTGCTCGATATTGCGCCCAACGACAAGGCTTCCAAACGCGAGATAGAGATACAGGTGGTGGCTGTGGACGGCAACGGGGTGGAGGTTGACCGCCTTGACATGCGCATTGTGCAGTCCGGCGACTTGGCCATTGTGAAATCCCTCTTTATTCCCGGCTTAGGCCAGATGGGCAGGGGACAGGTGGGCAAGGGCTCCGCTATCCTTGTCGGTGAGGTGGTCTGTGCCGGCACGGCTCTTATTACATACGCTTCGGGCAAATCGAAGCTGAAACTGATGAACAGCAGCATAGAAACTGGCAATTACGACGATTTTATGAAAGCAAGCAAGAGCTACAAGAACTTGCGTGCCGCCAACTATACTTTTTGGAGCTTCGCAGGAGCCCTTTACGTCTATAATCTTGTGGACGCCATTGTTTCCAAGGGAAAACCGAACTACAAGAACTCCAAGATATCTTTCGCCCCCGTCGCCGCCCCGACATTGGAAGGGCCTGTGTTCTCGATGGGGTTCAACTTTAAATTCTGACTATGAAAAACAAAGCCATACTCATACTGACCGCGCTTGCGTTTATTCTCCCGTCGGGTTGTCTCAAGAAACTCGAGAAAGAGGGCATCTTCAGTGACACCCTGGTGTTCGGGACCGTTACTGTTAATGATGCCGACCACACTCCAGCTTCAAATGTTGTGGTCTCCTTGGTGGATGGCGAGAACATGGTACGTTCCACCACCACAGATGCGCGCGGCTATTACGAAATATCCGTCTCCGCCGAAGAAATCCATAAGGGTTTCGCCTTTAAGCTTACCGCCGACTCGGTGTATCAGGACGCGGTGTTCTCCTTGGAAGAGGTGGGCTTCGGCTTAGAGCGTTACGAGCTCAACATGTCGCTCGACGGTCCCTCTTTGCCGCAGGTGCAAACACTTGAAGTGTCCAATGTCACGACCCAAAGTGCGCTTGCCAAGGGCGTGGTCACGAATAACGGGAACCTGCCTCTCCAGTCGCGCGGTTTTTGCTGGAGCCGTTTGCCCAATCCCACCGTCAACGATGCCCACGTGAACGTGCCGGGCGGGGTAGGGGAATTCACCGCCACCCTCACCGGTCTTGAACCGGCGATAACCTACTATGTGCGCGCATACGCCTCCAACAGCCAGGGTCTCGTGTATGGCGCGGAATTGTCGTTCACTACAGAGGGCGTGTTCCATTGCGGCAACTCCAAGGTCTACGACTTCGACGGCAATCCTTATAACACCCTGCTGATCGGCACCCAGTGCTGGACTCGCGAGAGCATGCGCACCACGCATTACTCCGACGGCACGGCAATCCCGGCGGGCACGACCAGCGGCGACACTCCGTACCGCTACGCCCCCGGCAACGACGAGTCCAACGTCTCCACCTACGGCTATCTCTACAACTGGTCTGCCACCATGCGCGGCGCGGCATCTGGACAGTCGCCGGTACAGGGTGTCTGCCCTGACGGCTGGCACGTGCCTACCGACGCGGAGTGGACCCAGCTGACCAATACGGTCTCCTCGTCAGGCTTCGTTTGCGGCGGCAACCCCGACAACAACGCCAAGGCCTTGGCTGCCACATGGGGCTGGAACAGCAGCAATGTGTCCTGCTCCGTGGGCGAGGACCCCTCATCCAACAATGTCACCACATTCACGGCACTGCCCGCTGGCTTCTATTCCGGCACCTATAGCAACATGGGCGGCTATGTCTATTTCTGGACATCGACCGAAAGCGGCTCGTCCACAAGCTACAGCCGTCTTATCCGGTACGACAATCCGAATGTCGCTGTCAGGTCAAACGGCAGGAAAAACGGCAATCTCGTGCGCTGTGTGTTAGATTGAGTCTGCTCAAAACACACACCATTCCATATAACCCCATTCAGTCGATAAATATTTAGTCATGAAAAAAATAACAGGCATATTTTTGATTTCCTTGCTTTTGTTGCAGACACTTGTGGCGCAAGTGCCGAACAGGTTCGTCTACCAGGCGGTGGTGCGGAACAACAGCAACAATTCGTTGGTCACCAACCAGCAGATAGGTGTCAGGATTTCCATCCGCCAGGGCTCGGAAAATGGCGCGTCCGTATACACGGAGACGCACCATCCGACCACGAACGTCAACGGCCTTATGACGGTGGAGGTGGGCGGCGGCACCCCGCAGGGCGGCTCTGTCTTCTCCAACATCGACTGGTCGTTGGGCACCTTTTTCCTGAAGGTGGACCTCGATCTGAACGGAGGGAACAATTACGTGGACTATTCCACGCAGCAGATATTGAGTGTGCCGTATGCGTTGTATTCCGAGACCGCCGGCAATGTGCCCACCTTGAACATCACCCCCGTCTCCAACGGCTATGAGTTGGAGTTGTCAAATCCCGGGGGCGGCAGCCAGACCTATTCGCTGCATCATGGCACGCAGGGACCGCAGGGACCGACAGGTCCGCAGGGACCCTCTGGCCCGCAAGGCCTGGCCGGACACTCCATCAGCGTGCAGTCGGTGCCCACCTCTAACGGCAATTTGGTGACCATGCACTATTATGACCAGAATGGGCAGCAGCAGAGCGTCCAGTTCAATGTGACGAACGGCCAGCAAGGTCCGCAGGGCCCCGCCGGCCAGTCGGGCGTGTCGCCCACCATCGTCACCCACCAGTATGCGGACAGCACCGTGGTGGTCATCACGGATGTGGACACCACGCAGTCGTTCACCATCCGCAACGGCGCGCAGGGTCCCGCCGGCCCTCCGGGTCCCGCCGGCCCTCCGGGAATATCCCCGAGAGTTACCACCACGCCGACCACGAACGGCACCATCGTCACCATCACCGACTCGGTCGGCACGCGCTCGTTCACGATCCATAACGGCGCCACCGGCCCGCAAGGCCCCGCCGGACAGGACGGCACTCCCGGCACCCCCGGCTTCTCCCCGACAGTTGCCACCTTTCCGAACAGTAGTGGCACGACCGTCACCATCACGGATGCCACCGGTCCTCACACCTTCACTGTCCAGAACGGACTCTCCGCCTACCAGATATGGCTGAATGCGGGCAACAGCGGCACCGAGGCTGACTTCCTGGCCGCCACCACGCCCCAGACCCTCTCGCTTTCCGGCGACCAGCTCTCCATCTCCGGCGGCAACAGCGTGACCCTGCCCATGACGCACACTACGGGCGCCACCGGCCTCTCCGCCTACCAGATATGGCTCAACAATGGCCATAGCGGCTCCGAAGCCGACTTCTTGGCCTCCCTGCAAGGCACCAATGGCTACAGCCCAGTGGTTACCATTGAACCGCTCGACTCCATGCGCACCCGGCTCACCATCACCGATGCCAACGGCCCGCACGCTTTTGTGCTGCGCAACGGCATCGACGGCGGCCCGTTCATCCAGGAGCAGGCCGACTGGACCGAGTCTAATGCGTCCGAAAAATCCTATATCCTCAACAAACCGTCGTTGGCGGCTGTGGCCACTTCCGGCAGCTACAACGACCTCTTGAACAGGCCCACGCTTTTCAGCGGCAACTACAACGACCTGGCCAACCGTCCCACCATACCGACCGTCCCCACCAATGTAGGCGCGTTCAACAACGATGCCGGCTATGTCTCCAATAGCGGTTGCGACACGGTGGCCTTCTGCGACATGATGGCGCAGGCGAGTCTTCTGAACGCCCGCATTGCTGCCCTGCAGGCCCGGATGGGCCAGGGTGGGGGAGCCGCCAATGTCACCCTGCCGACGGTTACGACCGCCGCGGTGACGAATATTGGCCATGCGGATGCCACGTGTGGCGGCAATGTGACCTCCGACGGCGGCGGCATTGTTGCCGCCAAGGGGGTGTGCTGGAACACTACCGGCAGCCCTACCATTGCCGACAACCACACCATAGACGGCGGCGGACGCGGCGCGTTTGTCAGCGCTGTCCGTGCCTTGGTGCCTGGCACCACCTACCACGTGCGGGCTTACGCCACCAACGACGCGGGCACGGCGTATGGTGACGAGGTAACCTTTACAACTGAGCAGCTTCCTGCCGCCGTGGGCGACATTCTCTGCACCGACGGCACGTGGGTCTCCTTAAGCGATTATGCCGCCTCCGGCAAGACCGCCATGGGCGTGATCTTCCATGTGGACGACTCCGGCATGCACGGCTGGGCCGTGAATCTGCACGACGACTGCCCATACTACTGTAGATGGGGCGACTACGACACAGACATTCCCGATTTGCCCAACTTTACGAATAGCACGGTGGCATGTGCCGACACGGCGGGCTACAGTAACACGCAGATCATCCGCAACTATGGAAACGCTGCCACATACTCCGCCGCCTGGGCTGTGGACTTTAACAACGGTTGGTACCTGCCTGCCATGGGACAACTGAATACACTGTACAACGCACGCAATACGGTAGAACCATCCTTGACTGCGGTGGGCGGCACTTTGTTTGGGAATGGTGATCATTTCTGGTCGTCAACAGAATATAGTGAGATCCATGCGTGGTTCGTGACCGGCTATGGCACGACCGGCTATGGTTACGTGACCTACCATAATAAGGCCAACGAGCATCTGGTGCGTAGTGTTCGTTCGTTTTAGGAGTGATCAGTGAATTGTGATCAGTGATCAGTGAACAGTGAGGAGATGTTTTTAACCGTAAATCGAAAATAAGAGTGATCAGTGATTAGTGAACAGTGAAGAGGGAGAGGATGTTTTAATCGCAAACCGCAAATTGTCATGAAAAGAATATATCTGCTGTTGATTTTATGTTTGGGTGTGGTGTCGGCGGTGGCACAGACGCCGGGACAGGCGCCGGTGAGGTTCACCTATCAGGCCGTGGTGCGCAACGCTGACGGCGTTCCTTACACGACCGACTATACAGTGCGGATCAGCATCTGGCACAACGCCACGACAGAACCTGCAGGACAGCGGGTATATCAGGAGGATCATAAAATTGAAGATCCTGGGAATCCAAATGTTTCAGTAAATGGTGAAATCACACTGACTATCGGCGAAGGAACGAACACATTCGGAAGCTTGGAGAGCATTGACTGGGGCGACGGCACATACTACCTTGTCTCACAATATATTGACGATGCCTTTGATAACGATAACGTGTTTGCCTCTGGCAGCGTGCAGCTGCTGAGTGTCCCGTATGCGCTTTTCGCGAACCGGGTCGGGGGTGTTGTGCCCACGTCCTATCAGGTGGTGCCGGCCGCCAATGGCTACACGGTGAGTGTCACCTTCTCGGACGGTCAGGTGCAGACATTTGCGTTGCAGAACGGCAACGACGGGCCGCAGGGCCCTACCGGCTCCACAGGCCCCACGGGACCGCAGGGGGCCGCCGGCGTGTCGCCCACGGTCACTGTCAACACCACCTCCTCGCAAGACTCTGTGCTCATCGTGGTGGACAGCGCGGGCGTGCAGTCCACCTATTCCATACGCTATGGCCAGCGCGGCCCTGCCGGGCCGGCAGGCCAGCCGTACCCCTTCAGCCCGACGGTGACAGTGAGCACCCTCGGCAACAACATCATCATTATCATTCCGAGCAGCATGCCGGTATCCTTGACGCATGGCACGGACGGGCCGCAAGGTCCCCAGGGCCCTCGGGGCCCCCGCGGGGTCTCGGGCGTAAGCCCTTCCATAACCTTCTCCCCGGTGGTCAACGGCGACACCCTCGTGACCATCACCGACACGTTGGGCAACCATGCCTTCATCGTCCGTGCGGGCGCGCAGGGCGCGAGTGGCAGCCCGGGCGCGGCGGGCACGACAGGTGCCTCGCCCATCGTGAGCACCCAGACCGTCGGCGACGGTATCCTGCTGACTGTCAACACTGCCGGCGTGCAACAGCAATACATGATCAGCAACGGAAAGTCCGCCTACCAGGCATGGCTCGACGCCGGCCACACCGGCTCTGAGACCGACTTCCTTTCCGGCCTGGAACTCCAGAGCCTTTCCCTTTCCGGACGGAACTTGTCGATACATCCGGGCAACTCGGTTGTGTATCTGCCCGACTCGTTGGGCACGACGCAACAGGGTCTCTCCGCTTACCAGGCCTGGCTCAATGCAGGCCATACGGGCACGGAGGCCGACTACCTGCAGTCGCTGCGCGGCGGGGATGGCACATCGGGTGTCACGCCCGTCGTGACCATCGAGGTGCTGGACTCGATGCGCACGCGTGTCACCATCACCTCGGCTGCTTATCCGCAAGGCCAGAGTTTTGTGGTGCGCAACGGCATTGACGGCTCCTCTTTCGTGCAGGTCCAGTCAGACTGGAACGAGACCTCGACGGGCAGTCCCGCCTACATCCAGAACAAGCCCACCCTGTCGACGGTGGCTACCACGGGCAACTACAACGACCTGCAAAACAGGCCCACGCTTTTCGACGGCAACTACAATAGCCTTACCAACAGACCCGTTATCCCGACTGTTCCCACGAATGTAAGTGCATTTGCCAATAATGCAGGCTATATTTCCAATAACGGCTGCGACACGGTGAATTTTTGCGGCCTCGCAAATCTGCTCCAGTCGCTTTCCGACACGCTCGACGTGATTGAAAGCCGGATTGACACCACCATAGTGCCTCCCACCGTACACACGAATGCGGTGCAGGTTGCGGGCTTGACGGCCCATACGGGCGGTGAAGTGCTCTCCGACGGCGGCTCGCCCGTTACGGGCACCGGCGTGTGCTGGGACACTGTGCCGAACCCCACTTTGTCGCACAACCACACCATCGATGTCTCCTGGCAGGGACTCTTCAGCAGCACCTTGTTGGGCCTTTCGCCCGCGACCCTCTATTATGTGCGGGCATACGCCACCAACGCCGCCGGCACAGGTTATGGCAACGAGGTGACGTTCACATCGGGATGCCCCGTCTTTGCAATTGACATTGCGGGTGCGGGAAGCATCTGCCAAGGGGAAGCCATCACGCTTGTGGCATCGGGCGCGGTGAACTATGTGTGGAACACCGGAGCACAGACGGCCTCCATCACGGTCACGCCCACGAATTTCGGCACGACGACCTACACGGTGACGGCCACCGATGCGGACGGCTGCACGGCCACGGCATCGAAGACGGTGATTGTCAACCCCGTCTTCAGCCAGTCAGTCAGTGTGTCTGTCTGTGATAGCGAGCTGCCCTACACTTGGAGCGGGCAGACCTACACGGCGAGCGGCGACTATACCCGCACGTTCCAGACCATCAACGGCTGCGACAGTGTGGTGACGCTGCACCTGACCGTCAATATGTCGGCGACCACACAGATCAGTGCTACGGCTCTCGACAGTTACACTTGGAACGAGCAGACCTACACGGCGAGCGGCGACTATGTGCAACATCTGCAAACCGTTGATGGCTGTGACAGTGCCGTGACGTTACATCTTACAATAAATCATATTCCTGCCGGCGACGCGCAGCCTTGCCCGGGCACGCCCACCGTCACCGACTACGACGGCAACGTCTATAATACTGTGAAGATCGGTCAGCAGTGCTGGATGAAGGAGAACCTGAGAACGACGCACTATTCGGATGGGACGGCGATAAATGCTGGATCTTCAAGTAGCATGAATGGCTCATATTGGTTCAAGCCGAATGAAAATGCCTCCAACGTGCAAACTTACGGACGCTTATACAGCTGGGCGGCTGTGATGCATGGCGCAAGCAGCAGCAACGCCAACCCCAGCAATATACAGGGTGTCTGCCCCACAGGTTGGCATGTGCCGAGCGATGCGGAGTGGTCGCAGCTGACGAATTATGTGAAAAGTCAGAGTTTGTACCAATGTAATGGCAGCAACAGCTATATTGCAAAGGCGTTGGCGGCTACAGAAAACTGGAATAGCCATAATGGAAATTGTGCGGTTGGCAACGACCTTGCGTCAAATAACATTACGGGGTTCAGTGCGTTGCCAGCAGGTAAACGCACAATTGTGGTATTTTCAGACAGCTATAGCGAGTTTGGTAAGGAGGCGGTATATTGGTCTGCCACGTCTAATATGTTGACTACAATAATAAAAACGTATGTCATATCCTATAATTCTGCTGCTGTAGCGACTGATAGTGAAAATCGCAACAGTGGATTATCTGTACGTTGTCTCCGTGGTAACGGTGTAAACATTCCAGTGGTGACCACAGACACCGTCACCAACATTGGCATGGCCACGGCCATGGGCGGTGGTAACGTTGTCTATGACGGTGACGCTGCTGTGACGGCGCGCGGTGTGTGCTGGAACACTACCGGCACCCCGGCACTTGACGATAGCAACACCGTCTTTACCACCGACGGTAGTGGAACAGGTGCGTTCACAAGCTCGCTTACGGGCCTGCAACAGGGCACCACCTACTACGTGCGGGCGTATGCCACCAACAGCGCGGGTACGGCGTATGGCAACGAGGTTAGCTTCACAACTTTGGCCATCCCCGCCGGCGACGCACAGCCCTGTCCGAACAACCCCACCGTCACCGACTACGACGGCAACACATACAACACTGTGAAGATCGGTCAGCAATGTTGGATGAAGGAGAACCTGAGAACGACGCACTATGAGGACGGGGTGGAAATACCAGCGGGCAACAGTGCTTCATACGACGTTGCCTATCGCTACAACCCGTTTGGTTCTTCAGGCAGCGTGGCCACATACGGCTACCTTTACAACTGGCCTGCGGTGATGCATGGCGACTCCTCCCGCTTTGACACTCCCAGTGGCGTGCAAGGCATCTGCCCGCAAGGTTGGCACGTGCCGAGCGTTACGGAATGGACGCAGCTGACGGACTATGTGAGCAGCGTTCCCGCATACGTGTGTGGCGAATTTTTTATTGGCGAAATTGCCAAAGCATTGGCTTCCACAACGGGATGGAACAGTGACAGCGTTTATTGTTCCGTGGGCAATGAACAAAGCACAAACAATACTACGGGATTTAATGCTATGCCCGTAAGCTTATACTACGGACAATCCGGCTATGGTAGCTACGGCCTCACCGCCTGTTTCTGGAGTTCTACTGAACTCGATAGTCATTTTTCTATTACGGATAGTAACCTAGCTATTCAATTTCGTCTCCAAACGGGCGACGACGTGTCCCTGGGCTCCGGCAACAAGTTCAACGGTTTTTCTGTTCGATGCGTCCTTGGCGACGGAGCGAACCTGCCTGCGGTGACTACATCCAGCGTCTCCAACATCGGTACGACCACCGCCACCGGCGGCGGCAACGTGACCTACGACGGCAACACCACGGTGACGGCGCGCGGCGTCTGCTGGAACACCACCGGCACGCCGACCATCAGCGACAGCCACACCACCGACGGCAGCGGAACGGGTGCATTCACCAGCAGCATAACAGGACTTACTCCCAACACGACCTATTATGTGCGCGCCTACGCCACCAACAGCATGGGCACGGTCTATGGTAACGAAGTTGTCTTCACGACGGGTTGCCCCTCCTTTACGGTCAGCATCTCAGGTGACGATCAGGTCTGTTTCCCCAATAGCACCGTGCTTCGAGCATCGGGTGCGACGAGCTATGTGTGGAGCACGGGCGCGACAGTCCCGAATATCGGAGTGGTGCTTGCCCAGACGACAACCTACACGGTGACGGGTACTGATGCGTGGGGCTGCACGGCCACGGCGACGAAGACTGTGATAGCATTTCTCCCTGATAATACGACACTGCACGTATCTGCGTGCGATAGCTACGAATGGAACGGAGAGATCTACACACAAAGCGGCGACTATACCCAAACTTTCCAGAATGTGCATGGCTGTGACAGCGTGGTGACGTTGCACTTGACCCTGTTGCCTGCGGCTTCCATTACGCCTGCGCAGGTGCCCACCGTATTCGCTAATACGCCCGTCACCCTCAGTGCCTCGGGAGCCAACATGCTCACGTGGACGGATGAGAACGGCAATGTCGTGGGCTGCGGCAACACGGTGACGGTTACGCCGGTGGATACTACCGTCTATACGGTGACCGGCCATGATGAAGATGCGAACTTAGTGGTGAACGGCGACTTTGAGCAAGGGAACACCGGCTTCACGTCGGGATACACTTATCATACGCAAAACAACGGACCTGGTTATGGAACATATACCATCCGCGATGATGCCTATAACATTTTGGGTAACAACCATCATTACGGATACGGCGGTTCCGGTCTATTTATGATTGTGGACGGAGCCAGCACCGCCAACGTGGTGGTGTGGAGCGAGACGGTGAATGTGCAGCCTGGAAGCCTTTACCGCTTTGCCATGCAGGCGATGATGTTGAGCACGGCCAATCCAACCGCACATTTCAAGATTTTGGTAAATGGTGAACAGCTCGGTGCGGTGGAAACCATGCCGAACTCAGATCAGTGGCGGGAGATCCAGCGCTTCTGGAACAGCGGAAGCAACACCACGGCCACCATCACTATTATTGACGAGACCAATAGCGGGGGTAACAACGACTTTGGCCTCGACGGCATACGTTTTGCGCGGATGACCTCCTGCGACGCCACCGCTTCTGTTCCTGTGGAAGTACTTCACATCCCCGCCGGCGACGCGCAGCCCTGTCCGAACACCCCCACCGTCACCGACTACGACGGCAACGTCTATAATACTGTGAAGATCGGCAACCAGTGCTGGATGAAGGAGAACCTGAGAACGACGCATTATGCGGATGGGGAAGAAGTAACAAGTCGTTTCTCACCTAATAACGACGAGAACAATGTACCCGTTTACGGATATCTCTATAATTGGTCAATAATGATGCATAGTGCTGTCAGCAGCTCCGACAACCCCAGCGGCGTACAAGGTATATGTCCAACAGGTTGGCACTTACCATCCAATGCAGAGTGGGATCAATTGACAAGTTATGTAAGTAATATTCCACAATACTTATGCAATGACAAAATTGCAAAGGCTTTGGTTTCAACTACGGGATGGAGCATCCACAATGGAAACTGCACTCCTGGAAATAATCAAGATTTAAACAATGCTACAGGTTTAAGTATTTTACCTTCGGGTAGTAGTTCTTCGCTAGGTGGTGTTTTCAGCCAACAAGCAACGTTCTGGAGTGCTACTATAGATATTGGACATGGAGGTGCATGGTTTCGTCGTTTTTCTTACGACAATGCCTACGTAAGTTATGGTACTGGCAGCGTGAACATCGTTTTTTCCGTCCGTTGCCTCTTGGGCGATGGCGCAAACCTGCCTGCGGTAACCACCTCGGCTGCGAGCAACATCACGGCCAACACTGCCGACTGTGGCGGCAACGTGACCTACGACGGCAACACCACCGTGACGGCGCGCGGCGTGTGCTGGAACACCACCGGCACCCCGACCCTCAGCGACAGCCACACCACCGACGGCACGGGCACGGGTGCGTTCACCAGCACGCTCACCGGCCTGCATGAAAACACTACCTACTACGTGCGGGCCTACGCCACCAATAGCATGGGCACGGTCTATGGCGAGGAAAGGGTGTTCACCACGGAGTCCAGCATCTCCAGTGGCGACGCACAACCTTGTCCGAACAATCCCACCGTGACCGACTACGACGGCAATGTCTACAACACCGTGAAGATCGGCAACCAGTGCTGGATGAAGGAGAACTTGAGAACGACCCACTTTGCCGACGGCACGGATATAAATTACGCGGGTGGAGCGACGGGCAGTAACAATAATTTGTCCAATACAGACGAGTGCTATTATACCACCGCCGGCGATGCGGCCACGTATGGCTATGTCTACAACTGGTTGGCGGCCATGCACCGTGCAAACGGCAGCGCGGCCAACCCGAGCGGCTTGCAGGGTGTGTGCCCCAATGGCTGGCACCTGCCTTCTCAAGCAGAATGGAACCAGCTGTTCGACTATGTGCGCAGTGTGCCGGCGTATGGGTGCAACGGCAACTCCAACAGCATCAATAAGGCGTTGGCCTCCGACTTCGGATGGCAGAGCACCGGAAGCGCCTGCACGCCGGGCAACGACATGAGCTCGAACAACAGCACCGGCTTCAATGCGATGCCTGCGGGCGGCAACGGCGGCTTTGGCCAGGGCTTCTATGTCTGGAGCGCCACCCCGAGCAGCAGCACCCAGGCTTACTGCGTCGACATATACCGGAACTATGCGGCACCGGTCACCGTGTCCCGCGACTACAACGACACCCGCACCGTCCGCTGCGTCCTTGGCGCGGGCGTGAACCCGCCCTCCGTGACCACCGGCCAGGCCAAGCAAACCGGCAACACCTCCGCCTACTGCGGCGGCGAGGTGACAGCCGACAACGGCGCCGCCGTCACCGAGCGCGGCATCTGCTGGAGCGCATACCCGAATCAGAATCCGACCGTGGGCGGGCCTCACGCTGCCAGCGGCAACGGTATAGGCACCTTCACCGCTGACCTCACAGGGCTGGATCTGTGGGACACCGTTTACTTTGTCCGCGCATACGCCACCAACAGCGCCGGCACGGCCTACGGAGATGTGATACCCCTTTACCTCTATCCTGTAGTGCCCAAAACCGGCACCGAGACCTACGACATGTACTACAACACCGTGTCGGTGTTCGACCACGGCGGACCATGGACCGACTATGACGACTATTGTGACGGCCAATTAGTCATCACCGCGCCGACGGCGAACATGATACTGCAAATCTCCGGCGACTACAATACGGAGGACTGCTGCGACCACCTCCTCATCTACGATGGAAACGGCACCAATGTCCAATTGGCGGACCTCCATGGGACGGGTTCCATCGGCACGCCCATCCTGACCACCGGCAACACCGTGACCCTGCGCTTTGCCTCTGATTTTTCTGTGACCAATCCTGGCTTCTCGCTGACGGTGGAGGCCATCCAGCCCGTGGTGCCCGGCAGCGTGATAATCTCCGGCTACGACGTGGTATGCGACGGCGGCACCACCACGCTTACGGCCACCTCCGATGTGAGCGGCACCTACACGTGGAGCAATGGCACAACCGGATCGCAAATTACCGTGGGCGCGGGCACCTACACCGTGACCGTAACCTCGGCGACCGGCAACTCCTTGTCGTCTTATCCTTTCGTGGTCTATGGAGCACAAAGCGCCACCGTGTCGGTACTCCAGTCTGCGTGCGAAAGCTACACCTGGAACGGCAGCACCTACACGCAGAGCGGAGACTACACAAAACATCTCACTACCTTGATGGGCTGCGACAGCACCGTGACGCTGCACCTGACGCTTAATCAGGGTACGCACAATGCCTATACGGAAGCCTCCAACGGATCCTACACGTGGCATGGCCAGACCTACACCGAGAGTGGGGTCTACACTTACGCCTACACCAATGATGACGGGTGTCCCAGTGTGGACACGCTGCATCTTACGGTAAACCACATCCCCGCCGGCGACGCACAGCCCTGCCCGAACAATCCCACTGTCACCGACTACGACGGCAACGTCTACAACACGGTGAAGATCGGCAACCAGTGCTGGATGAAGGAGAACCTCCGCACCACGCACTACGCCGACGGCGCAGCAATTCCTGCGGGAACCTCTGGCTCTACCTCTGATCCTTACTATTATGTATATTCCGGTTTGGATGCCGCCCTCTACGGATACCTCTACAACTGGCCTGCCGTGATGCATGGTGCGGGCAGCACTAACGCCATTCCCAGCGACGTGCAGGGTGTCTGCCCGACCGGCTGGCACCTGCCCTCCGACGCAGAGTGGACACAGCTTCTCGGCTATGTGAGCAGTATGTCGGTATACCAATGCGACGGCAACAGCGGCAACATCGCCAAGGCATTGGCGGCCACAGACGGCTGGTACAGCTACGGCGGTACCTGCAAGGTGGGCGACACGCCTTCCGGTAACAACGCCACCGGTTTCGGAGCCATGCCCGCCGGCTTCTACAACAACGGTTGCGGCAGCTCCGGCGACTTCGCCTTCTTCTATGGTGCCACGCAATCCTCCGGCAGCAATGCGTTGTATTACTACCTGTCTGCTGACAACGCCAATGTCACTCGCGCCAGCAGCGCCAAGTCGCGCGGCTACTCCGTGCGCTGTCTCCTCGGCAGCGGCGTGAGCCTCCCGGCGGTGACCACGGCGGCGGTCTCCAATATCGGCACGTCCACGGCCACTTCCGGCGGTAACGTGACCTCCGACGGCGGTGCTACCGTGACAGTCCGCGGTGTGTGCTGGAACACCACCGGCACCCCGACCACAGCCGACGCACACACCACCGCCGGCAGTGGGGTAGGGACGTTCACAAGCTCGCTTGCGGGCCTGCAACAGGGTGCAACGTACTACGTGAGGGCTTACGCCACCAACAGCGTGGGCACAGCCTACGGCAATGAGGTGACCTTCACGACCCTCGCCATCCCTGCCGGCGATGCACAGCCTTGTCCGAACAATCCCACCGTCACCGACTACGACGGCAACACCTACAACACCGTGAAGATCGGCAACCAGTGCTGGATGAAGGAGAACCTGCGGGTGACGCACTATGCCAGCGGAGTGGAGATACCCATGGGCTCTTCTGGCAGCCTTACGATCCCTTATCGCTATTGTCCAGATAATAGCAGTGCCAATGTTGTCGATTATGGATACTTGTACAACTGGCCTGCCGTAATGAATGGCTCCAATAGCAGTAATGCCAATCCAAGTGGAATACAGGGCGTCTGCCCTACAGGTTGGCACGTGCCAAGCGATGCGGAATGGTATCAATTGACAAACTATGTCAGCAGTGTGCCAGCATACGTATGTGGAAACAATATGAGTTCTATTGCGAAGGCATTGGCTGCAATAACAGGATGGAATACCAGTAGTGCGGAGTGTGCGCCTGGTAATGACCAAAGTCAAAACAATATTACGGGATTCAATGTCTTGGCAGCGGGACATTGGGACTATGGGTATCGTGATTTTGGCACTCACGCTTGGATTTGGAGTTCTACACAAGATTGTGCTAACAATGCTTGGTATCGTTTGATACAAAATGAAGACAACAGCGTTATTCGCCTCAATGTGAATTGTTCAGCTAACCTTAAACATCGGAGTTTTGCTGTCCGCTGCCTCTTAGGTGACGGCGCAAACCTGCCGGCGGTGACCACCGATGCGGCAAGCGGCGTCTCGCTGACTTCCGCGACCTGCGGCGGCAACGTGACCTACGACGGCAACACCACCGTGACGGCGCGCGGCGTGTGCTGGAACACCACCGGCACCCCGACCCTCAGCGACAGCCACACCTACGACGGCACCGGCACGGGCACGTTCACCACCACCATCATGGGCCTGCAGCAAGGCGTAACGTACTACGTAAGGGCATACGCCACCAACAGCATGGGCACGGTCTATGGCAACGAGGTGACGTTTACAACCTTTGCCATTCCCACGGGCGACGCGCAACCCTGCCCGAACAATCCCACTGTCACTGACTACGACGGCAATGTCTACAATACTGTGAAGATCGGCAACCAGTGCTGGATGAAGGAGAACCTCCGCACCACGCACTACACCGACGGCGTGGAGATCCTGATAGGCACTGCCGGCTCCACCACCGCCTCTGCCTATTATGTATATGCAGGCTTGGACGCCACACTCTACGGCTACCTCTACAACTGGCCGGCTGTGATGCATGGCGCGGGCAGCACTACCGCCAATCCCAGCGGCGTGCAGGGTATCTGTCCCGCGGGCTGGCATCTGCCCTCCGATGCGGAATGGACGCAGCTTGTCGACTATGTGAGCAGTGTGCCGGCATACCGCTGCGACGGCAACAGCAGCAACATCGCCAAGGCCTTGGCGGCTGTGGACGGCTGGTACAGCTACGGCGGCGCCTGCAAGGTGGGCGACACGCCTTCCGATAACAACAACACCGGCTTCACGGCCATGCCCGCAGGCTACTACAACGCGCCTGCTTGCGGCAGTTCTGGCGATTACGCCTTCTTCTGGAGCGCCACGCAGTCCTCAAACAACAGCGCATGGTATCGCTATATGTATGCCGACAACGCCAATGTCTCTCGCGGCAACAGCACCAAGTCGCGCGGCTACTCCGTGCGCTGCCTCCTCGGTAGTGGCGTGAGCCTGCCGACGGTGACCACGGCGGCGGTCTCCAACATCGGCACGACCACGGCCACTTCCGGCGGTAACGTCACCTCCGACGGCGGCGCCACCGTGACGGCTCGCGGCGTGTGCTGGAACACCATCGGAAACCCGACTCTCAACGACACACACACCACCGACGGCAGCGGCACGGGCACGTTCACCAGCGCGCTTGCGAACTTGTCATTGGGCACGACCTACTACGTGCGGGCGTACGCCACCAACAGCATGGGCACAGCTTACGGCAACGAGGTGACCTTCACGACCAATGCGGCGGTGGTTCCTACTTGGGTGAATATCACCGGCGACAACGTCTCCTGCTTCCACCCGGCTGAGGCAGGTTTAGGCGGTTTACCGGCATATACGGGCACCATCCTCACGGCCTCTTCCGACGCGGCGGGCACCTACACCTGGAGCAACGGCATGACAGGTCCGACCGTGACGGTGGGCGCGGGTACCTATACCGTGACTATCACCACCTCCACGGGCAACACGTTAAGTTCCAGCCCGTTCACGGTGGAAGACTTCGTGCCGTTTGTGGATGTGCAACTGAGTGACACGGCAATCTGCTACGGACAGACTGTCACCGTGCATCCTGTCTTGGGCAACGGCACACTCCAGTCATGCACATGGTACCGCATAAATCTGGATGATGCAAACTATAACGATATCTCAAATGATACTCCTTATCTCGTCGTAAATCAGGACTTTGGGAATGTGTATGCGAATGTTAGCTTCGACGCTGCTGGAAGATACTGGATCAATTTTGTGATATACTCCACAGGTGGATGCCTGGCCGAGTATTTCTCTCCTGTAATCACAGTGCTTCCTACGGCATCTAACGAGTTTACGGCCACCTCCATCGGCAGCTACACATGGAACGGGCAGACCTACACGTCAAGCGGCGACTACACGCAGCACTTCACCGCCGCCAATGGCTGCGACAGTGCGGTGACGCTGCACCTGACGATAAACAACGTCCCTGGTAACGACGCGCAACCCTGTCCGAACAATCCTACCGTCACCGACTACGACGGCAACGTGTACAACACCGTGCAGATCGGCAACCAGTGCTGGATGAAGGAGAACCTGAGAGTGACGCACTATAGCGACGGCACGGATGTTCCTTTAGGTTATACTTGGAATGAAACAGTGGGCTATCGTTATTATCCGAACAACAACAGTGCGAATGTTGGACAATACGGTTATTTGTACAATTGGCCGGCTGCAGTAAAGGGAGCTTCTTTTAGCAGTGCTTCTCCCAGTGGAGTGCAGGGCATTTGCCCGACCGGATGGCATGTTCCGTCAGCCGCAGAATGGACAACGCTGATTGTTTATGTGAGTGGTCAGAGTATTTATACCTGTGGAAGTGATGCTAACAACTACGCCAAGGCATTAGCCTCAACGACGGGTTGGACCAACAGCTCTATAAGTTGTGCTATTGGCAACAATATTTCTACGAATAATGGTACTGGCTTCTCAGCTTTACCAGCAGGTTCCTATAGAGATGATAGCAATCCATTTGGTACTCATGCCCTTTTCTGGACCACCTCCGATTACAATAATTACGGTTTCCCGACAGTAAGGGACTTTAATTATGAAAACACCTTTGTGATTGAAGGTTACAACGGGCCGGGAACAGCTAATTCTGTCCGCTGCGTCCTTGGTTCGGGCGCGAACCCGCCGACGGTGACCACCTCCGCGGTCTCCAACATCGGCGTAAACTCCGCCACCTCCGGCGGCAACGTGACAGCCGACGGCGGAGCCACCGTGACCGCCCGTGGCGTCTGCTGGAACACCACCGGCACCCCGACCCTCAGCGACAGCCACACCACCGATGGCACCGGCACGGGAACGTTCACAAGCTCGCTTACGGGCCTGCAACAAGGTGTAACGTACTATGTGCGGGCCTATGCCATCAACAGCATGGGCACGGCCTACGGCAACGAAGTAACCTTCACGACCCTCGCCATCCCCGCCGGCGACGCACAGCCCTGCCCGAACAATCCTACCGTGACCGACTACGACGGCAATGTTTACAACACCGTAAAGATCGGCAATCAGTGCTGGATGAAGGAGAACTTGAGAACGACGCACTATGCGGATGGCGTGGAGATTGCATTGGGAAGCGAGACGAGTACTAATGCCCCATTCTATTATGTGAACACCAATTTAGATGCAGCTATATACGGCTACCTATACAACTGGATAGCGGCGATGCATGGCATGTCTTCCTCTTCGTACAACCCGAGCAATGTGCAGGGCGTTTGTCCTAATGGTTGGCATCTACCGAGCAACGCAGAATGGACGCAACTTTTTGACTATGTGGGTAGTGTGCCTGCGTATCAGTGCGATGGCAACAGCTCTCGTATTGCTAAAGCATTGGCGGGCAATATAGGGTGGGTTACTAACTTCTACAATAACAACAATACCTGTTTCCCTGGCAACAGCTTGTATAGTAACAATGCCACTGGCTTCAGTGCTGTGCCATCGGGTAGTCTTTTCGGTGGTGGTTTTCGAGACGCGGGCTCTAATTCTATTTTTTGGTGCTCTACAGAAACATCTTATTTTAACGCTTGGTATCGCACCATATATGCTTATCATGATACCTTGTACATATATTCTGGCATCAAAAGCTACGGCTATTCTGTCCGCTGCGTCCTTGGTGCGGGCAATAATCCACCGGCGGTGACCACCTCCGCGGTCTCCAACATCGGTGCAAACACTGCCACCTCCGGCGGCAATGTGACTTCCGACGGCGGCGCCACTGTGACCGCCCGCGGCGTCTGCTGGAACACCACCGGCACACCGACCCTCAACGACAGCCACACCACCGACGGCACAGGCACGGGCACGTTCACAAGCTCGCTTACGGGTCTGCAACAAGGTGTGACGTACTATGTGCGCGCATACGCCACCAACAGCATGGGCACGGCGTACGGCAACGAGGTAACCTTCACGACCCTCGCCATTCCCGCCGGCGACGCACAGCCCTGTCCGGGCACGCCCACCGTCACCGACTACGACGGCAACGTCTACAACACGGTGCAGATCGGCACCCAGTGCTGGATGAAGGAGAACCTGAGAACGACGCATTATGCGGATGGGGCGGAGATTCCTGCAGGAAATACAATGTCATCTACTGTGGCTTACCGTTATTCTCCGAACGAAGATAATAGTAATGTTGCTGTCTATGGCTACTTGTACAATTGGCCTGCGGTGATGCATGGTGCATCTTCCTCATCGGCCAACCCCAGCGGTGTGCAGGGAATCTGTCCCTCGGGCTGGCATGTGCCGAGCAGAGCAGAGTGGGAGCAATTGACTGGTTATGTAAGTGGCCAGAGTCAGTATGTATGTGGTAGTGATGTGCCTAAGGCCTTGGCATCCACCGCAGGATGGAATAGCAGTTCCACCACATGTACGGTGGGCAATAACCCAGGTGCCAACAATGCGACTGGTTTTACGGCCCTTCCCGCTGGCATCTACGGAGGAGTTTCCGGCCATGTCGGAGACGGTTTCTATTTCGGTATCTCTGCCGAATTTTGGAGTTCTACGGAGAACAACAATAACGAAGCTTACGCCCGCTCTCTCAACTACGACGGCGTCTACGTGTATTGGGGCTACAACGGCGAACAATACGGCTATTCAGTCCGCTGCGTCCTTGGCGCAGGCGCGAACCCGCCGGCGGTTACAACCTCCGCGGTCTCCAACATTGGTGCGGCCACGGCCACGGGCGGCGGCAACGTCACCGCCGACGGCGGCGCCACCGTGACCGCCCGCGGCGTCTGCTGGAACACCACCGGCACCCCGACCACAGGCGACAGCCACACCACCGACGGCACTGGCACGGGCACGTTCACCAGCACGCTTACGGGCCTGCAGCCGAATACCACCTACTACGTGCGCGCCTACGCCACCAACAGCGTGAGTACGGGCTACGGCAACGAGGTGACCTTCACCACGCCATGCGCGACCTACTTCCTGAGCGACGACTTCAACGACGGGACAATCGACCCCGCCAAGTGGACCTACACCGGCAACGCCGTCGTGGAGGAGGACGGACAGCTCAAACTCTACCAGAACGTCACCGACCAGGATGTACACATCCGCTCTGTGGACATGAATGTGCCTGCCAACGGCAAGGTGAACATGGACCGCAGATACTGGCTGCATAAACCCGATATTACTTCAAATCTCTATGGCGCGGGTAGATATTTCTATCCTCGAACTGCCTTCCTAATCAACGGCGATGTCAACTCCTGGGTCGGCGTGGACTACAACTGGCGTGAACATTACGACAACGCCTATCATCACAGCGATCCCAGAGTCGGAATCTATCTCTATAGCAAATTAGATGGGGTGGAGACGTGGATCCGGCTGTGCGATGTTGCCTTCGACACCTGGCTGACCGAACATATAGAGGTGGACTTCACGGCGGGCACGCTGTCCTACTATAGGGACACGCTGATGGCTACTGTGACGGTGCCGGGCCTCGCGGGAAGGAATGTAACCTATTACAATGTCGACTTCCATCCCTACGGTTGGTGGACCGGGCACCAGCACTTCATGGACTATGTGGACATCTATGGAGACATGGGATTGATAACTACCTCCGCGGTCTCCAACATTGGCGAGACCACCGCCACCTGCGGCGGAAACGTGGCCTCCGACGGCTGTGTCACGGTGACGGCACGCGGCGTGTGCTATGGCACGGGCCACAACCCGACCCTCAACGACAGCCACACCACCAACGGCACTGGCACGGGCACGTTCACCAGCAGCATCACGGGCTTGCAGCCAGGCACCACTTACTACGTGCGCGCCTACGCCACCACCAACTTGGGCACACTCTACGGCAACGAGGTGAGCTTCACCACAACGGACCTCTGCTCCTCCTTCGCCGTGCGCATCCTCGGCGACACTGCCGTCTGCTCCGGCAGCAGCACGACCCTCCACGCCATGGTGCCCGGCGCAGTGCCGCCCGTGGCCGTGGGCGACATCCTCTGCACCGACAACACCACCGTGAAGCCCGCCGACTTCGCCGCCTCCGGCAAGACCGCCATGGGCGTAGTCTTCCACGTGGACGGCACTGGACTCCACGGCTGGGCCGTACACCTGAACGAGAGTACCTCCGTCAGGTGGGGTGGATACGGCACCGACATTCCCACGCTGACCAACTATGAAGTAACGAGAATTGCCCTGATCGACACGGCGGGATATGCCAACACGGCGGCCATCCGTGCCTGCGGCGACGCCTCGGCCTACCCGTTGGCGTGGTCCGTGGACTTCGACAACGGCTGGTACTTGCCCGCAATTGGACAGCTACGCACTCTTTACGGCGAACTGCCCACCCTCAACATCTCCCTGCAAATTGTCGGCGGCGCCCAGTTCTCGATGAATGGGAATTTGTGGTATTGGTCCTCGTCGGAAAATTCGGGACAACATGCGTTGGGCGTGACAGGCAGTGGGTTCGTTACCACCGACTTCAAGTCTTCCGGTAATAGATTGCGCAGTGTGCGTTCGTTTTAATTAATCGTTTAGAATAATATAGGATTCAGGATTGGAAGTGAAAAAATTAAGAAACTAAGAAATTGAGAGCAGGTATCCCTGTGGGGAATTTATTTATATGAAAAAAATATCTTTGTTGTTGATATCTTTGTTGTGCGGTATGTCGTCGGCTTGGGCGCAGGTGTATAAGGTCGGCGACCTCTACACGGCGCCGGACGGGAGCCAGGGCATTGTCTATTGGCTGAACCCCGACGGCAGCGGCGGCTGGGTGGTGGCCCTGAACGACGCCTCCACGGGATGCGCCTGGGGCACCGCCACCGATATTGCCGACCTCGCCAACCAGGATCCCGGCAGCAACAACCGTCAGCAGATGCTGAACGATACCGCAGGCTATGCGCATACACAGGCCATTCGGGCATACCAGAACAATGTGGCCACCACTGCCGCCGGGGTGGTGGACTTCGCCCACGGCTGGTGCCTGCCGTCGCCTGCGCAGCTCAGCATCCTTTATGGGCAGCTCCCGTTCATCGAGGCGGCCATAGTCGCCGCAGGCGGCTCGGCACCAACCACGGGCAATTACTGGTGCAGCGCGGAGGTGGACGGCGACAACGCCTGGTATGTCATCTTCTCCTACGGCTATTTCTACTCCGGCGGCAAGACCTCGAGCAACCGGGTGCGGGCGGTGCGCAGCTTCACCTACCCCTCGGCGGACGGCGTTACCTATGTGTGGAACACCGGCGCGACGGGGAACGACATCACCGTGTCGTCGGCCGGCACCTACAGCGTGACGGCCACCAGCCCGCAGGGATGCGCGGATGCCGACACGATGATGGTGGCCATCTTGCCTTCTGTGACCACCGGCACGGCCAAGCAGACAGGCAACACGGCGGCCTACTGCGGTGGCAACGTGACCGCCGAAGGCAGCTCCGCCGTCGTGGGACGTGGCGTCTGCTGGAGCGCCCACCCCAACCCGACCGTCAGCGACAGCCACACCACCGACGGCAGCGGCACGGGCACGTTCGCCAGCACGCTGACCGGCCTGCAGGCTGGTACCACATATCATGTGCGCGCCTACGCCACCAACAGCGCAGGCACGGCATACGGCAATGATGTCACCATCACCCTATATGCCGTTGTGCCCAAGACTGGCACCGAAACCCTTAGCCTGAACACGGATCAGACCGTGACGATATATGACCATGGCGGCCCTGGCGCAAGCTATGACAACAGCTGTGGTGGCATGCTGGTCGTCACCACGCCGAACCCCACCGACAGACTGATTTTCACGGGGTTGTACTCCGTGGAGGAACGCTACGACAAGTTGTACATTTACGACGGCAACGGCACCGACAACCTGCTGATGGAGCTGACGGGAACCAATGGGAGTCTTCCCGTTTCAATCAAGTCCTCGCGTAACACCATCACATTGCGCTTCACTTCCGACGCATCGGTCACCTACTCAGGCTTTGCGCTGAATATGAGAGCGGTGAACTGCCTGATGTACCCCGACACCACCGCGTTTGACACCATCGTCTGCTCCAACGACCTGCCGCTGTCGTGGAATGGGCTGACTCTCTCGCAGGCTGGCTTCTACACGGTGAACCTGCAGGAACCCGACGGCTGCGACAGCGTAGTGACAATGAACCTCTATGTGGCACAGCAGGGTGAATTTAGCGGACTCGCACTTGCCGGCACCTATTTCAGCGCGCCTGCCTCCGAGGAACGCTTTGTGATGGTGGCGGACTACAACAACGATAACAAGAAGGACCTGATCACGCGCATCCACCCATCCGGCGAGATTCGTTTCTATCGCAGCACGGGTTCCACGTATGCCTACGACTTCTCCCTCAACGCCCAATCGTATGCTTTCTCGGCCGCCATGGACGAAAACAACAACGGGCAGTCCAGCAACATCTCCTGCCTCCAGGATTTCGACAACGACGGCATCTTGGACCTGCTGGTGCACGGTTCCAACTTCTACGACTGCACCTCCAATTCCGTCCGCGTCTATTGGGGCGCCGCCACGCACCCTTACTTCAATGACAACTCCTATGTCGAGCTCCCCGTGACGGCTCCCTACTGCATCGGGACTTACGGCGAAGACCTCAACCACGACGGACTGCTGGACATCTTCATCCGCAATTGTCGCCAGACCAACCTTTATATGAACAATGGCAACCGGCAATTTACGCAAACGTCCGTGTTCAACACGGGCCGCGACATCAATGTGATTTTCGACGACTACAATGCGGACGGCAATGTGGACCTTTGCTATACCAAGAACGGCTGGGCATCGGGAGGCTGGGGCATCCGCCTCAACAAGGGCAACGGCGACGGCACGTTCAACACCTCCACCATCTCGAACTATGACAGCGAGCGCCCACTTGACGGGTTCTTGAATTTTCAGGCAAATCCTTTAGACAACACTCTCCCCGACATCGCATTCACCTGCAGCAACGACGGGACGTACAACAGCACGGTCTATATTGGCGAATGGAACGGCTCCTCCGGCAATTTCCAGTTCCGCACTCTGAGTGTGACCCCCTCGGAGGAGACCCGTATCGTGCAGGCCTTCGACATCAACGGCGATAGCTACGACGATCTCGTCATCCGCAGCAGGTCGGGCGACTTATATTCCGCCAAGGCCTATATCAACGACGGGCACGGCAATTTCCCGTATTCGATCAGCATCCTGAAGGATTCTCCCTATTATCCGTATGAGTTCCACCGCCAGAACGGACAGATCCTGATGGTGGCGTATCACGGGACTGCCCGCGACCAGATCGTGGTCTATGAAATCAATCCTGTCCTGTGCGGCACCTCCGTCGGCGGCGACTCGTTGTCCTGTCCGGGCATGCCCACTGTGACCGACTACGACGGCAACGTGTACAATACGGTGCAGATTGGCAACCAGTGCTGGATGCGGGAGAACCTGCGCACGACGCACTACGCGGATGGCACGGACGTGGTGGCCGGCACTTCCGCCAGCTATACCGTGCCCTACCGCTACGACTACAGCGCCTCCAATATCCCGTTGGCGAAGCGGGGCTACCTGTACAACTGGCCTGCGGTGATGCACGGCACAGCCTCGTCATCCTCCAATCCAAGCAGCGTGCAGGGAGTCTGCCCCACGGGCTGGCATTTGCCATCCAACGCGGAGTGGACGCAGATGATTGACTATGTGAGCAGCGTGTCCGCATACCGGTGCGGCGGCAGCAGCAGCTATATCGCCAAGTCTCTCTCCTCAACGGAGAGTTGGACTGTCACCAACTCGAACTGCCGGCCGGGCAACGGGCAGGAATCGAACAACGCGACCGGCTTCGGCGCGTACCCGGTAGGCTACTACTGCACCGACGGCTTCCTGGAGCCTAACATCCACGCGGCCTTCTGGAGCGCCACGGAAACCGGCACCAACACCGCCGGGCGGTATTACCTGTCGAACAGCAACACCTCCATGGACTATGCCCAGATCACCAAGCGCTACGGCCTTTCCGTGCGCTGCGTGCTCGGCGCAGCCGACTCCCAGCCCTGCACGGGTCATGAGACCGTCAGCGACTACGACGGCAACGTATACAACACGATACAGCTTGGCAACCAGTGCTGGATGAAGGAGAACCTGCGCACGACGCACTTTGCCGATGGGGTGGAGATTCCGGCAAGCACTACCGTATCCTCCACAGAACCGTACCGTCATCTTCCCGGTTCGAACCCGGTGGCCACATACGGTTACCTCTACAACTGGACCGCCGTGATGCACGGTGCGGCATCTTCATCGGCCAACCCCAGTGCTGTGCAGGGTATCTGTCCCGCAGGGTGGCATGTGCCGAGCGATGCGGAATGGACGCAGCTGACGGACTACCTATCCTCTCAAAGCCGGTATGTTTGCGGCGACAACTCCTCCAACATCGCCAAGGCTTTGGCAGCCACGACGGGATGGGCGGTCAACACCAACAGCAACACCACCTGCACGGTGGGCGGCGACCAGTCAACCAACAACGCCACGGGCTTTGGTGCCATGCAGGCGGGCGGATACCATAGCAGCGGCTTTGGCAGCTCGACCCGCGCCAACCTGTGGAGCTGTACCATCGATGCCTCTACCGGACAAGCCTGGTACCGCTATTTGAGCTATCTGAGCGCCACTGTGGGGCGCAATAACTACCTCTTGACCGGCGGCTATTCCGTGCGCTGCCTCTTGGGTGCGGGCAACACGCGTGCCGCCGCCGTGGGCGATGTCCTCTGCACCGACGGCACGTGGGTGGCCCCAAGCGACTACGCTGCCTCCGGCAAGACCGCCCAGGGGGTCATCTTCTATGTGGACGCCTCCGGCTACCACGGCTGGGCGGTGAACCTGACAGATGACTGCACCAGCTGTTGTTGGAGTGAATCCCTAACTGATATTCCAGAACTGACCAATTATACTGGTTATCCAACTACTGATACGGCGGGTTATAGTAATACGCAAATTATACGTACATTCGGCAATGCGACCACCTATCCAGCGGCTTGGGCGGTAGATTTTGACCACGGCTGGTATCTGCCAGCCATAGATCAGATCTGGGAGGTTTGGCTAAACAGATCCGACATTAATCCATCACTAGTTCTGACTGGTGGCACGGTTATTGGAGACGGTGCATCGTCTTGGTGGTACTGGTCATCTACAGAAGAGAGTTCCGCTGCGGCATGGACTGTGAACAATTCAGGTTTTGCTGGTTCATGCACTAAATCCTATTACAACGCGAACTATTTCCGCAGAGTTCGTAGTGTCCGAACTTTTTAGTAAATCCTGCCGTACCAGACGAAGGGAACAAGGGTTGAGAAGATTGGCGTAGCATTTGAGACGGAGACGATGACGATGGGAGAATGGAGGAGTGAGAACTGAGAGATTAGAGATAAATAGATACATAAACTAATTTGAAGCTGTTTGTCTATGGGAGCGATGAAAAGAATAGGTTTGCTTTTTCTTGCCATGTTGTGCGGTCTGATGTCGTCGATGGCGCAGGTGTATCAGGTCGGCGACCTGTACACGGCGCCGGACGGGAGCCAGGGCATTGTCTATTGGCTGAACCCCGACGGCAGCGGTGGCTGGGTGGTGGCTCTGAACGATGCCTCCTCGGGTTGCGCTTGGGGCACGGTGGGCGACATCCCCGGCCTCGACAACCGGAACCCCGGCAGCAACAACCGCCAGCAGTTGCTCACCGACACGGCGGGCCATGCCCATACGCAAGCCATCCGCAGCTACCAGAACAATGCGGCCAACACCGCCGCCGGCGTGGTGGACTTCGCCCATGGCTGGTACCTGCCGTCGCCCGCGCAGCTCAGCATCCTCTTCGGGCAGCTTCCGTTTATTGAGGCGGCCCTCGTCGCCGCGGGCGGCACGGCCCCCGCCACGGGCAACTACTGGTGCAGCGCGGAGGTGGACGGCGACAATGCCTGGTATGTCATCTTCTCCTACGGTTATTTCAACTCCGGCGGCAAGACCTCGAGCAACCGGGTGCGGGCGGTGCGCAGCTTCACCTACCCGTCGTTCGGCACGGTGGCCTACACCTGGAGCGACGGCTCCACGGGCAGCAGCATCACGGTGACGCCCACGGCGGACGCCACCTGGTCGGTGACGGCCACCGCCGGCAACTGCACAGACAACGACTCGCATAGCGTGCAAGTCGTGAACTGCACGGACTACAGCTCGGCGGAATGTCCGACGCATCTGAACTTGAATGTTGCCGCCCATTGGAACAACGTTTTGCTCCAATGGCAAGCCACATACCCGCAGGATATCATCACAGACACGCTCTCTTATCATGTCAACCGGGCGGGAGGCGGCAGTTATGGAAATAACAATACCTTTACCATGGCTACCCGCTACCCGAAGGACAGTTTGGCGCGCATGAACGGCAAATATTTGACCCATGTCGGCGCCTACACCGGCACTATCCCCGAGCGGGCACGGCTCCATGTCTATGTGTTGGGGAACGAAAGTCCCACCGTGTTGAACGTGGTGCGTGAATATACTCAGGACATCCCCGTGAATTCCATCCAGCTCTTCGCCTATAACCTCTTCGCCCTGGATGTTCCTATCCCCGTGGACACCTCCAAGTCGCTGATTCTCGGCTATGAGTACATAAACGTGAGCGGAGGATCCATACAGGTGGGAGACAACAATGTGCAGAATCTGTACAATAACCTGATGTGTGATGCCAGCGGATGGTATACGCTGAATAATATCGGCGCGAACGGTTACGCCTGGATCATCGACGGCTACTTCGGCGACGGGGATTTCGCCGTCTATGATGTCTATCGCGATAACGTGAAGTTGAACAACGAACCGATAATCAGCAACAATTTTGTCGACACGGACATCTTTGAGGGTGAAAGTCACTGCTATTCCATTACCGCCTTATGTGCGACACCGGTAAGCACAGACCTTATTTGTGTCACCACTCCGACCATGCCGCAACCGCAGGCTTGTCCCGGTATGGCCACAGTGACAGACCAGGACGGCAACGTCTACAATACGGTGCAGATCGGCAACCAGTGCTGGATGCGGGAGAACATGCGTGCCACGCACTACGCCGACGGGACGGCCTTGAGCACCGCCGACACGACGAACGCCGATGTGGAACTCTATTATAACACCCCCGGCAGCGCGGCGGTCTATGGGCTCCTGTACAACATGGCCGGAGCATTGCGCGGCTACCAGTCAGACCTGAATCCGAGTAGGATACAGGGTATCTGCCCCACAGGATGGCATGTACCGAGCAATGCGGAGATGGCCCAACTGAAGAGCTACATCATTAGCAACGGCAACTATACGTGTGGCAGCAATAGCGACTACATCGCCAAGGCATTGGCCTCCACTGTGGGCTGGCCCAACACCGACACGCTGCCAGCTTGTGCGGTGGCCAACAATCCTTCCGCCAACAACTTGACGGGCTTCTCCTTTGTGCCGCACGGCTACTTCTTCGGGACATTCGGTGGCGGTTTCGGCAGCACTGGCTACTCATGGACGTCGTCTCCGGTCGGCACGTCTTTCCCCGCAGGCTCATACTACGACATCGATATCAACAGCACCTCCTTCAATCCTGGACAATCCTGGGCCGCCGCTCGCGGCGGACTGGCCGTGCGCTGCCTGAAGGGCAACACCTTCGCGACAGTGTTCTCCGACAACGCCTTCAACGTCCAGACAACCACGGCTACGTGTCGTGGCAGCGTCGCTCAAGACGGTGGCGAAGCTGTGACGGCACGGGGCTTCTGCTGGAACACTACCGGCACGCCGACGCTTAATGATACGCATACCATTGATAGCAGTGGGGTAGGGACGTTCACCACTACGCTTACGGGCCTGACGCCAGGGACCACCTACTATGTGCGGGCATACGCCACCAACAACATAGGCACGATATACGGCAGGGTGTTGACCTTCACGACATCCACTTTCCAGTGCGGCACTTCGATCCTCACCGATTACGATGACAACCTCTATTATACGTTGCAACTGGGCGACCAGTGCTGGATGAAGGAGAACCTGCGGACCACGCACTATGCAGATGGAATCGCAATTCCGGCCGGAAGTGCGGGCTCCTACGAGGTGGCATACCGTTATAATCCTAATAATGATGCCAATAACGTGGCCACTTACGGCTACCTGTACAACTATATGGCACTGATGCATGGAGCGGCCTCCTCGGCCGCTAATCCGAGCGGGGTGCAGGGTATCTGTCCCACGGGCTGGCACGTGCCATCCGACGCGGAGTGGACACAGTTGACAGACTATGTGAGCAGTGTGCCAGAATATCGGTGCGGAGGAGACAGCACGAGGATTGCCAAGGCTATGGCCGCCACGGAAGGCTGGGAGAATTACGGTGGCACCTGCGTGGTGGGCAACGACCAGAGTGCCAATAACGCCACAGGCTTTACGGCTCGTCCCGCGGGATCATTTGCTGTTTCCTACGATAGTTACACTATTCTTGCATACTTATGGAGCTGCACTGAAAATAGTGAAAATAATCGGTTTGTGATGACCCGCTATATTAACAGGGCAGGTCGCAATGTGAAAAGTGGAGGTTATTCCAAAATCAACAGTTATCCTGTGCGCTGTTTGAAGGGCACTGCGTTAGCGACGGTGTTTACGAACAACGTCTCCAATGTTGAGAACGCCACCGCCGTATGCAGCGGCAATGTCACCTGCGACGGTGGCGAAGCCGTGACGGCACGGGGCTTCTGTTGGAACACGACTGGCTCGCCGACCCTCAACGACGCACACACCACCAATGGCAGTGGGGTGGGGACGTTCACCACCACGCTCACGGGATTGCAGTCCGGCACCACCTACTACGTGCGGGCCTACGCCACCAACGCATGGGGCACGGCTTACGGTGCGGAAATCACTTTCACGACCACATCTGTTCCCGCTGCCGTGGGTAATATCCTCTGCACCGACGGCTCTTGGGTATCGCCAAGCAGCTATGCCGCCTCCGGCAAGACCGCCATGGGCGTGATCTTCCATGTGGACGCCTCCGGTCTGCACGGCTGGGCCTTGAATCTGCACGACGACTGTACCAGTTGTCAGTGGGGTGGCTACGGCGTTTCTATCTCTGGTTTTTCGGGTGTTGCTCCTGGCTCCGACACGGCGGGTTGCAGTAACACGAGGATTATTCGCGATTTCGGCGACGCCTACACCTATCCAGCGGCCTGGGCGGTCGATTTCCCCAACGGCTGGTATCTGCCCGCACTTGGCCAACTGAGTGCACTCTCTGACGTGCTCACTACAGTAAACTCTTCGCTCACCGCTGTGGGTGGTACTGTGTTGGGCTATGGCTCTTCATCGTGGTCTTATTGGTCATCGACACCAAACGGAGACTACAATGCATTTCTCTTGTCCTACACAGGATCTGCGAGTATAGCTGCTGGTAGAGACAACAATCGTAGGGTGCGCAGTGTGCGTTCGTTTTAGGGGTGATCAGTGAACAGTGATCAGTTTTTGGTAGTTATATGCATGATGGTACCAGGCTGGGGTAAACAACACATTTTCCTTAAGCAGCCCTGTAGGGGC
>DBYW01000011.1:91409-106036 GCA_002311645.1 Bacteroidales bacterium UBA1176
CGGCTAACAACCAACAGCCATTAGCTGTTCGCTTTAACTCTTATCTATTAACTATTATCTCTTTAACCCCAGGAATGGGACGGTGCGTGGGAAAATCGCGGCGCGGGAGAACCCTGAGACGAGAAAGTGCGTTGTTCGCCGCGAAACGGGTGTGGAATCCGACGAGCATGCGTGAGGGATTGAAGCGGAAATGATTTTGGCGAAAATGGGTTCCCTGGCGAGACGGAGGTTCCGCTTGACGCTTCGCGTCTCGCGGAATGGTGGCGGGATCTAAGCAAAAATCATTGTAGCGGAAAGCCCGACGGCGCGGCGGCGGGGAACACCTGGTTATATGCGTGATTGTAGAGACGCAATGCATTGCATCTATACGGAACGAATGTGATTTTCCGCCGCCGCGCCGGCACGCCCAAATAAAAAAAGGGATGCAGAAAATCTGATTTGTGCCAGCAAGTATATGATTCCCTAAAAAAAGCAATGAAAATAGCTGTTACGCGTTTGATACGTCCTCGTTCGCCCCAAACAATTCTGTCAACTTGCTGATTGATTGTTGGATGTAAAAACCATAATCGCTCGCAGGAGCCTGCCCAAGTGCTTCGGACCTTGTGTTGCGGAACAGGGTATATAGAGCCTTGTGGCTCGGAATAGGGTGCACAGAACCTTGTGGCTCGATACAATAAAGCCCGTCAGGGCTTTCATATCTGTAGCCGATGGCGTTCCCATTGTGTCCCACAACCCCGTGAGGGGTTGCATGACGAATACGATAATGTTTTGGCAACCTGTTGGATATGAATCCCCTACGGGGATTTTGTGTTGTAAATGGCTTCCCTTTTCTACAGATATGAATCCCCTACGGGGATGATAGTATGCACAGAACCTTGTGGCTCGATACANNTAGCCGATGGCGTTCCCATTGTGTCCAACAACCCCGTGAGGGGTTGCATGACGAATACGATAATGTTTTGGCAACCTGTTGGATATGAATCCCCTACGGGGATGATAGTATGCAGTGTGTTCTTCTTGAAAAGAAGGGGTGTTTAGGGGTGCCCGCATGGCTGTGCGTACAAGGGAATCGTGGAAAAACGCCGTACACCAGCATAACGAATATGCTATGGATTAGAATGCCACATGAATAAAGCCAACATCCAATAACCAATATCCAATAACCAATAACCAATAACCAATAACCAACATCCAATATCCAATATCCAATAGCCAATAGCCCCAATGGGGTGTCTGTCCCCAATCCCCTGACTATTCCACGTACACGCCGTTCGCCCAGACGACCCGCACCACGCGGGCGCTCTCGTAAAAATCGGCGCAGTTGCCGTTGCCATGGCCGGTAATGCCGCCAAAGGTGGCCATCAGTGTGCCGTTAGCGGAGAAGAGGTAGTCCGAGCCGTCGGCAATGTCGCCGCGCCCGCAGAAAAAGTAGACGGTGTTGCTGTGATACTGGCATTCATCCACACGCTGGATGACGTTGGAATATTGGGAGATGCGGTTCCTGATGGCACTGGGCACGCTGCTTGACGTGTCGCTGCAGCCCGTGATGGACAAACAGACTGCTATGATGATGAAGGAGAAAATGCGTTTCATTGTTGTAGTTTTTGAGGCTACAAAAATAAAAAAAATGCAATGATATAGAAATTGGATTTAAAAAAACAAGGCGATTTTTCTCCGGTGCGATGATAATCTTGTGTCACTTCAATGCTTCCCGTGCGGCCGCGCAGTCCTTCGCCAATTGCGCCGACAAAGCGTCGCGACTTTTGAACACCTGCTCCGGACGCAACTGTTTCACGATGACGAACGCCAACTCTTGCCCATACAGATCGCCCTCGAAATCAAAGATATTTATTTCGTATGTTAATTCGCTGAGTGATAGTGTTGGGCGAGTGCCTACATAAAGCATTCCTTCATGTCTTTTCCCGTCGATATATACCCATACGGCATAGACACCTTTGGCGATGTGCACATCATCGGGAAGCTGTACATTGGCCGTGGGGAAGCCCAAGCTCTCGCCGTTGTGCAGACCGTGAATCACGATGCCGGAATAAACACATGATGTCATAAGGCAGAATTCAATTTGTTCAAATATGCAGTTCTTGTAGCACTTCAATATCCGCAGGAAGCCATTTTACGCTATACAGCTCATCTTGGGCGAGCCAACGTGCCGCCTCGTGCTCTTTCAACGTCAGGTCGCCGTTTTCCACGTGGCATAGGAAACAGTGCATGGTAAGATGGAATTTCGGGTAGTCCCATTCCACTGTCTGCACGAGCCGTTCCACGACAATCAAGGTTTCCAACTCTTCCCAGATTTCGCGTTTCAGGGCTTGTTCGGGCGTCTCCCCGGGTTCGATCTTGCCGCCGGGAAACTCCCACCAGTCTTTCCAGTCGCCGTGTGCCCGCTGGGTGGCGAGGATGCGGTGTTGGTTGTCGTGGATGATTGCGGCGGCTACTGTGATGTGTTTCATGGCAATTCGGTGTTCATGTTCATCTCGGAGGAGGAAGTGCACATCCTTCCCTGTAGTTGTTCCAGCAGCCGGTTGTTCTCGTCGAGGAGCTCGTACAGGCCGTCTTCGCTGAGCACACCGCGTTTGAGGTCGGCGGGGAGCCGCCCTGCCTCGTCGGCCTCGAAATCGGCTCTCCAATGGGGTGAAGTGTAGTAGACGTCCAACTCGGCGATTTTGGTTTGTATTTCGGCGAAATCTTCAAGGGCGCGGCCAAAGCGGTCTATCACCTCTTTGCTCTCGTCGAAGAGGAGCTCCATGCGGCTGATCCGTTCTGTTCGTGTCATGTCCTTAAATGATTTTGAGTCTCAAATGAAAAAAAATTATCCTACGCTTCCTGCCAAGCTGATACTCAACAGCTTCTGCGCCTCCACGGCGAATTCCATCGGGAGTTTGCTAAGCACGTCTTTGGCGTAGCCGTTCACAATCAGGCTGATGGCCTTCTCCTGGTCGATGCCGCGCTGCTGGCAGTAGAAGAGCTGGTCCTCGGAGATCTTGGAGGTGGTGGCTTCGTGCTCGAGTATGGAGGAGGAGTTGGCGCATTGGATGTCGGGCCAGGTGTGCGCGCCGCACTTGTCGCCCATCAGCAGCGAGTCGCACTGCGAGAAGTTGCGGGCATTCTCGGCGTTCTTGCCCACCTTCACCAACCCTCTGTAGCTGTTCTGGCTGAAGCCAGCGGAGATGCCCTTGGAGACGATGAGGCTGCGGGTGTTGCGCCCCAGGTGGATCATCTTGGTGCCCGTGTCGGCCTGCTGGTGGTTGTTGGTGACGGCCACCGAGTAGAACTCGCCCACACTGTTGTCGCCCTTGAGCACGCAGCCGGGATATTTCCAGGTGATGGCCGAGCCGGTCTCCACCTGCGTCCACGAGATCTTGGAGTTGGCGCCCTTGCAGAGGCCGCGCTTGGTGACGAGGTTGTAGATGCCGCCGTTGCCGTCCTTGTCGCCCGGATACCAGTTCTGGACGGTGGAGTACTTGATTTCGGCGTCTTTCATCGCGATGAGTTCCACGACGGCCGCGTGCAGCTGGTTCTCGTCGCGTTGCGGGGCGGTGCAGCCCTCCATATAGCTCACGTACGCGCCCTCGTCGGCGATGAGCAGCGTGCGCTCAAACTGGCCCGTCTTGGCCGCGTTGATGCGGAAGTAGGTGGACAACTCGATCGGGCAACGCACCCCCTTGGGGATGTAGCAGAACGAACCCTCGCTGAACACGGCGGAGTTCAGCGCTGCGTAGAAGTTGTCGGTGTAAGGCACTACCGAGCCGATGTACTGGCGCACTAACTCCGGGTACTCTTGGATGGCCTCGCCGAAGGAACAGAAGATGATGCCCTTCTCCTTGAGCGTCTTCGAGAAGGTGGTCTTCACCGAAACGGAGTCCATCACGGCATCCACGGCCACGCCCGCCAACACCTTCTGCTCGTCAAGGCTGATGCCCAACTTGTTGAAAGTGTCGACCAGCTCGGGATCGACCTCGTCCATCGAGGCGAGCTGTTTTTTCTTCTTGGGGATGGCTAAATAGGTGATGTCCTGATAGTCGGGCCTCTTGAAGTTCAGATGCCCCCATTCGGGCTCTTTCAGGGTGGTCCAGTGGCGGTATGCCTTGAGACGGAACTCCAGCAGCCACTTGGGTTCGTTTTTGCGGGCGGAGATCATCCGCACGATGTCCTCATTGATGCCTTTGGGGAACTCCTCCACGTCAATGTCCGACACAAAACCGTATTTGTAGTCCTGTTCGGTGATTTCTTCTAATATGTCTTTTTTTTCGGGTTCTTCTTTCATTGCGATTGTGCGATTGTGCGATTTACGACTTACGAGGGTCTCCTCCTCACGGCACCACACTGCGCTTACGCTTGTGTGGGGTTAATTGCACTTCGTGCGTTTTGTCCCTTCGGGACTGCTCAATGTAAAGCCATATTGTTTATATTTCTTAGTTTCTTAATTTCTTAATTCTCAACTCTCCATCAAAAACCTCGATGCTTCGATCCCCGCCACGGCTCCTGTGCCGGCGGCGATGATGCCTTGGCGGTAGTGGGGGTCCTGGACGTCGCCGGCGGCGAAGACGCCAGGGATATTGGTGCGGCACGTGCCCGGCTGGGTGAGGATGTAGCCCTGCTCGTTCATCTCGAGCTGGCCTTTGAACAAATCGGAGACGGGGCTCACGCCAATGGCCTCGAAGACGCCGTCCACGGCCAAGGTGCGCTCCTCGCCGCTTTTCACGTTTTTGACCTGCAGGCCCGTCACCTTCTTGATGAAGCCCTGCTTCTCGCCCACGATATCGATGGGCACGGTGTCCCAGACCACCTCGATTTTGTCATTGGCGAGCACCTGCTTCTGGAGTGCCATCGTGCCGCGGAACTGGTCCCTGCGGTGCACGATATAGACTTTGGTGCAGAGGTTGGCAAGGTAGAGGGCGTCTTCCAGGGCGGTGTCGCCACCACCGATGACGACAGTGGTCTTGTTGCGGAAGAAGTTGCCGTCGCAGGTGGCGCAGGTGGAGACGCCGAATCCGCGGTAAATCTTTTCGCCCGGCAGCCCGAGCCAGCGGGCCTGGGCGCCAGTGGCCACGATGACCGTCTCGGCCACCACCTCCGTGCCGTCGTCCAACTTGCAGTGGAAAGGACGCTGCGAGAAGTCCACTTCGGTCACGATGCCGGGGCGCAGGTCGGCGCCCACATGGATGGCTTGCTTGCGGATGTCCTCCATGATCACAGGTCCGGAGGAGCCTTCGGGATAGCCGGGGAAGTTCTCCACCTCGTTGGTTATGGTCAGCTGCCCGCCCGGCTGCATCCCTTCGATGACTAATGGGTTCAGGTCGGCGCGGGAGGTGTAGATAGCAGCAGTATAGCCTGCGGGCCCTGCGCCAATTATAAGGCATTTCACGTGTTCTTGCATGGTGGTGATTTTTAGGGGCGCAAATGTACATAAATTTCGAATATGCGCAGACCCATCAAATTGCCTTCTGTAGAGACGTGGCGCGCCACGTCTCTACTTTATGTGTTGTTTATAAATGTTTGCTCATCAATATTATATGCGTATAACGTGATGTGTTGATATTTTTTTGAAAATAGTGGTGTTAATAATATGTTTTATATTCTTTTATTCTTTATCTTTGCACCCTTGTTTATAAACAATCATTTGTTTATAAAATAGAATGTATATTGTTGATATGTATGTAGATAGGTTTATTTTTATTAACATTTTTATTTGCAAATTCTAATTGTTATTAAATGAATAAGTTTTACAATTCTTTCTTGTTGGCCGCTGTTTTGTTGTTTTTTGTTGGCGATATGGCTGTGGCGCAGAGTTACATCATGCCCCAGTCGGGAAGCAGCAGTATCGTCACTTGTGGTGGCACGATTCTCGACCCGGGTGGCACAGGCAACTACGCGAACAACTGTAACAGTACAGTGGTCGTTTATCCGACGGTGCAGGGCTGTAACGTGACGTTGTATGGCAATTACAACCTGCAGAACAATCATGACTATCTGCGTGTTTATGAAGGTGTCGATATGTCCGGGACTTTGTTGGGTAATTTCACTGGATCTTCTGGCACGGTCAATGTCACTTCACAAGGCAGTCCTCTCACCTTGGTATTCACATCTGACAATTCCACCACGCGGTCGGGTTTTGAATTGGCCGTCTCCTGTTCGGGCGGGTGTGCGTGCGGCAATCAGATCTATGCGCAGCAGTTGGCGGGCAGGAATGTGCATGTCTCCTGGGATGCCGCCTCGGGCATCGTGTCCAACACCTACATGATAGAGTACGGTCCCGAAGGGTTCGCGCCTGGCTTCGGCACCACGATGTTGGTGACGGGCACCTCTGTCGACATCCCCAACATTACGGAGATCACCGACTTTTGTGTCTATTACAACTGCAACAATGACAGTGATTACACCAACGATGCGGCAGCGTGTGTCACATATACACCCATCTATATGGTGCCGGTGTCTGGTTCCGACACTGTAACGTCGTGTTCCGGCATCGTCAGCGATGCAGGTGGTTTGAATGGCAATTATTCCAACAATAACAATGGCATTTTGGTGCTCAGATCTTCCGAAGCCGGCTGCCAGGTCGAAATTTCGGGGTCATATAGCACCCAAAGTTGTTGCGACACCTTGTACGTGTACGATGGAATCGGAACAGGCGGTACCTTGCTGCGGATATGCCGCGGCTCGGGCACTGCGACGGTGCGCTCGCAAAGCGGAGCATTGACGCTTCGCTTCAAGTCCAACAACTCAACCGTCAACACAGGCTTCGAATTCAACCTTTCCTGCGTAGGTGGATGTGCCTGCGGAGCCGCTCCGGAGAACGTTGCCGTGCAAGAACAGAACGGCGTGTTGCACGTCACTTGGTCCTCGACTCTGGTTCCTGGTGCGAACCGCTATATTGTGGAATATGGTTCCAACGGATTTATGCCCGGCACCGGAACGCAGGCGGTGGTGCAAGGCACATCATACGACATCGTGGATCCCGTGCTGGGACAGCAATATGAGATCCGCGTCTATTATGACTGTGGCAATGACAGCCTCCTGACATACGAAACACCCTCAAGCACGGAGATCTGCCTGCCGGATACCGTCTCCTGCATCGATTTTTCCACCCTGTCGAGCCCTAATATCCTATGCCAATACGGCCGATTCGCGAATCCATACGCCAATACCGGCATTGTGGATAACGGGCCGACAGCCCAGAGCAGCCGTCACACCTTGATTTTCAACCAGGGCACGGATCCGCGCACAGACAATCTGCTCAATCTCCTGCCGCCGTGCGAGAATTATTCCGTTCGTTTGGGCAACTGGGCGACAGGGGCACAGGCAGAAAGCATCACCTACAATTTCTACGTCGACACAACCGAAGGCTCAATCTTGCTCCTGAAATACGCGGCTGTCCTGCAGGACCCCAATCATACAGCGTCCGAGCAGCCCCGCTTTACATTTGAGTTGTTGAACTCTAACAACCAGAGGGTGGATCCTTACTGCGGATACGCCGACTATATTGCCAATCCGGCGTTGGGCTGGAATATCGCCTCTTCCGGCAATGTCATCTGGAAAGACTGGACAATCGTGGGTACTGACTTGAGCGCTTACCACGGGCAAAACATCCGAATCCGCCTCACCACCTACGACTGCGAACAGAGCGGACACTATGGCTATGCCTATTTCCATCTCAACTGCAAGAAGAAAAACATCGCGGTGGAGTCGTGCGGTAACACGGACTACAACACCTATTCCGCCCCGTCAGGTTTCAGTTATGAGTGGTATTACCAGAGCAACCCCAACCATATCATCTCCACCGGCCAGTCCGTCACGATCCCACAAGGAAATGACAACCTCTTTTGCAAGGTGAGTTCCTTGAATAATCCAGACTGCTATTTCACATTGTGGACTTCAGTCACGCCGCGTTATCCCGTGGCGGATTTCACGGCGACCAACGTGCCCTGTTCCTACCAGTACACATTCGACAACCAAAGTGTCGTGTCGTCCACGGACACCATGGTAGTCCCCACCGGCGAGATGTGTGACGGCGCATCTTGGGACTTCGGCGACGGCTATACGTCGAACGAGCTCGCCCCCACGCATGAATTCCCAGGCCCGGGCACCTATCCCGTGACGCTCGTGGCCAAGATCAACCACGGCAAGTGCACCGACACCCTTACGACGCTCCTCACGGTGGCCGAATATATCATCGACGGTACCCATTACGACACCACCGTGTGCGACAGCTACACATGGGGCGGGCAGACTTATACCCAGACGGGTACATTCGTGAAGCATTTTACGGGCGCCAACGGCTGCGACAGCACAGTGACGCTGCACCTCACCGTGAACAACTCGGCCACACACACCTTCAGCGCCACGGCGTGCGACACCTTTGTTTGGGCGGGGCAAGCCTACACGCAGACGGGGAACTACACGCGCCATTTCCAGACCGTGCACGGCTGTGACAGTGCGGTGACGCTGAACCTGACCATCCACAACTCGGCCATCCACAACTTCAATGCCACGGCTTGCGACAGCTACACATGGGCGGGGCAAACTTACACACAATCGGGTGACTATACCCGCCACTATCAGACCATACACGGCTGTGACAGCATGGTGACGCTGCACCTGACCATCCACAACTCCGCCACCTCTGAATTCAGCGAGTCGGTGTGCGTGAACTATCAGTGGAACCAGCAGACGTACGACCAGACTGGCGACTACACGCAGCAGTTCCAGACCGTACATGGCTGCGACAGCACGGTGACGCTGCACCTGACCATCCGTGATCCCATCCAGAACGAGTTCTCGGACGCGGGATGCGAGAGTTATACATGGAACGACGAAACGTACGAGGTTACGGGCGACTACCAGCAGACCTTTGTCAACGCAGAGGGCTGCGACAGTGTAGTGACACTGCATTTGACCATCCATCCTTCTTACGACGTGCATCTTGACGACATTGTCTGCGAGGGTACGAGCTACAACAAGGACGGCTTCAATGTGACGTGGCAGCAGACCATTAACCGCGACGAGCTGACGTTGGAACGCCACTTGTATAGCCAATATGGCTGCGATAGCTTGGTGACCCTGAATCTGGCCATAGTGGACACGACTTTGCGCATCATCGCCACGCCGCCGACCTTGTGTGAGAACTTCGCCATAGAGCTTCAGGCTGAGTCCAAATTCAACCAGTATGAATGGAGCACGGGTGAAATATCGGATATCATAGTGGTCGTTGACCCCGGCTTGTACACGGTTACCGCCACGGGCGATATTTGCTCGTCCACCGCTGGGGTCACCATTGAACCCTGTGGCGTGGACATGACCCTTCCCAATGCCATCTCTCCCAGTAATCAGGACGGCATGAACGATTACTTCTATATTGACGAATACTACCAACGCCAGATGCATGATTTCTTCATCCGCATCTATGACCGATGGGGTGACATCGTCTTCTCCTCGACCGACAAAAACTTCAGATGGTATGGGGATGTGAATGGGAAGACACCTAGCAATGTGGTGTACAGTTATATAATTCAGTATCGTGACAACTTTGGCGAGAGATTCCTGCGCAAAGGCACTCTGGTAGTGCTTTGATGGGAGGCAGCCTCTTTTTTCCTGAGACTTTCGGCTAAAATTTATATTTTTGCAGTTTTCTCTATGTTGTCTTAAATAGTGAGAAACTGCGCCTGTAAAAAAAGTTGTTGGATTCTGTCCCTGTTGTGGCTGCTGTGCGTCTTTAAAGTTGATGCTCAGACAGTCACGGTGCCCTCGTCGGGCAGCCAGTCAATAACGACATGTTCAGCCACCGTCTGCGATACAGGGGGGATATATGGGGAATATTACAACTATTGCGACGGGTATCTTGTGATACAAGCTGCTACACAGGGCGCTTTGTTTCATATTACGGGTACATACGATACCGAAAATAACTGGGACTATCTTTATATATACGACGGTGCAGGGACGAATGGCACTTTACTATACAGGTTCACTGGATCTGGATCTGTTGACTTTGTGTCCATCTCTGATGTGGTGACCATACGATTCACATCAGATGTTTCAAATAACTATGACGGCTTCGTGTTGCAGGTGGAGTGTTGCCGCTGCGGTTGTATAGCTCCATCCGGGCTGGATGTGCATTCAGTCAACGGCTCGACAATGGTGACATGGGACTACAATTCCAACATTCAATCCTATCTTTTGGAGTATGGCCCATCCGGTTTCGCGCCCGGCACGGGGACACGTGTTTTGGTGAATGACACATCCTATACCGTGAACGGCTTGACTAATGGTAGTGTGTATGATTTTTGTCTTTATTTTGACTGCGATAACGATGGTTTCGTCACTTCGGACCCATCTGTCTGTACCACTTTCTGGGTCCCTGTTATGGTTCCCGAGAGTGGCAGGAAAACGCTGACTACTTGTGATGCCGTCATTTTGGATCCCGGGGGGGATGGCGACTATCCTGACAATTGCAATGGGCAGCTTGTCATCCAAGCCCCCAACCCCGGCGACCTGCTTCATTTGACAGGCTGGTATCGCATGGAAGGGGCTAACTGGCAAGGTGTCTTCTACGATTATTTGGAAATTTATGAGGGCGTGGGCATCAACGGCCAGCTGCTGGCCCGTTATGAAGGCCAAGGTTATGTGAATTATACCTCCGCGACTGGCGTGATAACCCTGCGTTTCAAATCAGGGACCCATATCGTGGATGCGGGCTTTGAGTTGCACGTAACCTGCTGTCCAGACCAGTGTGCCTGTAATGTCGGCGGCATGACTTTTAATCCCATCTCCCAGGTGAATATCCCGGAAGTGTGTGCGGGCGACACCTTGCAAGTCGTTGTGGGATACCAATCCGATAATAACATTGTTTTGGAGCAAGCGCGTGCCACCATGGGGCAGGCGGACACCGTGTTCCTGCCGGATGGGGTGGATTGCGGCAATGGCTGTTCATACGTCTCTCCTGTGATTTTCTCAGGCTTTCATCCGGGTTCAGTCATCTCTTCCGTGGAGGATATTTTGTACGTCAGGCTGTCGATAGAACACTCCTATATCGGTGACATTTGGATTCGACTTATTTGTCCGAATGGACAATCTGCATCCATCATGAATAAAAATGATAGTGGCATTAACTCAGATTGTGCTAACATGATTCCTTCCGACCAAAGGGGGTGGCAGCTTTCGGGAATGGATTACGCCTTTTTTGGAGACCCCGTGGATGATAACGGCGATTGCACACCATTGCCAATGGGCACTCCATGGAACTACTGCTGGTCTCAAAACACCATAGCCGGTTATGTCTATTCAGCAGACAGTTATGTGTACGCATATTCCAACATCACCAATTGGCATTGTGATTCAACCAATACTGTAAACATGACCAATGTGTTCCGTCCCGACGGCGATTTCAACGACCTGATAGGATGCCCTCTCAATGGAACATGGTCCATTGAGGTGATGGATGGTTGGTCGTCTGACAACGGTTATCTTTTCGGATGGGAGATAGCCTTGTCGGATAATCTGCTCTATACATCCACTGTCGATTCCTTCAACATAACGGGAATATGGGTGCAGCAGAATGGCGATTCGACGTTTATCTTTACACCGCCTGCCACCATTCAGTCCGATACGGTAGTGCACTATACCCTTACGGTGTACGATGACAATGGCTGCTCCTTCGACTCCGTGTTTGCGGTACAATACAACCACACATCATTCACGACCATAGACACTAACATCTGCACTGGCGGCAGTTTAGTCTACAATGGAACGCAATATTCAACAACAGGGACTTTTCTTATCCCTTTCCATAGTCAACAAGGATGTGACAGCATTGTCCAGCTTAGAATCTCCCCGGCTGCGCCCATCACCACCTCTTTCAATATGACGGCTTGCAGCCGGTATACGTGGCACGGGCAGACCTACACGCAGTCGGGCGACTACACTTGGACGGGCGTTGCCGCAAACGGTTGCGACAGCATCGAGACCATGCACCTGACCATAATCCCGCCGGTCACCACCTCTTTCAACATGACGGCCTGCAGCCGGTATACGTGGCACGGGCTGACCTACACGCAGTCGGGTGACTACACCTGGACGGGCGTTTCCGCAAACGGTTGCGACAGCATCGAGACCATACACCTGACCATTATCCCGCCGGCCACAACCTCTTTTAATATGACAGCTTGTGGCAGGTATACATGGCACGGGCAGACCTACACGCAATCGGGTGACTACACCTGGACAGGCGTTGCCGCAGACGGTTGCGACAGCATCGAGACCATGCACCTGACAGTTTTGGACAGCTACAATACGGAGTTCAATGCTGCCTCCTGTGACAATTATGTCTGGAACGGTCAGACGTACACCCAAAGTGGGGATTATATGCAGTATTTCCAGTCGTCACACGGTTGCGACAGCATTGTGACGATGCACTTGACCATCTCTGATGTCATCACGGTGGACATTGCCGATTCCACGTGCTCGAACTATGTCTGGAACGGGCAGACCTACACGCAAAGCGGCGACTACACGCGGCATTTCACGACTGTGCATGGTTGTGACAGCACCGTGACCCTGCATCTGAGCGTGTTCAGTCCTATAGTGACGGTGTTAACCGTAAACGCCTGCGACTCCTTTGTCTGGCAAGGGCAAACCTACACCCACGGTGGCGACTATGTGCAGCACCTGCAGACCCGGCAAGGATGTGACAGCACCGTGAAACTGTATCTCACGATTCAAGTGCCGCAACACGAATCCACCACTGTGTCTGCCTGTGACAGCTATACTTGGCACGGGAGAGTGTACTCGCAGAGCGGAGTATATACATACAGCCATGTTGATGCAATAGGCTGTGAGCAAGTGGATACACTGCACTTGAGGATAGGCCATTCTGTCGAACAACAGTTGTCTGCCACGGCCTGTGGCAGCTATGACTGGATGGGGGAGACCTATACGCAATCGGGCACCTACTCGAAAACTCTTCAAACGGCCAACGGCTGTGACAGTGTGTTAATCTTGCATTTGGTCGTTAATCCGTTAGGGGAAACCTATATCAGTGACACGGCTTGCGACACCTTCGTGTGGAATGATATAGTCTATGTTTCTTCAGGCACTTACACGCAGCATTTCCTGACAAGAAACGGTTGCGACAGTGTGGTGACATTGCAATTAACAATACATCAATCATATAGATCAGACACGGCGGCGGTGGTGTGCGACAGCTTTATGTGGCATGACTCTGTGTATACGCAGTCTGGAGACTACTATCGTCACTATCATACAGAACATGGCTGCGACAGTGTGCTGGCCCTGCACCTGACAGTCCATCGCACCCTGCACACGGAGCTTGTGACGACTGCTTGCGACAGCTATACTTGGGAGGACAGCGTCTATACGGCATCGGGTGACTATGTGCATCATTACCAGACGGCACAAGGTTGTGACAGTATTGTGACATTGCATTTGACCATCCACTATACGCCGGTCGTGACCGTTTCGGGTAACACCACTATCTTGCAGTTTGAAAGCACGACGCTGACCGCGCACGGTGCCGACAGCTATTTTTGGTCCACCCAGGATACCACTGCAGCCGTAGCCCTGTCTCCCCTGATGACCACCAGCTATTATGTGGTGGGCACAAACGACGGTTGTTCCAGTGAACCCTATAACATAGTGGTCATCGTCGGCAACTGCGAACCGGCTTCGGGTGTGGAGACACTCACTGTTTGCGACAGCGTCCGATGGCACGGTAATCTTTATACTTATAGCACCAACGTGAACAACCTGCCAGCCTACGTCGTGATTGGTGGTGCCGCCAACGGCTGCGATAGTATCGTGCGCCTGCATCTTACGGTAAACAGGTCTGTGACACGCGAGTGGAGCACCACGACATGCGACAGCCTGAGATGGAACGACAGCCTCTACACACGTTCCGGCGACTATGTGCAGCATTTCCGTACTCATCTGGGCTGCGACAGCATGGTGACTTTGCATCTTTCTGTGGACAATTCTGTGCTGGATACAATTTGGGAAATCGCTTGCGACAGCATGATCTGGAATGGGCAACACTACTACCAGAGCGGTGAATATGTGCAACGGCTGCAGACCAATCATGGCTGCGACAGCATCGTGACCATGTACCTAACGGTGAACCCGACCATACGAAATGTCCTGCCTACACCTATCGAGGCCTGTGAGTCTTATACTTGGAACGATGTCACGTATTATGTCAGCGGTGACAAAGTGCAGACTTTCCAGACCCTTGCAGGTTGCGACAGCATCGTGACCCAGATTGTATGGCTATATTATCCCTTGCATGAGTCGTACAACGAGGAACGATGCGGATCCTATTATTGGCGTGGAACAAACTATACACAAAGTGGCACCTATCTGAATTCCCATATTGATGTGGATGGATGTCTGCAGGTCGACACCCTGCATCTTACGATTGTCAGTCCGCAGCATGGGGTGGTCACGGTGACGGAGTGTGGCTCCTACACCTGGCACGACAGCACCTATTCTGTTAGCGGACAGTATCTGCATGCTCATACTGACGGGAATGGTTGCATGCAGGTGGATACCCTGCACCTGACCATCCACGATGTTGCAGCCACTTCGTTCACGGCAGGCGGCTG
>DBYW01000011.1:106131-106264 GCA_002311645.1 Bacteroidales bacterium UBA1176
ACGCTGTGGCCACCTCCTTCACGGCAGGCGGTTGCGGCAGCTATGCATGGGGTGACAGCGTCTACACCACTTCTGGCGACCACGTGCGGCACTTCCAGACCGCGCACGGCTGCGACAGCACGGTTACTTTGCA
>DBYW01000039.1 GCA_002311645.1 Bacteroidales bacterium UBA1176
TGAAATGCATACAAATTTTCCTCCCCATTCGGATCCACCAACTTCACCGGGTTATTTGCACAGTAAACATAGGGACTCAGCGAGGGATATTTGTCACTCATCGGGTCGACGCTCAACCAGATGCTCAAATCGGAGCTGTAATACCTTGAACCAAAATAAGAAAAGCCAGTTTCCGAGTCGCGTTCTTTTGCGGAGAAGGTGAAATAATCCGCAAAGAGCATCGGAATCGGGGAAACGGTATGTGTAAAGTGTTGGTTCATACACAATTGTTAGGTGAGGCAAAAATAGCATTTTTTTTTATATGAAAAAAAGTTTTTTGAGCGGTTAGGATTGTATCATGAGACATTTAATATAGATACATCTTCAATTAAATTGCTATACCAGCCTGACACTTTGGTATACGAAGGTGTTGACGGTAATAGCTCATGGAGGTCCATCGAAATTGTTGGTAAGATAATAGTCGGTTATTTAAATGTCCCTCTCAAAGAAAAGCGTAAATTTGATAAATGCCTCTCAACAATCAAGGAAATAGATATTATATCTTTAGAAACGGATAGCATTGTCAAATCATTTCTATCACCAAGTGAAAAGACAGGACAATGAATCCTCATGCAACAGGACCACCGATGAACCGCCACCAACCATACCGTCTTATGAATCCCCTGACGGGGATTTGGATCCCACGCGGGAATGCCCTCGGCTACAGATATGCATCCCCTGACGGGAATGGGTTTCCTGCGGCACACTTCGTCGCCCACTCCCATACTGATCACTATTCACTGTTCACTGCTCACTGCTCACTCCTCCCACACCTTCTCCGCAAAAGAAAAGGACTCCGAAACCGGCTTTCCTGATACCTCACTGTGCTTGGTAAATGTCAAAAAAGTTGGGCTTGGCGTCCGGAAATGCTCCGTGTGGCAGGATGGATTTTGTGATGTGCTTTTTGTATTTTGCTGATATACTGTTTGGTATGTTGTTTGCAAAAAATAGTATTTGGTTCTTTCAAAAAAAGAAAAAAAGTGTATCTTTGCTGCCTCAAAACAAAGGCTGGGGCGTTAGCTCAGTTGGCTAGAGCGTCTGACTGGCAGTCAGGAGGTCGTGAGTTCGATTCTCATACGCTCCACAGGAAAGGACAGGCATTTGCACTTGCAGATGCCTGTCCTTTTTAGCTCTCTTCTGTTTTTTTTTCAATACGATGTTGTCATGCTGCAAAAAACATTATTTTTGCGGCCTACTTTTAAAAAATAAAAGCCAACTGTCTTGCGATTGATTGGGATTGCAAGCGACAAATGCAAATTTATTCACAAAACAACAAATACACAGTATCATGTATAGAAGATTCATTACGGGAATTCTGCTGATGGCCTTCAGCCTCCAGACCTTCAGCTCTTTCGCGCAGAATTACCACAAGGAGACTTATCAAAACGACCCGATGAACGTGATCCACTACACGTTGGACAACGGGCTGCAGGTGTTCCTGTCCGTCAACAAGGATGTGCCGCGCATCCAGACCTACATTGCCGTGCGTGTGGGCAGCAAGAACGACCCTGCCGAATCGACAGGCCTCTCCCATTATCTGGAACACCTGATGTTCAAGGGCACCAACCACTTCGGCACGCTCGACTGGGCCAAGGAATCCGTGCAGCTCAAGGAGATTGAGCGGCTGTACGAGGTCTATAACCACACCACCGACCCGGCCCGGCGCAAGGCTATCTACCATCAAATTGACTCCGTTTCCTACGAGGCTTCCAAGTACGCCATCCCCAACGAGTACGACAAGATGATGTCCATGATTGGTGCACAAGGCACTAACGCCTTTACCTCTAATGATATGACCGTATATCAGGAGGATATCCCCAGTAACGAGGTGGAACGTTGGCTGATGATTGAGAGCGAGCGTTTTGCCAACCCGGTCTTCCGTTTGTTCCACACCGAGCTGGAGGCCGTGTATGAGGAGAAGAACATGAACATGGCTAACGACTCCCGTACCGCCTATGAGAAGATGAATGAGGCCTTGTTCCCGCATCATCCATACGGCACGCAGACCACCATCGGCACCATCGAGCACCTGAAGAACCCGTCGCTGACCAACATCAACAAGCATTTCTACACCTACTATGTGCCCAATAACTATTGTATCGCGATGTCTGGCGACTTTGATCCGGATCAGGTCATCAGGTTGATTGATAAATATTTCGGTAAGATTCAACCGCGCTATATTCCCGACTTTACATACGTGAAGGAGAAACCCATCCGTGAGGTGAAGGTGGTGGATGTGTACGGTCTGGAGCCTGAAAACGTGCAGATCGGTTTCCGAATTGATGCGGGCACCGGTTCCCGCGACGTGCTCCTCGCCGAGATGGCCGACGCCGTGCTGATGAACGGCTCCTGCGGTATCATCGACGAGAACATCAACCAGAAGCAACTGGCGCAATATGCCTCCTCTGGCGTGAGCGACCTCAACGACTACTCCTATTTCCGTTTGGCGGGCAAGCCCAAACAGGGCCAGACGCTGGAACAACTCAAAGACCTGCTGCTCCAGCAAATCGAGATCCTGAAGTCCGGCAACTGGGATGAGAAACTGCTCACCGCAGCCATCAACAACCGCAAGCTCAGCGATATGACATCGCTTGAGAGCAATGTGAACCGCGGTATGAGAATGGCGTTCGCCTATATCGCGCACCAAAGCTGGCAGGACGTGCTCAACGAGACGGAGAATATGAGTATGGTGACCAAGGAGGATGTCATTGACTTCGCGCGCCGCACCTTCAAGAGCAACAACTATGTGGTGGTCTATAAACACCAGGGCGAGCAGCGTGATGTGCAGAAGGTCGACAAGCCTGAAATCACCCCGGTGGTGATGAATCGCGATGTGGAGAGTGCCTTCCTCACAGAGGTCAAGAATATGAAGGTGAAACCCATCGAGCCTGTCTTCGTGGATTTCAACAAAGATATGCAGAAGGGCAAGTCGAACGGCAACGAGGTCCTCTATGTACAGAATACCGACAATGGCCGCTTCCAGCTGGTTTACCGCTATAACTACGGCAGATTCTACGACAAGAAGGCTGGCATCACCAACTCCTTCCTTGACCAGTTGGAGAGCGAGAACCGCACCCTCAGCCAGATCAACCGCGAGATGTACGACCTCGCCTGCTCTTTCTCCATCGGATTCGGCGACAAGTACGCGAACGTCCGCATCTCGGGTCTGAGCGAGAATATGGAGAAGGCGATGGCCATCGTGGAAGACATCCTCAACCACCCGAAGATCTCTGATGAATCCGTGCAAAACTCCATCAGCGATGTGCTGCAGAGCCGTAACGATGCCAAATCCCGTCAGAACAGCATCTTCCAGAATATGCTGCGCTATGTCTCCTACGGAAAGGACAACATACGAAAGTATTTCGTCAGCAATGAAGAGGTGCAGAAAATCACGGCACAGGATGTCGTCAACCAGATCAAGACGATGACCTCCCAGCCGCAGCGCATCCTCTATTATGGCGACCTGAGTCTTAACGACGTGCAGAAGATCCTCACCGACAAGCACAGTGTGCATCCGGCCAAGAAGCCCGTCAAGATGGGACCCGACTATGACCGTCTGCCCACGAAGGACAACAAGGTCTATTTCGCCCATTACGACGCCAAACAGTCCCTGTGCCGCCAACTGTCCACCTCCATCCCGGCCAACTGGACGCTCAGCCCCACCATCGAGATGTACAACGAGTATTTTGGCGGCAGCATGAACTCCATCGTCTTCCAGGAGATCCGAGAGAAACGCTCATTGGCCTACTCCGCCGCCGCGTACTATGTGGAACCTAACGAAAAGGACGAGTTCAACTACAACATGACCCACATCGGCACCCAGAACGACAAACTGATTGACGCTTTAGAGGCCTTTACCGATCTTTTGGACAATATGCCTGTGTCGGATCTCAACTTCGACTTGGCCAAGACATCCCTGATTTCACAATACAGAACCAACCGCACCCGCAAGATGAGCATTATCAACTACTATCTGAATTGGCAGGATAAGGGTTTGAAAGCTCCCACAGATAAAGCGGACTATAATGCCATCCAGAAAATGACCATCAACGATGTGGTGAACTTCAACAAAACCTATGTCAAGGGCCAGAAGAGGGTTGTGGTCGTTTTGGGTAACAAGAATGAAGTGGATCTGAAAGGCCTTGAAAAATACGGCAAGGTCACGACTCTTTCGTTAGAGGAAATCTTTGGGTACTAAAACCGATAAAAAAATACACTGTATGCAGAGACTCCGAAAGGGGGCTCTTTTTTTGCGTTTGCGATTTGATTTGTTGTGGATTAAAGACGGTTACCGGCTGAAATCCAAGCGTTTCCCATTGCTCCCCTCATGGATGACACCCTCCTCATATACGAGGTTGCCGTTCACGAAGGTGTGTGTCACGCTGCCGGGCAGGGACAAGCCGTGGTAGGGTGTCCAGCCGCATTTGGACAACACACAGCCGTCGTTGACGGGATCCTCCATGTCGAGGTCGAGCATCACCAAGTCGGCGTGGTAGCCTTCTCGGATGAAGCCACGGCCTTGGATGCCGTAGATCGTGGCGGGGTTGTGGCACATCAGCTGTACAATCTCCTCCAGCGAGAGGAGTCCGCGGCGGCGTAGCTCGAGCATGGCGCGCAAGGTGTGCTGCACCGAAGGCATGCCCGAAGGGGTCTTGAAATAGTCGTTCCCGAACTTCTCCTCGCGCGCGTGCGGCGCGTGGTCGGAGCCGATGGTGTCGAGCCTCTTTTCCCGCAAGGCGCATATCAGTGCGGCAGCATCCTCCGCACTTTTGACAGCGGGGTTGCACTTGATGCGGAAGCCCAGGTCATGATAGCGTTGCTCGTCGAACAGGAGATAGTGCGGACACGTCTCCGCCGTGATCTTCTTCTCTGCCAAGGGCATGTCGTTGCGGAAGAGGTCAAGTTCCCGCTGGGTGGAGACATGCATCACATGCAGCCGTCCCCCCGTCTTGTCGGCGATTTCAACAGCCTTGGCGGAGGATCGGTAGCAGGCCTCTGCCGTCCGGATGAGGGGATGGAGTGCCGCATCGGGCGTGACCTTGCCTTGCGCCACCAGCTCCTTGTAAAGCTCTGTGTTCTGACGGATGACGTCCTCGTCTTCGCAGTGCGCCGCCACTAAGCAGGGCGACTCTTTGAAGATGCGGGCCAGCACGCCGTCGTCGTTCACCAGCATGTTGCCTGTGCTGGAGCCCATGAAGACCTTGATGCCGCACACGCTCGCGGGGTCGGTCTTCAGCACCTCGTCGAGGTTGTCGTTGGTGGCTCCCATGTAGAACGAGTAGTTGGCGATGGACTTCTCGGCGGCTAACTCAAACTTCTGTCGCAGCAGTTCTTGTGTTGTTGTTTGCGGCACGGTGTTGGGCATCTCCATAAACGAGGTCACGCCGCCGGCCACGGCCGCACGGCTTTCGGTGAAGATGTCGCCCTTGTGGGTCAGTCCCGGTTCGCGGAAGTGGACATGCTCGTCGATGACGCCGGGGATAAGGTACCGGCCCAGGGCCTCCACGGTGACGGCTGAGACGAATTTGTCGAAACCCTCGTCGCGGAAGATGTGCTTGATAAGCCCGTTCTCGACGAGCACGTCGGCGACGTAAGTCTCGCCCTCGTTGACAATTGTGCAATTTCTGATGAAATAGTTCATGGAGTCGTGTTTTTGCGCTGCAAAAGTAGTAAAAATAGCCGTGAATTTACTATCTTTGCCGCCTAAATTCTTACCGATGAAAAAATCTGATTTCCTTGTGCTTGCCATTGTGATTGTGGTATTGCTTCCTTTTTTTATCTGCAAACCGGTGTATGACACATTTTGCACGCTCACGCGAAACTATCCGCTGTGGATGGCCTTTCTGAAGTTCGGCATCCTGGCTACGTTCGGCGAGATGTTGGGACAGCGTGTGAAGACGGGGAAATATTATCACAAGGGCTTCGGCCTTTTCCCAAAATTCATCGTATGGGGCTTCCTCGGCATGTGGATTGCGTTGGCCATGAGTGTCTTCAAGGTCGGCATACCGGCCTTTATGGAGAAAGCCTCCTGCTTTAGCGGCGTCAGCGAGGCCATGAAAGGTGGCTTTACCTGGCTGAAATTGGCGGGTGCCTTCTTCGTCAGTGTGATGATGAATACCTCCTTCGCGCCCGTCTTCATGACGTTCCACAAGATTTGCGACATGCACATCGCCTCCTACAACGGCAAGGCAATCAGTCTGGTGCGTCCCATCCAGATGCGCAAGCTCATCCAAGAGGTAAACTGGGAGGTGCAGTGGGATTTCGTTTTCAAGAAGACCATCCCCTTGTTCTGGATCCCCGCACACACGCTCACGTTCTGCCTGCCCGGCGACTTCCAGGTGCTGTTCGCAGCCTTCTGTAGTATCATCTTAGGATTGTTCCTGTCAATCGCGGCGATGAGGAAGAATTGATCCGCATGTGCTGTTAGAATAATTTTCAGAATTATCCCTTTGAATTTTGTGATATCATTTCTGCGTTTTCCTGCGAGTTCTGCGGGCGTTTTATTTTCCCGCAGACCACGCTGATTTCCGCAGATTATCATACCCTTTTTGCAAGACTATAAGGGATAATTTCGTAATTTTATGCCGTTATTGAATGAGCTTCAGTCTTGCGCATTTGAGCGTGAGGTCGATGCGCGCCTCCGTGAACTGGTCTTGTGCCTGACTGTAAAGCGTGCGTGCCTCCAATAAGTCCGACACGGGCACTAAGCCTGCTTCATAGTTGGTTTGCACACTCTCCAAGTTCTCTTTCGCGTCGTAAAGCGTGGATCCCGCCAATGCGACTTGTGCCTGTGCCTCCTGCACGTTGTGGATGGCCTGCTCCGTCTCCAATGCCATTTTCTCCGTTAGGTCGCGGCTGCTGTTCTCGGCTTGTCGTATGCGTATCTCCTGTTCTTTGGCTTTGTGCGTAGTAGCCCACCAGTCGGTCAGGGGCACTTGCAGCGTGGCGAAGGCAAGTCCGTTGGCACTGTATCGATCCACGATGAGGTTGCCGTAGGAAGCACCTACGCCAATGGCCAACTGGGGCAGCGCCTCTCCGACAATCATCTTTTTCTTCAACTGCTCAGCCTGCACGTTGAGTGCTAACAGGCGGCTCTCCTTGCGGCGCGCCACAGCCTCTGCAATGCGCACGTCTATGTCGCTTGGCTCGGTGGTCACCGTGTCAGTCAGCTGCAGGGTGGGGGAGTACTCGATGCCGGCAAGTTGGCATAGTGCCATGGTGGCCAATTGTATGCCGTTCTCAACTTTCAGCAGGTTAGAACGCATTTCGTCGCGCTTGAGGGCGACCTTTAGACGGTCGTTGCGGGTGACGAGGCCGGCCTCTTCTGCCGTGAGGACATCGCGCCCCAGTGTGTCGAGGAAGTCGAGTGCCTGCAGCACGGTGTTCCGCTTTTCGTAGAGCGACACCACAAGCCAGTAGCTCTCCTCCACGCTCAGTAGCACTTTCTCTTGTGAAAGTTCCTGTTGCAGTTGAGCGGCTTCCACGCCTAACTGGGCGAGCCGGTTGCCGTTGACGATGCGTCCGCCCGCGTAGAGGGGCTGCATGGCGGTGGCCGCAATGGCTGTGCCCTTCTCGGCCAAAGAGATGGAGGACGGGATGCCTATGGCACCGCCGTATTCGGCCCATAAGTTGTAGAGATCTTGTCGCACCTGGGCATTGCCGATGTCGCCGATGCCGTATTCGAACAGCGGGTTCAACGCATGGTAACCCAATGCCGTCGCGCTGACCGAAGGGAAATACTTGGTGAAAGCTTGTCGCTTGACCTGCTCGGCTGCGAGCACGTCCAAACGGGCATTCTCAATCGTGGCGTTGCGTGCCATCGCCGCTTTTAGACAGGAGTCCAAAGAGAGCGGTTGTCCTATGCCCGAAGAAACAATGCTCACCGTCCCTGCAACGAGCAACATCTTACGAAAAAGTTTTATTAAAGGTGTCATATCTATTTCTAATTGCTATTTTCTAACTACCAACATCCAACAGCCAATCTCCAATATCCAAAATCCAACCTCTATTTTCCAAAAATCTTCCAATACGCCACGGGCAGCACCGTGACCACCAACGGCATGGAAAAGATTGTTCCGAAGCAGATTACCACGCCCATGGGCATCCAGAGGCCGGTGTGGGCGATGATCATAGGACAGACGCCCAATGCGGTGGTGGCGGAAGTCAGAAAGATGGGGCGCATGCGTCGGCATCCGGCTTCGAACGCCGCTTCTTTGGCATCTTTCCGACTATCCTTGCGCAAAGACTCCGCGTAATCGAACATGATGATGGCGTTGCGCACAATAATGCCGATCAGACTCACCACTCCCAATACAGCCGTGATGCTGAAATCCAATTGGAAAATCCATAGCCCTAAGCAGGCCCCAAAAATGCAGATGAGCGAGGATGACAGGGTGAGGAAAACAATGTCGATGCGCGAGAAGTGGTAGAGCAGGAAGACAAACAGCACCAGGATGGCCGCCACGAAGCTCAGCGCAATCTCCGGGATGACTTGCCCGTTTATGCTGGTGAGGCCGCCTGGCGATATGGATATCCCGTCCGGCAGCGTTGGCCGGATCTCCTTATCGATGTACTTGTTGATGCGCTTCATGACGCCCGGCTGGCTATAACCATATTTTAAATCCGCACCCACTGTTATGAGTCTGAGGCTGTTGCGTCTGTTGATGGTGGCATCTTCCCATTCCGGTGACACGGTGGCCACTTGTCGCAGCGGCACCCATACCGATGGGATGGAGGTCGGGATTTGGTAATCCTCCAGATCCTGGTAGCTCAATGAGGAGTCGCCCTTCTGCGTGTAGAGTGCCACAGGCACTTTGTAATCATGCTCCCAAATGTTGGTCAACGACTGGCCGCCAAGAGCTGAAGATAGGTATAGCGACAGCAAACTTTGTGTCACGCCGAGGCGCGTGGCCTCGTCGCTTTTCAGTTCGACTTTGATGTTTTGCGAGGTCTCGTCCATGTCGGAATGCACCCACGTCAGTTCGGGCTGCTCGTTCATGAAGGCCTTGATTGATTCTGCGATGGCTTTCGTCTGCCCGAAATCATCTCCGGTGATGCGGACCTCCACGGGGTTCTTGACGGCTTGGTAGTCCATCTGCTTAAAACGGATGTAGGCATTGGGGAAGAGAAACTCGTATTTTGGGGCGTACTCCTTGAGGATGTTGAGTGTGGCAAGCTCGCTCTTGGTGTTGACGATGAACTGGGCGTAGTTCTTGTGCGCCATCTGGGGCGCGTAGGTGGCATGGAAGCGCGGCGAAGAGCTGCCGATGAAGGAGGTGACCCCCGTGACACGATTGTCGGCACGCAGGATATGTTCGATGCTGTCAGCTACCGCCGCCGTCTGGGCGAGCGTGCTGCCCTGCGTGAGATGGATCTCCACTGCAAAGCAGTTTCGGTCGGCCTTGGGCAACATCTGGATGTTCAAGCGTGTGAAGAGAAAGCCGCCCAAAGTGATGGCCAGAATCGCCGTCACAATGACGAGGGTGGGATTTTTGAAGCAGTAGCCCAGCAACTTCTCGTAGCCGTCCTGCAATAATTTGAAGAATCGGTTCTGCCCAGCCTCAAAGCGGTTGGCGGGTATGTCTCGTTTGCCAGTGCGGATGAACTGCGTGGCCAAATAGGGAATGATCCAGACAGAATAGAAGATAGAACAGACTAACGCGAAGGCCACCGTCCAGGGAAAAAGCTGCACGAAATCGCCCAATGGTCCTGTGATGATGTGCGTCATCGGGAAGAACATGCCCGAGATGGCGAGGGTGGCCAACGACATCGGCACGAAGAGCGCCTGGGTGCTGTGCACCGCCGAGTACCAGCGTGAATGCCCCTCATGCAGCATGTCCATATAGCCGTCGGTGATGATGACCGAGTCGTCCACGATCATGCCCAAGACCACAATAAGGGCGGCCAGGGTGACGGTGTTCAGCTCGATGCCGAACACGAACATCAACCCTAATGTGATGGCGGTGCAGACGGGTACGGACGAACCGGCCACCAATGCCGTGCGCAGCGGGAACAACAGCAGCATGACGGCGATGACCACGAGGATGGAGAACACTAAGTCGCGCAGGAATGAATAGACCGACTTGCTCACTACCTGCGGCTGGTTGGTGATTTTGTGCATCTGTACGTCAGGCGGCAGCAGCTTCCGGGCTTGCGCCATCTGTATGTCTACTTTCTTGCCGAAATCGACGATGTTGTTGCCGGGACTCATCTCCATCGAGATGAGCACGGTCTCCTTGCCGTTGTATTTTATGAAGTTGTCGGGCTCCTTATAGCGCCGCCGGATGTCGGCGATGTCCTTGAGGCGGATTACGTCGCCGGTAGGATCGGTGTAGATGATTTGCTCGCCGATTTCGTATTCCGACTGGTAGGGGATGGCGATATGGATGGGCGCGTCGCCGGCTTCGTTGCTGATGCTGCCGCCGACAGTGCGCAGTCCTTGCACGGCCAGCTCGGCCAATAGGGTGCGTTGGCTGATGCCGTAGGCGGCGAGCCGCTCCTGGTCAACGAGCACGGCAATCTCCTCGTGTTGCTGCCCCACAATCTTGAGATTGCCCATGGCGGGGATGGTGCGCAGGTGATCGCAGACGGTCTCGGCGTACTTTTCCAACTCACGCGGCGTGCGCTCTGCAGACTCCACAGCGAGTAGGATGGAACTGGTGTTGCCGAAGTCGTCCACCACAACTACCTCCAGCACACCCGCAGGCAGCGAGGTCTTCTTGAAAAGCTGCAAGCCGTGGCGGATTTTGGACCACACCTCGTCTTTGTCGCGCACCGTGACACGCAACTCCGCGAAGATGTAAACGATGCCGTTCTCCGTGATGGAGTAGGTGTTTTTCTTGTCTATTTCCTGGTATGTGAAAAGGAATCGTTCCAGAGGTTTGGTCACCTGCTCCTCGATTTCCTGGGCGGAGGCGCCGGGATAGACAGCGGCCACCACGCCTTGGCGGATGGTGAACTGTGGGAACTCGTCCTTGTTGAGCCGCGTCAACGCAAAGATGCCGAATAGCACTAACGCGCCGGCGATGAAGTGGATGATGCCGTGCGCGCGCATCGCGGATAATATGTGGTTGCCTTTTTTCTTGGACACTTTTAATATAATTCAAAGTCAGACTTCAATGTGGCCGATGCCTGCATGGGCTTATAATTCTTGTACAGGCGCGTTTTGGTAAAGGTGCTCCATGCCGGCGGTGACAAGCGTGTCTCCATGCTGCAGGCCGGCGGTGACGAGCACGCCGTTGGCTACGAACTCCGTGGCTTGCACCATGCGCCGCACGGCTTTGCCGTCATGGATTACCCAGACACTCTGTCCATTGGGGCGTGTCTGCACGCATTTGGCGGGCACGACAATACCGCGGCTGTCCGGTGCGTCGAGGTGGACCTTGCAGATCATGCCGGGCAACAGCCTGCGCTCATGGTTGGGCAAATCCACCTTGACGGTGTAGCTGTGCGACACGCGGCTGGCGGTCATGCCGCGCTCCGCAATCTTGCCGGTAAGCGACAGGTTGTCAAGGGCCGGCACTAAGAGGTTTACATCCTGCCCTTCGTGTACGGAGGCGATCTCGCTCTCAGGAACAGAAAAGTTGACAGTCACCTGCTGTACGTTCAACAGGGTGACGGCACTCTCGCCGGGCAGCAGCGAAGCGCCCGCCGTGGCACGGCATTCGCCGACCACTCCCGTGGAGGGCGCCACCAAGGCGCAATCTTCCAGTTGCTTGCGGGCAATCTGCTCCATTGAGCGTGCCTTCTCCAAGGTGGTGAGCATCTCCACCCACTTCACCTCGGCCAACGAGCCTTGGTCGTGGACCTTCTTGAGGCGCGCGTAGGCATCTTCAGCCTGGTCAAGTGTCGCCTTGGCAGAGTTGTAGGCGTTCTGGGCCGTGCTCTTGCTGATGGTGACCAATTTCTGCCCCGCAGTCACACGGTCGCCGGAACGTACTAACACACGCTCCACCTTGCCGCCCGTGGCGAAACTCAACGCAATGCTCTCCTTGGCCTCCACCTCGCCCACGTAGGTGCGTGTCAGACCACCGCCCATGGAGTCGATGACCATCACCTCCACCCGCACCGGCGCCCGCTCTGTTTCAACGGTTTTTTGCTTGCACGCCGCCGCCAATCCTATCGCTATAATGATAAAAAAGACTCTTTTAAACGCCTTCATTGTCGTAAGGTTTTATTCGTTTTTTTCCGCCAGCAAAAGCATCTTGCTGCCTTCCAGTTGTTGGACACCTTGCGTGCCAATCCACTGCTCCTCTATCATAATGATGTCCTCGTTGTGAATCCCTTTGCCGGAGGCGACAATGTTGAACACTAAGGAACTGTTCTCGTGAAGAGGATTGATGTTGTCGCTCGTGAGAATGTTGGTGGAAAATGAGTGCTGGTCCACAATGAGGGAGTCTCCCTTGACGAGAGCAGAACAGTAATACGCCCCGCCGGTGCTTTCGTTCAATGTGATTGTGACGCGGCCGTCGGACAAATGGTCGCGGAGAATGTTCATCTGACCGCGCTTGTTGACCATCAGATGGGTGATCTCCCCATCTTCAGCAGTGAGGATTACTTCTCCGGAGATTTTGTAGCTATAGCTGCCTAAGACAGAGCGTACTCCTCGCTGGCAGGAGACGCAGCACAACAGCATGGCGGTGGCCAAAGTACATATTATAAGTATCTTTTTCATAATTAATGGATGTTATTTCTGATTGGATGAAGAAGGGTTGTTGATGTCAAAAACATCGGGGTGGCTGACGAATTGCGTGAAGACACTGTTGATAATCAGTTCGATAAGCATCTTGTAGGAAGATTTGTACTGCTCGTATTTGTCTTCCACGAAGAAAGTATGGCTTAACCCGTTGAGGGTGACTTGGAGCATGTCGGCAAAAGCAACGGCCTGTTGTTCGATGACCTCCGCACTGCATTGCGTCGGCTTGGCGTACCATACTTTTTTAAAACAGGTGTGCTCCCAATCGGTGAACTCGGCCATTGTCTGCTGCAGCCGTTCAAAACGGTAATCTTCCGGGGCGAGCAGCTTGTCCTTGATGGCTACCCGCAGGGTGCCGGCCTGGGCGATAAGCTCCATCCTCTGTAACAGATATTGCCGCAGACGAGGCAGCACCAACTGGCTGTCGTCCGCCACCACCGCCGCCAAAGACTGCCGGATGTGGTCCAGCTCGGAGATGACTGTCGAGCAGAACAACTCCTCCTTGTTGCTGAAGTGATTGTATATCGAGCGCTTGGCTTTGTGTGCCTGACTCGCAATGTCGTCCATGGATGTTTTCTCGAAGCCGAACTTCCGGAACAACTCCGTCGCCACCCGCTGGATCACTTCTTTGGTTTTTAATTTTTTCATTTTTGCATGATTTTCGTTTCAGGGTGCAAAAATATAAAAAAATGAAATCGGGTCGGCTATGGGTTTTGTAAAAAAAAAGGGAATTAAATACTTGATGGCACAAGTCAAGGCTTCTGCATCTTTTTTATTGGGGCGTGCTGATGCAGCGGCGGTTTTTCCGCCGCAATTCCTCACGCATGCTCGTCGAACGTTACAAGCTGCTATTCCAATTCCAACTCACCGACTGTGAGCTGGGACTACAACATTGTATAGAATTACACTGGTTTGGTGTGGTTTGTGCGTGACCTGCAAAGATCCCTATTTCAGCAGGGCTTCAATAGCGGGCGCCAAGGCGGTCTTGTCGGCGGTGGGCTCGAAGCGTTGCACCACGTTGCCGTTCTGATCGACAAGGAATTTGGTAAAGTTCCATTTGATGTCGCTCTTTTTTTCATAGTCAGGGTCGGCATCGCGCATCATCTTGTCGAGAACAGGGCCGAGCTTGTGGTTGGGGTCGAAGCCGGCAAATCCCTTTTGCGCTTTCAGATAGGTGTAGAGTGGCGACTCGTTTTCACCGTTGACGTCGATTTTCTTGAAGCGGGGGAACTCGGTGTGGAAGCGCATGGTGCAGAATTGATGGATCTCCTCGTCAGTGCCGGGGGCCTGTCCGCCGAACTGGTTGCAAGGGAAGTCTAAAATCTCGAAGCCCTTGTCGCGGTATGTCGCATAAAGCTCGTCGAGATCGTCGTATTGCGGCGTGAAGCCGCACTCGGTGGCGGTGTTCACGATGAGCAGCACCTTGCCCTTGTAAGCGCTAAGGTTGGTTTCGTTGCCTTTGTTGTCTTTGACCGGGATGTTGTAAATGTCTTGTGCCATTGTGTTGATGGTTATGATTAAGGTTAGGGATAAGATGAATAGTCTCATTTTTCTTTTCTGCGTTTTAGGTTTGATCTGCGTTTTCGTTGTCTCTTCTTGCGGGGCATGGTGACGGGTTGTATCTCGTTCCGGTTGAGTATACGGTTCTTGAGCCTTTTGTACCCTTCCACACCCACGATGGCTAAACCGGAATACTGGAATGCCTTGGCCATGCTGAACAATACGATGCCCAATGTCTTTTTGGTGGATGGGCTCAGAAACGGCATGGCGATCTGCCCGAAGGCGATAACGTGAAGTACAACGCATATAATCAATAAGATGACTCCTGTTTTGGGAGAGAACCCTTGGAACCATACTTTCATACGTTGTAAGTATCTCTTCATCGGAAAAGTTATTTCACAGATGAGTTATCGTAAAAAACGGCGATTTATTGTGTGTTTGGAAAATATTGTTTATTTTTGCTTCCTCATTGAACTCAGCTGTTGTGGGAGAGAAAATCTTTAAAATTCGTCGCGGTTTGGATTTGCCTGTTGCAGGCAGTGCCGAACCTGTCGTGGAGCCGTTTGCCGCAGCCCGTTACTGTATTCGTCCGTCCGATTTCCGTTGGATGAAGGTGCAGCTGTTGGCTCACGAGGGTGACGTGTTGCAGGTGGGCGACCCACTATTCGCCGACAAGCGCGACGCCCGTGTCCGGATATGTTCCCCTGTGGCTGGCACACTCCGGCAAATCGTGCGCGGTGAGAAACGATGCATCCGTGCCCTTGTCATCGAACCGGACGAAAAACAGCGCACCTCGCGTGACGTGGAGATTCCGTTCCGGCTGCAAGATGCGAATGCGTGGCAAGTGCGCGAGGTTCTCCTTCAATATGGCCTCTGGCCAGCATTGCGCCAGCGCCCTTTCTCCATTATCGCAAACCCCGACGACATGCCTCGCGCCATATTCGTCTCCTGTTTTGACAGCGCCCCCCTCGCTCCGGATTTCAGGGTGCTGTTGCAAGATTGCGAACCGGAATGGCTCGAAGGAATCCGCGTCCTCCAGTCCAGTTGTCCCGGTATTCCGATTCACCTCGGATTGCGGTCGGGTAGCGACAACTCGCTTTTCGAAGCGACGGAGGGTGTGCGGCTCCATTATTTCCACGGTCCTCACCCTGCCGGCAATGTCGGCACTCAAATAGATTTCATCGCCCCCATGGAGAAAGGCGATGTGGTTTGGTATATCCATCCCCAACATGTGGTCTGGATGGGGAGGCTGTTCCTGCATCATCTGCTCTCGTCCGAGCGGCGCGTGGCGATCACTGGTCCGGCGGAATCTCACCCTCGCTATGTCTCGACAACCTTTGGCGCGGACCTTGATTCGTTGCTTGCTCCCGACCCCCAGGGACGCGCCGTGCGCAATATCGGCGGCAATCTGCTTACGGGCATCCTGTTGGATGAGTTCCCCGCTGCCGGATTCTATGACACGCAGATAACGCGAATTCTGGAAGGTGGACAGCGCGAATTCCTGGGCTGGCTGCTCCCCGGCTTGAAAAAGTGGAGCCGCTCGCATACGTATACCGCATGGATGTCCCGCCGCCACTTTCCGTTTACAACCTCCATGCAAGGTGGGGAACGCGCCCTCGTGATGAGTGATGTGTATGACGACGTCTTTCCAATGGACTTTCTTCCCGCCGAACTGCTCAAGGCCTGCATCGCCAAAGACGTGGAAAAGATGGAGGAATTGGGTATTTATAGTGTTGATAGCGAGGATTTTGCACTTTGTGAGGTGGTCTGTCCTTCCAAGATGCCGTGGCAACAGATTATTGAAGAGGCTCTTTACTATATACATGATAACAAATAATCATTCTATAATTGAAAGATGAGTAAATTGCAGGAAATAAGCGACAAGATGGCGGCCCTTTTCGGAAAGGGAAAGCCGTTGCATGCATTCCAAGCACTTTTTGATGCTGTGGACACATTCCTGCTTACTCCCTCATCCGTTACCCGTAACGGTTGTCACGTGCGCGATGCCGTGGATATGAAGCGCATCATGATAACAGTGATGTTTGCGCTCTGTCCCGCTCTGCTCTTCGGCTGGTGGAACGTAGGCTATCAACATTTCCTTTCAGCAGGAGTTGATCCCGCATTTTGGCCTGCGTTCGGCTATGGCTTTCTGCAATGGCTGCCCATGGCGGTCGTGGTCTATGCTGTGGGCTTGGGCATAGAGGTCTGTTTCGCACAATGGCGCGGACATGAGGTTGCGGAGGGATTCTTTGTGACAGGATTTCTCATCCCCATGATCATGCCGCCGGACGTGCCGCTTTGGATTCTCGCCGTGGCCACCGCTTTCTCGGTCGTGTTCGCCAAGGAGGTGTTCGGCGGCACGGGCTACAATTTTCTGAATCCAGCCATCGTGGCGCGCGTCTTCGTCTTTTTCGCCTATCCCTCTGTCATTTCCGGTGACAAGGTGTGGATTGCCCATCCCGGCATGAGCGACGCCGTATCCGGAGCCACACCGCTGGCAATGGAGTCTGTCGCCCAAATTCCCTCGAATTGGGACCTCTTCGTGGGCGCGATCCCCGGATGCATTGGCGAAACTTGCAAGATCGCGATTCTCATGGGCGCGCTTCTCCTCGCGTTCACCAAAGTGGCCGACTGGCGCATCATGCTCTCCGTGATGGTGGGCGGTGTTGCCATGGCGGCTCTCTTTAATGCAGTGGGCATGACCGAGGTGCCTGTGCTCACCCAGCTGCTGATGGGCGGTTTCCTTTTTGGGGCTGTCTTTATGGCCACCGACCCTGTGACCGCTGCTCACACCCGTGCGGGCAAGTATGTGTATGGCCTGCTTGTCGGCTTAGTCGCCATCATGATTCGTGTTCTCAACAAAGGCTATGTGGAGGGCATGATGCTTGCCATACTGTTGATGAATATTATGGCCCCGCTCATAGATTATTGTGTCGTACAGATCCATATTCGCAGACGTAAACGTAGAATCACCCAATCCAAGCATGAAAAAGTTTAGCAATACCTATATTTTCTTCTATTTGGGCGGTTTGGTTTTCGCTGTCGCGTTGCTGCTTTCGTTGGCCGCCCTCGGGCTGAAGCCCAAGCAAGAAGTCAATCGCCAGCGCGAGAAGGCTGTCCAGATATTGAAGGCCGCGGGCTATGATGCCGCCGACAAGGCTGATGCCGTGAGACTGCTCGGCGAAGTGGCGAAAGCCAGGACCTCTCCTGCCGGGCGTGAGATGTACGATATCCACTGTGCGGACGGCTCTGACGGCATCGTGGTGTATGTGGACGGCAAGGGACTGTGGGGTCCTATCTGGGGCTATGTTGTTATGGATGAGAGTATGAGTGAAATCAAGGGTGTGGTCTTTTTCCACAAGTCGGAGACACCCGGTCTCGGGGCCAATATTGTGGAGCCGGAGTTTGAACATCGTTTTGATGGGAAAAAACTACGTGATGCAAACGGACATTTTGTGCCGCTGCGCGTGTTCAAGGGTGGCGGACATGCCGATGACCCGCATGGCGTGGATGCCGTATCCGGTGCCACCATTACCAGCCGCGGTGTCGAGAATATGTTGTCCCAAAGTTTGAAGGAGGTTGTGCAATGAAGAAATATTTAGGTCCTTTGAACAGGGAAAATCCAATTTTGGTGCAAGTGCTCGGCGTCTGTTCCGCGTTGGCGGTCACAGCCCAGCTGAAGCCCGCCGTGGTGATGGCACTCTCCGTGACGGTCGTGTGTGCCCTCTCCAATCTCATCATCTCTTTGATTCGAAACACTATTCCGCCGCGTGTGCGCATCATCGTGCAATTGCTTGTTGTATCTTTCTTTGTGGTAATGGTCGATATGTTCCTGCAAGCATACGTCTACGATGTGAGCAAGATGCTCTCTGTCTTTGTGGGATTGATCATCACCAACTGCATCGTCATGGGACGTTTGGAGGCCTTCGCACTCTCCCACAAGCCGCTGCCCTCGCTCATGGACGGGCTGATGAACGGCCTGGGATACGGGTTGGTGCTTGTGGTGGTCGGCTCTTTGCGTGAGTTGTTGGGGCGCGGCACCCTGTGGAACATTCGCATCATGCCGCAAGCGCTCTATGAGGCCGGCTACCTCGACAACGGCTTGATGATACTGCCGCCCATGGCCCTCATTCTGATTGGGTCGTTAATATGGATATTCAATCGTAAACCTAAAAACGCGAGATGATGGAACTGGTGGATATTTTCGTGCGCTCGGTCTTTATCGACAATATGGTTTTTGCCTATTTCTTGGGCATGTGCTCCTATCTGGCAGTGTCGAAAGACGTGAAGACCGCCTTCGGATTGGGTATCGCTGTCTGTTTTGTGCTGGCAGTGACAGCCCCTGTCAACTATCTTATAGACAAATATCTGCTGGGTCCGGGCGCGTTGTCGTGGGCTGGCGCGTGGGCTGAGGACGTCGATTTGTCGTTCCTGACGCTCATTATCTTCATCGCAGTGATCGCGGCCATCGTGCAGCTGTTGGAGATGGTGATTGAGAAGATCTCGATGCCGCTTTACCAGGCTTTGGGCATCTTCCTGCCCTTAATCGCGGTGAACTGTGCCATTCTGGGCGGTTCACTCTTCATGCAGGAGCGGCATTTCCCAACAGTGGCGCACAGCTTCGTCTATGCTTTGGGGTCCGGTATCGGTTGGCTGTTGGCCATCGTGGCCTTTGCCGCCATCCGTGAACGCCTTCATTATTCCAATATCCCTAAGCCTCTGCAAGGTAACGGTATTGCCTATATCATCACGGGACTGATGGGCTTGGGGTTTATGTGTTTTCTTGGTATATAGGAGGAAGTCATCATGTTGTTGAAAACCATTTTCCTTTCGATCCTCATTTTTCTCGGCGTCATTTGGCTGTTAGCGGGGTTGTTGCTGTTTGCGCGCAAGCGCTTGGTCCCGGATGGCAAAGTGAAAATCACCATCAATGGCGATCGTGAAATAGAGCATGAGCGTGGTTGCACGTTATTGCAGGCTCTTTCCGACGAAAAGGTGTTCATGCCTTCCGCGTGCGGTGGCGGGGGAACGTGTGGCACTTGCAAGGGCAAGGTGCTTGCCGGTGGTGGCGACTTGCTGCCTACTGAGAAGGCACACATCACGCGCGCCATGGCTGAGGAGCATTACCGACTCTTCTGCCAGGTAAAGGTGCGTGAAGACTTGAACATTGAGATTCCTGAATCGGTGCTTGGCGTGCGCAAATGGACCTGCCGCGTGCTTTCCAACCACAATGTGGCCACCTACATTAAGGAGTTGGTGCTGCAGTTGCCGGAAGGGGAATACATAGACTTCCGTTCGGGCGGCTACGTGCAGCTCGACATTCCCGCTTGCCGTGTCGACTTTGCCGATATGGACATTGAAGAACCCTTCCGTCAAGAGTGGGCGGCACGTGGCTTGTTTGCCCTCAAGATGAAAAACAGCGATGCCACGGTGCGTGCTTACTCGATGGCCAACTATCCGGCCGAGGATAGGGTGGTGATGCTCAACGTGCGCATTGCCTTGCCGCCCTTCGACCGCAAGAAGGGCGAGTTCCAGAAGGTGAATCCAGGCGTGGCCTCTTCGTACGTTTATGGCCTGAAGCCCGGCGATGAAGTTGTAGTCTCCGGCCCATACGGGGAATTCTTCGTGCAGGACACAGACCGGGAAATGATGTTCATTGGCGGGGGAGCCGGCATGGCACCCATGCGTTCCCATATTTTCGACCAGTTCAAGACACGGCACACGACGCGCAAGGTGAGCTTCTGGTATGGAGGCCGCTCTAAGCAGGAACTTTTTTACATGGACGAGTTTGAACGTCTGGTCGATGAGTTTGACAACTTTGAGTTCCACGTCGCCCTTTCCGAGCCTCAGGCTGATGATAATTGGAATGGGGCGGTGGGCTTTATCCACCAGGTGATTTTTGACCAATATCTCAAGCGTCATGAATCGCCTGAAGATATAGAGTATTACATTTGCGGGCCTCCCATGATGTTGCAGGCGGTGCTATCCATGCTTGATGGATTGGGCGTGCCTCGGGAGATGATTCATTACGATGATTTCGGCGGGTGAGCGCTTACAGGATCTCCCGTGCGATCCAGGCGCAAGCAGTGGCATCCGCAAGGGCGTTGTGCTGATGCTCGAGCTTGTAGCCGCACTGGGTCGCCACGGTCAGAAGTTTGTGGTTGGGCAGGTCTGGAAACGCTTTGCGGGAGGCCTCCAAGGTGTCATAGATTTTATATCCGGGGTATTCCATCTTGTGGACATGGAAGACGGCTTTCAAGGTCCGTTCGTCGATGGGTTTGTCATGTGCCACCAAGGGTAATCCTTCGATAAGGGGAGCCACTTGTTTCCAGACTTCTATGAAAGAAGGGGCCTTGTCCGTGTCTGTCCGGTGCAGACCGTGTATTTTGGAACACCAATAGTTGTAATAGTTGGGCCGTGGTTGGATGAGGGAATAAAAAGTTTTCACGATTTTGCCATTTTTGACAATTACGAGGCCTACACTGCATACGGAACCACATTCGTTGTTGGCACTTTCAAAGTCTATGGCTGCAAAATTCTCCATGTCGCAGTTTCTGTCGAAGTTTTATGGATGTTTTTTATGGTGCGCAAAAATACATAATTTTTCAATTCTGTGTAGAAAATAGTTTTTTAAAAAGAATAGGATGCAAATGGTCACCACACGTCGTGCAGAGAATTCCAGCGAGCCATGGATGTGTTTGTGTGACAATCCCCTTTTTTAGTTAGTGATAATGTCCATTTTCCTAAAAAAATGGTAGGGGATACATTGTTGTTAAAGCACACTTTTGCACATTGCTTGATAGATGTGCTTTATGAATAATATCAATTTAAAACGAGTTGGTTTACTGATAATTGCATTTTTTATTATCACCATTGCCCATGCGGAATTTTATCCGATTGTACAAAAAAACTGGCCTGATACAATAGATTTGTCTGTCCACAGGGCGAAAAAGAACACGAATGACTCTGTTCCCAACAAGCGAGCGGGACGCCTGACCTTCGGCGGTTACGGAGAGGCCACCTACAAATACAGTTTTTATAGTGACAATGCCTTCCGCTACTCTTTTGCCGACCGCTATGCCAATTCCAAAGGCTTCGGTCAGGTCGATCTGCCGCATGTGGTGCTGATGTTGGGCTACGACTTCGGCAAGGGCTGGTCCATGGGAACGGAAATTGAGTTTGAACATGGCGGCACTGAAGCGGCTGTTGAGATTGAGAGCGAGGAGACTGGTGAGTATGAGCAGGAAGTCGAGCGGGGTGGGGAAGTGGCCTTGGAACAGTTCTGGTTGCAGAAGAGCTTTTTAAGCAACAAGTTGAATGTCCGGTTGGGCCATATTGTGGTGCCCGTGGGAGCGACCAACAGCCACCATTTGCCTACCGAGTTTTTCAATGTTTTTCGTCCGGAGGGCGAGAATACCATCATTCCTTGTACCTGGCATGAGACGGGTATCAGCATTTGGGGCCAGGTTGGTGGATGGCGTTATGAGTTCCAGCTTCTCCCGGCTCTAAACTCCACGATGTTCAATGTGCAGGGATGGGCGCATGACGCCTCGGCATCCCCTTATGAGTTCCGTGTGGCCAACAGGATAGCAGGTGCTTTTCGCGTGGACAACACCTCCGTCAAGGGGCTTCGGCTCAGCTTGAGCGGCTATGTGGGCAATACCTTCAACAACGACATTGTCACCGAGGAGAACTCCACCACCTACAAGGATGTGAAAGGCACGGTGCTGTATGGTTCCTTCGATTTCCAATACAAGCACAAGTGGCTGGTTCTCCGGGGCAACTATGACTACGGCTATCTTGGCGATGCCGCCCTCATTTCTCGCTATAACAACTACTTGCCCAACAGCTCCTCCGCCCCTTATCCGCATACATTGGTAGGGCGCTCTGTCATGGATGGCGCTTTTGAGGCAGGATTCAACCTGCTGCCCGAGAAAAAAGAGCGCAAGCTCTATCTCTTCGCTCGCTATGAGTATTATGACTCATACAACCCAGCCTATGTCATTTCTAACGGCGAGCGTGTGCCTTTGAGCGATTTTAAATGGACGGAACGCCACGTTTTTTCAGCAGGTCTCAATTATTACCCTATTCCATATATTGCAATCAAGGGCGAATTCGGATATAGAATGCTGGCCAAGCAGTATAACAGCGAGCCATGGGTCGCCGTGGGCATTTGCTATAGCGCTTTTTTCAAAAGATAGGCTCTTGGAGAGGAAGTCAGAATATCGACTCAAGTTTTACAGAATCGTATAAGAACAATGTATTACATTAATAACGTAAAACCAAAAACAATGAAAATCAAAAAAATCTTATCATTGAGTGCCGTTGTGGGACTCATGTTCTCCTTTGCTTCGTGCAAAGATCCGCAAGCTGCCGATGATGAAGCCATGGGCAGTATCCTCAATCAGTATGTGGAAAACACCATTGCCCCGACCTACAGCAACCTGGCAGCCAAGTCTCAGGAACTGGTGGATGCCTTGCGGACATTGCAATCCAATAAGACGGATGCCAATGTGCAGGCCGTGTGCAACATTTTCCTCGAAGCCCGTTCCTGGTGGGAAAAGAGCGAGGCCTTCCTGTTTGGTCCCGCCAACGACTTCGGCATTGACCCGCACATTGATTCCTGGCCCCTCGATGAGACCGGCTTTAACACGATGATGAACAATACGGCCCAAATGCAGGCCCTCGCAGGCGATGACGGTGATGTCTACGCAGGTGACTACCTCGGTAACGCCCTGCTCGGCTTTCATGGCATCGAGTATGTCCTTTTTGAGAATGGTGCTCCAAAATCCGCATCAGCCATTAGCGACTTGTACTTGACCTATGCCGTGGCCGTGGCCGGCGATTTGCGTAACCGTTGCTTCCAACTGGAGGTAAGCTGGCTTGGCAACAAAGCTCCTGCCGCCCACGTGGCCCGCATGGAAGAACTTGAGTTCAATACCACTGTCAACGGCGGTTCCTTTTCATACGGTGAGAACATGCTGAAAGCAGGAAATGCAGGCAGCACATACGCCACCCGCGCCAGTGCCCTCACTGTCATTATCGACGGTTGTTGCTCCATCGCCGACGAGGTGGGCACCTCCAAGATCGGCAAACCCTACAATGGCGAAGATCCCACCTACATCGAATCTCCCTATAGCCAAAAATCCATTGAAGACTTCTATGACAACATCATAAGTATTCAAAACTCCTACATGGGGGGTGTTGAAGGTCGTCGCGACGAGAGTAAATCGCTGCACCACTTTGTGGCTGAAAAGGACAAGGACCTCGATGCAGAGGTTATGGCCGCCATCAGCGAGGCGCTCAGAGCTATCCATAACATGAAGCATCCGTTTGTCAACAACATTACGGATCCTTCTGCCGGTGTCGCTTCCGATGCGTGTCAGAAATTGGATGAGACGATGGCGAAAGTTGCCAGAGTGTTGAAATAGTTAATAACCAAGTTAAATCCCAGAACTATGAATACTCAACAAAAAACGACCATTGCGCTGTTTTGCGGGCTCTCGCTTTTGCTGGCCGGTTGCCGTGACAATCCTCACTCCACGATTGAGGATCAAAACAGCATCATTGAAGAAACATACGCTGGCGGCAGGTTGGGCACCACCTTCAACGCCACCTCCTCGGCTTACGAGGACCCCACGCCCGCTGTGGAACAGTCCGGCATGACTGCTGAGTTTATGTATGGTGAATACTTCTTTGAGCGTACTATCACCCAGAACAATCCGCCTTTCAACGGACTTGGACCGCTGTATGTCCGCAGCTCCTGTATCAGCTGCCACCCCGGCTACGGCCATGGCAAGCGCATGGACCGCTATCGTGCCGATGAGTGGGGCAATGGCTACCTGCTGGTGCTCACCGACCAGAACGACACCTATCTGAGTTCCTATACAGGCATGCCGCAGACCAAGGCGGTGGCACCCTTCAAGGCACCTATTGACGAAAACCAGATCCAGATTTCCTGGCTGCCATACGTGGACGAGTGGGGCAATCGCTTCCCTGACGGCGAGACATACGAGCTCATCTATCCTGAAGTTACTATCCCGGAAAGTGCCTTCTATGTGCCGCTGCAGGTGAACGGCCAGAATATTGACCACAGCCAGCTCAAGGTCCGCTTGGAGAGCACCATTGGCATCTATGGCACGGGATTGCTCGATGCCATCCCCGATGACTCCCTCAAGGCCCAGTATCTCAAGGAATATCAGGCCGGTGCCGTGCTCAATCCTGCTATCTGGGCTGGGAGTACATGGGCGAGTCTCTATTCCAACACTACGCATCCCAAGCGCTTTACCTACGCCTTGTCTCGCGGACCCCTTCAAGATGCCGCTGGTGCCAACGCCATTTGGAATATCACCAACGTGACTCGTTCTGACCGCCGCTACCATTACATGACGGCTGCCTACGCGACCAAGGCTTCGCAGGATCCGGAGGTGCAGGCACAGTTCTACTCCTATTTTCCCGAATGGAATGTGACCGGAAATCCGGAAACGGACATCTACAACTATCTCATGAGCCGCGAGTTGCCAGTGGAGATGAGCAAGAGCGACTATGTCAACTTCATGGTGTGGCATAGAGGCTTGGCCGTGCCCGCCGCCCGCAACTTGGGCGACAGCACCATCCAGCGTGGCCGCAAGCTCTTTCGCGAGATCGGCTGTGCTACCTGCCACCGCCCCAGCTGGACCACCGGCAGTGACAACTTCACGGATCCTAACGGTTTCTTTACGGATGGCGACCGCAGACTCCCGCGCTATCCGCATCAGAAGATCTGGCCGTACTCCGACCTTGTGCAACATCGCCTCTACATGGTCAACGATATCCGCACGGGCTGGTGCCGCACCACGCCGCTGTGGGGACGGGGACTTTCGTATATTTGCACCGGCTCTTCCGACCGTTTGCACGACTGCCGCGCCCGTAACGTCATTGAGGCCATCATGTGGCACGGCAGCAGCCAAAGTGATGCGAGATGGACGGTTGAGCGTTTTCGTAATCTGTCCAAGTCCGACCGTGACGCCATGGTTGCCTTCATTAACGCTATATAATATTCTATTGCCAACCCTCGTTTAACCATTTATGAAAAATCCCGTGAGAATCCTGAAAATTGCAGCCTTTGCACTCACCGCCGCGCTTGTTGTCCTGATGGCCTTCGGCACCGTGTATGAAAAAACATCCGGCTCCGAATCCGCTGTCATGGCCATCTACCATCATCCTGCAACAGTCATCCTGTGGGTGCTTGCGATTGCCAGCGCAACCGCGTTGGCGTTCATGGGGCGCAGGCAAATGCGGCTGTGGGGCTGGATGCAGTGGGCTTCCGTGCTGTTTATCTTCACGGGAGCCTTGTTGACGAATTTCACGGGAGAATCCGGCACACTGCGCTTGCAACCACATCAGCCAGTGGCCCAGTATGCCGGCGACAGGGACGGCCACACCAGCCTTCCCTTCACGGTAACATTAGACACATTCGAGGTGCGGACCTATCCCGGTACGACGGCCCCCATGGACTTCGTGGCTCAGGTCCGCATTTCGGATTTGTCCGATCCCGTTGTGATTTCCATGAACAATATCGGCAACCACAGAAACTATCGGTTCTACATGTCCGACTACGACAAAGACGGCAGCATCGAACTCTTGGTCTCCCACGACCCATGGGGTATCGCCGTGATGTATATCGGCTTTGCCCTGCTGCTGCTCTCTTTCATTGTCATGTTCTGCGATTCGGAGAGCCGTTTTCGCACCTTGTGGCGCAATACGGCGGTCAAGGCCTCCATGTTGCTGGTCCTGTTCTGCGGCACTGTTTCCATGGCACAGGCCAAAAATGACGGGCCGCGCACTTTGCCCAAAGAGACCGCTGCAAAGATGGGCGACATGTACATCCTGTATCAGGATCGTATCTGCCCGGTACAATCCTTTGCCCGCGATTTTACCTGCAAACTTTGTGGAAGCACATCCTATAAAGGCTATACTGCCGAGCAGGTCCTCGCCGGCTGGCTCTTCTATTTCGACGATTGGAAGAAAGAGCCCATGTTCAAGATCAAGGGTGATGAGGTGCGCAACACGATGACTCTCAAAGGCAACTGGGCCTCGTTGAATGATTTTCTCAACTCTTACGGTGAGAATATGATTGGCATGATGCTCGACAGCATGAAGATGAACGACCCGAGACGCTCGCAGCTCTCTGCCGCCAACAAGCAATACATGCAGATTGTCTCCCTGCTAAATGGCACATTGCTGAAAATTTTCCCGTTGAAGGACGAAAGCGGCACGGTCTTCTGGTACTCGCATACCGACAAACTGCCCATCGGGACCCTGTCGGATGACGAGTATTTGTATGTGAAAAAATATTTCAGTCTGTGTCAGGAGTTTGTTGTGCAAAACGACATGGATATGTTGAATATGGTGTTCGAGAAACATCGTATTTTTCAAAAGAAACATGCCGGCGATATCTTGCCTTCCGATGCCAAGTTCAAGACTGAGAAGTTCTATAATATCATTACGCCGGGTCGTCCCATGGCCATTTGTGCCATTTTGTTGGGATTGCTTTTCTTGGGCTATGCCATCGCGGGCATGGAGAGGGGTTCCGTATGGGTGCGTCGCGTCAGTTGCTGCATACTGCTGTTCGCCATCGTGTATCTGTTGGTGCTCTTCGTGCTCCGCTGGATTTTGTCAGGATACATCCCACTGACGGGAGGATACGAAACCATGCTCTTTTTGGCGTTGTGTGTGGCGGTTCTCTCGCTGATAGGCGGACGCCGATCTCCGATCATGTTGTATGGTGGATTGATGATCATGGGTTTCGTGCTGTTGGCTGCTATGATGGAGGGCGTGCGCCCCCCCGTGTCGCATACCATGCCCGTGCTCAAATCGCCGCTGTTGCTTATCCACGTGGCCGTCATCATGTTCGCATACGCACTGTTGGCATTTGCTTTGGTCAATTCCTTGGCCGCCCTGCTGAACCGTGTTTTTCGCAAGGAGTGGCAAGAGCCTGTGCTGCGCCTTCGCGACGTGACGCTGACCATGCTCTATCCGTCTCTCTTTTTCCTCACCGCCGGTATCATCATCGGCGCCGTGTGGGCCAACATCACTTGGGGCAACTACTGGTCATGGGATCCCAAAGAGGTGTGGGCGCTCATTACCGCCATCATCTATGCCATACCCCTCTATTTGCGATGGGACGACAGGCATCCGATGCTCTTCCACCTCTATGTCTTGTTGGCTTTTTTATCGGTGTTGATTACCTATTTTGGTGTGAACATGCTTCTTGGCGGTATGCATAGTTATGCATGATAATGCATTATCCAATCGTAGTGTATGCTTCCACACGCTTCATGAAGCTCAGCGGAAGAAAAAACGGGGTTATATACCTGATGGCACAAATCAGGGTCTTCATTTTTTTTATTTGGGCGTGCCGGCGCGGCGGCGGAAAATCACATTCGTTCTGTAGAGACGCAATGCATTGCGTCTCTACAATCACGCATAAAACCAGATATTTCCGCCACCGCGCCGTCGGGCTTTCCGCTCCAATGATTTTGGCTTAGATTCCACCACCATTCCGCGAGACGCGAAGCGTCAAGCGGAACCTCCGTCTCGCCAGGGCACCCTTTCTCGCCAAAATCATTTCCACTTCAATCCCTCACGCATGCTCGTCGAACCACACACCCGTTTCGCGGCGCGGGAGTCGGCATCCATGATGCATGAAACTTGCCCGCCGCGAAAGGGAGGCGTTAGAAAAATGTGTCGTTTATCCAGGCTGGGTGCCATCATGTATATAATCACCTGAAATAATCCTGCAAATAATAAAAAGACACCGACAATCATCAGATTATCAGTGTCTTTCTTTTGATTTTTAGGGGTTTTCACCCCGTTCAAAGTGGAGTCGGTAGAAACTTCACCCGGTTTCTTTTATTGCACTGGTAATCATTTTGTTCCTGAAAATCCCTCAACCGAGTGGTCTCAGATTTGGAACCGGCGTCCTCTTCCTCATAATTCAAACTCCTTTTTCAGTCTCTTGACTGTTGATTCCGAGACGTTGGTGAGCTTGGCTACTTTCCGATAGGGATAACCCTTCCTCAACAGTTTCAAGGTTTCCCGATACTCCTCGGCTTTCTGTTCCTTCGGTTTCCGGTATCCTTCACGGCCCAGTCCCGATTTCCCCGTAAGGGCCAGGTTCCGTTCCACAAATCTCCGACGGCCCGATTGGAGTCGGAAAGCGATGTTTTCTCTCTCCAAGGAAGCGGCCGTCCCCAAGACTGCAATCATAATCGTGAGGTAGGGGTTCTCCTTCCCGTCCCGGTCGTAGATGTGCAGGCCTTCCTTTTGGAGATAGATGTTCAGGTGGTTGGCCTTGGCCCAACGGATGGAGGACAGGACTTCATCCACGTTCCTCCCCAACCGGCTCAATTCGGAGACGAGGAGGATGTCCGTTCCGTTGTCCTTGCAGTAGGTCAGACACTCGTTGAGGACGGCTCTCTCGGAGTTCCTCTTGGCTCCCGAGATGTGTTCCTCGAAGGTCTCTTGGACGTTCAGTCCGTTGGTGGTTGCATAGTCGGTCAGGTCGAGCACCTGACGTTCGGTCGATTGACGGTCTCCCGTGGAGGAGACCCGTGCATAGATTACTGCATTGTTCATATACTGGTGGTTTATGGGTTCATTGGCTTTATGGGTTCAGGACAGCTTTCCGGGTTTCCCCTGCACCCATCCTTTCCGGGTTCATCTGTCTCTTTGATTGTGATGGTCTTCCGATGGTTCCCCGAACGACAATCATTTCGAAAAGATTGTCGGCTTTCCGAAGGTACCACGGGACCCCAACATATCCGGACAGGTAGCCGGCCTTCCGGTTGCAAAGGATCCGGAACGGTGGGGACCGATGAGGAACTGTTGAGACCTGTGGGGATTGGTTTAGGTTGGTGTGGTGTGGAAACCAGTGGGGATTAGGGGAA
>DBYW01000024.1 GCA_002311645.1 Bacteroidales bacterium UBA1176
TCGCGGGTTCGAACCCCGTTTACCGCTCATTCGTAGAGACGCAATGCATTGCGTCTCTACTTTCGTTTATATCGGGACAGAAACGGGACAAAATGTGGTTTTATACTGTTTTCTATTAAAACATAAGATGTTGAACTTCAATATGTTACAAAATTATTGTTTTCGAACCGCAGGCATACTGGTTCGAGGACTGATTAAGGCATCCTAACGAGTACAAGGACACGCGAGTCATCTGTAGAGACGCAAAATTTTGTGTCACTACGTATATGTAAACAAAAAATTGTATTTTTGCCGTTGATATTCTATTCATGAATATTATGACAAGAGAGGAAAAAATATCATACTGGATGGAACTGGCCGACTATGACGTTGTCACGGCTGAGGCAATGTACTCCACCAAACGGTGGTTGTACGTGGGTTTCATGTGCCATCAAGTGTTGGAGAAAACCCTCAAGGCTTACTGGTGCTCCTCACAAGAGAGTGACCCGCCTTACGTCCACAACTTGGTCAGATTGGCGGAGAATTCTGGTATTTTGGAAGAGATGACAGAAGAGCAACGGTTGTTCCTTGATATGATGATGCCTATGAACATTGAGGCAAGATACCCCTCTTATAAGTCAGCTCTGGCTCGCGAACTGAATGAGACCGTTTGCGGCCAAATTATTGAACGAACAAAGAATCTGAAACAATGGATAGAGAACAAGCTCTAATGTTAGCCAAGCAATACAAGGAAGAGATTTCGGGGCTTTTCAACTCTCCGAAAGTGTTCTTGTATGGTTCCTACAGCAAGGGATGTGCACATGACGGCAGCGACATTGATATTGCCGTTGTGGTGCCGTTGCTGGACGGCGACTGGTTGACCGCCACCACAAAGCTTTGGACAGCCTCCCGGAAACTGAATACACTTATTGAACCTGTCCTTTTAGAGGAACGCTATCCTTCACCCTTGTATGATGATGTCCTGCGCACGGGTGTTGCAGTGTAGTATTTGAATAAGGTACTATTTTCGTTTCGCAGACCTATTTTTGCATTCATTGTTCTTTATTTCACATTTCTGAAACTGGTCTTTGTGTCAAAGCCGGCTGACAGGATCTTCTCCGTGTTTGTGCGACGGTCCTGAACGGGCTCATCCTTGGTCGCCACCAAATAGTTATAGACGTTGGTCCAAACACTCTCGGGCAAAAGCACCTTTGTGAGCCAAGTCTCTTTTAGAATCGGGTTTTCGATCAAGGCGTGATTGACCTGCCAATACTCGCGGGTAAAACGCAATTCCCGTCCGGCAAAACGGTCATTATACATCCCGTATTTTGAAACCAATACGATTGCAGCGTTGGATGGCCGTTTCAAAGATTCTCGTTCATTTTTCTCACGCTCTGACTCCGTAGCTTGCAAATATTCCAGAATGAGATGACTTTTTTCGAAATATCTGCCAACTAAAAATTTGTAGTATTCATACCCGACATAGAGTCCAAACTCTCACGTTTGACAATGCCACTGATGATCAAACTTATTGAACCATTTGTCCATATCGATCTGGAAAGGGTTTGGGTTGAAAAAGAGTTCCTGTCCCAAAACAATCTGACTGTTCCGATGATAGACTATGGCTTTGTCAATCAAATGCGGACAAGCATAATCGTAATAGTCGCGATGTGAATCTTCAATTTGCATACGTAATAATAATTATTCTCTCTTGTCATATTATCTCTCTAATAGCTATGACCTCGCAAAAATACATTTTTTTATAATGGTACTGCCTCAGTTCCTTGATTTTCTTGGCGTGGGAGATGTACTCGTCCGAGCCGATGACCATGCGGTTCTGCTCGTTCACGAGCTTGTTCATCTCGGAACGTATCTGCTTGACGGAGGCCTCCACCTCCTTGCCGTTGATGTAGATGGTTACCCTGCGGGTGCTGCTCTTTGCCATAAACCTGTAGTTTGTGGCAAAGATGGCCTAAACGTCCGTCACGGATAGGGACGGTAAAAGAAAACCACAGTCGTGCTGTTTGACTGTGGTTTTGTTTGCTTTAATACCGCGACAACGATAGAAGCGGTTACAAGCCCTTTAGGGCGCAGTTCGAGCGGATAGCGTGCCCGGTCGCCCAAAGAAGATAAAAGTCATAGATTTAACGAGGAATCATTTCTTTATGCTTGACGTGGTTATATGCGTAAATTGTGTACCATTTTTTAGCTACTAAACCGTTGTCGCTGTCATTTTCCTCTGTTATTATCACCACATTCACATCATCATACTGATATACATCTTTGGTTTTTTTGTAATAAGTTATCCCTAAATCGTTATTTTCAGCAGGTGATATTTTTTCATCACTATTTATTCTCTTAAATCCATAGTTCAACATATCCTTAACCAGACTGTCTTGTGAGGTACGGAAAAGACTAAGGCATATAATGTTAGGTGGTTATATACATGATGGCACCAGGCTGGGATAAACTCCACATTTTTCCGACGTCTCCCTTTCGCGGCGAGCAAGTTTCATGCAATTTGGATGCCGACTCCCGCGCCGCGAGTGGTTTTCTGTGCCGTCGTTCCACCCCACACGGCCGTGTGNNGGGTGTTCCTTCGGAACACGTCTGAAGGGGCAAAGACAATGTAATGGGATTGGCCTCGAAGAGGCCTTCCTTTTTGTAACACCACACGAAGCGTAGCAAGTGTGGTGATGGGAACGGCGCGTGGGAAAATCGCGGCGCGGGAGAACCATGAGACGAGGTTGTGCTTTGCTCGCCGCGAAACGGGAATAGTGTCCGACGAGCTTGCGTGAGGGATTGAAGTGGAAATGATTTTGGCAAAAATGAGTGCCCTGGCGAGACGGAGGTTCCGCTTGACGCTTCGCGTCTCGCGGAATGGTGGTAGACACTAAGCCAAAATCATTGGAACGGAAAGCCCGACGGCGCGGCGGCATTTGATTGCGTACGCGAACATGACGTGATTCCCGCCGCCGCACCGGCACGCCCAAATAAAAAAAAGGAAGCCCCTGATTTGTGCCATCAGGTATATAATTCTCTAAAATTATTACAGTTTTACTCTTGGGCGTTTCTTGAAAAAAAGTTTGGAACAAAAAATCTTTATTTTTGCGGCTGCAATTTTAAGCTTGAAAAATTAATGGATTTTGAATAAAATGAAGAATTTTTTACCAGTATTGTTTTTCTTTTGTGTCTTGACTGGTTGGGCGCAAACGCCTCTCCTCACCACGCAGTGGAACCAGGATTATCCCTATAACCTGCTTTGCCCGGCGGATCCGTTGGAGGATTATGCCCACAGTTATACCGGGTGCCCCGCCACGGCGATGGGGCAGATTATCAATTATTTGCAAACGACGCAGAATACCCGTTTTGATGATGGCGACGACTATCTCAGCAGTTACGCCGGCCGCAATTTCCATATTGATGACGATTGGGAAAGCTATCAATTCCCTTCCTTTCCTCAGCTGAACGAGTTGCTGGATTCCGCAGATGCCGCTTTTCGGCGTGGCGAGGAACTTTCCGACACCCTGGTGGCCGCCGTGATTTTCGCCTGCGGTGTGGCTTGCGGGCAGGTCTATACCGCATCGCCCAATTATGGTTCCGGCACCTTTTATGTGGATCAGGCGTATGAGGCTTACCAACGGTTTGGTTTCACGGACTGCCAGCTGTTCCGAGACCCCGATTCGTTAATGTATGCCACTTTGATATCCAATATACAGTCCGGTTATCCTGTCCATTTGGCCGTGGAAAATCCAGAAGGGACGTCCGGGCACAACGTCGTGGTGGATGGCTATCGTGAAACGGACGGCAAGTTCCACGTCAACTTTGGCTGGGGTGGGTACAAGGACAACTGGTACAAAATTCCCGATCCTAATGGCTTTTCTTTTGGATGGACAAAGATTGAGGGTGTGATTTTGAATATCATTCCCACGACTGTGGCTGTTTACGAGTTTTCCTACCGACAGCCACTTGAGGTGTATCCTAACCCTGTTTCCGACCTCCTCCACATCAAGAACCTTCCTGACGAAGTGGTGGATTATGCCATCTTCAATGTTCTGGGCCAGAGGGTGGCAGCAGGCTCCACCAGCGGGGCCGTTTCCGTTGCGGGATTGGGACAGGGAATTTATGTCCTGCAAATCAAGGATGGGATACAGCAGGAGACGGCCAAGTTCATTGTAAAATAAAAGCTGCAATACAAGCCATTGTCCGGCTTGCAGGAAGAGAAAACAGATTCTGCTGCTGGTAGACGATCAAAAAAATCCTATCTTTGCCACGAAAAAAGAATCGTTAAGAGGAAAAACTTACAAAGAGACATGTTATGGTAATCCTGTTCAATAAACCATACGGTGTGCTGAGCCAGTTCACGCCCGAGGGCGGTCATCGCGCCCTTGATGAGTTCGGCTTCCCTCCTGGAGTCTATGCCGCGGGACGGCTGGACCACGACAGTGAGGGTGCCTTGCTGCTGACCGACGACGGCCGGCTCATCAAGCGGCTGCTGGACCCGAAGAACGCCCATCCGCGCACCTATCTCGCGCAAGTGGATGGGGAGATTACCGACGAGGCCTTGCTGAAGCTGACCCAAGGTGTTGTAATCAAGGGTTACCGCACCCGGCCCTGCAAGGCGGAGAGGGCACTGCCGCCGGAAGACTTCTGGGAGCGCGTGCCCCCCATCCGCTATCGTGCCAACATCCCCACCACTTGGGTTCGCCTTACCCTCACCGAAGGCAAAAACCGCCAGGTGCGCCACATGACTGCCGCGGTGGGTTTCCCTACCTTGCGGCTTATCCGTGTTCAAATCGGCGACCTTGACCTGGGCTCCCTCCAACCAGGGGAGTGGAGGGTTGTGAAATAGAGATGCAGGAAAACAGTTGGAAAAAAAACATCCTGCCCCAAAACGGAAAAACATTTTTTACTATCTTTGCGCCTTGATTTTGTAGGGATCTGGCACGTGCAACGGACACTTCCAGCGAATTTCAAATGTAAAACCATTCAATATATGCAAACTATCAATCCTCAGGAAAATTACGAGAAAAGCCGCAAGGCCATCGGTTATGTGGACCGCAAGGAGGCCACGCAGGCCGACTACGACCGAATCGGCTTCATGTCCGGGCTGGAGGTACACCAGCAGTTGGCCACCAAAGAGAAACTTTTCTGCCGCTGCCCTGCCGGCATCTTCCAGAAACCCGATGAATTTGATGCGGAATTGCTCCGCCACATGCGTCCCACCCTTTCCGAGATGGGCGAGTATGACGGGACCGCTCTCATGGAGTTCAAAACCCGCAAAAACATCATCTACCGCATTGCTCACCGCACGGCATGCACTTACGAGGTGGACGACACGCCGCCGTTCCCCATCAATCCTGAGGCCTTGCAATACGCCCTCGAGATAGCCCTCGCCTCCAAGCTCAAGATCGTGGGCGAGGTGCACATCACTCGCAAACAGTATCTCGACGGCTCCATCCCGACGGGCTTCCAGCGTACCGCCATCCTCGGCATCGACGGCGAGATCCAGCTGAAAAACAAAAAGGTGCGCCTCATCCAGCTGAGCGTGGAGGAGGATGCCTGCCGCGAGGTGTCCGACATAGGCCACACGCGCATCTACCGCACCGACCGCTTGGGTATGCCGTTGATTGAGACGGTGACTTACCCCGAGATGGTGAATCCCGACGAGGTGGAGGAGGCATGTAACTACATCCGCTTCCTGAACCGCAGCACTGGCCGCGTGCGCACAGGTATCGGCGCGGGCCGTGAGGACGTGAACGTGAGCTGCACCGGCGGCACCCGCATCGAGGTCAAGGGCGTGGCCCACACCAAATGGATTCCCGAAGTGACCCACGTGGAGTGCTTCCGCCAATGGGCCCTGCTCGCTATCCGCGACCAACTGAAAGCCCGCATCTCCAAAGAGAATTGGAAAATGAACTATATAGAACTGGATCCCAAGCAGTTCCATTTCTACTTCGACCCCATCACCGACGCCATCAAGGGCGGCGCCAAGGTGTATGCCGTCAACCTGCCGCAATTCGCTGGCCTGTTGTCGCACTTCACCCAGCCCGGCCACCCCTTCTACAGCGAGTTCGCCGACAGACTGAAAGTTATCGCCTGCCTCGAACGCCCCAATATGGCAACGAGCGAGGATTTGGAGGATGTGGTGAGCCGCAGCGTCTTCGAGAAGGCCGCCAAGGCAATGAACGCCGGCGACAACGACGCACAGATTATCTTCTGGGCTGCCGAAGACGATGTGAAGACCGCCCTCGAAACCATCGAGGAACGTGCACTGATGGCCTTCGACGGCGTGCCGCAAGAGACCCGCAAGGCCCTGACCGACGGCACCACCATCTTCGAGCGCGTGCTGCCCGGCGCCGACCGTATGTACCCCGACACCGACTCCGCCCCCATCCCGTTGACCAACGACTACATCGAAGAGCTGCGCAAGAACATTCCTGACGCCGTCGCCGACCGTTACGCGCAGATGGTGGAATGGGGTGTACCGCAAGACTGCTTCAAATATATCTTCACCCATAATTTCTTCCCGCTCATCAAGAAGATTACGGAAGAACTCGGCTACTGTCCCAAGTATCTGGGCACATTCTTCGGCCAGCGTCTCAAACACCTGCATGGCCAGCACGGCCAGATTCCGTTCTGCACCTGCAAGCTTTACGACCTGTTCGCCTTCCTGAAGAAGGAGAATCTTGACAAAGCCATCGCCCTCGACATGATGAAGCTGATGTTCGAGCATCCGACAGCCACGATGGAGGAACTTCTGAAACTTACAGGCTATGCCAAAGCATCCAAGAAGGAACTTATGGACCGAATGTTCAAAGTTGTTGACACTTTCAAACAACGTCGCAACCGTATGATAGAAGATGGCTCCGACCTCAGGAACACGATGCTGGGCACCATCCGCCCGTTGGCTGTGGGCAATGTCTCATTCACCGAACTTGCCAGCGAGATAACAACCTTTTAAACCGATAATATTAATATGGTAGAGACGCAATGCATTGCGTCTCTACAACAAATAATAATGTATATGGACGACAAAACCACATTCCAAGGATATAAAGGAAGAGCATTGGAGATGCTCAAAAAATATGACGTTCACGTGTGGGACAAGGCCGAGGTCGAGACCACGCGCGGACACTTCTCGGGCAAGATCCTGCCCAGGGCCGAGAACACCGACGATATCCACATCGTGATGAAGGTGGCCACGGGCTACAACATCGGCATCGACATTGAGACGGTGACCGACATGAAGGGTGAACGCGACCCGCAGCCCGTCTTCAAGATTCCGGAGAAGGAGTTTCCCTACACACCTGGCTTGCCGCACGTGAAGTTGCTCGGTACTGGCGGCACCATCGCCTCGCGCCTCGACTATCGTACTGGCGCAGTGATCCCTGCCTTCTCACCCGGTGAACTGTACGGTGCCGTGCCCGAGCTGGCCGACATCTGCAATCTCGACACCGAGAAGGTCTTCGCCGTCTTCTCCGAGAACATGTCTCCAGTAGAGTACAAGGCATTGGCAAACAAGATCGGTGACGAGATCAAGGCCGGCATCGAGGGCATCGTGATCGGTCATGGCACCGACACGCTGGCCCACACCGCCACCGCGTTGACCTATATGTGCCAAAATCTCCCGATGCCAGTGGTGTTGGTCGGTTCGCAGAGAAGCTCCGACCGTCCGAGTTCCGACGCGGCATTGAACCTCATGCACGCCATGACCGCTGCCGGTCACGGTGACATCGCTGAGGTGATGGTCTGCATGTTCGGGCCCACCTCCGATGACTACGGGTTCCTGCACCGCGGCACGCGCGTGCGCAAGATGCACAGCTCCTACCGTTCCACGTTCCGCACCATCGGCGACACGCCGTTAGCCACGGTAAGCCGCCGCAACGGCGTGCAGCCCATCAAGGAGGTCTATAACCACCGCCGCCACGGTGAGCAGCACCGCCAGGTGGAGGTCATCACCACCTACGAGGACTATAAGCGCAGCATCGCCAAGAACGACCCCAACGTCACGCGCATCGTGCCCACCTTCGACGACCGTGTGGCCATCCTCTACTACTATCCGGGCATGAAACCCGACGTGTTGGACGCTTTGATCGACAATGGCTACAAGGGAATCGTGTGGGACGGCACCGGTTTGGGCCACGTCAACAAGCACATGTTCGACGCCATCCAGCGCGCCACCGACGCCGGCGTACACCAGTACATGAGCGTGCA
>DBYW01000049.1:0-17556 GCA_002311645.1 Bacteroidales bacterium UBA1176
CCTAACGGGGATGAGAACCACGCCGCTCCATCTCCTGCCGTATCTTCTCCGCCAACTCGAAATCCTCGCTCTCCACCGCCCCGTCCAACAAGGATTGGAGCTCTTCTTCGCTCATCTCTTTCAGCTTGGAGTCGATGAAGGCCTCCGGCAAAGGCTCGCCACCCGCTTCTTCAAGCGCGTCCGCCAACTCATTGTATTCGCTGAAAAGATGATCCTCCTCCTCTTCATCCTCCTCCTCGTGCTTTTTGTCCACCATACAGTTGGCCTCGAAGATGGCGGTGTCCATAAAGAAGGGGGCGTTGAATTTCAACGCCAACGCGATGGCATCCGACGGGCGTGCGTCCAAATGGAAGACCTTGTTGTCGCTGCCAATCATCACCATATCGGCAAAATAGACGCCGTTTTCGTAGTGCACAATGTTGACTTCCACCAACAGACTGCCGTAATGGTCTGCCAAGGAGACAAACAACTCGTGCGTCAGCGGCCGGTGGGTGGGCGACTGGTTGAGCTCCACCAAGATGGCACGCGCCTCGCTCATCCCGATGATGACGGGCACATAACGCTCGCCCTCCTTCTCTTTCAAGATCAGAGAGAAAGCCTCCGAAGGCTGGGCGGCGGCGTGGATGTCGGCAACCGAGAGCTCTGTTTTTTCCATAAGGCGTCGTTGAATTTGGCTATTAGCTATTGGCTGTTGGCTATTGGATTTTGGTTTTTGGTGGTTGGCTATTGGCGGAAGTAGTTGACGGCGTTTTGGAAGATATCCTGCTCCTTGTTGCCGTCGATGTTCTTGTACAGATTCTCACCCTTGCGCTCGCTGTGTCCCATCTTGCCGAGGATGAGTCCGTCTTGCGAGACGATGCCCTCGATGGCGTAGAACGAGCCGTTGGGGTTGTCCACCGGATTCATACTCACATTGCCGTTTTCATCGCAGTACTGGAAGGCCACCTGGCCGTGCTCGAACAACTCCTTGGCCAATTGCTCGTTGACCACAAACTTGCCCTCTCCGTGGCTGACGGCTATCTGGTGAACGTCGCCCACCTGGAAGGAGGAGAGCCACGGCGATGCCACCGTGCCCACGCGCGTGCGCACGATGCGCGAGATGTGGCGGTTGATGTTGTTGCGGTACAATGTCGGGGAGTCCGGCGTGATGTCACCCAACCGTCCGTAGGGGAGCAATCCCGATTTGACCAGCGCCTGGAAGCCGTTACAAATGCCCAGCACCAGTCCCTTGCGGGCTAAAAGACCGTTTACGGCAGCCTTGATCTTCGCATTGTTCAAGACAGTGGCGATGAACTTGCCGCTGCCGTCGGGCTCGTCGCCGGAGCTGAAGCCGCCGCTCAAGGCCATTATCTGCGACTCGTCGATGGCTGCCGCCAACTCGTCGATGGAGCGGTTGATTTCGGTCTCGTTGAGGTTGTTAAAGACGAAGATGCGCGGCTCGGCACCCGCGTCCTCAAACGCCTTGGCCGTGTCGTAGTCGCAGTTGGTGCCTGGGAATACGGGAAGTATGACCTTCGGACGGGCCACCGGGTTCGGACACTTGGCCACAGGGGCGCACTGGCTGTTGATGGCAAACTCCGCGCCCGTGGATTGGGTTTCGTTGTCGGCCTGGTCCGGGTAGAGATTGAAATAGACGCCGCGCCAGCTTTGCAGACAAGCCTCCTTGTCGATCTTTTCCCCATTGATGATGAAGTCTTTGGACACTTTGCCCAACTCGATGGCGAAATCGGCATCCAGCTTTTCGGTGGTCTCCACCACGAAACTGCCGTAGGCGTAGTCGAACAGGTTGAGGTCAGTGCGGATGTCGAATCCGAGGTCGTTGCCGAAGCTCATCTTGGCTAACGCCTCGGCAATACCGCCGTATTGCGGGGTGAACGCCGCCACAATGTTTCCGTTCAGTGTGTTTTGGTGTACAAAGTCAAATATTTTCTTCGTTTGCTGAATGTCGGGCAGGTTGTTTTCAATCTTGTTTTGTATGAAATAGAGGTAATGGCCCTCTTTCTTGAATTCGGGGGAGATGATGTTCTTGGCGTTCTCCGTTGTGATGGCGAAGGAGACGAAGGTGGGCGGGACGTGCAGGTTCTTGAAGGTGCCGCTCATAGAGTCCTTGCCGCCCAGTGCGGCCAGGTCGAACTGCTTGAGCATCCAGACACAACCCAACATAGCAGCGCAGGGCTTGCCCCAGCGGGTCGGTTCGTGCCCCATCTTCTCGAAATATTCCTGGAAGGTGAATCGGATTTTTTTGTGGTCGGCACCCGTGGCCACAATCTTGGACATAGATTCCAGAATGGCGAACACGGCGGCGTGGAACGGCGAGCGCAAAGCGATGTAGGGATTGTACCCGAAGGCCATCACGCTGGCCGTGTTGGTGTGCCCGTGCAGCACAGGCAGCTTCTGCACGGAGGCCTGCGTCTCCGTCAGCTGGCGCTTGCCACCGAAAGGCATCAGCACCGTGGTGGCGCCGATGGTGGCGTCGAACATCTCGATCAGCCCCTTCTGGGAGGCGACGTTGGGATTGGCGAGCATAGAGAGCATCTTCTCCTGCATCGTTGCGCCCGTCACGGGTTGGCCCTCCAGCACGTTGTCGGGGATGGCGTTGACGATGGCTTCCGTCTTTTGCCGCACACCGTTGGTGTTGATGAAGTCGCGGCTGAGGTCCACGATGGTCTTGCCGCGCCACTTCATCGTCAGTCGGTTGGTGTCGGTGACCTTGGCGATGATGTTGGCCTCGATGTTCTCCTGACGGCAGTATTCGAAGAAGGCCTCCACATCTTTGGGATCCACCACAGCGCTCATACGCTCCTGCGATTCGCTGATGGCCACCTCCGTGCCGTTGAGGCCCTTGTATTTGGTTCTCACAGAGTCGAGGTCTATCTCCAGTCCGTCGGCCAACTCGCCGATGGCGACGCTGACACCGCCCGCACCGAAGTCGTTGGACTTTTTGATCAGTCGCGTCACCTCAGGACGGCGGAAGAGATGCTGGATCTTGCGCTCCTCGGGCGCGTTGCCCTTCTGCACCTCGGCAGCGCAGGTGTCGAGCGACTTCTCGTTGTGCTCTTTGGAAGCACCGGTGGCGCCTCCGATACCGTCTCGGCCGGTGCGCCCGCCGAACATAATGATGATGTCGCCGGGTTGCGGTGACTCGCGGCGCACGTGACTCACCGGGGCAGCGCCCACTACAGCACCGATTTCCAGGCGCTTGGCCTTGTAGTCGTCGTGGTAGATTTCACGCACGTGCGTGGTGGCCAGGCCGATCTGGTTGCCGTAGGAGGAGTAGCCCGCCGCCGCATTCTTGGAGATGACCGACTGCGGCAGTTTGCCCTCCAAAGTGGCGCTCATCGGGGCGTTGATATCGCCCGCGCCCGTGACGCGCAGGGCCTGATAGACGTAGCTGCGCCCGCTCAGCGGGTCGCGGATGGCACCGCCCACACAAGTGGCAGCCCCGCCGAAAGGCTCGATCTCAGTGGGGTGGTTGTGCGTCTCGTTCTTGTACATCAGCAACCACGGCTCGATCTTGCCATCCACATCGACATTGATATAGATGCTGCAGGCATTGTTCTCTTCGGAAACTTCCATATCGTCCAGATGGCCTGCCTTGCGCTCGTATTTGCCGTTGATGGATGCCATATCCATCAGGGTTTGCGGTTTCTTCCGGTCGCCGTACAGCTCTTTCCGCATAGAAAGATATTGCTCGTATGCCGCCTGCAACTGGTGCTGCAGTCCGCAAGGCGTGAAGGTGATCTTCGTCAACTCGGTCTCGAAGGTGGTATGACGGCAGTGGTCGCTCCAGTAGGTGTCCAACAACTTGATTTCCGTATCCGTGGGTTCACGATGCTCATCGTTCTTGAAATAGTCTTGGATGAAGGCGATGTCTTCCAACGACATTGCCAACCCTTGTGCAACGCGAAACGCCTCCAATTGCTCTTCGCTCCATTGGGTGAACCCTTCCACGATGGGCACCTCCTGCACCTCGGGATTCTCGGTCAGCTCCAACTTGCCCATATCCTTCTCGCGGGCCTCCACTTCGTTGATGCAATATTTCTTGATATGCGCGAACTGCTCGGGTGTGAGGTCGGCATCGAAAATATAGAGCTTGGCGCTCTTGATGACCACTTCCGTCTTGGGATCAAGCAATGAGAGACACTGCATCGCGCTGTCGGCACGTTGGTCGAACTGGCCTGGCAGATACTCCACTGCCAGATAGGTCAGCCCCTCCAGAGGGAACTCCTCGAGCAGGTTGTCCACCACGGGCTCCGACAATACGCCCACCTTGGCGCGTTCCAGCAATATATCGTCCACGTTGAAGATATCGTAAACGACCAGCTGGCGCAGGTGGCGGATGTTGAGATTGAAATTATGGTTGAGTGTCTCTTTCAGACTGATGGCTTCGACATCGAAACCCGGTTTTTTTTCTACGAAAATACGAGCGTTGCGCATAGTTGGATGGTTTCTGTTACGGGGTGCAAACATACTCAAAAAAAATGAATTTTTTGAGGATGTCTTTCCGAAAAAAACGTTGTGTCAACCCTGTTTCCCAAGAAGCTGTCGCAATAGCCTCTGACAACCCTCTTCCACATCCCTCCAGGTGGCGTCAAAGTCCCCCGTGTACCACGGGTCGGCCACGTCGCCCGGCCGGTCGGTGTAGTCCATCATCAGGGAGATCTTCCCGTCAATGTCCTCTCCGATGACACGTCGCAGGTTGCGGAGGTTGTAGCGGTCCATCGCAATGATGTGGTCAAAATGGCGATAATCGCCCCGCGTGATCTGGCGGGCAGTCTTCCCTTCGCATCCGATGCCGTGTTCGGCCAGCTTTCTTCGGGCAGGAGGATAGACGGGATTGCCGATCTCCTCCGTGGAGGTCGCCGCAGAGGCGATCTCAAAGAGATGAGCGACACCGGAATCCTTTACCATCTTTTTCATTACAAATTCGGCCATTGGACTCCGGCAGATGTTGCCGTGACAGATGAAAAGTATCTTGATCATACGATGCGAATGGTTTTACGGGTTGGTTGTCTTCCCGCCGGTGATGATGATTTTCCGGTCTTTGGCGGCCTGCACTCCATATACGGTCTCCCGCGTTTCCTGGGTTGCGAAACTGCGTTGCACCGCTCCCTGCGGGTCGAGATGGATGATCAGACCGGGCTTTTTATTGTCCAGATAGGGAATGAAGAACCCGTTTTCGGTTTTGCGCAGATAATTGAGCAAACTGTAGATGCGGCGAGAGGAGAGATGCCGGTTGTAGTCGCTGTTGTGCAGCGGACTGGCATAGCCGCTGACGGTGATCTCCACGGTGTCGCCGTTGGCGAGCGCCTCGTGCAGATAATTTGTCAGTTTGAGGAGGCGCTCGTAGCCCGTCGCCACGGAATCCTTTAGGAATTGGGACATCTTCGCCTCTGCCTCGCGCCGCTCCGCCTCGGAAAGCCCACGTCCGGTTTCCTGCACGTACAAACGGTTGTCGGACATATACTGGGCGTATAGATCGGGATAATTGGTGCTCGTGGTGTCCGACAAGGAGCGAGGGTTAGGCTGGTCGTTTTGGAAATAGAGCACGATAGGCAACACGGAGGCGATCTTCTCATGTATGTCGGGCGTGTCAACGGGTGTCGTGTCCTTGGGCGTTTCCGGCAATTTCCACTGAAAGCGGAACAGGTCGTTGCAGCAAGTGTCCGACTCCTCCATGCCATCGTGGGGCCGGTTGGAGGAAAAATATCCGTTTTCCCCAAAAAAAGGATCGATGGTGAAGTAGAAGTCGTTATACTCCGAATTGAAGGGCACGCCCATGTTGGAAACTTGCTCCCAGCGGCCCAATGCGCCCGGACAATAGAAGATGTCGTAGTCCCCGATGCCGAGATGTTCGTCGGAACTGAAATAGAGCACCCCTTTGTGCTTGTCGTAGAAGGGCGTCACCTCATTGCCCTCTGTGTTGATGGTCGGACCGGCGTTGACCGGCGTTTGGTAGTGGCCGTCTTGTACAACGGAATACCAGATGTCCAATCCGCCAATGCCTTGCTTGCGGTCGGAAACGAAGTAGAGCACGTTCATGTTGTCTGTTTCCACCAGAAAGGGCTGTAGGGTGGTGGATCCCTCCGCATTGATGGCGGCTGGCAGCTTTTTGGGTTTCGACCAAATGTGCCCTTCTCGAGAACTTTGCCACAACGCGCACCGCAAGTCGCCGTCATTGTTGCGCGTGCAACGCGAATAGATGAGCAGGTCCTGTTTTTCGTTGAAACAAAAGTTGCTGTTGAAAAATTTCAGGGAATTGATGTTGACCGGCAGCGCTTCGGCGGGAGCGTAGTTTCCTTCCGGAAGCAGTTTCGACTGGTAAATGTTGCAATACCAGCTGGTCTCGAAGAGATGATCCAAGTCCTCCTCGGCATTGGCACGCATGGAAGTGAAGAAGAAGGTGGAGTCGGGGAGCAGGCGTCCGCAGTATTCCGAGAAATGGGTGTTGACTTCGTCGGGCAGTGCTTCCACGAGTACGGGCAGTGTGTCGTTCAGGATGAAGGCGCGCTGCTCTTTGCGTTGCCGTTCCGAGAGCTTGCCCACCTGTCCTTGTGCCGTCAACCCCATGAGGAGGAAAAGTATGATATGGTATGCGTGCGGTTTCATTACATCAGGTCGTATGGACAAGGCTCCTTGCCGATTCGTTTTACGGTCTTTTTCTTGAAAATGTAGGACAATGTCAATTCCACACCCCCGCGGGCGTGCGTGGCCGCTACAAATTTCGAGACGTTGATGTCGTAGCCGACCCCCAGCCGTACGTTCTGCAAGTTGAAGAAGACGTCCATCACGATGGCATCGCTCCATCGGTAAAAGAGGCCTCCTCCCACGGAAAAAACCGTGGTGTAACTGTTCTTCCGCTGGAAATACTCGACATTCATCCCGAAGGTGTATTCGCTGAACCGACGCTGCCAACTGCTGTACAAGAGAGGCTCCAGGGCAAAGTCGTCGGTTATGCCGATTCGTGAGAGGAAATGGACGTTGTATTTGATGGGCAGTTGCTCAAAACTTTCACCAAAAACTTCGCGAGGACAGTTGAGGTGTGCAGCACTGGCTCCTAACTGAAAAGTGTTGCGTTTGTCAGGAGAAAAACTCCAAAATACGCCCGCACCAATGTCAAAAAAAAATTGACGTGTGGTGGCAAAAAGTTCACTGCTCGACTGCGAAGGGTCGTAATGCCCATACATATACTGCTCGTCCCAACGTGCATCACTGAAATCAAGATAGTTGTGCAAAAGACCTCCGTACAGGCCGATCCCAATTTTGTGCTTGCCACTTCTTCCTATGTATTTGATGTAGGAAGCGGTGATCATTGCCTGCAGAGAGGTGTAGTTGAGAGAGCCTGCCTTGTCCGCAAGAAATGAGCCGCCGATGCCAATCAGCTCTTGCCGACGGTTGTTGCGATATACTGCAGCATCAATGCCCCCACCGAAAGTCTGAAAGGGCACCGTGACAGAATACCATTGGGAACGATAGGCGGCAGATGCTCTGAAAATCCCGTCGTAGGCGGCCGTTAGCGCAGGGTTCAAAGCAACAGGCTGGTCATAGAATTGGGAAAAGTGGTAGTTTTGTCCCCGTGCAGAGAAAAAAAAACAACAGAGTGCCACCAAAAACAGGATGACATACTTGTATTTCTCGTTCCAGCAACGGCGCAGGTATTTGCGCAACTCGTTCTCGCGCGGGTTGTCCTGCGGTTCGTAAATCTTCACCCCGCTCAGTTGCGGCGGCATGAACTCTTGCTCGACGAAGTTGTGCTCGAAGTCATGGGCGTATTGATACCCCTTGTGGTATCCGAGCTCTTTCATCAGTTTGGTGGGCGCGTTGCGGATGTGTAGCGGCACGGGCAGGTCTCCGGTCTGCTTGACGATGGCGTATGCCGTGTCGATGGCCATTATCGCGGCGTTGCTCTTGGGCGAAGAGGCCAAGTAGATGGCGGTCTGAGACAACGGGATGCGCGCTTCCGGCATGCCGATGACATTGACGGCCTGAAAGCAGTTGTTGGCCAACAACAGGGCGTTGGGGTTGGCATTGCCGATGTCCTCGGAGGCCAAAATGACCATCCGTCGGGCGATGAACAGGGGATCCTCCCCAGCAATCAGCATACGCGCCATCCAATAGACCGCCGCATTCGGGTCGCTGCCGCGCATCGACTTGATGAACGCGGAGATGATGTCATAATGCTGCTCACCGTTCTTGTCGTATAAGGCCAGATTCTGCTGGATAACTTGCAATACGCCCTCTCGTGTGACGGTGAGCACTCCGTCCACAGGGTGTATCATCCATGTCACCAACTCGATGGCGTTGATGAGCTTGCGGGCGTCTCCGCCGGAGATGCGTAATAGAGCCTCCGTGTCTTGCAACACAATCTTGCACCCCAAATGCTTCTCCTGATAGTCGACGGCTGTTTGGAGAATGCGTTCCAGATTTTCGCGCGACAGGTTCTTAAGCACATAGACTTGGCAACGCGAGAGTAGAGGGGAGATGACCTCAAAGGAGGGATTCTCCGTGGTCGCGCCGATGAGCGTCACCACACCCTGTTCCACAGCACCAAGCAAAGAGTCTTGCTGCGACTTGGAAAAACGATGGATCTCGTCAATGAAGAGAAGCGCGCGCCGCTCCGACTTCTTTGCTTTCTCAATGACCTCGCGAATGTCCTTTACGCCACTGTTGATGGCACTCAGCAAATGGAAGTCCGATCCCGTCAACTCGGCGATGAGCAGCGCCAGGGTGGTCTTGCCCACACCCGGCGGCCCCCAGAAAATCATCGACTGGATGTTGCCGTTCTCGATGGCGTTGCGCAACACCGCCCCTTTTCCCATCAGGTGCTCCTGCCCGACGTAGGCATCCAGTGTCCGAGGACGTAATATTTCTGCCAATGGCTTTTGCATGTTGTCAAAACGTGAGGGCAAAAGTACAAAAAAAAGCGATTGACTGTCCCCATTCTCATGTTGGTTAAAATTTGAGATTTTACTTGACACGTGTTGAAAATAATTGTACTTTTGTGCCTTGAAAACTAATACTCCTTTATATCATGAACGAAATAGAAAACAATGCAAGTTTCTTCAGGTTTGAAGACTTGAGAATTTATGACAAATCAATGGAATACATCACTTGGTTGCACGGACAGCTGTCCATGCGTTCCGAACAGGGATTCGTGAACGATAAATTTCCGGACATGCCTTTCATGACAGCCGCCAGTGCCATTGCCCTTAACACCGCAGAAGGATCTTCCCGCAACAAGTCGCAATTCCTCCATTATATGAAAATGGCCAAAAGTGCGGTGCGTGAATGTGTGGTCTACACCGAGATCGCACACCGGCTTGATGTGTTCGGCGATGATGTCTACGACTATTCTCGCAATCAGTTGATGGAATTGACCAAGATGATAGGCTCCTTGATCTCCTCACTGCAGCGCAGCGTTTCTTCTTCTGGAAATGTTGACAAAGAAGAGGATATCGACGACAATATGTTTTAAGAAAAATAGATACATAATTTGCTTTTTTAGGATGCCGAAGGGTGTCCTTTTTTTTTATCTTTGCGGGCTAATTTTACTCATAATGACAATTGTAAGAAAAATCATCGGACTACTTTTTATTGCATTGATAACCATTGTGTTCGCATATGCAAGTCCTATTAAGAAAAGTGATTTGGCCCAACTGGGAACTGCCGCTTTCCATCAACGGGCCACGGCCTTGTGCCCGTCTGCTACCCAATATGCACTGAAAGACATTCGTTATGTGGGAGATCAAGGCAGTGTTTTGCTTGCAATCTTGAATTTCGATGATGGATTTTTGGTCCTTGCCGCCGATGACGCTGTGGAACCTGTGTTGGCATACTCTTTTACAGGTCATTTTTATGAAGAAACAGCTGCCCCCGGTGCATTGTTTATGCTGAATGAATATAAAGATGGTATCAAAGCGGTGCGAGGCGAAAATCTTCGGGCAACATCCGAGATCCAGAACCAATGGGATGCCATAAAGTACAAAGCTCCCAACGACACGGTCGTCGTCGTGGTCAGCCCCCTCCTCACGTCTAAATGGAATCAGAACAAATACTACAATTGGTATTCCCCCATCGACTACGATTCCCCCAGCGGCTATAATTCCCGAACCCCCAATGGCTGTGTGGCCGTGGCCATGGCTCAGATCCTCTATTATTACCGCTATCCCGAACAAGGATCCGGCTCGCATACCAATTATACAGATTATGGTGACTTCTATGTGAATTTTGGCCAACAGCACTACTGCTACGAGGCTATGGAAGACCAACTGACTCATCATAACGATGAGGTTGCCAAACTTATTTTCCATTGTGCCACTTCCGTGGATATGCAGTATGCTCCCGATGGATCGGGCGCCTATTCCCAAAATGTTCCCGCTGCATTGCAAACTTATTTCGGTTATCCCTCCAGTTGCGAATACAAGTCCAAAAACTCATATTCCTCCTCGCAATGGCGGCAGCGTCTCAGGACGGAACTCAACGCCAAACATCCTGTCTACTACTCAGGCTACTCGGACGAGGGTGGACATGCTTTTATATGTGACGGCTATAATAGCGACAACCTGTTCCATTTCAACTTCGGCTGGGGTGGCTCCTCCAACGGCTTTTATACGACAAGCTCCTATGGCTCCAATCCCGTGAACGGCTATAGTGGCGGTCAAGCTGCCGTTTTTGGCATTTGTCCTCCGACAACAGCCTATCCCTACAATTGCTCGCCCCGTATTATGAATTGCCATTCTGGCACATTGGAAGATGGCAGCGGTCCATTTGATTATGCTGAAAACCTTAATTGCACCCATCTTATTACAAGCGATAAAGCCTATCAGGTCGGAATTTCTGTCAAATCTTTCCATACGCAGGAAAATCATGATTTTCTGTATTTCAGGGATAAAAGGGATAGTTTGCTGCTCGTTTTGTCGGGCGATATGCCAAGCCAGAGCAATTATACTTTCTATACAGACAGCGTATGGATCACTTTTGTTACGGATGATTCTGTTTCGGGTGCAGGTTGGAGATTGGCCTATGAGTTCGAGAATCCGGTTCAAACGTGCTATTCGGGCCTGTATACACAACCGTCAGGTACTCTTACGGATGGAAGCGGTCCCGAAAATTACAACCCGAATATGGAATGCACGTGGGTGATTAGAAATACGGAATATAGCATCACTTTTTCGATAGACTCCCTCGATATTAGTCCTGAAGATGCCTTGACATTTATGGACCTGACCACAGAACCCGCTTCGTTGGTCAAGGTTGTTACGGGAAATGTTATTCCAGAAGATTTTACTATCCCCTCTGTGAGAGTCGTCGTTTCTTTCTACTCCGACAACTACAAGCAGGCTCAGGGGTTTAGTCTGAGATGGAATGTTCCTAACTCCGATGAAGATGGTGTCGAAGATTACGAGGAAGATGAAGTTTCCCTTTATCCCAATCCTACACGCGATATGGTGCATGTTGTTCTTCCGGAAATACAAGAAGACGTTCAAGTGCAGGTGTTTGATGTGATGGGACGCGTGGTTCTCTGCGGACATTTCGACGCAAATGAGGTCATTGAACTGAACACATCAAACTTGGGCAAAGGCTTCTATACGGTGGTTTGCCAAAGCTCTAGTAAAAGATTTGAGAAAAAAATGGTGGTGGCTCGGTAGGAAGATTAAACATTTTTCAAGCGCTGTTGTCTTTAAGGGCGTTGTTTAACCTTATAAAAACTACAGACATGAAAAAGTTAGTCATTTCCTTCGGCATCATCTGCATGCTGGCACTTTCAGCAGTAGATGCGATGGGACAAGCACCGGTCTCAAGAACCAACTCCTCTTCCGCGGCTGGCAAATCCCAAACCACGGCAGCCCGCCAGGAAAGAAAAGGCGATGTTCAAATGAACAAAGCCAACACTAACTATCAGAAGGCACAGCAGTCCACCACCGCTCGTCCAGCCACGACAAGCACTGCTCGTCCGGCAACCAGCACGACTGTACGTCCCTCAACTACGTCTTCAAGCACGGCTCGTCCGGCTGCCACCACAACCGCACGTCCTTCAACCTCCTCTGCGACCACGACTCGTCCGGCAAGCTCTTCCACGACCTCTGCGGCCAGACCCGCTACAAGCACCAGCAGCCGCCCGTCCACGACGACCTCGACTTCAACCAGGCCTTCGACTGGCACGGCCAGCAGCTCGACCAGCCGCCCGTCCACGGCCACGAGCACCGCTCGTCCTGCATCCGGCAGCGCAACCAACTCTACCTCTGCTACTGTTAGTGAAAGAGCTACGACCTCCACGGGCAAGGTGACGAGCACCACTTCCGCTCGCCAGACTGCCAACCCCGCTCCGGCTGTCACGGGTACCGCTGCAAACAGCACCGATGAGTCCAAGAGAGGATATAGCCGCAGTGGCGCCGCCCAGCCTCAGCCCGCTCCGCAAGGCTATACCGGTGGAGGCATGAACAATGACCCCAAGATGCACCACACTCCGTTCATGCACCCGAACCACCACAACTTCGGCGGCCACATGACTATCCCCCGTCACATACAGCCGGTCTACTATGGCGGAATGCCCTACTACTACTATAACAGCGTCTTCTGCACCATGATGAACGGTTACTACGTGATCTGCAGACCCCCGCTCGGAGCCGTCATCGCCTACACGATCTTCAACACCTGGAACCCCATTATCGTAGTTCACAGAGGCGTTACCTACTACTATGACGACGGCACGTTCTTCCGTCCCAGACAAAGAGATTATGTCGTGGTTGCCCCTCCGGTCGGAGCCCTGGTCGCCGAACTGCCCAGCAACTATCAGACCATCGTACTTGAAGGCCGCGTCTACTACAAAGTCGATAACGTTTACTATAAGGAAGTTGTGTTGGATGGATACCTCTGGTACGAGGTGCTCTTTGTAGCCTAAAAAAAATATTTCGAAAGTTTGAGCGCGTTTCAAAAATTTTAGTATTTTTGCGCGCTCAAACTTTTGCCCTGTGGTGTAATGGTAGCACAGCAGATTCTGGTTCTGTTTGTATGGGTTCGAGTCCTATCGGGGCAACTTCAAAATCACGCTGAATGGCGTGATTTTTTTTGTGTCAATCTTGAATCTGTTTCCGTCAAGATAACCTGAATCCAAAACTTTTGTGTATCTTTGCCGATTGTAAAATTTAATCAGATATGTTAGTCATTGGCATTGCCGGTGGTTCCGGCTCGGGAAAGACCTCCGTGGTCAAGAAAATCATTCAAAGTTTGCCTAAAGAACGTGTGAGCGTCCTCAGTCAGGACGCTTATTACAAGGATAACGGTGATCTGCCGCAGGAGGAAAAGGAAAGAATCAATTTTGACCATCCATCCGCTATAGAGTGGCCATTGCTGATTGAGCATGTTCGGCAACTTCAGAGCGGCAATGCCGTTGAGATGCCCGTTTACTCGTATGTGACGTGCGGGCGTAGCCGCGAAACCATCCCCGTGAAGCCCTGTGACGTGCTTTTGGTGGAAGGTATCCTTATATTCACCGATCCTGGTCTGTGCCAAATCCTCGATCTTAAGGTCTTCGTGGATACGGATGCCGATGAACGCCTGATCCGCATCATCCAGCGCGATGTCATCGAGCGCGGTCGCGGCCTCGACAAGTCCATCATACATTACCAGAACTTTGTGAAACCCATGCATGAACTCTTTATCGAACCATCCAAACGGTTGGCCGATATTATCATACCCGTGGGCGGACAAAATGAGAAGGGAATTGACATCCTGACGTCCAAGATCAGGCAAACGCTGGGAATCGTTTAGGTCTTCTGTTCCTGCTTTTTGGCGGCAGGGAAAAGCACATTGTTGAGAATGAGACGATAACCCGCCGAATTGGGGAATAAGTTCAAGTCTGTGGGGGGGTCGTTCACCAAATGCTGGTAGTCTTCGGGATCGTGACCGGCATAGAACGTCCACGTCCCTTTGCCGTATTCGCCATGTATGTAGCGCACTTCGTTAAATTGCGCCGCTTCGCCCATGACGGTCACCGTGGGCTTGACGAGTTCTTTGCGGAAAGCGGTGGTTTGTCCCATGAATCCTGGAATCACGGTCAGATGGTTCTGGCAAAGCATGGTTGGAACAGGATCCCACTTGGCAGAGAACTCGAATAGCGTGAAAAAGTCATTCTTCTTGTTGGTGAGGTGTAAGGTGGGGTTGACATCAATGTCGGAAACCTCATACACATAAGGGTTGGTCTCTATTTTGAAATTGGTGAATGCGAAGCAATTGTCGTAGTTGAGTTTGCTTTGGGCTTGCGGGTCCATGGGGTCGCCATCGAACATCACGTCGCAGATGTCTACGCCTTCGGCGGCCAGCGCGATGTCGTAGCTGTCGGGACCGGAGCACATGGCAAAGAGGTAGCCTCCGCCGGCCACGAAGTCCCGGATGCCTTTGGCTACGGCCAATTTCATTTGCGACACTTTGGCGAAACCCAGTTGCGCCGCACGTGTTTCCTGCTCGTTTACGTCGTCCTGATACCATTGGGCATTCCGGTAGTTGGCCCAGAATTTGCCATATTGCCCCGTGAAATCTTCGTGGTGCAGATGCAGCCAGTCGTATTTCGGCAATTCTCCCTTGATGACCTCTTCGTCGTATAGTACGGTGTAAGGGATCTCAGCGTAGGTGAGCACCAAAGTGACGGCATCGTCCCACGGCAGTTTGTTTTTTGGGGAATAAACTGCGATTTTAGGCTCTTTTGTGAGACGAATCTCGTTCATGTTGTTCTCGGTGGCGGAAATCTCGGCCAAGATGCCTTGCGCCTGGATGTCGGCGATGACTTGGTAGGAAACACCCCTGATGACGCATTCGTCTTCAATGAGGGAACTGTATGCGCACATGAAACTGCCTCCGCGGTAGTTGAGCAGCCAGCTCATGTCCACTTGATGTGCGACGGCAAAATAGGCAATACCGTACGCTTTCAGATGATTCTCCTGCTCCATGTCCATAGGAATGAGAATATGGGTGGCATAGGCCTGCAGACAGCAAGTCAGTGCCATCGCGATGGCCAAGAGTCTTGTTTTCATTCTTTTCATAGTGTTCATTTATCTTCTGGCGATGGGTTGACGTTGTACCTCTCCGTCAGGTCCCAAAATGTAAAGGTTTTTGTAGGTGCGGCGAAAATCACGGGCATTCTGAACATCTTTTGTCACGAGGATGAAATCTAATGCAGGGATATCATATTTATACAAACCGTCCTCTTTGAGATAATAGAGCTGGCTTCCTTGCCACTGGGCTGAAATGACATGAGGCAGAGGCGTTTTTTTTTCATACGAGCCGAAATTGTCGAAAAAGAAAAGGCCGTAGGTTGTATCAATGAGGACGATGCTCTTGTCTAAAGCAACTTCTATGCGCGTGGGATTGAATTGGTCGCCAAAATTAACAGGCGTGGTGCTGAGTATGTTCAGTGAGAAATCGGTGAGGATGAGTTGGTGCGTGTTGTTGTCAAATAATGCAATGCGGTTGGCCCCGGCAAAGGCAACAAGGGTGATGGAAAAAAGATTGTGGTCAAAGAGGGAAAGTGCATTGCCAACAGGAGAGAGTGTGTTGTCCAAGATGTTGATTTCGCCTGCATCTTTGTAAAAAACAAGGATTTTGGACGGAATGCTTGCATCAACATTGTCGATGTTCCCTGAGTCATGACTGAGATAAGAAAACAGCAGTTGTCCGTCGGGACCATATTTGTTCAAGGCTGCATCTTTCCAGAGATATAAATTATCTTGTATATCCACGGTGAAATGGTCGCATTGCTCGTGGATAAAAGAAGGTCGCTCTTGGGCGTAAGAGAAGCCAAGAGCGACGATGGATATCAATAGAAGGATTGCATTCCTCATTTCTCGATTAGAATTTGCAGCCGATGGTGCCTACGATTCGATGTGTGGTGTTCTTGATTTGTGCCGTTGCGTTGGGTGCGTAGAGGTTGTAACTGTCTTTGTAGAAACGTAACACGTATGCAAAGTCAACAAAGAGGAATTTGTTGTGGAAACCGAATCCTAAAGAGCCATAGTGGGCTGAACCGTTGTAACCTTCGGTCCAGTCTTTGCTGTCGCGATAGGGGGTGGATTTGAAATTATAACCGGCGCGCAAGGCGAATTTCTCTCCCAAGTTAACTTCCCCGCCCAAGCGAATGGAGTGGCGGATGCCATATTTTTGCTTGACCGCTTCGTTCTCGTTTGTGAAATCGTAATCATCGGCATAGAGTGTACTCATGCTATGGTCATTGAATTCATACTCGGCAGAGATGAATCCACGCTTGTTGATGAGGAATGCGGCGCCTACATTAAAACGGAATGGGGTGGTTAACGAGAATTTATAGTCATTGGAATATTGGTAGTCAGGCTCTTGTGCGTTGGGGGAAAGGCTGTTCCAATGGGTTCTCATTTCCCGGCGATAAGTATCCTTGATTTTCCAGAAATAGGTGGGCGACTGGATACTGGCGCTGAGTCGCACAAAGTTGGCTGGTTGGTAGATGATGCCGATTTTGGCATTGACGCCGGCTCCGCGATCGCGTTGGGTGGTATAGACGTCGTAGGAGGTTATGCCTTGGAGGTCTTCAACGTCAGTGGGCGTTTCCGTAAGAGATGTGCGTTCCATATAGTCTAAGAACGGGATGCCGATGCTGCCGCCAATATAAAGTTTGTCGTTGTAGTTGCCGCCGAAAGTGAAGCTCATTTCGTCAATGGCCCCGGATTGCTTTACCAAGACAGATTGGTCGAGATTGCTGCCGCTAAAAGGCGAATCGTAGCGGTTGTCAAATCCAGGGATAGTGTCGATGAGCCATGTATTCCAGGCAATTAGAGCATCACCGGCAAGGCTGTTGTAGTGCGTGCCGTTGGCTTGTGCCACAATGGGGTCGGCGAAAGAGCTGTAGGCCGGTCCAACCGCACGGAAAGTGTTGTTGTAGTCCATGATGCGGTTGTAACCGAACCCGAATTGCCAATATTTCCATTCGGAATCGCGAGTAATAGGCGACGTGATCACCAGTCCACATTCAGGAACGGTGTATTTTGCGTTCTGTGTGTAACTGTTGTTGTCGTGATAGAGCGTGTTGTTCTTGAAAAAGGAGACAACGGTTGGGGTGAAAGAGACTTCATGTCGCTTGTACAGGCCGATGGCAGCCGGGTTAGTGCTGAGCGCGGAGAAATCGCCACCCACTGTGCCGAAAGTGCCGCCTGCACCTAAATAGCGGGCAGTTCCCATGTAGTCGATTTGGGAGAAACGGAAAGCCTCGTAATCGCCTTGTGCAAATGAATATGCGAAAATGCCGAGAAATAACGGAATGATCCAGAATCTTTTCATTTCAATGAATATTACGTGTTGTTGTTTTTTTATGTTGGTCAAAAGTTATCGTCTGCCACTGTGACTGCTGGAAGATGAACTGCTGCTATGGGATGAACCAGAGTAACTTGACCTGGATGAAGAGGAACCAGAATAGCTGGAATGTGAAGAGGAAGAGCTTGAACTCGGTCTTGAATAGCTTGAACTGGAGGAACTTGGACGTGAATAAGAAGAGTTGGAAGGGTGAGAGCTGGGTCTGGAGTAGTTTGAGTTAGA
>DBYW01000049.1:17644-39755 GCA_002311645.1 Bacteroidales bacterium UBA1176
GGACGCGAGTAGGAGGAATTGGAGGAACTGGAATTAGGTCTGGAATAGTTTGAATTGGAGGGAGTGGAAGAACTTGGGCGTGAGTAGGAGGGGCTGGAGGACGGAGTGGAAGCGGGACGAGGCACGGTGACAGTTCTGACAACAGGCTTGGTTTGAGTGGAAGTAGTTGTGAAAGAGGGTCTTGTGCTTGAAGAGGAGGACGTGGCAGGTCTCTGTGTCGTTGTGCTGTTTGCGCTCGGACGTGTGGTGGTTGAGGTCGGCTTCGTTTCAGGAACAGAAGGTCTGTTTGTGGCCGTACTGTTCAAGGAGGGTTGAGCCGTAGGGGTTGCGGCAGAAGGTCTGGCGTCTGGAGTGGTAGGTTTCGAAGTGGGAGTGGTGTTCATCTCCGGTCGTGGATTGACCGTGCTACTGGTCGTGCCGTTGCCATTAGAACCTGTTGATGCGCTGTAGCGAGAAGAAAGCGTGCTGTACTCTTGGTTGAAGGAGGGAGCTGAAGAGGAAACAATGGAATAACGGCTGCTGTTGTCGCTGTTGCCATAGCTATTGGAACTGCCATAGCTGGTCGGACGGTCGCCGCGGCCGACGGAACTGTTGCCCAGAGAGGGGCCTACGTTGTTGCGATGGCCATAGTAGAAGGTGTTGTTGCGGTCGAAATTGTTGTGATAATAGTTGGCAGCCATCCAGTCGTTGTGGTGCCAGTAGCCGTGACTATAATTCCAGTGGTTGTGAAAATGTGGATGATGGTATGCCCAACCCCAACCGTACGTGAAGCCATAGTCGTACCAACCGTAACCATAGTAGTAAGGACGGTAGTAGTAGCTCGGCCACCACCAGTTGTAGCCCATGTAAATACTTACGCCCCAGTTGTATGGATTGTAGTCATACCAATACAGGTTGGTGTAGAACGGGTCGTAATAGCCCCATCCGCAATAGAGGTCGCGATGGAAGCGACGGATGCGGGAGGTGTAATAATAGTCATAATAATCATCTTCGTCATAATAATAATTATTGGTGACGTAGGTATTGCCTGAACCGGATTGTGCCGTGGCCTGAGTTGGCGCCGTCGCGTTTTCGGCATACTCGATGAGCGGCTCGCTGATGCCGGGATAGTATGTCTTGGTGTCAATGAGGTTGCCAGATTCATCATACTCATATATGATGGAGTCTGGTTGGATGACACCTGTGGCTTGCGATGCTGTCTTGGCTTGGGCTTGTTTAGGGGAAGCATACTGCCCGTCCTGCGACGTGGTATAGATGTCGTCGTAATAGGCGTAAGAACCCGTGGAACAGGCAGTCAGCAGACAAACTGCTGACAATAAGGCAATTGAAAATAGTTTTTTCATAGTTTCCTCCTTATATCTTTAAATTTCGTACTTTTGCAAATCGGTTTATATAGACGGCAAAAATACGAAAAAGTTAATTCAACAAAGTAAAAATATAATGGCTAAAAATTTTTGTTCAAGAGCAGAGAACTATTCTCAATGGTACAACGACATTGTAAAGCAAGCCGATTTGGCTGAAAATTCGTCAGTTAGAGGTTGTATGGTCATCAAGCCGTACGGCTACGCGATATGGGAGAAGCTGCAATCCACCTTAGATAAAATGTTTAAGGACACGGGGCATGTGAATGCTTATTTCCCCATTTTTATCCCCAAATCTTTCTTTAGCCGCGAGGCCAGTCACGTGGAGGGCTTTGCCAAGGAGTGTGCGGTGGTGACCCACTACCGTCTGAAGAACAATCCTGATGGAGGTGGTGTCGTGGTCGATCCCGAAGCCAAGTTGGAAGAGGAACTTATCGTGCGTCCCACTTCCGAAACCATCATCTGGGATACCTATAAGAAATGGATTCAATCGTATCGTGACCTGCCGATTTTGTGTAACCAATGGGCAAATGTCGTCCGTTGGGAGATGCGCACCCGTCTGTTTCTGCGTACTGCCGAGTTTCTGTGGCAAGAGGGCCACACGGCGCACGCCACCCGCGAAGAGGCTGTTGAAGAGACCGAGCGCATGCTTCATGTCTATGCGGATTTCGTCGAAAATTTCATGGCAATTCCAGTGGTGAAGGGCGTGAAGTCGCCCAACGAACGGTTTGGCGGCGCCCTCGACACCTATTGCATCGAGGCCCTCATGCAGGATGGCAAGGCCTTGCAGGCCGGCACTTCCCATTTCTTGGGTCAGAACTTCGCCAAAGCATTTGATGTCAAGTATTTGGATAAAGAAAACAAACCGCAGTATGTATGGGCTACATCTTGGGGCGTCTCCACAAGGCTTATTGGCGCCCTCATTATGACGCATTCTGACGATAACGGTCTGGTGCTACCCCCGAACCTTGCACCCATCCAAGTGGTTATCGTTCCTATTTATAAGAGCGAGGAACAACGTCAGGCCATCGCAGACAAAGTACAGCCGCTCATCCAAAAGTTGAAAGAGGCCAATATCACGGTTAAGTTTGACAATGACGACACCAAACGTTCCGGATGGAAGTTCAATGAGTATGAACTCAAGGGCGTTCCTGTGCGCATCGCCATCGGTCCCCGCGACCTTGAAACCAACGAGGCCGAAGTTGCTCGTCGCGACACTCTCACCAAAGAGACGATTCCTTTTGATGGTCTTGTGGGATATATCCAGCAGTTACTCAAGGATATACAGAAGAATTTATTTGACAAGGCCCTTAAGTTCCAAAAGGAAAACACTCACAAGGCCGACACTTGGGATGAGTTCATTGACCTGCTTGACAACCATCCTGGATTTGTTTATGCCCATTGGGATGGCACGGCAGAGACAGAAGACAAGATCAAGGAATTATCCAAGGCCACCATCCGTTGCATTCCTTTCAACAATCCGTTGGAGGAGGGCAAATGTATCTTGACGGGCAAACCATCCAAGCAGAGAGTGCTCTTTGCTCGTGCTTACTAATAATTTGTAACACAGTTTTTAAGATTGAAACCTATGGATGAAAGGTTGGTGGCTTTCCAACGGTTGTTGGATATCATGGATGAATTGCGGGAAAAATGCCCATGGGACAGCGTGCAGACATTCGACACTTTGCGCTGCTTGACCATCGAAGAGACCTACGAACTTTCGGAGGCTATTGTTGAAAAGAATTATAAAGACATGTGCAAGGAACTGGGAGATTTGATGTTGCATCTTGTCTTTTATTCAAAGATTGCTTCCGAACAAAATCTTTTTGATGTTAAAGATGTTCTCAATCAGTTGTGTGACAAGTTAATACGAAGACACCCCCATATCTATGGGGCAGAGAAAGCCCAAGATGCGCAGCAGGTGCATGAGAATTGGGAGAAAATAAAATTGCAGCGTGAGGGCAATAGATCGGTGCTTGGCGGCGTTCCTAAAAGTGCACCTTCTTTGGTGAAAGCCTATCGTATCCAGGAAAAAGCCAATGGTGTTGGGTTCGATTGGCATAACGCAGGTGAAGTGTGGGAAAAAGTTCAAGAAGAGTTGGAAGAGTTTAAGGTGGAAGCCGAAAAACAATCTGAAAAGATGGAAGATGAGTTTGGTGATGTTCTTTTTGCATTGGTCAACTATGCCCGGTTTATGAAGATCAATCCGGATGATGCGTTGGAAAAAACCAATCAAAAATTCATCCGCCGATTCCAATATGTTGAAGAACAGGCTAAGAACAGCGACAGGAAATTGACGGACCTCTCCTTGGAACAGATGGAAGCGTATTGGCAGCAAGCAAAGCAATTCGAATAAAATGAATATTAAATATAAAATAGTATATATAATATTATTGTCATGTTTGATGGTACTGGCAATAGCTCCTGTGTCGGCTCAAAAAGCCTCCAAAGCTGCTAATTTGTGCGTCAAGGCGCAGCAGTTGGTCAACCAAAAACAGTTTGAAAAGGCGCTTGGTTTGTTGAACCAGGCACAAGCCAAGGATCCTCTTTATTCTGACACCTATATTTTAAAGGGCGATATCTACAATTTCACCTTGCATTCCGATTCAGCTTTCCAATGTTACTCGAAGGCTATAGCCCTGATTGGCGAGCCGGATCCGTTGTTGTACTACATTGCGGCAAGCGAAGGGGCGAAGTGCGAGCATTACGAAGAAGCTTTGCGCTTCTATGAACTCTTTATGCAAAAGGGGTTGCAATACACCGATGTCTTGTCAGATGCCCAGAAGGGAATGGCCAATTGTCGTTTTGCCATGGAAGCGATGCGCAATCCTGTTCAATTCCAACCCGTTAATTTGGGCAGCAATGTGAATTCCGAGTGGGATGAATCATTGGCTTCCATCACGGCCGACGATGGTATGCTGGTCTATACGGTGGGACGTCCGCGCGACGAGCACACAATCTGTGCATTCTGCCAAACGGAGCAGGATCTCTATTATTCCAAACGCGAAGCCAATGTGTGGCAACCGCGCGCGGCTTTCGGACAACCTATCCGCACGGGTTACAATGAGGGCGCACAGTGTATTTCTCCCGACGGAGTCTATTTGCTCTATACTATGTGCAACGCAGACTATGGCATGGGTAGTTGTGACCTTTATTGGTCAAAGAAGATGGGCAGCAAGTGGTCGCGTCCGCGCAACTTTGGCGCACCCGTGAACACCAACGCCTGGGAGTCGCAGCCTTCCATGGCTTCAGATGGCAAAACCATCTACTTTGTTTCTTCCAGGCCCGGTGGTTTTGGGGGAATGGATATTTGGAAGACGTCCATGACGGCGGAAGGCTCCTTCACCGCTCCCGAAAATTTGGGTGCCGCCATCAATACGCCTGGCGATGATGCCGCCCCCTTTATCCATAGCGACGGTCGCACGCTCTACTTCGCCTCCAATGGACGCGTCGGCATGGGCGGTTATGATCTTTTTTATGCAACAATGCAGCCTGACGGCACGTGGAGTGAACCCAAGAACTTGGGCTACCCCATCAATACAGCCGCCGATGAAATCAATATCTTTATTAATACCGCCGGTACCATGGCCTATATGGCTTCCGACAAGGAGGGTGGGCAAGGCGGACTTGACTTGTATTGCTTTGAGCTTGACGACAACCTGCGTCCCAATCCGGTTACCTACATCAAGGGTAGGGTGAAGGATTCGGAAAGTGAACAGCCTTTGGAAGCCACCGTCGAGATGGTGGATTTGAATACCCGCCAGCCGTTGACTTCCACCAGGTCGGATGCACAGACGGGGCAATACCTCGCCTGTATCCAGACAGGGAGCAATGTTCTGCTGAATGTTTCTGCGCCCGGCTACCCGTTTTATTCTGAGAATTTCCAGATCGAGAAATCCTATACGGCGCTGGAGCCTTATTTGAAGGACATCAACCTGCAGAGGGCCGAGGTCGGCACCGTGGTGGTATTGAAAAACATATTCTTTGATTTCGACCGCAGCGACTTGCAGCCCGCCTCGTATGAGGAGTTGGATCGTTTAGTGGACTATCTGAAGCATAATGCGGTGGCGATAGAGATTGGAGGGCACACGGACGACCAAGGCAGTGACGAGTACAATGACCGTCTTTCGCAGAATCGTGCCAAGTCGGTTTATGACTATCTGGTGGCCCATGGCATTGATGCTTCCCGGTTGAGCTACAAAGGATATGGTAAGCGACAGCCGGTTGCCGACAATTCCACCGAAGAGGGACGCGCCACTAACCGGCGTACAGAATTCAAGATTGTACGTTAGTTCCGATCATACTATATATATATTTATAGAAAGGCCTGCCGTTTGTCAGGCCTTTGTTGTCTGAAATTTGGAGGTGCAATGGCCGTTATGCGGGTGAGAGGAGGATTTTTTTGTAACTTATTTGGGATAGTTTAGTATAAAAATTCAAATGCCTATGTTGATAACAGGGTGTATTGTATAATTTTGTAAAGTATTGATATGTAGTAATTTATGGTAAAATATCAGGGCGATTAAGCGTGATTTCAACTGCATTTTTGCGTGCGCAGGAAGCGATTTCCAGAAAAAAAAACAAAAAAAATAATGGAAATGGGTAAAGTGTGAAAAAAAAATGTATTTTTGCAAGTTGAAATTTTAGTGAAATGTATAATAGTGTATAATCTTTTTAGACAGACAAATAAGCGAGAAAAAAAGAAAATAATATAATCAATAACAATCAAAAAGTAACAGTATGAAAAAACTATTATCGATTTGCTTTTTAAGCATGTTGCTTATGCTAGCGGGATTTACCGCAAAAGCACAGGTAACGACGAATTGCTGTTTCTGGTTGGAAAACATGCAGCCAGACACATTGCATGACGTCTCAAACGTGGCTCCGGCACCGGGTATGTTCACACCTGGGTCTCCTGCCTATTTGCCTGGGCAGGGCAACGACCTGATCCTGTACAACTCGATGTCGCGCGTTGACAATGTGAACCACATCAGTATCTCCAACGGCGCAGCCAACTATATCATTGGCGACCGTACGGACTGGTACAGGATTAACTTCACGAACAATTGCAACCTGCCCGCCAGTACGAAGGTCTCTGTCGAGTGGAAACTGTACAACAACGGCGTGCTCATTCCGGATGCACAATTGTCCGACTATGTTGACGTGTTCATCTTCACCAGATTCGACCAGCGCGCTCATACGGACAACGTCATGGGTGAATGCGGCCACAACGGTTGGCTCGGTGGACCTGTTTATGGTAATGGTGTTTGTGGCGAGAACCAAGGCATGAACGGCAACGACGCTGCCGGCGGCTACCCGGGTTCCGTCCCTGTCATCGACAATGATCAATTCCCGTATGCGGCTTACGGTTTCGGAGCCGCTGGTTATGTCAGACAAGTCCATACTTACAACCTTGATTACTTCTACATCAATTTCTTTGAATCTTCTGAAACCCGTATCGCCCTTCGTTGGAAACAAGTCGGCAACTACTCCCTCGTGGTTGGCTTGCGCGAACGTACCAACGGTAGCGCTTTCGCTATTTGGGATTCTGATTACCAAAATGGTTACATCGGCGGTCACCAGAGCCACTGCGGTGCTCTGCTTGCCCAAGACTCCATCCACTATCTCGTGAACACCACCTCCCAGATGGTGACTTGCGAAAACGATCCTTATCATTATGGCAGCCCTGAAGCCGTCTATACTCAAACTGGATTCTATAATGTTCTCTTCGGCGAATACACTTGCGGTCACTGGAGAGTCGACTCCCTCGACCTGCTCGATTTCCAGACCCGTATCAACCCCGACATTATCGCTCATAACGACACCATCTGTCAAAATGTTCCTGTCACTGCTGCTTGGATCGAGTCCCTCGCTCCTGCTGTCAACACCGATGCTCCCGGTCTCGTAAGCTACCAAAGATATTGGAAACTTTCCACTGACACTGGCTACACGACCACTCCGGTGCTGTTTGACAACACCACCGTCGGTGACTATTTGTATTATGTATATCAGGTCAACACTTACGATACCATCCCTGGTTTCAGCTTTGACTGTATTGGTGACACCACCACATTCATCATCAGAGTGAATGAGTTCATTCCTCCTGTCTTGGACAACACGAATCCTCGTTATGCATATTGTAACGAAGATATCACACCGACCTCCACTCAGGTTATCAAAGCGATATTGAACAACAACAATTTCAATCATTGCGCTCAACAAGTTCATTGGTTCCAGGGCACTACCGCTACGGGCACCCCGGTTTCCACTACGGGAACTTATACCGTTAACTTGTCCAGCATCTATAATCCCAACTTCAACCATAAGGTGACGTACACGGCATTCTCATACGCCGAGACTTCTCCTGGCGTGGGCACCTACTCCCCGACAGGCGTGTCTGTTGAATTCCAATTCTGGGCAACTCCGGAAGTGGCCAACAACACAAGTGTTGCCACACAAGAGAATTTTGTGGTTTGTCCGCACACTACCGGCATTCAACTGAGAAGTAACTTTATCGTTACAAACACCGACGCCACTACGGGTGTTGGCAATAACTACACTTGGACGTATACATGGAAGAAGAACGGTCAGACCATCAACTACAACCAAGCCAACTATACGGTGACGGCTCCTGGTTGCGGCGTTACTGACACCTTTGTGGTCACCGCTGTCGCCCATGCTTCTCATCCTGCTTATCCGAATGACGACATCTGCGAAGCTACCATCACCCGTACGTTCACGGTGAAAGGTGAGGATACCGATCCTATCAGCATCACCTGGAGAAACGCCTCCACTGCTGCCATTACAATCTCTGGTTGCGACAGCACCACGTCTGCTTGGTCTGCTCCTTATACCATTAACAATGCTGTTGAGAGCACCACTGGCACTTCTCCTATCAGAATTGTCAATGACAAATGTCACAACAAAACTGCTATTCATTATAGTGTTTCTGTTAACACCACGCTCGCTCCTTGTACAACAACCGTTACTCGCAGCTACTATATTACTGATGAATGTAACAATTCCTCCAACACTATTAGCCAGGTTGTAACGATCGTCAACGACAGTATTCCTGTCCTGACTGGTAAGGTCGACACCGTGAATCCTGTTCGTATTCTGAACAACGACTGTAAGGACAACCTGCCTGCTCGTAACGTCCTGTTGACCTCTCTGCACAACAACTTCAACATCCATTCTGCTTGCGGTTCCGCAACTCCCGACAGCCTCATCCGTTTCTACATTGGAAACACCGAAGTCGCTCTCGCCAATGGTAACCCTGTTGCTGCTGAGCAAGACATCTTCGCCAACACCGACGAAGTTCACGTGACTGTCAGAGTTGAAGACGAATGTCACAATATCACTCCGAACAATGCCAAGATACATGTCATCACCCTCCTCAAACCTGCTGCTATCAATATCGCCCACGGTGCAACCCGCACTCCGGACTATGAGGTTTGTAACTATGACACGGTGGTTGTCATCTTCGACACCAACATGATTTACAACGGCTTCAGCCCGTACCAATATTCTTGGGATCAGGATCCGAAACCCGATGAGTGTGGTATCATTCATCTGACGGACACCTCTATCAGAGTTTACGCTCTTGTCGGCGGTGCTTACTATACCTCCACCCAGTTCATCATGAACATCACGGACAAGTATGGTTGTAAAGCTTCTGATACTTCCAACGCCATCCACTTCTTCCCGGTTCCTACGGTGAACCTCGTGGAAGACACCCGTAATGACGACTATGCACATCCTGGTGCTGTTCCTGTTGTTTGTCCGACATTTGGTCACTACCTCTTGGATGCCCAGGCTACCGACAACCTGCCGCTCATGCCGTATGACCATACCCTCACATACGTTTGGTCTGGTGAAGCCATCGACTACACCTCTACCACCAACTTCTCTTTCATCGCTGTGAACGAGAATGTTTGTGATCGTGTTTACACGGCATACGTCGATGTCACCAACTCTATGGGTTGTATCACGAGAGCTGAATACTCTATCCACGCCATCGATACGCTTGCTCCTGTTATCACGCTTGCCCAAACTACGGACACTATTGCTCCGAATGCTCCTAATTGCGGTATCATCGTTCCTAACTATGCTCCTTTGTTCAATGTGAGCACTGTTACCGATGATTGCTGGAACATGGACAGCACGAGAGTGACGCAAGTTCCTGCCGCTGGCGACACTATTTATGACAACACCAATGTTGTGATTACGGTTTCTCCGAAGTGCGGTCCTTCCGCCACCCACACCATTCGCGTGTGTTATCCGGAGCCTCGTTTCTCCACGACTATCTTGGCTTCTGTTGACAGCAGCTGCTATCCTTATACTTCTACGCTTTCTGTCATCAGCGAACATGGTACCCAAGCCAATGTTGTTTGGGACAACAAGGTTACTGCCACCACTCTGGATGTCAGTCCTATCGAGGGTGTCGATTCTACGATCACCCACACGGTTGCCGTCTATGACGTGAACAACTGTTTGGCAGCTGATACGATTCAACTCGTGGTTTACCACAAGCCTGTTGCTGCCGACGTCAATGTTGTTACCACCGCTAACAACTATTGCGACACTGCTGTTCATTCCAATGGTTCCATCACGATTACCGCTGTTCATGGCGACATCGACAGCATTCGTCTGCATGGTGAGACTGAATGGCACGCTCTGCCTTATGTCACCAACGACACTGTGAAGCCGGGTACTTATCTTTATGACCTGCTCACGATTCACGGCTGTCTCACAGAACAAGTTGTGAATGTCCTTGTTCCTCATGACACCACACTGCCCGCTTCCTATTTGGATTCCGTTTTGGCTGTTGAACCTTATACCCACAATGACTATTGTACGGCTCCTTGGCACGGTACCCTCAACGTTCTCTATCCTGTTGATGGTTACACCTACTACATGCCTATGCATGTCAACTTGCTTGACGATGGTGTTACTTTGGACACTTGTGGCAATGAAACCCACATCTACAACTCCAGCCTTGAGAGCGACCTTTGGTTCAACTACCTCTACCAAGGCACCGACTATCGCATCTATATTACTACCAACTATAACTGTCATTATGTGACCGGTCCTGACACGATTCGCGACCAGCGCACCACTCCTCCGGTTCCTCACCATGTGGTTGTTGCCAACTCTGTCTGCGGATCTTCTAACGGTTCCATCACCTTCTTGGATACTGATCCTAAGTATTACTACACGTTGAATGGTATCACCTATCGTGGTGTCCAGTCTGGTGTCCGTGCTTTCACCAACCTGCCTGCCGGTGATTACAACTTGCATATCTATAATGACATCACCCGTTGTGAATTCGACACATTATTCACTGTGCCCGATAGCTCCAATGGTCCTGTTTTCAATGATTCCGAGGTTGCTCTTACGCATCGCACCAACTGTGTCACTCCGAATGGTAGCATCCAAATCACTGCTCAAACAGGTATGGCATTTGTTGTCTTCAACGCATTTGGTGATACTGTCCAACCTGCTAATTACAATTCTCTTGATTCTGGTAATTACACCATTTATAAAGTTGAACTTGCTACGGGTTGCTCCACTCCGAAACCGGTTCACATCAACTTCAACAAGCCTGTTGTTAATTTGACCGCTACTCAGACCACTCCGGATAAGGATTGTAGCGATCTCGGTACGGGTGTCATCAATGTGACCGCCACCCCGAGCGCCAACATCTTCTTCAAGGTTATTAACAGCACCAATGATACGATGAATCCGAGCTTTACTGGCTTGAACAACGACACCTACACTGTCCATGCTTATAATACGGTTACCAACTGTGAATACACCAAACCGGTCACGGTTGCTTCTCAGTTCCATTATCCTGAGGTTACCTACACTTCCACAGCCAATTACATGTGCTATGCTGAGAAGAATGGTACCATCACCGCTCATGACACGTTGGCAGCCAGAATTGCTCCTACCACTCCGAACTACACTTCCTTCGTCTATATTATTAATGGTACTGACACCGTGAATGTCGCCGACAGCCTCAATTCCGGCCACTACATGGTCAGCGTTATGACCAATTTGCACTGTACCACTACTCCGGTCGATGTTGAAGTGCTTGACAGCGCTTGGTTCTTGCCGCAATATCAAATTACGCCTAACAGCACTTGCGATATTACGCTGAGCCGTCCGGGTAATGGCCAAATCAAGGTTCTCACCCCGCAAACCACGCATCACCTCTATGTGTTCACCTATATCGACACCATTCACTATGGTTACGATGTCGACCACTTCGAGCCGATTGACTACACGAAGTTCACGTTGGCTGACGGTCACTATCAAGTGTTCATCACCGACACCATCACTGGTTGTACGCACACTGACACTGTCTTCGTGCCGTTCACTCCGACTCCGCTGGCTATCGACTCCATTGTTCCCACGATCGACTATAGCTGTAAGGCTGGCTTGAGCTTGGGTACCATTACGGTTACCGCTCACTCTTCCAGCGCTGCTGCCGTGTTGTCCTACTCCATCGATGGTGGCACCACCTATCAGTTGGATCCTGTCTTCACCGGCGTTCCTGCAGGAAGCTATCAGATCACGATCCTCGACACGGTCAACAACTGCGTCTATGACACGATGGCCAACAGAAATGTTAATGTCCTCCACGACCAGTATGAACTTGTCTTCTCCGTTGACACTACTCCGAACCATTTCTGCGACACGACTCGTTTCGATGGTTCCATCACGTTGACCGTCCTCTCTAATGCTAATCCTGATGCAACCACGTACATGTACTCCATTGACAATGGCGTCACTTATGACACCGTCAATGTCTTCACTGGCTTGAAGAATGGTATCTACAACGTTGCCATTATGGATATGTTCACCGAGTGTGTTTACGATTCCGTTGCTATTATCCGTTTGGACAACAACCACGCTCCTGGCGTTGTTATCAATGGACCGAATCATATCTGTAAGAATGAAGACGGCACTTTGTATGCAGAAGTCACGACGACCCTTCCTGGCGACACGGTCTTCACATACAAGTGGTACAATGACTGTCCTTCTGGCGTGATTCTTTCCACGACTGATTCCTGCAAGATCCTCACCGACATGGTACACTGCTGCACCTACACGGTTGAAGTTACCAGCGTTTTGACTGGTTGTACCACCGTTGAAAGCATGTATGTCTGTGTTGACTCTCTGCCGCTCGTGCATTTCATCGTCAATGGCACTCCTTGGACCACTCGCGATCCGAACAACTTCTTCAACTGCGAGAATAATCCTATCGACATTGCCATCGATTCTGTGGGTCTTGTCTCCCATGTTTGGACTAACGGTGTCAACACCTCCAATGCATCCTTCACGGTTCCCGCATACGACATTGCTGCTAATGCCACCAAGTCCTTCTGCGTGACTATCGTTGACAACAACGGTTGTACCACCACGGATGCCATCAACGTGATTTCCAAGCCGATCTTCAGAGATACGGTTGACATTGACGCTTGCGGTTCTTACATATACACCTATGTTGCTGGTGGCTCTGACACGCTGAGATTCGATCCTGCTGGCACGAATGTCCATCAGATTCTCGACACCTATACAGCTGCAAACGGTTGTGACAGCTTCATGGTCTATAACATTACGATTTCCGCACCTCCTACATTGACAGTCTCTGCCACGATTCCGGCCAGCATTTGCGAAGGCGACACCATTCTCCCCACCGGCGAAGGTTTCACCCACGATTATGCTACCCAGTATGGCTGGCGTATTGTGAGCGCTTCCACCACGATTGACAAGTCCAATTGCATCACTGCTGGTTCTGCGTTCAACATCAACGATGCTGTTTCTGAAGGAATGACTGGCATGAGCATCTATGCTTACAGTGCCAACAATTGCGACACGCTCTTCTCTGCTCCTACAACTCTTAAGGTTACGAATATTCCGTCCTTGATTCCTTCACCTGCTCCTATGGCTAACGATACTATTTGCGCTGGTACCCCGGTTACCCCCAACATTGTTCCTATCCTCAATGCTGATTCTGTAAACTGGCATGGTACGACAGGCGCTGGTAACGAGTGCAAGATTGAGTACAAGAACGTTGACTCCCTCACTTGGAATGTCTGGGTTCCTTCAACTCCTCTTGCCAAGGGTGAATATGCATTCCGTTTCGTTGCTAAGAACGATTGCTCCGGTGATTTCATCACCCTTGACACGATGGGTCTGTATGTTGCTGGTTCTGTGACTGTTGCTATTGACAATGATCATCAGGTCATCTGTCTGGGTCAGCCTATCACTACGATCAATGTCACCACCACGAATGCTCGTGCTATGGTGGCTGGCGATGTTGTCTTCACTCCTGCTACAACTGCTTTGACATTTGATCCTGCAGCTATGACAATTTCCGGTTCGCCTGCAACTAAAGACACCATTTATGTTGCAATTACGGCTTATACCGATGTTGTTGGTTCTCCGTGTCCGTTCATGACAATTTATGATACCATTGTTGTCAATGACACTGTGAAGCTTGCTGCCACTCCGATGGCTCAAACCCTCTGCGTTGGTAATGAGATTGCTCCTATTGCTGTTCTCTATGAAAATGCAACCATTTCTACATCTACTCTCCCGACTGGCTTGACTTTGGTCAATGACACCATCAAGGGTGCTCCTGCTAAGATCAAGGTGAATGAAAATGACACGTTGACCATCACGATCACGGCTACCAGCAATGTGGTTCCGGCTTGTGATCCTGTCAAGACCGTTACTGTCCAGATCGTTGTCTTCGACACCGTGAAAGTCAACAGCACGCTTGCTACTCAAGAGTTCTGCGTGGGTACTCCGTTGACCAACATTGTCCTCGATTACGACAATGCTACCATCAACGCTATCAACCTGCCTTCTGGTGTGGCCCTCGATAATGACACTATCAAGGGTACCCCGTTGAAAGCTACGACCAATCCTTCCGACACGTTCGAATATAAGATTGCTTTCGTAAGCCTCAACGGCTGCGAGAATGATACTCTTACCGGTAAGATTATTGTCCACGACACTGTGAAGTTGACCGTCGCTCCGTTGGCTGACACCCTCTGTCTGGGTAATTCCATCAAACCGATTGTTGTTGATGTTAAGAACGGTACTGCTGCTTTGACGACCCTGAAACCTGCTATTTACACGATGGTTAATGATACGATCAACGGTACTCCTGAAGCCTTCGGCAATGATACCTTGACGATCACCGCCACCAGTACTTTCGCTTCCTTCACGGGTTGCGATCCTAAGGAACAAAAGGTTGTGATTTACATCCGCGATACTGTCTCTCTAAATGTTGCTCCGTTGACTCAGACCATCTGCCTTGGCGAAGCTATCCAACCTGTTGCCATGGAGTATGCAAACGCTACTTTGTCTGTTCCTTCTTTGGCTGCCGGTCTCACACATATCCACGCTACTCCTGGTAAGGACACCATCTCCGGTACTCCTACACAAGCGGATACTCTCAAATACACCATCGTTGCCAACAGCATCTACAATCCTGCTTGCGACGCCAAGAGTGCATTTGTGAAGATTATTGTGAACGACACTGTTAAGTTGAGTGCTGATCCTGCACTGCTCGACCAAACGCGGTGCCGCCTCGATACGATCGACACCATCGCCTTCACTGTTGAGAATGCTACTTTGTCTGTTGACGGTGGCGTGCTGCCGACTGGCCTCATCTTCAATTCTACCACCAACAAGTTGTATGGTGTTCCTGAGGTGATGAATGTCACGGGTGACACCATCAAGCTGACGGCTACCAGCACTGCTACTCCTTCTTGCGGTGAGAAGAAGATTCAGGTTGTGATCAAGGTTAATGACAAACCTTCCATCACGGGCACCATCACCGATGGTAAACTGGATGTCTGCGAAGGCCTGACCTTCACCAAGCCGTCTGATCTTGCTATCGACACCAACGGTCTGCCTACCGACACCATCTGGAAACTCGCTACTGAAACTGGTGCCTTCGATTGGACCGCCGCTGCCACCATGGCTATGAACGCCCAACCGATGTACTACATTGCCACCAACGCTTGCGGTGCTGACACCGTGGATACCGTCATGGTTGTTTACCCGCGTCCTGTCCCGCAAATCGCTGCTGACACGTACATCTGCTTGGATGGTTCAGCCAGTATGACTGAGACGACCAGCTATCCGTACATCTCCTACAAGTGGATGGATGCTAATGGCACTACCGTTGCCACCACGAAGAACTACACCTTCGATGCTTCTTCGCTCCACCTGACCACTGACTCCCTCTTCACCTTCACGCTTGAAGTTGTCGACACCAACAACTGTGTCTCTTTGAACTCTCTCAATGCTTCAACCGACATTCTGACGTTCCATGTTGACACTGCTGTCAGCGTCATGGCTACCGACAAACCGCGCTTCCGCTTCACGCACGCCGGTTCTGACACGCATAACATCGACGCTCTTACCACGGACAACCGTACGGAATACACCTGGACTGTTGACAATACTTGCGGTATTGCTGGTGATGTTATGGTCTTCGTCACCTTCGACATCTATCGTAATGACACGCTGCTGAGCAACAGCAACATCGGTCATATGATCAGACCGGCAACTGCTGCAGGTGGTACTAAGTATGTTTCTTACGATGTGATTCATTGGCTGACTCCTTCTCATATCGATGTTTCGGCCACGAGTTACTTCAACTATGCCGTGTCTTCGTCTGTTCCTGGATCAGACTTGATGGGTAACCACTATCCGAATAAGTACTATTCCACAATATTCCCGTACGGACAAGATTACGACGAAGTGTACTTGCACTTCCTCGCTGGCAATCCTGTTGACAAGACCTTCAACCAATTCTTGAAGTCTGGTGAATATAAGATTGTCTATCGTTTGATCTCCACGACTCAAAAATCAATCCTGCCTACGAATTATTATAATGCCGACTCTACTGCTAACTTAAGCATTGGTGGTAACAACTCCCTCACAGCTGGTGCTATTTTCGACACCTTGATGATGGATGAACTTTACATCAATGTCACAGGTCCGGATCAAGTTTCCGCTGGTGGTTTCTCCTTGCTGACTACGGATATTGAGGAGTACGAGTCCACTGAAGACAACGCTTCCATGGTTGTTTATCCGAACCCGACCAACAACGTGGTCAACGCTCGTATCAACGGCGTGACGGGTGAGTCCACCATCAATGTTGTCAACATTGCCGGTCAAATCGTTGCAAGAGACAATGTGGTCCTCGACGGTACTGAGTACATCTACAGACGTGAGGTTCGCAACCTGACCCCGGGTGTCTACTTCATCCGCGTCGAAGGTGAGAATGTCACCCTCTCTAAGAAGCTTGTTATCTCTAAGTAATTAGAGTGACTATAAAAACCAAGGGAGTTGTGTGTGAAAGGCACAACTCCCTTTTTTATTTTTTTTAATCTAATATTCAATGGCTCGAAAATCCTCTTTTCTCGCTGAACTTGTTCATCGCTATGCAGGAAGATTGGCGGTTGTCTTTTTCTTCAACTTCCTGTCAGTGGTGTTGACGTTCTGTGTGTACCTACTTGTCGAGCCATTTTGCAAGTTGCTCTTCACAGGGGATGTTTCTGGACTGAGTCCGATTTCCTCTTTTGTGGTTTCCCGGTTGCAACCAGTCCTGCATTTTGAGAATATAGCATCGTCCATCTCCCTGATTGTTTTGTTGGCAATCTTGTTTTATTTTCTCAAGACGCTTTTCTCGTATCTGACCCAATGGTTTATGGCCACCTTGCGCAGCGATTTGCTTTATCGTCTGCGGAATCAGGTCTATCGGAAAATATTGATTCTTCCCATTGGCTATTTCACCTCCACCCGGCGTGGTGATGTGGTTTCCCGCGCTGTCGGTGATGTCCAGGAGGTAGAGTTTACCATACTCAATTCCTTGAAAAGTTTTATTACGGATCCTTTTTCGATTTTGCTCTATGTGGCTTTCCTCATCTATATTAATCCTCGCCTTACCTTGTATGCGTTCTTGTTGTTACCCTTGCCCTTTTTGGTCATTGCCAAGATTTCTTCTGTGCTTAGGAGGGATAACCGTACCTCCAAGCAACGGATGGGCAGTCTTCTTTCGCAAGTGGAGGAGACCATTGATGGCTTGCGTGTGATCAAGGGATTTAATGCCCAAAAGAAAGCAGAGGAGCAATTTCGCAGGTTCAACAACCAGTATTCTGATACCCAGACAAGGATTTACAGGCGTGTCAATATGGCCTCTCCGATGAGCGAGTTTTTGGGCGTTTGCGTGGTGATGGTTGTATTGGTGGTGGGCGGCAGCATGGTTCTATCCCCAAATTCATCTTTTTCACCAGAGCTCTTCATTACCTATATTGCCTTGTTTCCCCAGTTGATAGCTCCCATTGGCAGCTTTTCGACCGCGCTTTCCAACTATCGCAGGGGGCAGGCAGCCCTTGACCGTCTCTATGAATTGCTTGATGCCGACGAGGTGATTCTCCAACCGGAACACCCGGTTTCCGTGTCTTCATTTGAGCATGAGGTCGATATACAGAGTCTCTCCTTTTCGTATGGGAACCACGAGGTGATCTCTGACGTGGATCTAACGATTGCCAAGGGACAAATGGTTGCGTTGGTCGGACCGTCGGGCTCTGGTAAGACAACGCTTGCCGATATTCTGGAACGTTTTTACGACCCCACTTCCGGAGTGGTGAAATTGGATGGGATAGACATCCGGGAATATGACATCTCGCAATACCGTGCGCTTTACGCATTGGTGTCGCAAGATATTGTTTTGTTCAACGATACTCTCTTCAACAATATAACCCTCGGTATGGCTGCCACGGAAGACGAGGTTATGGAGGCTGTGCGCGTGTCGCACCTGCAGGAGTTTGTGGAAGGGTTGGAAGACGGGTTGCAGCACAGATTGTCTGACAGGGGGCTGAACTTGTCGGGTGGCCAGCGTCAACGGATCAGCATTGCGCGTGCTGTGTTGCGCAACGCGCCGATTCTTGTTCTTGACGAGGCCACGTCGGCCATGGATGCGGAATCTGAACGCCTTGTGCAGCAGGCGCTTGACGAAGCGATGCAAAACCGTACGGTTGTGGTTATCGCCCATCGTCTTTCGACCATACAACGTGCGGACCAGATTGTGGTACTTTCCGGCGGGCGCATCACGGAGCGCGGCACCCATGAGGAACTCATGCGGCGGGAAGGCGACTATTACAAATATATCATGATTCAAAATCTTGGCTGATGGCTAAACATAAACTACAACGTTTTGCCGAGAACGAAACCTTCGGCAATTTATTCCAGCGTTCGCACTACGATTGTGCCAATGTGCCTTTCCCGCTTCGGGGACGCTGGCGCGAAGATTATTTCCACAATGACAACCCCATCGTTTTGGAGTTGGGATGCGGCAAGGGGGAATACACACTGGCCATGGCACGCCGCATGCCGGACCGCAACTATGTGGGTGTGGACCGCAAGGGTGCGCGGTTGTGGCGCGGTTGTAAAGACGCAATCGAGGAACAGCTGGGCAATGTGGCTTTTTTGCGCATTACGATAGACCGCATCGGGTACTATTTTGCCCCAGGAGAGGTCGATGAGATATGGGTTACTTTTCCTGACCCGCAGCTCAAGCATGAGCGCCGGCGCTTGGTGTCGCCTCGTTTCGTGGGGTATTATCGCCAAGTGATGAAAGAGGGTGGGGGAGCGTTGAACTTGAAGACGGACAGCCGCGAGCTGTACGAGTATGTGCTGGAGGTGGCGCCGGAGCAAAACTGGCCGGTCTTGTCGAAAGTCGACGACGTGTATGCGGAGCCTTGCGACCCGTTGTTGAAGGAGGTGCAGACCTTCTACGAGAAGATGTGGTTGGCGGAGGGAAAACGGATATCCTACGTCCGTATTGGCATCTGAAAAAATGATGAAAAATAATTTTTTCCAATAGCCGATTGTAATAATAAATTTTCTATATTTGCCAACTTGTTTAAAAGTCGGCAAATATGTTTGTGTCGGTTGGGTTGGGCTGCTTGTAAATGTATGGTTTATAGCATTTTGAAGATTGGATTTATAAACAAGCGGGTGTGTGTTAAAGAGTGCATGATTTGCAAAAAAAAGAAAGAATATATCTAAAAATATCGAATAAAATAAAACAAGAAGAAAATGAAGATAGTGAATTATTTTAAGGAGATGTATGACGAGCTGGTTCACAAGACGAGTTGGCCGACCATGCAAGAACTTGGAAATAGTGTTGTGGTGGTATCTATTGCTTCCCTTATAATCGCGTTTATCGTGTTTTTGATGGATGCCATCTTCAATCTGGGCATGGATTTGATGTTCCCGGCTGTCTAATTTTCTTCAAAACGTCGGAGTTATATCCAAAATGACCTATTATGGCAGAGATTGAACGCAAGTGGTATGTGATCAAGTCGGTCGCCGGAACCGAGAAGAAAGTGAAGCAAAACATCGAGACAGAGGTTGAGCTTGCTAATCTGAAGGATGTGGTGACGAGTGTCTTGATACCTACGGAAAAGGTTTTCCACACGACGAAGAGCGGAAAGAAGGTCGTGAAAGAGCGCTGTTATTACCCGAGCTACATTTTTGTGGAGGCGGCGATGACGGGCGAGGTCTTCACGACGTTGCTGGAAGTTCCCGGTGTGTTGGGTTTCGTGGGGTGCAAGCACAAGAACGAGCAACCCAAGCCGCTCCGTCCTGACGAGGTCTCCCGTCTGTTAGGCAAGTTCGACGAGCTGCTGTCGCAAGACGAGTCGCTGTTGAAGCCTTTCCTGGTGGGCGAGGAGGTCAAGGTTATTGACGGACCTTTCAACACCTTCACGGGTGTCATCGAAGAGATCGACACCGAGAAGAAGAAGCTGAAGATCATGGTGAAGATTTTCGGCCGTAAGACCCCGTTGGAACTGGGTTTTATGCAAGTTGAAAAAATATAGCGACGGCATAGTTACAAACAATCAAAAAAATTCAATTCAAAACTATGGCAAAAGAAGTAGTTGGATTAATCAAATTACAAATCAAGGGAGGTGCCGCCAACCCGTCGCCGCCAGTAGGTCCCGCCTTGGGTTCCAAGGGTGTGAACATCATGGAGTTCTGCAAGCAGTTCAACTCCAGAACACAGGATCTCGCAGGCAAGGTGATCCCGGTTGTGATCACGGTCTACAAGGATAAGTCGTTCGACTTCATCACGAAGACCCCGCCGGTGGCTGTGCAGGTCAAGGAGGCCGCCAAGCTGCAGAAGGGTTCCGGTGAGCCCAACCGTTCCAAGGTTGGCACCATCACGTGGGACCAGGTGCGCAGCATCGCCGAGCTGAAAATGCCCGACCTTAACTGCTTCACGATCGAGTCCGCCATGTCTATGGTGGCCGGTACGGCCCGTAGCATGGGTGTTGTCGTGAAGGGAGGCCAAAACCCCTTTGAACAGAATTAATAACAAGTAAAAAACAAGAATCAATGGCAAAAATATCAAAAAAACGCAAAGAAGCATTTGCTAAATTTGATAAGAGCAAGGTATATGCTTTGCCGGAAGCCATCCAAGTGGTGAAGAACCTTACCTACACCAAGTTCGATGCTTCCTTCGACATCGATGTCCGCTTGGGCGTTGACCCGAGGAAGGCCAACCAGATGGTGCGTGGTATCGTCACTCTCCCTCATGGAACCGGCAAGGTGGTGCGCGTGCTCGCCCTCTGTACCCCTGACAAGGAGGAAGAAGCCAAGGCTGCCGGCGCTGACTACGTGGGTCTGGAAGAGTATGTCGAGAAGATCAAGCAAGGCTGGACCGACGTCGATGTCATCATCACGATGCCCAGCGTCATGCCCAAGATCGGTGCTCTCGGACGTATCCTCGGTCCCCGTGGCTTGATGCCCAACCCCAAATCCGGCACCGTGACGTTGGAGATCGGCAAGGCCGTTTCCGAAGTCAAAGCCGGTAAGATCGACTTCAAGGTCGACAAGTTCGGTATCATTCACAGCTCCATCGGCAAGAACCGCTTCACGGTGGAACAGCTGACGGACAATGCCCGCGAAATGATGGGCACCATCATCAAGCTGAAACCCACCTCTGCGAAAGGCACCTACATCAAGAGCATCTATCTTTCCACCACCATGAGCCCTGGCGTACAGGTGGATCCGAAATCCGTTACATTATAGTCTAAAGTTTAGTTAGCATGAAAAAAGATCAAAAAAGTCAGATTATAGAAGAAATTGCACAGGACTTGACTAACTATTCACATGTGTATGTAACCGATATTTCCGGTTTCACGGTTAGTACAGTCAACCAGCTTCGTCGTCTGTGCAACAAGCGCGACGTGAAGTTGAAAGTGGTGAAAAACACCCTGCTCAAACGCGCAATGGATCAGTGCGAGTCGGACTATTCCGAGATCTATCCCGTTCTGAACGGACCCACCTCCATCATGCTGTGCAACACGGGCAACGTGCCTGCCAAGCTGATCAAGGAATTCCGTGCAAAGAACGCGAAGCCCCTCATCAAGGCTGCCTTCATCGAGCAGTCCGCCTACATTGGCGACGACCAACTGGAAGCATTGTGCAACATCAAGTCCCGCGAGGAATTGATTGGCGACCTGGTCGCATTGTTGCAATCACCTGCCAAGAATGTGGTTTCCGCATTGCAGTCGGGTGGCGGCAAATTGGCCGGCATTGTCAAAACTTTGTCAGAAAAGGCCGAATAATCATTATTTAGTAAAAAAACAATTTAGTAAAAACATTTAAAAAAAATAAAACTATGGCAGATTTGAAAGCATTTGCAG
>DBYW01000049.1:39828-64806 GCA_002311645.1 Bacteroidales bacterium UBA1176
GCCGTGGCCGCTGGTCCCGCCGCTGGTGGCGCCGCTCCCGCTGAGGAAAAGACCGAATTCGACGTCATCCTCAAAGCCGCTGGTGCCCAGAAGCTTCAGGTTGTTAAACTCGTGAAGGAACTCACCAGCCTTGGCCTCAAGGAAGCTAAGGAACTGGTCGACGGTGCCCCCAAGGCCGTCAAGGAAGGTATCTCCAAGGACGAAGCTGAGTCCCTGAAGAAATCCCTCGAAGAGGCTGGCGCCGAAGTCGAAATTAAGTAAGTTCACTTACGTCAATTGCAATAGTACAACACTTCCACCCCGGTGGAAGTGCTTGTACTTATTGTTGTTTTACTACCTGCTGTTTTCCTTCCCCCGCGTTCTTTCCTTAGCCCATACCGTCGGGTTCTTCCCTAATCCTGTTATTTCATTTAAAATCAACTGCCTTGGCAAACCACAACAACAAAAGAATCAGTTTTGCATCGACACGCCCGGTCCCATATCCCGATTTCCTTGACATCCAGCTGAAATCGTTCCGGGAGTTCTTCCAGATTGACACCGATGTCGAAGACCGGAAGAAAGAAGGACTTTACAAGGCCTTCAAAGAGAATTTTCCTATCGCCGATGCAAGAAACATTTTCACCCTCGAATTCCTTGACTATTCCATCGGAGCCCCGCGCTACTCGATGGACGAGTGTCTGGAACGAGAATTGACCTATAATGTTCCCCTGACCGCCAAACTGAGATTGTCCTGTAACGATGCCGAACACGAGGATTTCGAGACCATCACCGAGGACGCTTATTTGGGAGAGATTCCGTATATGACCCCGAGCGGCACCTTCATCATCAACGGTGCCGAACGTGTCGTCGTTTCCCAATTACACCGTTCTCCCGGCGTGTTCTTCGGTTTCTCCTATCACACCAACGGAACACCCCTGTACTCGGCTCGCATCATCCCCTTCAAGGGATCTTGGATGGAGTTCACGACGGACATCAACAATGTGATGTACGCCTATATCGACCGCAAAAAGAAACTGCCGGTCACCACGCTCCTCCGCGCCATCGGCTATGAGACCGACAAGGACATTCTTTCCATCTTCGACATCACCCAAGAGGTGAAGGCCACGAAGGCGAACCTGAAAAAATTCATCGGCGAGAAATTTGCCGCTGATGTCATCAAGACGTGGTACGAGGACTTTGTTGACGATGAGACGGGCGAGGTGTCCAACATCGAACGTACGGAAGTGATCATCAATCGTGAAACCATCTTCGAGAAACAGCACATCAACATGATTGCCGATGCGAACATCAAGTCCGTGCTGTTCCATAAGAAAGATGAGAAAATGGTGGACTACTCCATCATTTTCAACACCTTGCAGAAAGACCCGACAAAGTCTGGCAAGGAAGCCATAGAATACATATACCTGCAGTTGAAGAGCACAGCGGCGCCCGACGAGGAGACCGCGCGCGCCACCCTCGACAAGCTCTTCTTCTCTGATAAACGATACGACCTCGGCGAAGTCGGACGTTATCGTATTAACAAAAAACTGAACCTCAACATTCCCAAGGAGACGGGCGTGCTGACCAATGAGGACATCATCTCCATTATCAGCTACCTCATCGAATTGATCAACGCCAAGACAGAAGTGGACGATATCGACCACTTGAGCAACCGTCGTGTGCGTACCGTGGGCGAGCAACTGTACAACCAGTTCAGCCTCGGTCTCAACCGCATGGCACGTACCATACGCGAAAAGATGAATGTGCGCGACCACGAGACTTTCGCCCCGACAGATTTGATTAATTCCAAGACCCTCTCCTCTGTGGTCAACTCCTTCTTCGGCACCAACCAGCTGTCGCAGTTCATGGACCAGACCAACCCGCTGTCTGAAATCACGCACAAGCGCAGAATTTCAGCCTTGGGTCCTGGCGGTCTGTCCCGTGACCGTGCCGGATTCGAGGTTCGTGACGTGCACTACACGCACTATGGTCGTCTGTGTACCATCGAGACCCCTGAAGGTCCCAATATCGGTTTGATTTCCTCCTTGAGCGTTTTCGCCAAGATCAACAACCTCGGTTTCATTGTGACTCCGTATCGTCGCGTGATCGACGGGCAAGTCCAGTTTAACGAGCAACCGATTTTCTTGACGGCAGAAGAGGAGGACAACATGCGCATCGCACAGGCCAACACCCCGATGGATGAGAACGGCCTGCTCGACAACAAGGTAAAGGTGCGCCGTTTGGCCGACTACCCGATCCTGCCGCGCGAGGACGTCGATTTGATAGACATCGCCCCCAACCAGATTGCATCTATCGCAGCATCCTTGATTCCGTTCTTGGAGAACGACGATGCTAACCGTGCCCTGATGGGATCCAACATGATGCGTCAGGCCGTGCCTTTGTTGCGCCCTGAAGCGCCTATTGTGGGTACAGGTCTGGAACACCAAGTGGCTGTCGATTCCCGCGTCGTCCTTGTTGCTGAAGGCAACGGTGTGGTTACCTCCGTCGACGCCACCCATATTGAAATAGACTATGAGCGTTCCGAAGTGGAAACGCTTATGAGTTTCGACTCCAATGTTAAAAGATACGAACTCCTGAAGTTCCGTAGAACCAACCAGAATTCTTGCATCAATATGCGTCCTATTGTGGTGAAAGGCCAGAAAGTGAAGAAGGGCGATGTGCTGACGGAAGGATACGCCACTGAAAACGGCGAACTGGCTTTGGGACGCAACCTTATGGTGGCATTCATGCCTTGGAAAGGTTACAATTTCGAGGATGCTGTCGTGATTTCCGAGAAGGCTGTCACCGACGACCTCTATACCTCTATCCATATCGAATCCTTCACCATGGAGGTCCGCGACACCAAGATTGGTATCGAGGAGCTGACGAACGATATTCCCAATGTCTCCACGGAGGCTACCAAGGACCTGAATGCGGATGGTCTTATCCGCGTGGGTGCCGAGGTCAACGAGGGTGACATCCTCATTGGTAAGGTCACCCCTAAGGGCGAGAGCTATCCGACTCCAGAGGAGAAGTTGCTGCGCGCCATCTTCGGCGACAAGGCCGGTGACGTGAAGGATGCCTCCCTTAAGGCGCCCCCATCCATGAAGGGTGTCGTCATCGGTGCCAAGTCCATGTCCCGCATGAGCAAGGATCGCAAAAGCCGCGCCAAGGATAAGGAACTTGTCCAGTCGATTGAAGAGAAATACAAGGCTGAGCGCGATGCCTTGCACGAGAAGGCTGTCATCAAGCTCTACAAGGTCTTGGAAGGCAAGCAGGCCATCAAGGATGTGATGGATCGTGAGAATCCAAGCACAGTCTGGGTGCCCAAGAGCGGCAAGTTCACGCAGAAGTTGCTGCAAGGCGTTGCTTTCGAAAAAGTCTCTGGTGGTGATTGGGTGAATCCGAAGACCGACAACGGTCGTGCTGTGAACGAAGTCGTTCGTGGCATTATCCACAACTACAACATGAAATTGCGTGGCATTGAAGCCCGCAAGATCCGTGAAATCAATGACGCCACTATCGGTGCCAACCTGCCCGCAGGCATTGTTCAAATGGCCAAGGTCTATATCGCCAACGCCCGTAAGTTGCGCATCGGCGATAAAATGGCAGGTCGTCACGGTAACAAAGGTTGCGTGGCCAAGATTGTGCGTCAGGAAGACCTCCCGTTCCTCGCGGACGGTCGTCCGGTGGACGTGGTCCTCAACCCGTTGGGCGTGCCTTCCCGTATGAACTTGGGACAGGTGTATGAGACCGTGTTGGCGTGGGCCGGCAAGAAGATGGGCTGCAAGTTTGCCACACCCATTTTCGACGGTGCTTCCATTGACCAAATCAACGAGTACATGCGTCAAGCCGGGCTGCCTGAAAACGGCAACACCCAGTTGTACGATGGCGAGACGGGCGAACCGTTCCACCAGAAAGCAACGGTGGGCTATATCTACTACCTCAAGTTGCATCACATGGTTGACGACAAGATGCACGCACGCTCCATTGGTCCCTACTCTCTCATCACGCAACAGCCGCTGGGTGGTAAAGCCCAATTTGGTGGTCAGCGTTTCGGTGAGATGGAGGTCTGGGCCATCGAAGCCTACGGCGCCTCCAATGTCCTGCAAGAGATCCTTACCGTCAAGTCTGACGATGTGATGGGTCGTTCCAAGGCATACGAGGCCATCGTCAAGGGTGACAACATGCCCGTGTCTGGCATTCCCGAATCGTTCAACGTTTTGGTGAACGAACTTCGCGGCCTCGCACTGGACATCAAATTCGAATAAGTCAAACTATTTATCGTGCATCAATATGGCTTTCAGAAAAGACAATAATACAAGAAAAGAAATCCAGAAAATCACCATAAGCTTGGCGTCGCCCGACACGATTATCAACCAGTCGCATGGCGAGGTCCTCAAGCCGGAGACCATCAACTACCGCACCTATAAACCGGAGCGCGACGGTCTCTTTTGCGAGAAGATTTTCGGACCGACCAAAGACTGGGAGTGCCACTGCGGGAAGTACAAGAGAATTCGCTATAAAGGCAAGGTTTGTGATGCTTGTGGCGTGGAAGTCACCGAACGCAAGGTGCGTCGCGAACGGATGGGTCACATCCAGCTCGTGGTTCCCGTCGCCCATATATGGTTCTTCAAGTCCCTTCCTAATAAGATTGGCGCCCTGTTAGGGTTGCAATCCAAGGAAATCGACGCTATTATCTATTACGAGAAATATGTTGTCATTCAACCGGGTGTGGTTGCCAACGAGCCCATACCCCTTCATGGCAATGATTCCAGTTCCAAAACCATTGTCAACAAAGCTCTCTTGACAGAAGAGGAGTACTTTGAAATTGTTGACAAAATGCTTCCGGCTGACAACCGCCTGCTGCCCGACAATGATCCCAACAAGTTCATTGCCAAGATGGGTGCAGAGGCTTTGTATGATCTGCTTTGTCAAGTCGACTTGGACAAGGAATCTTACGAACTGCGCGACCGTGCCAACAACGAGACTTCCCAGCAACGTAAAAAGGATCTGCTTAAGCGCTTGCATGTTTTCGAGGCTTTCCGCGACAGCCGCAAGCGCGCCGAGAACCGTCCCGAATGGATGATTATCAAGGTGGTGCCTGTCATTCCGCCGGAATTGCGTCCTTTGGTGCCCCTTGATGGCGGTCGTTTCGCCACTTCCGACCTCAACGATCTCTACCGTCGTGTCATCATCCGCAATAACCGCCTTAAACGTCTGATCGAGATTAAGGCTCCCGATGTGATTATGCGTAATGAAAAGCGCATGCTTCAGGAAGCTGTCGACTCCTTGTTCGATAACTCGAAGAAATCCAGCGCAGTGAAGACGGAGTCCAACCGTCCGCTTAAGTCCCTGTCTGATAGTTTGAAGGGTAAGCAAGGCCGCTTCCGTCAGAACCTTTTGGGTAAGCGTGTCGACTACTCTGGCCGTTCCGTCATTGTCGTCGGTCCCGACTTGCACCTCAACGAGTGCGGTCTGCCGAAAGACATGGCAGCAGAGCTTTTCAAACCTTATGTCATCCGCAAGATCCTTGAAAGAGGCATTGTGAAAACGGTGAAGTCAGCCAAGAAGATTGTCGACCGCAAGGATCCTGTCGTGTATGAGATTCTGGAAAATATTCTGAAGGGTCATCCAGTGTTGTTGAACCGTGCTCCTACGTTGCACCGTCTTGGTATTCAGGCTTTCCAACCTCGTTTGGTGGAAGGCAAGGCTATCCGCCTGCACCCGCTTTGCTGTACGGCATTCAACGCAGACTTTGATGGTGACCAGATGGCTGTGCACGTGCCCCTGGGCAATGCTGCCATCATGGAAGCCCAGATGCTCATGATGGCCTCCCACAACATTCTCAACCCTGCCAATGGTGCTCCTGTTACCGTGCCTTCCCAAGACATGGTGTTGGGTCTGTATTACATGACCAAGGAGCTTCCTTCCAAGGGTGACAACCATGTGGCCGGTGAAGGACATATTTTCTATGGCCCGGAAGAGGTTGTGATTGCCTATAATGAGAAGCGCGTTCACCTTAACGCTATCATCAAGTGCCGTGTCAATGTGGACGGCATGGGTACCTGGAAAGTCATTGACACCAGTGTGGGGCGTGTGCTCTTCAATCAGGTGATTCCCGAAAATTATCCGTATGTCAATCAATTGCTGACCAAGAAGGCTCTCCGAGACATCATCGGAGACGTGCTGCATCGTTGTGGCAATAAGGTGTGTGCCGAATTCCTCGACAATATCATGACTCTCGGTTACCGCATGGCTTATGAAGGCGGTCTCTCCTTTAACTTGGGTGACGTCATCATCCCGTCGGCCAAGCCCGAACTGATCAATGAGGCCAACAAGCAGATTGATGAAATTACAATGAACTATAGCATGGGTTTCATCACGAACACCGAGCGTTACAACCAGGTGGTTGACGTTTGGTCGCAGTGCAACGCCCGTCTTTCCAAGATTTTGATGAAGGAAATCGAAGAGGATCGTCAAGGCTTCAATCCCGTGCACATGATGCGCGACTCCGGTGCTCGTGGATCTGCTGACCAGATCCGTCAGCTTTCCGGTATGCGTGGCTTGATGGCCAAGCCCAGTAAGGCAGGTTCCACCGGTGGTGAGGTCATCGAAAACCCGATTCTCTCTAACTTCAAGGAAGGCCTTTCCGTGCAAGAGTACTTCATCTCCACGCACGGTGCCCGTAAGGGTTTGGCCGACACCGCATTGAAGACCGCCGACGCAGGTTACCTGACCCGTCGTCTGGTCGACGTCTCCCACGATGTCATCATCACCGAGGTGGACTGTGGCACGCTGCGCGGCATGACCGTGAGCGCCTTGAAGAACAAGGACAATGAGGTTGTCGAGTCTCTCTATGACCGTCTTTTGGGACGTGTCACCCTCCACGATGTCTATCATCCCCAGACGGGTGAGTTGATTATCAAGGCGGGCGAGGAACTGACCGAGGAGTATTGCCAGATTATTGAAGATTCTCCCATCGAGGAGGTGGAAATCCGTTCCGTACCGACCTGCGAGTCCAAGCACGGCATTTGCCAAAAGTGCTATGGCCGCAACTTGGCGACGGGCAAGCTGGTTCAGATTGGCGAGGCCGTCGGCGTTATCGCGGCCCAGTCCATCGGTGAACCGGGTACACAGCTGACCCTGCGTACGTTCCACACCGGTGGTGTGGCAGGCACGATGTCCGCCAACAACTCCATTACCGCTCCTTACGATGGCTTGTTGAGCATCGATGAACTGCGCGCCCTGCAAAAAACCGATGCCTTGGGCGACACCTACTATATTGTCATTGGTCGTACCGCTGAAATCAAGATTATTGACAAGCAGACAGGCGTTGCCTTGTATGCCGCCAATGTGCCGTACGGTTCAAAACTTTATTTCAAGCATGGCGACAGCATCAAGAAAGGCGACATCATCGCCGACTGGGATGCGTTCAACGCAGTCATTCTTTCCGATGTGGCAGGTAAGGTTGTCTTCAACGACATTATCGAGGGCATCACCTACCGTGTCGAGACGGACGAACAGACCAACAACCAAGACAAGGTTATCATCGAAAGCCGTCTGAAGACCAAGAACCCGAGCATTTCGGTGGTCGACGATGCCGGCAACGTGCTGAAGAGCTTCGACGTTCCCGTGGGTGCTCGTTTGGCCGTTGAGGAAGGCACCGTGATTGATTCCGGTGAAGTCCTTGTCAAGATTCTTCGTTCCTTTGGCAAGTCCGGTGATATTACGGGCGGTCTGCCGCGCGTCACGGAATTGTTCGAGGCTCGTAACCCGTCCGACCCCGCCGTGGTTTCTGAAATCGACGGTATCGTCTCTTTCGAGAAGAAGCTCAAGAGAGGCAACCGTGTGGTCAAGGTCACCCCGCGTAATGGCGACGAGGAGGGTATCAAAACGTACCTCATTCCAACTTCCAAGCAGATTTTGGCACAAGAGAATGACTTTGTAAAGGCTGGTACTCCGCTTTCCGAAGGTTCCCTTACCCCTGTGGATATCCTTAACATCAAGGGTGCCCAGAAGGTTCAGGAATACATTATCAACGAGATTCAGGAGGTTTACCGTCTGCAAGGTGTGAAAATCAGCGACAAGCACTTTGAGGTCATTGTGCGTCAGATGATGCGCAAGATGGAGATCGAAGATCCCGGTGACACCAAGTTCCTCCAGGGCGAGTTGATCAACAAGATTGACTTCCAAGAGGAAAATGATCTCATTTGGGACAAGAAGGTGGTTGAGGATCCCGGTGATTCCGATGAGGTGAGCAAGGGTCAAATCATCACGGCCAAGAAGTTGCGCGACGTGAACTCACTGTTGAAGCGCAAGGATATGAAGTTGGTGGTCACCCGCGATGCGCGCACGGCCACAGGTAAACCGGTCCTGCAAGGTATCACCCGTGCAGCCCTGCAAACCCGCAGCTTCATTTCCGCCGCATCCTTCCAGGAGACGACGAAAGTGCTCAACGAAGCCGCTATCAACGCCAAGTCCGACTACTTGGTCGGTATGAAGGAGAATGTCATCGTCGGCCAGCGTATCCCTGCTGGTACCGGTATCCGTTCTTATCAGCATATCCAAGTGAGTTCCAAGGATGAATACGAATCCCTGTTGGCCTCGAAAGAAGAATAGTATTGTCTAACTTGTAGATTAATAATTATGCCAGAACAAAAATTAGATATCAACCTGCCGGAAGAGGTGGCTAAGGGTACGTACTCTAATCTTGCCATCATCTCTCATTCCAACAGTGAGTTTATTGTTGACTTTGTGGCAATGCTCCCTGGAATTCAGAAAGGCAATGTTAATTCACGGATCATCATGACACCGCAAAATACCAAGCGTCTGTTGATGGCCCTTTCGGAGAACATATCCAAGTATGAGGAACAGTTTGGTGTCATTGTTGACCAGCAGCAAGGCCCCATCCCGCCCATGATGAACGGTGGTGCTTTGGCATAGTAACGTGAAGCGTTTGCACCATGCAAGCGTAATGTATGAAATACGTTCAAAAATCTAACTATAAATTGCGATAGGGTGGGGCATAAGTCCCACCTTTTTTTGCATACGATCGTCATCATTCGGGAATGAAAATATAAACAGTCTAAAGAGCACCATGATTCAAATCAACAAGCTGTCGGTGAACTTCACGGGGGACTTCTTGTTCCGCGACATCTCCTTTGTGGCTGGCGACCGCGACCGTATCGGGCTGGTGGGGCACAACGGCGCAGGCAAGTCAACCTTGCTTAAGATTATCCATCGCGACATGGAACCGAGTTCTGGCACGATGGTGATCACAACCGGATTCCGCACCGGTTATCTTCCGCAGGAGTTGGCCGAGACTTCCTACAAGACTGTCTGGGAGGAAACGATGTCGGCATTTGTGGAGGTGCGCGAAATAGAAGCGCGCATGCAGCGTCTCACCCAACAGCTGTCAGAGCGTACCGACTATGAGTCCGCTGAATACGCAGCGATAGCCCAGCAACTTTCAGACGCCAATGACCGCTATCTTCACCTTGGCGGCAATACCATTGAAGGCGAAGCCGAGAAGGTGCTTGTCGGCATGGGCTTTCGTCGCAGCGACTTCCCGCGTCCCATGTCTGAGTTCAGCAACGGCTGGCAGATGCGCGTATGCCTCGCCAAAATCCTGCTCCAGCGGCCTGAAATCGTCCTTCTGGACGAGCCGACCAACCACCTTGATATCGAATCCATCCAATGGCTTGAAGACTATTTGGCGAACTATGACGGCTGTGTCATCCTTGTTTCCCATGACCGTGCCTTTCTTGACCGCGTGACCAATCGCACGATAGAGATCACATTGGGCACGATTCAGGACTATAAGTGCAGTTACTCCCAATATGTGGAGCAACGTCTCGAACGCATCGAGAGCCAGCAGGCTGCTTTCGAGAACCAACAGCAGCAGATTGCTCAGATTGAGCGTTTCATCGAGCGATTTCGTTACAAAGCCACGAAGGCGCGCCAAGTGCAGAGTAGGATCAAGATGCTTGAAAAGATGGATCGGGTGCAAGTGGAGGACTATGATGCATCGTCCATTTCATTCCGTTTTCCTCCTGCACCGCACTCGGGCCGCATGGTGGTGGATGCCAAGCAGCTGTCTCTCGGCTATGATGCGTTGAACGTGCTCAACAAGGTGGACTTCCACCTGGAGCGCGGCGAGCGTGTGGCATTCGTGGGACGCAACGGCGAAGGCAAGTCCACCATGGTGAAGGCTATCGTCGGTCAGTTGGCACCACAAGGCGGTGCTCTCGAACTCGGTTATCAGGTGGTTATCGGCTATTACGCTCAAAACCAAGCCAAACTGCTTGACCCCGAGAAGACAGTCTTCGACACCATTGACGAGGTTGCTGTGGGCGACATCCGTCCCAAAATCCGCACCATTCTTGGTAGTTTTCTCTTTGACACGGAGGCAACAGAGAAGAAAGTGAAGGTGCTCTCCGGCGGCGAAAAGGCGCGTCTCGCATTAGCCAAGCTGCTGCTCTCGCCCTTTAACTTGCTCATCCTCGACGAGCCGACGAACCATCTTGACATGCCGTCCAAGGATGTGCTCAAAAACGCCCTGCTTCAATATGAGGGCAGCCTTATCCTCGTCTCCCACGACCGCGACTTCTTGCAGGGACTTTCCTCTAAGACCTACGAGTTCAAGGATAAGCAGATACGTGGCTACACCGGCGATGTATACGATTTTCTGGAGGCGCGAAAATTGGAGTCGTTGCACGAACTGCAAGCGCGGCAGCCAGTGACAGGTGGCGAACAGAAAACAGTGTCCAGCAACAAGGAGAATTACGAGCGCCGCAAAGAACAGGAGGCTGCTGAACGCAAGAAAAAGAATCGTCTTCGCAAGTTGGAGGACGAAATGGAAATTTTACAGCAACAAGTGGCCGAAATAGAGGCTAAATTGGCGCAACCCGACCAATACGCCGCAGAAATCAATAGCGGCGAACTCTACAAGGCCTATGATGCCGCAAAACAAGCATTGGAGGAGAAGGAGATGGAGTGGCTGGAATTGGATGCTTGATGATGAATGCATCATGGGACGAAAAGAATTGGCCAATGGCAATCCAAAAATACTATTGGCCGAAGAATGACGGCTAACCGCTTTTTTTGTACTTTTGCGCTCTTTTTAAAACGCAGGAAATGGGTCATTACGACGACAGTGAAGATAATGATATTCGGGAACTTGCGGAACAGTTTACGCGAGATTTCGATGCTGGGAGACGGATGTTTCTCGGTCGTGACGACTTTGAGGATATCATTAACTACTTTTTTGACATCGGGGATATGAATCAAGCTGAAAAGGCTGTCAAAAAGGCAACGGAAACCTATCCCGACGATGCATACTTGCAGTTGCAGTATGTGAAGTACCACGCCATGATGATGGATTATAATGCGGCTCAGAAAAAATTGGAGTATGTGGAAAAGAATTTTGAGCCTGTTCCGGATTTGTATGTGGAGAAAGTGCTCGTGTATCAGGCTCTGAACCAGCCTATCGACGCCATCAGCGCCTTGAACAAGGCACTCTCCATGGATGAGAAATACCCTGAGGCGCACATGCTTTTGGTGCAGGAATATTTGCTGGACCAAAACATCGAAAAAGCTGTGGAACATGCTATGCGCTCCATACAACTCGACGAGACCTTTGTGGACGACATTGGCATGATCAACATCGATTTCCTTTATCCCAAGTTCCAGAAAAAAGATCTGCTGGTTAACTTTTTCACCCGTATGACGGAGGAATACCCCATGTATCCCAGTTTGTGGGGCGGCTTAGGGCTCGCCTATATGAATGCCAGCGAGTATGAACATGCCGTTGACGCCTTTTTGTTCCAGCTTTCACTCGACGAGAGTGATTTCATTGTCCATATCAACATCGCTGATGCCTACTATTCAATGGGCGACAACGTAAATGCCATCCAGCACTATTTGAAGGCCAACGAGAAAACAGATATTCCCTCGTTGGACCTGAACATCGGGCGCTGCTATTTTAACATGGGCGACTACGAGTCAGCCATGTCGTTTTTTATCTTGGCACAGAACCGCGAGGAACTGTTCAATATGGCTACAGGCGATATTGTGCGGACTTTCAGGGTCCAGGGCAAGTTCGACGAGGCACGCGCCTTCCTGCGCAACATGGTGAAGGACAACCCGCAAAACATGAACGCGGTGGAGGAACTGTTGCCTTTGCTTGATCCTGAACGTGACACCGAGGAAATCAAGGATCTGTGTTTCATGGCGTTCCACAACGAGGATTACCCGAAGTACGGTTTCTTGCACAATTTTGTCCAGTTTTGTTGTGAAAACGGAGGCTATGATCTGGGCATCGATGTCTGCCTTGAATATCTTGACGACCCGGATATTGATACGACCGTGATGTATGCATTAGCCGCTTTCTACCTCAAGAAAGGCCATGTGCAGCAGGCCTGCAACTACTTGGAGCGTGCGCTCATTGCGGCACCCGATGACAGTTACTCCGACTTCGAGGAATTAGATGCCCGTTTCGTCGATGTGCCCGAAGTGATGGAGTTGCTCAGTCGTTATACGAACTTTTGAACCTGATTACTCATTGCTAACCTTTTTATGCACATCATGAAGAAAATCATCGCCTGTCTGCTGCTGTTAACGTTAAGCTATGGCGTTTTTGCGCAAAGTGTTCCTGCTGACAGTACCGCTGTACAAGAAAAGGCTTCCGTCACTGACAGAGTCATCAACTGGTATAACAGCCATCTGAACTACGGAACCGTCACATTGCTGATGGCCGTGGAGAGTTCTTTTATTCCATTTCCATCGGAGGTTATCGTGCCGCCTGCCGCCTATCAGGCATGCAATAGCGACAATGCGGCACTCTACAGGACGGATTCCAAGATGGTGAACGTTCTCTTTGTTGTGCTGTTTGCCACGCTTGGCGCACTCATTGGAGCTGTCATCAACTATGTGCTCTCCATGGTGTTGGGCCGTCCCATTGTCTACTGGTTTGCCGACAGCAAAGTGGGGCATTTCTTGCTGCTCAGTGGCGAGAAGGTGAAGAAGGCGGAGAAATATTTCATCGACAACGGGAAGAGTTCCACGCTCATTGGGCGTTTGATTCCCGCCGTGCGCCAGTTGATTTCCATTCCGGCGGGCTTGGCCAAGATGAATTTCGGTGTGTTTGTGCTGTTCACTTCCATCGGTGCCGCATTATGGAACACTATATTGGCAATTCTCGGGTATTTGGCTCATGGGCAGAAAGATCTCATTGACAAATACAACCACGAGTTGAAGTTCCTGCTGTGGGGATTGTGCATTGCCTTCGTCGCCTACTTGGTCATCAAGGGCGTGCGCGGTGTGCGCGGTTCCCGGAACAAGCCTGCGGAGGAGAATGAAACGCCAGCAACTCCCGCCGAATGAGGCAATACGGGCTTATAGGGAAATCATTGGGTCATAGCTTCTCGCAACGTTATTTCGAGGAGAAGTTCATCGCATTGGGGCGGTTCGACTGCCGTTATGCGCTCTATGAGCTGCCTGAAATAGGACAACTGCGTGAGTTTGTTGCTTCCATCCCTGACCTGTGCGGGTTCAACGTCACCATTCCTTACAAGCAATCGGTGATGCCTTTTCTTGACGAGATAGATGAGGTGGCAGAAGCTGTGGGCGCCGTGAATACGGTGAGGGTTCTGCGAGAGGGAGGTCGCCAGCGGTTGGTGGGTTATAACACGGATGTGGAGGGGTTTCGCCGTTCCTTGGCGGGACAGACATTGCCCACGCGCGCATTGGTGTTCGGCACAGGTGGAGCTGCCGCGGCAGTTGTACATGTCTTGCAACAGTGGGGGGTGGAGTACAGGATGGTGTCGCGGCATCCGTCGGAAGCGGTGATAGGTTATGAGGACGTTACGGGCGCAATGCTGAAGGATTGGCCATGGCTTGTCAATTGCACGCCGGTGGGAATGTGGCCGAATGTGGAGGGGTGCCTGCCATTGCCATACGAAGCGTTGACGGAACGGAATTACCTCTACGACTTGGTGTACAATCCAGAAGAGACCCTGTTTTTGCAGCAGGGTGGAAAGCGTGGGGCGCGCGTGCAGAATGGATTGAGGATGTTGCAGCTGCAGGCGGATGCCGCCTTGGAAATCTGGAACCTTAGCAGAAGATGATATCCTTGACGACGGGGATGGCGTAATCGGTATTGATACGCTCGATGATCATGCTTTTACGCCCCGACAATTCAAAACGAAGCGCGGCATTGGGCACTTTCACTTTCAGCACGCCGTTCTTGAGGGAGACGCATGTCGACTGCTTGGCGCACATCTCGCCCACATATTCCTGCCAGTTTTGCATCACGGCTTTCTCGGCAAACAACTGCTGCTTGCCGCTTTTGGCCACAAACTCGTGAATCAAGTCTTTCAATAACAATTCTTTTCCTGCTCTCATAGCGATATGGGATTACATCGGCAAAAGTAGTAAAAAAAGGGCTTCCTCAAATCGGGAAGCCCTTGGTTTATCGTAATAAATCGGTGTTGTCCGTTAATTGTAGTAGATTTGTTCTCTGATCTTCAAAGCAAAACCAGACTTGGTATTAGAGCCATCGCTCTTGAAGCGAATAGTTATCGATCCGTCACTGGAGTTGGAACCGGAGACGTAATTCACCGAACCGCTCGTTTGATAGTATTGGTATGCATAGCCCGTGGTTGTGCCTGCGGCAACGGTACCTCTATAAATTTGCAAAACATCCCAACTTGCACTACCTTCCAAAGCATACGTGCCAGATTCTACCACCACGTACTTACTGGAAGAACTGGGCTTAATGACCAAGTAGCCATCCCAACCGTTTCCATAATCGCCATCAGGACCGCCAGCATCATACACCCAAATAGAGTCCGTAGAAGCAGAGAGTTGATAGGTTCTGATTCCGGTGGTCGGCACCATAAGCACTGGCTTAGCCGTCATTGACGTGGAGAGGGTGGTACCATTGGCATTGGTGGCAAAAGCCTTTATGGTGTAGGTATTGCCTGTTGTAAGACCCGACAGTGTATAGGTAAACGTATTGCTGGTGCTGGTGCTTGTCCGCACATTACTGTTGAGGGTCGGAGTGCCCGTGCCGCTCACCCAGCAAATACCTTTTGCCAAAACATATTCATCAGGACTGTTGACCGTAACGGAGATGGTAATCGAATTCTCGGTAACCGAGGTGATGGTAGCTGTAACCGTGGGCTTGGTGCCCTGCGGCTGGTTAATCTGGTTCTGTAGCTGGTTGATCTGGTTCTGCAGACTGTCAATGGTTCCCTGCATCTGATAGACGGTGCCGTCCACAGCGTCACGCACACAACGCACTGAAACTCCTTGAGAGATAGTGGGGCCGGCGTTGGTGTAACCCAATGTGTTTCGATCGATATAGTCTTCACACCATCTTAAAGACCATACAATGGGGCGGTTGTTATAGGCATCGGAAGAGGAAGTCCAGAAATGAGCTTCCCTACCAGGGGCGACATTCCCGTATTTGCTATGGTGACCGGCTGGCATTGCGCTGAATCCGGTGGCATTGTTGTTATATGAATTATAACCTGGAGAACAACTGCTGCTCGAATAGTCCCAATAATTTTGAGCTGCCAAAGCCTTGGCTATACCATAGAAATAATACTGCGTGTTACTGGTGGAGGAACCACAATAGTATTGGCTGTTGCTGCTCACAGTATTCAACAATTCCACCCATTCGTCAGTACTCGGCACGTGCCAGCTTTCGGGACAAACGCCTTGCACATTGCTGACGTTGGTGGTGTTGCCGGACGCACCGTGCATCACTGCGGCCTGGTTATAATGGTAACCAAAGACAGGGACATTGGCATCGTCGCCGTTTGGACTGAAGCGATAGCCATAGACGGCAGAGCTGTCGTTTAATCCTCCCTTGTAAATGGTGCCGCCATCGGCGTAACGGGTGGTGCGGAGGTTCTCCTTCATCCAGCACTGGTTGCCGAATCTCAAGGTGTTATACTCGTTGCCATCGATATCATACATCTTGGAGGTGCCGCAATGGAAGGTGGGATCGTTGTTGTTTTGCTGCTGTTGTTGTTGCTGCTGCAGCTGGTTGATTTGCTGCTGCTGCTCGTCGATGGTCTGCTGCATGTAGTACATGGCACCCTCGGCCTCGTCGCGCACGCAACGCACCGGCAACAGGTAGTTTTTGGACTTGACGTAGGTGGTTTCGTCAATGGAAGGATCTGTGGTTTCCAAGGCCAAAGTGTAGGCACCTGTCACGAAAGCCGTCTGAGTCGTTCCATAACCGAGAGACAAGCTGGAACTCCAATAATTCGTTGCATAGCCATATACTTGGACATATTCACCGCAATAACCGGAAACATTGGTCGTGCAGGGTTCGAAATAGACCTCTCCGACAGGAAGGGCATTGAATCCGGACGAGTTGTTGTTCGAGAGGTAATAGCCGGGTGAACAGGATACGTTGGAGGACAACCAGCCCGTTTGGGCAGCCAAAGGAGACGCAATGTAATTGGAATTGTTACCGCAATACATCTGGTTGTTGCTCAAGTAATTTCTCAACGTATACCAGTCGGTGTTGTAGTTGGGCAGATGCCAGCCGTCCGGGCAGATGCCTTGGGCGGAGCTGTTAAATTCGTTCCAGTTCTGGTTCGGTGTATCGTGCCAGTCGAAGCCTCCGGTTGTCATGGGGAGTCCGTGCAGGGCGGCGGCTAGGTTGTAGTTGTAGAAGGTGCCTTCCGAGCCTGTCTGTACGAAATAGGCAGGCGTGTTTCCGGACTTGAGATTGGTGTCGGAAGCGTTTGTCACCTGACTGATGGCGGTGCCGTCGGCGAATTTGGTGACACGGAGGTTCTCTTTCATCCAGCACTGGTTGCCGATCTTGACGGTGTTGTAGGCATTGCCGTCCGCATCGTACATCTTGGAAGTGCCGCAACGGAAGGTGGCATCGTTGTTGTTGCCGCCATTGTTGGCCTGGACGTTGGAAAGTTCATTCTCGAGGCTGTCGATGCGGTTGTTGAGCGCGCCCAAGCTGTTGTTGATCATCGCTTGCACGTCGGCTGCGGTGATCGTCGTGATGTCGATGGTCTGGTTATTGCACGAGTTGGCGGAGAAGGTGCCCACGGGCTCACTGTTCTGCATGATGGTGAGTACGCCGTCGCACGGTGCCGTCGCATTGTTGCCTGTGTTGCCCTCTTCTGCTGCATCGCGGACGCAGCGGACAGGGATTCCTTCAAAACCTGCTTGTGCATAGACCATATCTTCGGTTTGAGCTGTTCCAACATGCAATGTGTAGGCAAAATAGTGACCAAGGGAACCATTTCCGGGAGCATAGTAATAACCGTCGGTGGTCCAGGCCTTCGCCATTTTCCCAACATAATGCTCGGTGAAGTTTATATGGCCGCTGCTTTGTCCAAAGTAGCTTGTCGGGACAAAATTGAATCCTGTAGCGTTGTTGTTTTCGGGTTGATAACCCGCCGAGCAATTTGCTTGGCTGGGATACCATCCCGTTTGTGCTGCCAAAGCCTTTCCTGCGTAGGGACTGCACAGGTTGCTTTCCATGCCGCCTACGTAGGAGAGAAGTTGTTCTACTTCAGTCTTGCTTGGCACATGCCAGCCCACAGGACAGAGGTTGTGTGCGAACAAACCTTTGTAAAGGTACGGGGTGTTCACATTTCCAGCAGTGGCTTCAATCCGAGCACCGCCAACTGCGGCAGGCCAGTTGTAGTACAAACCGCAAGTGTTAATGTCTTGGTTGTCGTTCTGGTAATATATCGGAGTGATGATGCTGGTGTCGGTGGTGTTGTGCGTAATGGACGTGCCGTCGTTGAAATGTGTGGTTCTCAGATTCTCCTTGGTCCAGCATTGGGTGCCGATTTTGACGGTGTTATATTGGTTGCCGTCGTAGTCGGTGACCGTGGAGGCGCCGCAGATGAAGTTGACGTTAGCCAAAGTGTTCAACGCGTTCTGCATATTGGCCATCACATTCTGAAGGCTGTCGATCCGGCTCTGGAGGTCGTTGCAGCATGAGGAGCTGCTGTTGCCTTCGCCGTTGTCGGCCGTCTCGGCAATGTCGCGCAGGCAGCGGACGGAAATGCAATTTGCCTTGTTTATATTTTTAATTTCAAAGTCAGGATTGTTGTAATCCAGTTGAGACGACTTGTTGAAAACATCATTTTCCGGATTTAGGGTGGAACTGCTGAAACGAGCCATTGTATTAAAGATCGAAGGTGTTCCACCATTATCGCTGCCGGCAGGCAAAGCGGTGAATCCGGTAGCATTGTTGGCGGGAACATCGTATCCTACATTACATTCGTTTGTATTATAGGAAGAGATGTTGGTGTTCCAAGCCGTAGCCGCCGCCAAGGCCTTTCCAATGTAATGAGAATTACCGCAACCGTATTCGCTGACACTCTGCACATAGTTCTTCAAGAGGTCCCATTCGCTGCTGCTGGGCACGTGCCAGCCCTCGGGGCAGATGCCCTGCACACCGCTGGGAACCGCATCGCTGCTGGAGCTGCCGTTCATCACGGCCATCCAGTTATAGAGATATCCGTATTTGGCAACAGAATCTGCTCCTTGCTCAGGGTTACGACGAACAGGTGACGTGGAACTGCTTCCGATATAAGAAATTTCCGTGCCATCGCTATAGTGCGTGGTGCGGAGGTTTTCTTTGGTCCAGCACTGGGTGCCGATCTTGACGGTGTTGTACTGGTTGCCGTCGTAGTCGGCGACCTTGGAGGTGCCGCAGGTGAAGTTGGCATTAGCCAAAGTGTTCAACGCATCCTGCATGTTGGCCAGCACATTCATCAGACTGTCAATCTGGTGCTGCAGGCCAGTGATGTCAGGAACCTGGTTGCCGTTGTTGGCTTCGTTGGCAACAATTTCGCGCATACAGCGGACGGGTAAGGCAGCAGATTTTGCATACGAATCGAAACTTGCAGTTCCGGCGTTATATCTTAACTGCCAGGTATTAGCGGCTATAGTGCTTGTCGAGGTGAGTGTGGAGGTCCATAATAGTGCATACTCTGTCAAGTCATAGTTCATAGCAGTTCCATTGGATAAGGAATAATATCCCATGGGCATTGTCCCGAATCCTGTCGCATTGTTTGTTGCCGGATCGTATCCAGGATAGCAGGAGTTTGTAGCACTTCTCCATCCCGAGGTGTAGGCCAAACTTGGTGTATAGCAGTTTGTGCTCTGTGCGCTGCTGCTGTGGGACACGGAATCCATCAGTGTCTGGAAATCAGCTCTGGAGGGCAGATTCCAGCCGGAAGGACAAGCTGACATTGCGGCATTCCAATTGTAATAGTAGCCATACGTGGCGGCATCCATGGTGGTGTCCACATGATAATAGGGCTCCGTAGTGCTATAGACAGCGGCGCGCGTGCCCGCAGCCACACGCAGGTTGGTCTTGGTCCAGCACTGGTTGCCAATCTTGACGGTGTTGTACTGGTTGCCGTCGGCATCTATCATCTTGGAGGTGCCGCACTGGAAGTTGACCTCGTTCAGTGTTCTCTGCACGTCAGTCATTGCATTGCGCAAACTGTCGATCAGGCTCTGTTGGTTGCTGATCTGGTTCTGCAGACCAGTGATGTCTGTGCTCGTGATGTTGATGGTCTGGTTGTCGCATGAGTTGGCGGAGAAGGTGCCCAAGGGTTGGCCGTCTTGCATGATGGTAAGCACGCCGTCGCATGGAGCGGTGTTTGTACCTTGGTTGCCGTTGCCGCCTTCGTTGCCGTTGCCGGCAGTTTCGGCGATGTCGCGCAGACAGCGGACAGAATAGTGGTAACTTCCAGATAAGCAATAACCTGTGTTAAAGCTGAAAGCGGTTCCATTCAAGGAGAAATATCTGTTGTGTGTTGAGGTCCAGAATGGACTTTCACCAGAATAGTCTTCAAATCTGTTGTAAGTCGCATAATTACCAATCACATCCGCTTGTCCTGCCTGCTTGAAACTAAAACCTGTAGCATTATATAGCGGGTAATTAATCCAATAATTATTTAATCCATTTTGACCCAATGCAATTTGCATATTGGATGTTGAACCGTACTGAGCAGTTAAATAATCTTTCAGATTCACCCATTCTATAGAATCAGGCACGTGCCAGCCATAAGGACAGATACTTTGTTTGTTGGCAGGATTGTCATAACTTTGCAGTTGGAGGCAGTTTACAGAAGGATCCCTGTAGAACAGTTCATACCAACTGTACAGATAGCCATACGTCAATACATTGGACATATTACCGTTAGGCGGATAAATACTTGTTAGCGGAGTGCCGTCGTTGAAGTGTGTGGTTCTCATATTCTCCTTGGTCCAACACTGGGTGCCGACCTTCACGGTGTTGTACTCGTTGCCGTCGTTGTCGAAAACCGTGGAGGTTCCACAGGTGAAATTGGCGTTAACCAAATTACCAATCTGGCTCTGCAGATAGTTTATTTGGTTCTGAAGGTCGCTGCAGCAGGAGTTTCCATTGTCGTCGCCGTTGTTGGCCTCGTCTGCTGCATCGCGCAGGCAGCGGACAGACTTCGCGTCAAGTGCAGCACTTTGAGAAATAAATAAATCACTTGATGTATTGCTGATAAAAGTATGTTTACCACAAGGTTTGTTAACACCTGAACAAATTAGCCCATTGGCCAGCCAAAAATAAATTGAATTGAAAGAATAATAGGTTCCATTATCGTAAACCCCCGTAGGGACAGCGGAGAATCCCGTAGCATTATTGCTCTCGGGTTGATAACCCGGTGTGCATTCCTGTTGGGAATTGTCCCATCCGGATTGTGCTGCCAAGGCCTTGGAAACGTATGTGCTGCAGGTGTAATCGCTTACACTGCCCACGTAAGACAAGAGTTGCTCCCATTCTGTCATATTCGGCACGTGCCATCCATCAGGACAGAGGTTGTGAGCAAACAGGCCTTCATAAGAGGGAGATGTGGTAGTGGCTTCAGTCACAATGTGAGCACCGCCCACGGTTGCCGGCCAGTTGTATAACAAACCGACGGTGTTCAAATCCAAATTATCGTTTTGGTAATATCTTGGCGCAAAACTGCTGGTGTCAGATCTGTTATAAGCACGAGTGATGGCTGTTCCGTCGTTGAAATGTGTGGTTCTTATATTCTCCTTCAACCAGCACTGGTCGCCGATCTTTACGGTATTGTACTGATTGCCGTCGTAGTCGGAAACCTGGGAGGTGCCGCAACGGAAATTGATGGTATTGACGGCATTCTGCAAGCCGTTGATCAGATTTTGCAGGCTGTCGACCTGGTGTTGGAGGCCGGTGATGTCAGGAACAACGGGGCTCGTGATGTTGATGGTCTGGTTGGTGCCCTGGTTGGCGGAGAAGGTGCCCACGGGCAGGCCGTCCTGCGTGATGGTGAGCGTGGCGTCGTTCACCACCGGGATGGCCGGCTTGTTTTGGATGTAAGCAGGAGACGAGGTGTTGGTCTCGTCCCAGTTGCTCTGTTGCTGGGCGGGGACATCCTGTGCGGTGATGTAGCCGGCATCGTTTTGGAAGGCGCTTACGTTGGTAGGCACCGTCGGGATGGTGGGTGCGCCGTTCAGGTCACTGTAGTTGCCCGTGAAGGCCACTCTGGCCAAGCTGTCGTGCAGGTTGACATTGTTGTTGACCTCGTCCTGCAGGTCGCGCAGGCAGCGGACGGAATATCCGGCATCGGACGGTGAGATCCATAAGTTTGCATCGGGGTTGGACCAGGTTATAAATAAGCATCCACAGCTGTTGTTGTATGTTGTGCCATGGTAAACCGGATTATGAGTGGAGCTCCAGAATATCGATTCACTTACGTCTCCGTTGAACATGAAATATGAACCGTAACGGAAGTTGTATTCTCCGGCGGGAACGGCGGTAAAGTCTGTGGCGTTGTTGGTGGCGGGATTGTTGCTCGGCGCGCAATTGTAGTCGCCGGTTGCCCATCCCGTGGTGCTTGCCAATGATTTGGCTATGTAGTTGGTGTTGCCGCCACACACATATTGACTTTGACTACCCACATAGTTGATGAACTGAGCCCATTCTGCTGTGCTCGGCACATGCCATCCGTTAGGGCAAATGCCCTGCACTCCGCTCGGTACGGTGCTGGAGGAAGCTTCTCCGTGCATCACGGCAGGCCAGTTGTACAGGTAGCCGCGTTCTCTCAAGGGAATACCGGATTCTGTGTAGTCATAGTAGTACGGAATCGTGGAGCTGGAATCGACGCTGACAGGAATCGCCGTACCGTCGGCATAGTGCGTGGTTCTCAGGTTCTCCTTCATCCAGCACTGATCACCTATCTTGACAGTGCTATAATTATTGCCGTCAATATCTATCACCTTGGAGGTGCCGCATTGGAAAGAGGAACTGTTCATATTTGTCATGACATCCAGAAGATCATTCTGCATGTCACCCAAGAGGCCTTGCAGGCTGTCCATTCGATGCCGCAGGTCATCAATCTGGCGTTGCAGACTGTCGTGTATGCTGTTGCTGTTAGCATCTGTAGAAGCCAGGATCACCGCCAAATTGTCGTACATATTCTGTAACTCGGTGACCGTGTAATTGTCGCGCAGGCAGCGGACAGAAACGGCAGTGGCTTCCGTAAACAGAGAGGATCCTCCTGATAAGTTGAAATGGGGATAAGACCAAGACATGGCAGGAATCCATCTGTAGTAGGAGGCTGGATAATATTCCGAGCCTTGATAGGTGGCAAAATAGGCATTCCAACCCAATCCGGTAGGAGCACTGGATGAGGCCGAGAACCATCCTGCAGGCAATGCGTTGAATCCGGTGGCATTGTTGGTTTCCGGATTTTGGGCAACGGCACAGGCATTCTGAGGATTCGATGTCGTCCATCCTGTTTGAGATGCAAAGGCCTTGCTTATATTGTTGTTGTCATTTCCACATATATATTCGCTTCTGGATTTCGCATAATCGAACATTTGATTCCATTCAGTAGTGTTGGGCACGTGCCAACCGACAGGGCAGACACCCTGTATAGGAGATGTCGTTCCATTGTGTATTGCAGCCGGCCAATTGTAGAGATATCCGTAGGTGGGGACATTGGCAGGATCGTCGTCGGGATTGTAGCGATAGGCATCTGTGGTGGAAAGAGAAGTGCCGGCAGGAATGGCCGTGCCGTCGCTATAGTGCTCGCTGCGGAGGTTCTCCTTGGTCCAGCACTGGTTGCCGATTCTTACGGTCTTGTATGTGTTGCCGTCGTAGTCACTCACCGTCTGCAGGCCGCAAATATAGCTGGTGTCGTTGCCTTGAGTTTGTGCGTTGTTGATCGCATTGCGCAGGCTGTCGATCTGGTTTTGGATGTTGGAGAGGTCGACGGTCGGTGTCACAATGTTGATGGTCTGGTCGGCACCCTGATTGGCGGAGAAGGTGCCTAAAGTCTGGCCGTCCTGCATGATGGTGAGCGTGGCATCATTCACTGTCGGGATGGTGGGTGCGCCGTTCAGGTCGCTGTAGTTGCCCGTGAAGGCCACTGTGGCCAAACTGTCGTGCAGGTTGAGGTTGTTGTTGGCTTCATCTGCTGCATCACGCAAACAACGGACGGAATAAGTCACATATTTTGCTTGCGAAGCATTGATCACGGAACAGGCCATGCCAACACTTATTTGTCTTGCATAATCGTAAGTGTATTGAGTGGATGTCCAGAATTTGGCTGCTGATCCAAGTGCATATAATGCGTGAGGATGGTCTTGGTAATAATACATGGCTCCCGCAGGCAATGCGCTAAATCCTGTTGCATTATTGAGATTCTGGTTCTGATTGGGAGAACAAATGTCATCTCCATTGTTATGGTTATCCCATCCGGTAGTTGTCGCCAATGCTTTGGCATTATTGGCCGTATCTCCTCCATAAAGGTATGCGGGCACACTGTTCACATAATGGATAAGTTGATTCCACTCCGACTCACTCGGCAAGTGCCAACCGGTGGGACAAATGCCCTGTACGTTACTTGGATTGGTGTTAGAAGAAGAAGCTCCGTGCATAGCCGCGTACCAATTATATAAGTAGCCATAAGTGGGAACATTATTGATGTCGTTATTCGGATACAGGAGGCTGGGCGTGTTTGAGTTGCTTGTTCCAACAGGGATTACCTCACCATTGCTATAATGTGTGGTTCTTAAGTTTTCTTTCATCCAGCACTGATTGCCAAGCATAATGGTGCTGTAACTGTTGCCGTCATAGTCATTTATCTTGGATAAGCCACAGATGAAGTTGGTTGCACCCAGGGTGTTAATAGCACCCTGCATATTGTCCAACAGATTCTGCAGGCTGTCGATTTGGTTCTGAAGACCTGTGATGTCGGGCTTGTTGAGGATCTCGGCCACACCGCTCGTGGCGTTCCAGTCGGCGTTCACCTGGGTGGCGCTGCTGCCACCGGCTCCCACCGGAATCTGCCATTGCTGCGTGTTGTCGCCCACTGTCACCGTGATGGTCATCACGGTGTTGTCGGGATTCATCGCATAGCTGAATTGCGGGATCGGGGCATCGGCACCGGCAGGACCTTGCGGGCCTTGTGGGCCTTGTGGACCTTGGGGGCCGATGGGGCCTTGGAGACCTGTCTCACCCTGCAAACCCTGGATGCCTTGAGGGCCTTGCGCACCCTGGGCACCGTTATGCACCACGAAGGAGTGGGGGCCAGTGGCATCGGTGATGGTCACCGTGGTGCTGTCGCCCGCGCTGACCATGTTGACCACGGGAGAGAACCCGTCAGTGCCATCGGAGCCATTCGCGCCTGCAGCACCGTTGGTTACCTCGTAAGTGGTGGTGGTGCCGTTGGTGTAGGTGATGGTGTAGGTGTCCACCAGACCGTTGGTGCCCGTCTTGACGATGGACTGGATGCCGATACCGGCAGCGGCGGCAGTGCCGTCCAAACCGTTGGTCACTGTGAAGGTACTGGTAGTGTTGTCTGTATAATGGATGGTGTAGGTGTCCACATTGCCGGAACTTACCGGTCCCGTGATGGAAGCGATGCCACGTCCGTCATTGCCGTTCGTGCCATTAGTACCGGCAGGGCCTTGCTGTCCGTTGCG
>DBYW01000057.1:0-928 GCA_002311645.1 Bacteroidales bacterium UBA1176
CCGTTGAGATGGGTGGGGGCCCAGATATCGTCGTTGCCGGCAATCAACACCGCCTTGCCCAGATAGGACGGATCCGGCATCGTATATTGCTCGTACATCAATGTCTTCTCAATTTGCGGAAGCAGTTGGTTGATGTTCTGGGCCGAGAAACGACCGTAGTAGCAGTCCGGCAGATGGTCGCCGCTGGTCCAAGTGGCATAGTGCAAATCCGTCTTGTGGTTCTGAGTGCCCGTGAAAGCGGGTATCTGTTCCACATCGCCAACGAGCAGGACAAAGGTGGGTGCCGGATTCTCAGCCGTGGCATTAGTGTACTCGGACAGGATATAGTTCCTGATGGCCGTGGTCGTGGTGCCGGTGGCGCTTGTGTAGGCGACTTCCACGAGGTAGCCGATGCGCTTTTTCCAGTTGACAAAAGACATCAGTTGCTCGTTGTTGGCGAACATATCGTGGGCGATGATCAGATACTTGACGGGGGTGATGTTGAACTCGTTGCGCGTGTCCATCGGGTTGATGACAGCCTCCTTGGCGGCGTGGAACAACGGGCTGTAGTACTTGCCCTTCATCTCCAAGGTGGCCGGGATGTTGGCATTCCCGTAGGTGATCTCCACCTCGATGCGGCTATAGACCCGGATCTTGTCCGTGACGGGGTTATAGGCCACGGGACTCACCACCACACTGGCCATGTTCACGTCACGCATAGTGCCGATCTTGCGGGCAGTGACCACCTCCGGCTGCGAAGTGTAGAAAGCATCGGTGCGATAGACAGCTTCGTTCTTTTTGAAGGGACGTTTTCCCGTATCGGACTTGGAACAGCTCTCTTGGCTGGGCATCACGGGATAAAGCACATTCAAGGCGGCGGCATCGTACTCCTCGTAGTCCGCCGACACAATCCGGACGTTGACCTCGTCGCACAAGGGGATCTCAATCA
>DBYW01000057.1:1018-24495 GCA_002311645.1 Bacteroidales bacterium UBA1176
TTGGGGGTGCTGAACTCGATGGAAAGTTTGCTCATCGTGTTCTGCCGGATGGTAAAATTTTGAGCGTTTACGAAGAGAACGCTAATCAGTAAGGTGCTGAATAACAATGCTTTTTTCATTTTACTATTTTTCCAAAAAGGGCGGCAAAAATAGCAAAAAACTGGAAAATCCGGGAAATTGGTGCTGTCGTCCCTGTAGGCGCAAACGGTTCGCCTACCGCGCAAATCGACCTCTCCCCCTTCGCCCCGGGCGTTTATTTCATCAAGGCCATGGCGGACGGGAATACAGTGGCGGTACAGAAGGTGGTGAAACGGTAAAGACGAGAGACAACCAACAAGTTGCCATTAACATTTAACAATTTAGATTTATGGGCGTGGTCGTTTGGCTGCGCCCATAATTCGTTGCCATCAATACAACATCCCAAACAAATACAACGGTATGCGGTTCTTATAGCCTATCTCTGTGTTGTCAACTGCAAGAAAACTCTGCGGTTCGTCTTTTATCTGATCGAAGGTTTTGCTTGCGCCACCCACTTCAAAGAGATATTGCTTGTCCACCAAAAAATCCCCCTTTACAGGATAACATATTGGAAATAACTGCAGCAATTGGTTCAAGAAAAATGTTTCACGGACAGTGCCGATTTCAATATTCGCCCCCAACGCATACATCAGGTTTGTATTGTTGAGGAAAATCTTCTTAGGCCTTCCTAAAGATTTCAGATTCTTGGTGTTATCGGAAAGCAGCATCAGCAAGTCGGCGCGATGAAGGGCATTGAGCATCTTCATCCCTTGATTCCTATCCGTGTCCAATTGTCCGTACAGGCTGCTCATCGTGGGCACCTGCGGAACGCTTTGCGCCAACACAATCAGCATCTTCTTGGTTTTTTCAATAGTGGAAAGAGTAACATCATCTATCAGAGGATAATCACACTCCAGAATTTGGTTTACAATATGCTGAAGACGAATCTCATAGCCGGAACGGATATCTTTGTAGAAGGGATAGTAACCCCGTTGCAAGTAAGCATTAAAATAAGGCTGGATACTCCCCAACTGTTCTTTTATGGCCATAGCAATTTGCACGTGCCGCTGTAAAATATCCGTCAAAGTATAAACTGAAAAAATCGCAACACCTTCAAACTGAAGGTATTCGCGAAAAGATAAACCCGACAGGTGATAGTCGATCAGACGTCGCGACAAATCTCCTTCTCCTGCTTCCAATTGGAGCATCGACGAACCAGTGAAGACTATATGCATATCAGGATATTCGTCGTAAATATTCTTCAGAACCGTCTGCCAATATGGGTAATAATGCACTTCATCCACAAAAAGAAAACGGCCTCCCTGTGCATAAAAGAAATCCGCCAACTCTTTCAGAGAATGAGACTTGAACCATAGATTGTCTAAAGAAACATATAAGGCATCATCCACATTTGGAAAAGACCGCAAAATATGCTGCAGTATCAGCGTGGTTTTCCCCACACCTTTCGAACCTTTTATTTCAATCAAACGGTCCTCCCATTCAATTTGATCCATCAACGGTCGAATGTACTGAAGGTTGACCGTTGACAGGAAATTGTGGTAAGTTGTTATAATCGGCTGTAAATCTTGCTGTTCCATTAAAGATTGGTTTTAAGGCTGCAAAAATAAAAATATTTTCTAAAACGCAATCTTTTTATTATAAAAAAATATATATAAAAACTAAAACAACCATATTTTTAGTATTTCAAAACACTATATTGTTTTATACACAATAAGATTATTTTAAAATAATATCTTCAAACATTAAATTACAATCAATTTTAGTATATACAAACATTAAATAAAAATCCACATTGTTCTATGACAAGCTTCGCGTCCTTTTTGTTAATACTCAATCTCCACCTTGTCGCCGACACTCAAGGAGGCGAGGAGGGCCACGTCGCCCTGATACATGGAGATTTGTAGATGCTGTAAGGCGTTGTTTGTCAAAAACATGCCATCCGTCTTGGTGTATTCTGGAAAATATTTCTCAATTTTCCACTCCGTTTTGGAATGGATGGTCATTTTGAAGGTGCCTCCCTGCACCGCATCGAGGAACTGGCCGGTGGGGATGTTGGTGATGGCGTTGAAGGCAGCATCAATGTAAACGATCTCACCCTCGATGGTGCGCTGCGACGCACTGTGGAAGAGCACTGCGCCCAAGGTCCGCTCGAATGCGGTGTATGCTTCTGTGATTTCCTCCACACCGCCCTCGCGCACCGCTTGCGCAAGGCGCACCATGCCCGCAATGGTGGTGCCAAAGCCCTCCTTCAGCCGCCGTCCCTGCAAGGGCCCTGTTTTTCCGAACATCAGAAAGAAGACACCATTGTCCTGCCCTATGAAACAGTGTCCGTCGTGTTCCAGGAGGACAGGCGCGGCCGTGGCCGTGTGGGACGTGTTGGTGAGCATAAGATGTACCGACCCGTCAGGAAAACCACGGTAGCTGTTTTGCATGACAAACGCTGACTGCGCCACGTTGAAGAAGTCAATGTGGTGGGAAATGTCGATGACATGCGCGTCGGGAATGTCCGTGAGAATTTGTCCCTTGAGCATGGCCACGTAGGGGTCGCGCAAACGCCAGTCGCTGATGAGGGTTATAATCATAGTAAGGTATTGGGGGCTTGTATTTTATAGACTAAGAGGAACCATGGGGTTCGAAAGTTCATTGTCCGGTTTGAATTACCTTGTTGATGGTTTCGGGGTAGTGTTGGTGTTCCAGTCGATGGATATGGGCTTCGATTTCATCAAGGGTTTCGGTGCCGTCGCTGTGGAAGGCGAACTGGTCGATAATCTTCCCTGTGTCGACACCTTCGTCAACAAAGTGGACAGTGATGCCGAACACGCGCACACCGTGGTTGAAAGCATCCTCAATGCCGTGAGCGCCGGGGAAGGAGGGCAGCAGGGCGGGATGAAGGTTGATGATGCGCATGGGATAGTGGGTGAGGAGCACCTCGCCGATGTAGCGCATGTAACCGGCCAGGACGATATAGTCCACGTCGCGGTTCTGCAGCTCGTGCAGGATGGCGGTCTCGTAGGCGCTCTTGTCGGCGTACTCCTTGGCGCAGAAAGTGAACGCGTCAATACCATTGGCATTGGCGCGTTCCACTGCTTTGCAATTCGGCTTGTCGGAGACCAACAGGGCGATTTCCGCCTGGAGCGTCCCCTCCTTTACGGCTTCGATGATGGCCTGGAAATTAGAGCCGAAGCCGGAAGCGAAAACTGCGATTTTTTTCATAGAAGACTACTTGCCTTTACATTCACCCTCTTTCGGGCATTTACCGTCCTTCTTGCACTCGCCTTTGCCTTCTTTGCAACATTTGCCCTCTTTTGGACCCTCTTTGCAACAAGGTTTCTTGCAACAGGGACAAAGGTCGAAAGCGGCCTTCTTCTCCTCGGTGGTGAGATTATCCCACTTGCTCATCTGTTCCTCGAACTTGGCTTTTTGGGCTTCTCTTTCGGCTTGTTCAGCTTTCTGCTTGTCGTAGCAAGCCTTGCGCTCGTTGAGGAGTTCCACCTTGCGGTCTTCGGTCAGGTTTTCCCAGTTGGCCCAATCCTCCATGGCCTTTTGCTTTTTTTCGCAACAAGGGGACTTCTCTTTCTGGCACTCTGTTTGTGCTTGGCATTCTGGCTGGGGCTGTTCTTTGGGTTGGTTGTTGCAAGCGGCTAAAACCAAACAGCATGCAGCTGCCAAAATCATAAGTTTCTTCATTTTCTTAAATTTTAGTTGATAAAAATAGGAGCGGCAAAGATACAAAATTGCTATTTTTGCAGCCTTGTAAAAAATAATCTTTTTATGAAAAAAATTTTGTTCGTAACCCTTATCGCCACCATGTTGTTCAACAGTTGTGCAAAAAAGTCCAAAGAAGACAACAACACCTTGATTTCCAAAGATAACCGTGAAGTTCCCGACTTTAGCAAGGGAGTGATGGACGAGAAAATACTCTGGTATTTGGGCCGTCTTTCCGACGTGCAGGTCTCGCCCGACGGCAAGACGCTATTGTACAGTGTCAAGTATTATGACTACAAAGCCAACACAGGCAACGCCGAGTTATACACCATGCCGGTGGAGGGTGGCGAACCCACGCGCGTAACCTCCACCCCCAACGACGAGATGCAGCCCGTCTGGCGTCCCGACGGCAAGAAAATCGCCTATCTCTACAGCGATGACAAGGGCACCCAGATTTGGGAGTGTGACCCCGACGGCTCCCACGCCAAACAAATCACCCATGTGGAGGGCGACATCAACAGCTTCAGCTACGCACCCGACATGAAGCACATCAGCTACGCCATGAACGTGCAGATCGACCCTACCATCGAGCAACGATACCCCGACCTGCCCAAGGCCAACGCCATGATCTACGACGACCTCATGTACCGCCACTGGAACTACTGGGCCGACGGCACCTACAGCCACCTCTTCATCGCAGACTATCCCTCCTGTGACAACGCCACCGACCTGTTAGAGGGTCAGAAGTTCCATTGTCCCACGCCTCCGTTCGGCGGTGCCGAGGAGTTTGTCTGGAGCCCCGATGGCAAGAGCATCGCCTATTGCTGCAAGAAACTCTCCGGCAAGGCTTTCGCCGAGAGCACCAACACGGACGTCTATCTCTACAATCTCGCTGACAAGTCCACACGCAACCTCTCCGAGGGCAACATGGGCTACGACATGGCTCCCGTGTTCTCCCCAGACGGCAAGAAACTCGTCTGGTGGAGCATGGAAACAGACGGCTTCGAGTCCGACAAGCACCGCATGGCCCTTTGCGACCTCAGCACGGGCAAGTGGGAGGACTGCACCGCCGAGTTCGACCAGAACGCCACCAACTTCGCCTGGAGCGAAGACGGCAAGAAAATCTATTTCACCAGCGACAAGGAGGGCACCATCCAGGTTTACGGCTACGACCTTGCTGCCCGCACCTTCGAGCAAATCACTGATGGAGACTATGACTACACCTCCATCCAGGTCACCGGCAACCAGATCATCACCACACGCACCACGCACGCTTATCCTGCCGAAATCTATGGCATTAACTTGAAAAACAAGGAGGTCAAGCAGTTGAGTTTCATCAACAAGGATGTGCTTGACAAAGTCACGTTGGGCAAGACCATCAAGAAGTGGGTGGAGACCACCGACGGCAAGCAGATGTTAGTGTGGGTGATCCTTCCGCCGAACTTCGACTCCACCAAAACCTACCCGACGCTACTCTATTGCGAGGGCGGTCCGCAGTCCCCCGTCAGCCAATTCTACTCCTATCGTTGGAACTTCCAGATGATGGCGGCGCACGATTATATTATTGTGGCCCCCAACCGCCGTGGCCTGCCCGGCTTCGGCCAGAAGTGGAACGACGACATCAGCAAAGACTACGGCGGTCAGTGCATGAAGGACTACCTCTCCGCCATTGACGCGCTTGCCAAGGAACCTTACGTGGATGAGAACAGGCTCGGCTGTATCGGAGCCAGCTTTGGCGGATTCTCCGTCTATTGGCTCGCCGGCCACCACGACAAGCGCTTCAAATGCTTCATTGCCCACTGTGGCATGTTCAACTTCGAGAGTTGGTACGGCACCACAGAGGAGCTCTTCTTCGCCAACCATGACATCGAGGGCAACTATTGGCAGAAGCCCACGCCCAAGAGCTACGACTTCTCACCGCACCATTTCGTGGGCAACTGGGACACCCCGATTCTCGTGATCCATGGCGGCAACGACTTCCGCATCCCCTATACCGAAGGCATGCAGGCTTACGATATCGCCCAGATGAAGGGAATCCCCAGCCGCTTCCTCTTCTTCCCTGACGAATGCCATTTCGTCACCAAACCGCAGAACGCCATGCTCTGGCAGCGCGAGTTCTTCCGCTGGCTCGACCAATGGCTGAAAGATCCGCAAGTGCAGTAACCATCCTATAGCACACACACTCCTTGGGGGTGACCAATAATCGAGGCAAGTCCTTGGAAAATGCCTGTCAAAGAGCTTTTCAAAAGGAATAACCATGCACGATTTTTGGTCACCCCTTTGTTTGTCTGACGGAAGGGACACATCTTATAAATTGTAAAAAAATATCAGAAAACCAGCGCTCTAAAACCATGGAGAAATAGGGTTTTATGATATATTAACTTTTTTTAACTTACACAACTATTTGATTTTATTTCTATATATTTTTTAATAAAGAGAAAGAAGTCTTTTTGTATGTGATTTTTTATATTTTTGCCGCCGAACTTCCCTTATGGGATTTTTACATTTTAGTTAATGTTTTTTTATTGAATATCACATATTTATACAGTTAATTCAACCACAGTATACATGAAAAGACTTTTAACATTCGGCGCAATTTGCCTGTTTTTTTCCCTTTTGACGGGTCTGGCGTCCGCACAGACAACGGAAACGAAAACCCAAACCTACAACTCCGGATCCGGCACTTGGACCGCACCGGCAGGTGCTTGGAAAGTGACCAAGGTGGAAGCCTGGGGAGGTGGCGGAGGTGGCGGAAGCTGCACTTCCAATAACCGGGTCGGCTCTGGAGGAGGAGGAGGAGCTTACTCTGCCAACGCTACCGTCATAAGCGCCATTCCCTTTTCAACTTCATTGGAATATTCCGTAGGTGCGGGCGGCAATGCAGCATCTGCCGGCAATCCCTCCTTCATAAAATACAACGGTGTGAACAGGGCCGTGGCCAATGGAGGGGGCGCTGGAACTTATACAACCAGGCCCAATCCCCGCACCACCAACACCGCCAACGGGGGTGCTGGTGGAACAGCTTCCGATGGAACGACAAACACCTCCGGAAGCAATGGCAGTAATGCCACGATAACTCGTACTTTGTTATCCACGACTTACTCCAACAGTGGTGCCGGCGGGGCCGGTGCCAATGGCGGGGCCGGTGGAGCCGCCCGCAGTTCCGACCAAGGGGGCGCAAACGGAACCGCTCCCGGTGGTGGTGGCAGCGGCGCCAGAAGGAGCGGCTCCAGCAGCGGCACCTTCAATGGCGGCACTGGAGCCAGCGGACGCGTGACCATCACCTACGAACTACTCACCATCACCATCACGCTTGACGAGAACCACGATGCCGGCAACATCTCCACCTTTGACATACTCTACTACGATACCTACGGCGACAATCTGCCCGTCCCCACCCGTGAAGGCTATTTGTTCTTGGGCTGGTTTACAGACCCGCAGAACGGCTCTGCGGTGACATCCAACACACAGTGCACCTCCACAACGAACACCATACTCTACGCCCACTGGGCAAGTGCGGGCTCCATCGTCACAGGCCAGACCACCCTTACCGACCCTTGCCTGTCCTTCACTGTCTATAGCCAAACCCTTCCTGATGCATCCATCACGCCCATGGTTTATTCTTGGACATACGCATTCAACAACGAGGCTCCGGTGACTCTGAACGCCAACGTGGCCGAACTGACAGAAGATGAATTCACCCCCGAGAGAGGCGGCGACTATGTCTTTACGCGCTTTGTCACCGCATTAGGCCAAACCGTGGCCTCTTCTGGGCAATACACCCTGCATGCCAGCTACACGGCAGGCTCCATCGTGGAAGGAGAAAAATACATTTGTGCAAGCGGCAGTTTCAACATCGTGGAGGCGGCTGGATCCGATTACACTCCTGCCACCTACCAGTGGCGTTATACAAAGGACGGCGGCCCGGAAACCAGCATCAGCAACAGCAACATGGCCAGTATCAATGAGGGAAACCTCTCCTTGGAGACAGGAACATACGTTTTTAAACGCTACGTCAAGACAACCTGCACGGACTGGGTGGCCTCCGATGGAAGCTACACGCTCCATGTGGTGGATCTGCCCTCATCTCTCGCCGCACCCACCGTCAACTACTCTGAATTCTGTGTCGGAGGAATACTGAATCTGACCAGCGAAGAACCCGTGCTGACGGGCGTGCCCAGTCCATACAACGTGGCCAACAGCCAACATTGGATTATCTCAACCGGGGGAACCCCCCAGACTGTCGATGGCAGCACAAGTCTGGAGCAGATCCTCTACCAGACGGGCACGTACACTATCAGCAAGATTTTCGTTTATTTCAACCAGGCGGCCTGCAGCGTGACCACCCCGACTGTCACGGTGACTGTCGCGGCCGATCCGACCCTCGACATGCCCACGTTGAGCAGTACAAACATCTGTCCCAACGGCGAGGTTACTTTGACCTCTGCCACACCTGCCGGCGGCGTAGGTGGGGAATACTCTTACAACTGGGAGTTCAAAGCCGCCGGTGCCACCGAATGGCGTGCCATTTCCGCCAATGAAGCCACCTACAACCAGTATGAAGGATCTGTCGTCAACGCCTCCAACTTCTTTGAGACTGGTGACGTGCAATTCCGGACCTACGCGAATAACCAGCAGGGATGCGATGCCCACAGCGATGCGGTTAGCTTACACATTATAGAGGTTCCCACTCCCATCGTGCGTGGCGACACCACCGTATGTCCCGTCGCAGGCCAGACAATCGCATTCAAGGCCGAAACCACCAACCCCAACTTCTCCTTGAGATGGTACGAAAACGAAAACACGACCATTTCGTCCGACGTCACCCCATCCGTTCCGATGGACAACGAGATTGACACCACCCATTATGTGGCCCAGTACAATCCTGAAAACGGCTGCGTGTCGGCCCGCATTCCGGATGCCATCTACATCACATACAGCGCACATCTGCAATATGTGGACGCAGCCGGTGAACTCAACCAAGCGGTGTGTCAGAACAGTCCCATTGACGACATCCAGTTCAACCATGGTGGCGACTGCGAACCAAGCATTGAGTTCACGCCCCATATTCCCGAAGGCATCTCCATCGACTACTCCGCCAACGGCATGACTGCAATCACCGGCACGCCGAGCGAGGTGGGCGAATTCAGCTATCACGTGGCATTGCTGCCTGGCGACAACACGCGCTGTGCCGCCCCCAACACTTACGACGGCATCATTACAATACACCCGACATACATGGTCACCGATGTGCAGTCCCTCTGCGGTGGAAGCAGCTACACCATGTACGACACAAAGGGCTTTTCGGAAACATTCAACACCACAGGAGTTTACACCCGCACGTTGCAGACCGTGGACGGCTGCGACAGCGTGGTCACCCTTGACCTGTACGTGGGCGAGTGGAATCAATTTGGATATAGGGAGGAAAGCCTCATCGCCGGCTGGACCAACTTCAGCAGCGTCAGTTCCCCCATCTCCGCCGACGTGAGCGGTTCCGCCTCCGGATCGCAAATCACCTACAGCGGCTGGTACGGCAGCAACACCTCTGACGACAATTTGGCCAGCAGCACTCCTTTCATCAACGGAAGCGGACACTCGTTAGGATTGGTCAATGGCACGTCAACCGGTATCTGGCCTTTAAACACCATCAACTTGAACAACAACAAAAGCCTTGTGATCAAGACCTCCACCGAAGGGTATTCACATGTGAAGCTGGCTTTCGATTACGGGGTGGATGCCACCAGCAGCACAGACCAAGGATTCACGAACCTGTCTTTCAAGTACAGCGTGGATGGGGTCAACTATTCAACGATCAGTTCTTCTCTTTCCATTGATGTGAGCAACAATTTCGGAAACAGGACCACGGGCAGCTTCATCATTGACCTTTCAAATCTGACATCCAACATCATTGACAACCAGAATGCCGTGTTCATCCAGATCACTTTTGACGGCGCCAGCAAAACCTCCAATGTCTTCAACAACAGTTTCCTTTTGGACAACATCTGTTTTTCAGGCACGAAGGCCATTGACGAAATCGCATTGTCGAGCGAGTCGAACATCGTTTGCACCAACCAGGGCATCATGTTGTCGGCCACGCCGCCATACATCAACAATGACGTGACACCTGCTGTCATCACGCCCGTCAACTATTCGTGGGAGCGTGTCGCCAATGGGGTGAGCACTCCGTTGGATGGTCATGACTACTATTTCACCGATGAGAGCGATGACATTCCCGTGGGCGACTACCAATATGTGGTCAGTGTGGGGCAAGGTGCCTGTGTGGTATCTGACACATTGGACGTGACGGGGGTGGCACCTGCCTACCGGCTCGACATTGTGCGTCACGGCACCGTGTGTGCCAACGAGGTGGACCAGGTCTCCAACATCACCTTCACCGATGAATGCCAATATGTGGATGGCATGTTCATCATAACCCCTTCTGTGGAAGAGATGCGCAACCCGGGCACCTACACCTGCCAGCTGAGCATCCCCACTACGGAGAATCCCTGCGACAGTGTCATCACTTTGGAGTTGGAGGTGTTCAAGGCTTTCGACACCACATTGGTGGCATACATTTGCTTGGGTGAATCCTACACAGACTACGGCTTCAATGTCACCCCTACCGAAGAGGGCGTGACCTATCTGACATCTCCAGCCAGCTGGACGTGCAGCACAGGCTGTGACAGTATTTATCGCGTCACCCTTGTGACCAACAGCGTACAACAGACCTTGACATCGGAATACAATGTCACGCTTGCCGCCTGGAATATGGACAACGGCATCAATGACTACCAGCCCACCTGCGGCGTGCGCACACAAGGAGCCACTTTCTCCGTCAACAACACTTCCGTCTTCACGAATGTCTCAGGAGTTGCACCTTCTAATGACTATTGTTATACCACAGCAGCGAACAATGGCGCTTTGCAATGGGCCAACTTGTCCAGTTCTTGTTCCCCATTCCTCCAAGCTGCGACATACACGTATCACGACGGCGTTTATTTCGAACTGAAACTCAATCCCAAAGATTACAACAACCTGAAATTGAAATTCGACTACCAGCGTGAGAACAACAACGGTGGAGCGGCCTTCAACAACGTGAACTACAGCTATAAAACCTCTGAAAATGGCAGCTACACCAACTTGGGCAGCAAGGCCATCAACGGCACGTCGTGGTCCACGGCCGAGTTCGACCTTTCCTCCATCTCCTCGCTTGATGTCGACCAACTCTTCCTCAAGTTAGAATTCACGGGCGGAAGTGCGGGCAACACGCAATCATGTGGCGTGGTATATGGTTCCAGATACCTGCCCAGTTTCATCACGGTGGACAACCTGATGGTTTGGGGTGACCGACCGGCCCGTGCCACCTTGGACGGCACCTTGCAGACCTGCGACAAGCAGTTGGTTTGCGAGGGCGACAATGTGACCTTCACTTGCCAAGGCGACGATGATTATTTCGAGTTCTTCCTCTTGGATGGCAATACCCTGACGGAAACTCCTTTTGCCGGCAACACTTCTTTAACCATCATGCCCGACACCACCACCACATACACCATCAAAGCCCTTGACTTAGCCTCTGGCTGCGACAGTATCTGGACCTTTGACGTGGAGGTGGTCAAGGAACCCTCTCTCAGCATCAATGCCGGTTCTCTTGACGCCGGTCTCTGCGGAAACGCCACCTTCGAAAACGATTTTATGGTGGAAAACGCCGTTTCCTACAGTCTCACTTGGCTCACCGACGGCAACGTCGTGCCTGATGGAATCATCTACAACGACGACCAACAGGGTCACATCACCATGGGGGGCACCCTGACCAACGGCGGCTCTGCCCGTTACACGCTCACAGCGGAGCCCGACAGTCGCTGTCCTTTCAACACGCTCGCTGAAATCGGAACCATCTCCGTGCGTATTCAACCGCAAATCATCCAGACTCTCGGCAACGACACCGTCTGTCAAGGCACCCTCTTGCAGTTTGTGGTGGACACGACCCACCTCAACTTCGCCTTGGTGCCGGAAAGCGACCGCTACAGATGGTACACCGCCAATTCCACGCTCGGCACAAGCGACACACTAACATACACCGCCGACGAAGCCACCCACTCCACCCGCCACTATGTTGAAGTCAACCAAAACGGCTGCACCACCGTCGACAGCTTCGACATCGTGGTCTTTGACCTTTCCGCCGCCACGATAGACATCTCCGACCATACCTTTGTGTTGAATTACGGAGAACGTTACCTGCGCGAAGATTCGCTCATCGTGCCCTCCTTGATGCGCAATGGCGAGCTCATACCCGACAATCTCATCGCCTCCGTGACCCATACGGGCGGCTCTGAAATCTACGCCCCATCCATGGACAACATGAACACGCAAATCGAGTGGACCATCACGGACATTTGCGGCAACACCTACACGGGTGCACAGAATCTGCACTTTGTGCTTCCTCCTTGCGGCGACAACGAACACTACACCGTCAATGACTGGGACGGCAACGAGTACCATACCGTGCGTGTGGGCTGGGATTGCTGGATCCGCGAGAACATCCGCTCCGAACACTATGCCAACGGTGACGAGATCGCCAAGGCGATGGTCTATGTCAATGATTACTATCCGGATGCAACAGCCAATGCCGAAAATTTCGGTCGCCTCTACACCTGGTACTCCGCCTTGAACATTCCTGAAAACTCCAGCACGGAACCGACCACTGACAATGAAGGCCACATACAGGGCGTGTGCCCTGAAGGCTGGTGTCTGCCAACCTCCAACAACTACGCCGCGCTACAAGTCTACGAAATGGACAATCTCCGTAGCCAAACATATTGGCTCGATGGCGGCGGCAACAACAGCACAAACATGACCCTGCAACCTGCCGGGTTCTACAACAATTCCACAATGCGCTTCGAAAACTTGCTGGACAAAACCTACCTCCTGACCACGGATATCATCTCAACGGGAGAAATGCTGACTTTCGTGGCCGATTGCAACTGTTATATGTTCAACCTCTACCCCATGAGCAAGCAGAATGCTGTCAGCGTACGATGCATCAAGAAGCCCGAAACCAATATTGCACGCTAAATTTGGATATTGGCTGTTAGATATTGGCTGTTAGCTGTTGGATATTGGATATTGGATATTGTATATTGGATATTAGCTATTGGATATTAGCTATTGGATGTTGGTGATTGGGGGTTTTTGGTGTTGTAATGCCATATCTGCCAGCTGTTGAACAAGTTCTGCCAGATGGAATAGAACGCCAAAAACACGGAGGACAACGGATTGAGGTAAGTGGTTGCCATCCAGATGCCGAAGGCGGTGTTCTTTTGGCCCATCAGTTGTCCGCCGGCGATGGTGTCGCCCTCGCGATGCCCCACCCATTTGCCCAAACCGAAGTTCAGCACACACACGAGGATGGAGGCAACGCCTAACCACAGGATGTTCATCTCATTGCCCTTGCCGTGCAGGAAGACATAGTCGATGGTGCGCCCCAGCGTGAGAAACAGCAGGAAAGCCCACACATAAAAGGTGATGTCTTTGTACCGACTTAGGAAATTATTGGCCTTGGGCAAGAAGAGTTGCAGGAACAACGCTACAAAGAAGGGCAACGCGATGGTGGAGCTGACTTTCTTGAAAATCATCCAAAAGGAGGTGACAAAAGCCATTTCTTGGTGCAAACCGATGAAAGAGAAATAGAACGGTGCAATGACCACGATGAGCAGGTTGCCGAAGATGGTGTATTCGGTGATGGTCTCGCGGTTGGCACCTAACAGGCAGGAGACCACAACCACTGAGGCGGCCACGGGACAGAGAATGCCGATGAAGACCCCTTGTGCCAGCAAATCATTGTGTGTAAGTGCACGAATGAGAAAATAGCTGCTTACGCTTGCCACCGTCTGAAAGAGCATAATCCAGATGTTCAGCCTTGTGAGGCGCAACTTGCGGATATCCACTGCCACAAAATTAAGAAACAGGATAGTGAAAATCAGGTAAGGGGCGAGAAAGGCGAAACGGCCGCACCATGTGTGCAGCAGCAGGCCCATCACCATGGCAAATGGAAGAACATAACTACGCAGTTTATCCATGGAATGCTATTTTTGCGCAAAGCGCAACATCAAAATAGTAACAATCAGGAAAATGATATTGGGAATCCACGTGCCAAGCACGGGCGGCAGTCCGCCGGAAACAGAGAATACCGTGGAGATCTGCTGCAGGAAAACGAACGTGAAGGCCAATCCCATGCCGATAAAAATATGGACACCCACACCACGGGCGGTCTTGCGCGAGGAGACACTCAGCCCAAGAAAAGACAAGATAATGATACCCAAAGGATTGGCAATACGTTTATGCCGTTCTATTTGATATTGTGCCACCAAACTCGACCCTCGCATCTTTTCCTCTTTGATAAAGTTGCGCAAATCGTTATATGACATCGTTTCACTCACGTAGGCGTCCTGGTTGAGGTTGATGGGCTTAATGTTGAACGTGGTGTCCTTGGTCGCGCCCGTCTCGATATACTCCACGCCGTCCACGATGCGGCGACGCATGTAATCGTTGAGGGTCCATGTCTGTTTTTCTTCATTGAAGATGATATTCTTGGCGGAGATTTTCTCTATGATGTTCTTCTCTTCGAAGACCTCGTAGGTGAAAAAGTAGCCGGTGGCGGAGTTGCGATCCCAACGTTCCACAAAGATGTAGCTGTTGGCGGAGTTTTTGACGTGCAGATAGGTGGTCTGTGCGGCTTGTCGCCCAAAATGCACATACTTGAACTCGTTGAGTCGCGCGTTCGTCGTGGGCACGATGAAGTTCGCCAAAAGCAGCGAAACCAGCATGGTGATGATGGAGCCAACGAGGTAAGGCACTAAAAAACGCTTGAAGCTGACACCGTTGCCCAAGATGGAGATGATCTCGTTGTGCGACGATAGTCGCGAAGTGAACCAGATCACACTGATGAAAGTGAACAACGGAATGAAAAGATTGATGAAATAGGGGATGAAGTTGAGATAATAGCCCGTGATGATCTCCTTGGCGGGGATGTCTTTGTCCATAAAACGCTGGATGTTCTCCGAAAGGTCGAACACCACGACGATGGTCATCAGCAAGGTGACGGCATACACCACCGAGCCGAGGAATTTCCTCAGGATGTAGGAGTCGATGATTTTCCATCCTGTCAGGTCGCGAAACTTCTCTTTCCAGAGGGTCAGACGTTTTTTCAAGCCGTTGATTTTTGGGGTGCAAAAATACAAAAATAGGGAATAGGGTCGCGCGTCCAGGTCACCAATCTGTTACCCTTAAGCCAACATCCAATATCCAACATCCAACACCCAATAGCCAACACCCAATAGCCAACACCCAATAGCCAACATCCAACTCCTACCCTTTCCCAAAATTATAAACAATTTCACCCCTTGCTTCGACCACCCCGTTGATATTAGCAACAATAGACTGTTTATAAATTTTGGAAGCGGAAACCGTGAAGCAAAACTGAATAATTTTTATCTTTGCAGCCGGTTTCAGGTTCCTATGTGAACAATAGGGAATCCTGTGAAAATCAGGAGCTATTCCCGTAGCTGTGAAGTTCTTACGCAAACCTTCGGCACCATGTCACTGACAATACTCCATTGTTGGGAAGACGCCGAAAGGCGGAACAAGCCAGAAGACCTGCCTGACACCAGAAACGTAGCTTTCGGGATAAAAGCATACCTGTCCTCACGGAAAAACCATGCCCCTGGAAGTTGCTTCTTTTGAAACAACTTGACAAACCAATAACGACCTATGATAGCTGACATCTACATCATCAAACGCAACGGCAAGCGGGAACCCTTCTCGGTTGACAAAATCCGCAACGCCATCTCCAAGGCCTTCATCTCCGTGGGCGGATTCGCCTCCCAAGAGGCCATGACCAACATCTTGAGCCGGCTCAACATCTACGACGGCATTGCCGTGGAGGAGATCCAGAACCAGGTGGAACGTTCCCTCATGGCGGAACGTTATTACGAGGTGGCCAAGGCCTACATCCTCTACCGCCAAAAGCACTATGAGGACCGTGAGGTCAAGGACAAGATGGAGTTCCTCATCAACTATTGCAACGCCCGCAACGCCGCCACCGGCAGCAAGTACGACGCCAACGCCAACGTGGAGCGCAAGAACATCGCCACCCTCATCGGCGAGCTGCCCAAGTCCAGCTTCATCCGTCTCAACCGCCGCATGCTCTGCGACCGCATCAAGGACATATACGGCAAAGAATTGTCAGATAAATACTTATATTATCTCAACCACCACTTCATCTACAAGAACGACGAGACCAGCATCGCCAACTATTGCGCCAGCGTGACCATGTACCCCTGGCTACTCAACGGCACCCAGAGCATCGGTGGCAACGCCTCCCGCCCCACCAACCTCAAGTCGTTCTGCGGCGGCTTCGTCAACATGGTGTTCATGGTCTCCAGCATGCTCAGCGGCGCCTGCGCCACCCCCGAGTTCCTGATGTACATGAACTACTTCATCGAACTCGAATACGGCACCGACTACTACTTGCGCGCCGACGAGGTCGTGGACCTCTCCCTCAAGAAACGCACCATCGACAAGGTCATCACCGACTGCTTTGAGCAGGTGGTCTATACCATCAACCAGCCCTCGGGCGCCCGCAACTTCCAGTCCGTGTTCTGGAACATCGCCTACTATGACAAGTTCTACTTCAAGAGCCTCTTCGGGAACTTCCGTTTCCCCGACGGCAGCGAGCCCCATTGGGAGTCTCTCAGTTGGCTGCAGAAGCGTTTCATGCGCTGGTTCAACAAGGAGCGCACCCGCGCCGTGCTCACCTTCCCCGTGGAAACCATGGCTCTGCTCTCCAAGGACGGCGACGTGCTCGACCAAGAATACGGCGACTTCACCGCCGAGATGTATGCCGAAGGCCACTCCTTCTTCACCTATCTCAGCGACAACGCCGACTCATTGAGCAGCTGCTGCCGCCTGCGCAACGAGATCCAGGACAACGGCTTCAGCTACACCCTCGGTGCCGGCGGCGTCTCCACCGGCTCCAAGAGCGTCCTCACCATCAACCTCAACCGCTGCATCCAGTACGCGCACCGCAACAACATCCCCTACATGCAGTTCCTTGAAGAGATGGTCGACCTCACCCACAAGGTGCAAATCTGCTACAACGAAAACCTCAAATACCTGTTGGAAAAGGGCATGCTGCCCCTCTTCGACGCCGGCTACATCGCCATGTCGCGCCAATACCTCACCATCGGCATCAACGGACTCGTGGAGGCCGCCGAATACATGCACATCCCCATCAACGACAACCCGCGCTATCAGGAGTTCGTGGAGGAGATTCTCGGCCTGATCGAGACCTACAACAAGCGCTATCGCACCAAGGACCTGCTCTTCAACTGCGAGATGATTCCCGCCGAGAACGTGGGCGTGAAGCACGCCAAGTGGGACCGCGAGGACGGCTACGAGGTGCCCCGCGACTGCTACAACAGCTATTTCTATATTGTGGAAGACCAGCACACGAACCCGTTGGACAAGTTCCGTCTGCACGGCCGCAAATACATCACCCACCTCACCGGCGGATCCGCCCTGCACCTCAACTTGGAGGAACACCTCTCCCAAAGCCAATATCGCCAGTTGCTTCGTGTGGCAGCCGTTGAAGGATGTAACTATTTCACTTTCAACATCCCCAACACCGTGTGCAACGACTGCGGCCACATTGACAAGCGCTACCTCAAGGAGTGTCCTATATGTCACAGCAAGAACCTCGACTACCTCACCCGCGTGATTGGCTACATGAAACGGGTGAGCAGTTTCTCCGAGGCACGCCAGGAGGAGGAGCACCGCCGCTACTACGCCAACGCCACCCACGATGAAGTTCTATAATTACGACATCGTCTTCCAGGAGGTCCCCGACGAGGTGACGTTAGCCATCAACATCACCCACTGTCCAAACCACTGTACGGGCTGCCACAGTCCGCACCTTTGGGATGATATCGGTCATGAACTGACCGAAGAGGTCATCGACACCCTGACTGCCAAATACAAGAACCTGATCACCTGTGTCTGCCTGATGGGCGGCGACCGCCAATGGCCGGAAGTCAAGCGGTTGATGAGGCATGTGCGCCGCCATACCAAACTCCATACGGCCTGGTACTCCGGCCGCGAACAGTTTCCCGACACCATCTCGAATCCCGCCTCGTCGTCCCTGTCGCTGTTCGATTATGTGAAATTAGGACCTTACCGCCCTGATTTGGGCGGTCTCAATTCCAAGACAACCAACCAACGGATGTATCGGGTGGATAAAGGTAAAATGGTGGATATAACCAAGCGTTTCTGGCCCCGTTAGAAGCCGGTCCTTTGTGCAAGTGTGCCTGCTTGGCAGGAGCAGCGGACACCCCTCTGCACATCGCTGGCGGGCGAGATCAACTGGAATGTCGGAAATATTCGACAAAGTCAATCTTGTATGCAACGGACGGAAATGCTTGACATCTTATCTGCTCGGTTTCTATGCACTATAGGGGAGTCATGATCAATACAATAATGGAAGCAGATTTCGTTGGGGTCGTTTTCTGAAACAGCCCAGAACGCAGCAAACTTACCATAGTAACCATCGTGGTAAGAATTATAGTAGCTAGAAACGGGAACGGCCGTGAACTCTGTGGCATTGTTAGCTTCGGGACGGTGCCCAGGAATTCCCACTTCCGGATATTTTTTCCAACCCTCTTGGGATGCAAGGGCTTTTGCAATATTAACAGACTCATAGCCATATACATACTGCTGCTGAGAGCTAACATATTTTTCCATTTCAGCCCATTCTTCATCTGTTGACACGTGCCACCCTTCCGGGCAAAGGGCGCGCGGATCATTCACAGCAGCCCAATTGTAGTACAAGCCGTTGGAAATCGACGGGGTGGCGGTGGACTGAAAATAACAAGGCAGTTCAAAACTGAAGGTGTCGGTTCCACCATTGAGGATTGGACTCCCATCCCGGAAGTGTGTGGTGCGCAGGTTGCTCTTCATCCACACCTGTTTGCCCAATACAACGGCATCGTACTTGTTGCCGTCCACATCGGTAACGGCGTTGCGGATGATCTGACGGTTGTGAACAGGCGTGTCTCCGTTTTCCTCAGGTGTGCACTTCGTGAAAGACAGACCCAATAACATAATGATTGCTGAACTTAATAGTAATTTTTTCATTGTTTTTATAATTGCCGTTAGTACTGTTATCATTGACTGACTAATCCCGGACACAGCGGACAGAAAATCCACAGAGTTTCAATGTACGGATGGACCTCATACTCGGCTGTGTGCTGTAAATTTCTTGTGCCGATGCAAAGAAATAGGGCTGACTCCCTGGATACTGGGGATTGAGGCCGTTAGGATCTTCCGTGGCGCTCCAGAACATAGCTTCATATCCATAATCGGTAGGATTGTATTCCCAAGCATAGTAACCGGCAGGAACAATGGAAAGATTGGTGGCGTTGTTTTCCTCGGGATTGTGCCCCGGTGAGCCCTCAACATCAGACTCATCCCATCCTGTCTGGGAAGCCACTGCCTTGGCTATATTCCGGTAATCTGTGCCATAGACATACTCCGGCTTGCCCGCCACATATTCTCTCAGTTCCAGCCACTCATCGTCATTGGGCACGTGCCATCCTTTTGGACAAAGACCGCGTTCGTCAGCAACTACCAACCAACTATAGTACAGTCCATCCCTCTCCTTGTTATATGCAGGAAATGTCTGTACATCGGGTTGAAAGTACACCGGAGTCGGATAGCTGTCGGTTCCGGGAATATTATTCGTGAAAGGAATAGGGCTTTTGTCACGGAAGTGTGTGGTGCGCAGGTTGCTCTTCATCCACACCTGCTTGCCAATTTTGACGGCATCGTACTTGTTGCCGTCCACGTCCGTCACCGCATTACGCAGCACCCGTTCATTACGCTCTCTCTCGTGTGTGCAGGAGACAGAAAAAGACAACACCAGTAGGAGTGCATAGACTAAATAATTTCTAAAAACATTCATAGCGGAGGGTTTATTGTTAGTATATTATATAACTGCCCAAACGGTCGGGGTGCACGTAATAGAGACTGTCCACCCCGTTGCGGTGCACGCAGAGGGCGGCCAAGCCATGGCGAGAGGAACTGTATGCTCGGATTGGATTCATCGTCTTTTTTGCTTTGGGGAAGATACGAAGACTTAGTGTGCTTTGCTATTTTAAATATTGGGCCGTAGTATTCAATTCTTCCCGCACTTCGAACGGATTTTGAGAAGTGTTTTCTTTAACTGAATAAGATATTTGTTTTGGTGCTTGTACCGCCATTTTTCCTGTTGTCTGGTTTCTTTAACTTCATAACAATAAAGACAATTATCCGTTGCTAAGCTATAATATTCATTGTCTGCAGATAGTTCGACATAATAAGTGATAAACAACGGCATACAGGGTTCTTTGGGGATCTGCACGATTGTATTGGTCAAAGACCATATCTTTTTCTTCATTTTGCGATGCAAAACTATCGAACAAACCGTGTAAGCGTAGTCTCTGGTTTCATGAATTTCATTTGGCTGATATACTTGCTCTCCTTCTTTAATCAGCAGTGTATCAGACATGGCCCCTATAGAATATATGCTATATTTTAAGCCTTCACCCTCATTTAACAGAATGACACGCATACAATCCCCTGCGTTATTGAAACGCAGATTTTTTTCATCCATAGCCATATATGTAAGGGTTTGCATTCTGGCTATAAATTTGTACTCTGTATCATTTTCCAATAATATTTGGTCGTAAAATAAAGGTGTGTCGGGATAGTCAAAAGTGTCTTTCCCCGTAATGCATAATGTGTCGTGGTAATACAGTTTTTTCTCAACGATTTGACAATTGCATCGCTGCTGGGCAGAACAAAGACTTGCTGTCAATAGCATTACCCAAAACAAGATATTTGATTTCATAACTTTTCTATTTAAATCGCTGAATTTAGGGCACCTAATGTATGTCTCTAGACTTTTGATTCATCACCACCACTGATATGTAACGCTGCTGTCCGGTTTATAGGGGAATTGGTGGAAATGATAGACGTTAGTGTCTGTTTTTTGATAAGGATAATTTGAGGGATATCGTACAAATGTGGTGTCGTTGAGTACTGTGGCCGAGTACACAATGGCGGTGGTCTGTCTGGGACCAAACGGCCAGGTGTTCCAATACAATGTGTTACCAAATTCTTGGAACATCCCCCATCGCCCTTGAGAAGGTGAAAAGTCCTTAAGTCTGTTACGAATCGAATCCACCGTAATATCATTCACATCCTCAATAATGTTGAATCCCGGAACATCTATCCAGGTACCATCCCTGTAAAGGAAAAATATGTACGTTCGGGGAACAGTGTCCCATTGCGTTTTGGGGCAATAGGTGTAATAATAAAAGCCGTCTGTGCGCAGACTTCCATTATAGGGGGTGCGTTCAATCTGCAATGGAGGTGTTTTACCGCAAGACATACAGCATAATTCCAAAGAAAGGAGGGTATAAAAAATATAATGTTTCATTTTACAAAATGTTATTTTTTTCTAATGCCAAGAACATTTAAACCACATCTTATATAAAAATTCCACATCAAGCCATTTTTGTATAAGGCTGCACCGGTGCTATAGTCCACAAGGTCTGCTGTGCAGGGTATGAGGGATGAGCCTATGGTCACGCAGAGAAACCGTCTGATGTGGATGCCTGCTGCCATTCCGCCATAGAACCCTCCCGCCTTTATCGGCCCCTGAAAGCCCGGTTCCGGATAATAGGTGTTTGTTCGGGAGAACACCTCGCCATTCGAATATGCGTAAACCGTCCGAAGCGGGAAAGCATAACCCGCTTTCAACTCCAATATTGTTTTCACGGCGCGTTTGCCGATAGTGTATCGGAAGTTGGCATACACAGGTAGCGTAAGCAAATCTTTGTGATAAAGGATTAAATTTTTGTCTAACAGAAAACCACCAAAACACCATAATCCGTCACTACCGTGAAACTCGGTTCCAACTCCCAAACCCCAGTGCCGGTTAAAATGAAAAAGATAAAGAACGCCTGCATCGTAATGACCGAATCTTAATTCTCCCGTTGTGCAGTACTGGATAAGCCCCAGCATTATATCCCCAGCCCCTATGCTGCCATACACATACAAGGAGTGGTAACATTTTTCTTCATCGTATTGTGCTACGGTGTCTTGTTGAGCTGCCAGTTGTCCGGTTAACAGTAAGGTGATGGATATGAGAATGATTTTTCTTTTATTCATTTAAAAATAGATGTAGGTTATACATAAGATAGTCGTAGAGACAGCCCCTCCTGTCAAGAAATCTAATCCTAAACCAATCAGCAGATTCTGCCACCATTTCAACTTCTCCCCGCTCGGGTCCACGTACTGCAGCGGGTTGTTCAAACAATACGAATATCGGTTGAAACTCTGCGTGAAATCCGGTGCCTGAACAAAATTGTCGGGCGAGAAGAAACGCGCAATCACGGGGTCGTAGAGCCTCCCGTTCATATTTATAATCTTCAAGTCGGCATAGTGCTCGTGCCCCGTAAAGCCGCGCTCGAAGCGGAAGGTTCCCGCCAGGGTGCCGGCCAGAGAGGTTGAGTCGAACACCGTCCAGTTGGTGTCGGCCTTCGCGTTGCCCCACGGGTCGAAGTGCAGGGCGCGCACCACCTGCTTGTCGGCATCGGTGATGTGCGTGTAGCTGCCCAATCGGTCGGGGTGTACGTAATAGAGACTGTCCACCCCGTTGCGGCGCACGCAGAGGGCGGCCAGGCCGTTGGCACCATAGATGTAGTTGTAATGGGTGGTCACCCCGGCGGCGTCCACCTCCTTCTCATAGTTGGCGCTGATATAGTAGCGGGTGCGCTCCACAACACCGTTGCGCTTGAACACCGCCTTCACCCGCTGCCCGTCGTGGCCGTACTCCAACAGGATCTCCACGTCACCCTCCGCAATGCGAGAGGGCTGGTTAAAGAGGTTGTACTCCGTCTCGCACTGTGATGCGGGTATGGCGTCCGGAAAGTCGGCGGAGGGTGTGATGGAGGTCACGGCGTGCGGCTTGTCGCTGTCATACTGGTAAGTGCCCGCCAAAGTGCTGCCCGTGATGTTGCCCTGCAGGTCGTAAGCGGTGGAGAAGGTTGGAGACGTGTTCATTATAATCTTATTCAACAATAACTTCTACTCTATAATAGTCGCATTATCAAACAAATTTGTGCTTAACTCAAGTATAAATATATGACAATATGCATATAATCATTAAAAACTTTACCATTTTGGTCACTAAAAAGTGTACCACTTTTATCGGGTGCAAAAATAGAAAAAAGACGGTTCGTGGAAGATCTTTGTGGCTTCTTCTTTCTCGCAAGCAACAAGCAGCAGGGTTGCGAGAAATACCATTGTCAATACTTTTTTCATTGTGGTTTTGTTTTGATTAATGATATTTCGCTGTTTTTTTGCTGGCAAAAGTACTATATAACGATGGTATTTTATCCCTTCACACCAGAAATGTGAACCCTCCCGCCAAAAATGTGAACCCCCTGATAAGACCAATCTTTACTGAAGGGAATAAAAACATTGTTGATCAGTATGTTACAAAACATACGCCTCAAGACGATGTGAAGGGATAAAAAGGGGATTGCGTGAAGGATTAAGACAAAACACTGTTTAATGTCCCTGAAAATTGACTATATTTGCCGCTGTGTTAAAAAACGTATATGAAAAACAAGAAT
>DBYW01000002.1 GCA_002311645.1 Bacteroidales bacterium UBA1176
CGGCCTTGCCCGCCACAATTTCCACGATGCCGTCGCCGTCGATGTCACCCACTATGGGAACGAAATAGTTGTGGACGTCATTGGTGGAATGCAGCACCTGGGCGTCCCAAGGCTGTTGCGTCACGTCCGTGGCGCAGTCGGTCGCCACCATATTGTCGGGGAGGGTGGTGACTTGCGCCTGTACACTGGCTGCTACAGCACATAAAAGAAACAGGGATAGTGAAATCCCGCCAACTATATGTTTGAAAAAGGCTATCATCTTTTAATCATAATCCGAAGATAGAAACGAAATATTCGTCTGAATTGTTGCATGTGTTGAGATGCAAAAATATTAAGGTGGTTATATACATGATGGCACCTAGCCGGGATAAACGACACATTTTTCTAACGCCTCCCTTTCGCGGCGGGCAAGTTTCATGCATCATGGATGCCGATTCCTGCGCATCGAGAGGGTTTCTGTGCCGTCGTTCCACCCCACGCCGTGTGGGGTTACAGAGAAGGGTGTTCCTTCGGAACACGTCTGAATGGGCAATGACAATGTAATTGAATCGGCCTCGAAGAGGCTTTCCTTTTTGTAACACCACACGAAGCGTAGCAAGTGTGGTGACGGGATGCGCTGCAACCCCTGGAAGGGGGATGGTGCGTGGGAAAATCGCGGCGCGGGAGAACCATGAGACGAGGTTGTGCGTCGTTCGCCGCGAAACGGGAATAGTGTCCGACGAGCTTGCGTGAGGGATTGAAGTGGAAATGATTTTGGCGAGAAAGGGTTCCCTGGCGAGACGGAGGTTCCGCTTGACGCTTCGCGTCTCGCGAAATGGTGGTGGGTTCTAAGCCAAAATCATTGGAACGGAAAGCCCGACGGCGCGGCGGCGGAAATATCTGGTTTTATGCGTGATTGTAGAGACGCAATGCATTGCGTCTCTACGGAGCGGACGTGAGTTTTTGCCGCCGCGCCGGCACGCCCAAATAAAAAAAATGAAGACTCTGATTTGTGCCATCAGGTATATAATCCCCAATATTAAATGGAGGCAAATTATACGATAAAAATAATTACTGTCCGCTAAAAATTATAAAAAATAGAGGACATGAAACTTAAAATTTGGATTCACTCACAAACTGAGTGATAAGAACATGCGAAACATGAGCACATAAGATTCTTGAATAAATACAGAGGGTCTCGCTTTTTGGCAGCTGCAAAAAAGTGCATTGGTCACAACACTTTTTACCATCCGAACGGGTGCGGTTCGGTCTCGAGTGCGGCTAAGGGATGGTAGTCGCCCGTCAGGCCGGCGGGGCGGGCATTGCGGATTTCGTAGGCCAACTCGATGCAGGGGCGCGCGTCGGCGATGCGGAAGCCGCGGCCGTCCAGAATCCGGCGGTAGCTCTCCGTGTGCAAATCCGTGAAACCGCCGCTGAACTCAACCTCCTTGTCGCCGATGGTGACGGAGCGGTAGGTGCGCAGCCCTTGGCTGACCGCACTCTCGGGCAACGTGTGGGCGTTGATGCTCAGGAAATAGCGCACACGGGCGCGCTTCAGCCGCAGGAATCCGGCCACGCGGTCGTGGGTGGCGACATGCACGGTGCTTTGCTCCAACGCCCCGAAGATGTAGAGCAGCATGTCGAGGAAATGCACGCCGATGTTGGTGGCGATGCCGCCGCTTTTGCGGGTGTCACCCTTCCAAGAGGTGTAGTACCAATAGCCGCGCGAGGTGATGTAGGTCAGGTCCACGTCGTAGATCTTGTCCTGCGGGCCGTTGTCTATTTTCTCCTTCAGCGCCACAATGGAGGGGTGCAGGCGCAACTGCAGGATGTTGTTGACCGTGTGCCCCGTCTGCTCCTCGACCTGCTGGAGGCCGTCGAGGTTCCAGGGGTTGAGCACGAGGGGCTTCTCGCAGATGACATCGGAGCCGAGACGCAACGCGTAGCGGGTGTGTGCGTCGTGCAGATAGTTGGGGGTGCAGATGGAAACATAGTCCAGCCGCTCGCCGCGGTTCTTGGCCTTGGTGCAATGGCGGTCGAAAAGCTCCATTTCAGTGAAGAAAGAGGTGGCGGGGAAATAGGAGTCCAGGACACCGACGCTGTCGGAGGTGTCGTATGCGGCAATCAAGTTGTTGCCCGTCTCGTGGATGGCCTTCAGGTGGCGCGGGGCCACGTAGCCGCCGACCCCGATGATGGCGAAGTTCTTCATGATGGTTTCTTTTCTTGATTGTCAATGATTTCGAACACGGAGTTCTGGCTCTTGTATTCTTCCACAATATTTTTCATGCAGGTTACGATGGTGAACTCGTCGTCGTTTTGGTGTTGCAGCAGGTCTTCGACCTTGGGCAGCAGGGTGTCGTAGTCGCAGGTGCGCACCTTGGCGATCATGATTTTCTGGTGCTCGGTCTTGGTGGTGTTCTCTTCGTTGGCGAGGAGTTCCTCGTAGAGTTTTTCGCCGGGGCGCAGACCGGTGTATTCGATGGAGATGTCCTTGTCGAGGGTGAGTCCGGAGAGCTGTATCATCTTCTTGGCGAGGTCGCTGATGCGGACGGATTTGCCCATGTCGAAGATGAAGATTTCTCCGCCCTTGCCCATGGCGCCGGCAGTGATGACCAACTGGCACGCCTCCGCGATGGTCATGAAATAGCGGGTGATGTCAGGGTGCGTGACCGTGATGGGGCCGCCATTCTCGATTTGTTTGCGGAAGATGGGGATTACCGAGCCGTTGGAGTCGAGCACGTTGCCAAAGCGGGTTGTGATGAACTTGGTGGTCTCCTGTCGGAAGTTGAGGGCCTGCACGTACATCTCGGCGATGCGCTTGGAAGCGCCCATCACGTTGGTGGGGTTCACCGCCTTGTCGGTGGAGACCATCACGAACTTCTTGGTGCCATATTTCACGGCCATGTCGGCCAACGACTTGGTGCCTCCGACGTTGACCTTGATGGCGGACTGGACGTTCTTTTCCATCATGGGCACATGCTTGTAGGCTGCCGCATGATAAACGACGTCAGGCTTGTAGAGCGCCATCATCTTGTCCAGATGCCGCTCGTCGCAGATGTCGAAGATGTGCATCTTGACGCGCATCATGCCGTTGGCTTTCCGGATTTCGTCCTCCAAGAAGAAACAGGGCGTTTCCGCCTCGTCGATGAGTATCAGCTCCTTGTATTGGAACTTGAGCAGTTGCCGCACGATTTCGCTGCCGATCGATCCTGCCGCACCGGTGATCATGATGGTTTGTCCGTTCAGTTCGTTGTTGAGCAAGGAGAGGTCCAGTTGGATGGGGTTGCGTTCCAGAAGGTCTTCGATGCGCACTTTCTTGATTTGCTTGAAACTCAGGTTGCCATTGAGCCAGCGCGACACGGGCGGAACCTTGAGGACTTTCACATTGTATGGGAGTGCTATCTCTGTGATTTCCTTGATTTTTGCGTTGGTGATTTTCTGCACGGCAATAATCAGGAAGGAGACGTTGTTGTCTCTCAGGAAGTCGTTCAAGTGCTGGAATTCGAACACGGGCAGGCTCTCCAGCTGCATGCCGATTTTGTTGTCGTCCTCATCGAAGAAGGCAAGCACGTTGTATTTTGAGGCATTGTCACGGTCGATGGTGCGCTTGGTGGTCACGCCCGAGGAACCTGCGCCGAAGATGACGATGTTTTTCCGGCGCTTGGCGGGGTTCATCGTCTCCAAATAGTAGAGCTTGAAGGCAAAGCGGTAGAACACTAAGAGAACCATGGTGATGAAGAACTCCATGAACAGCACGGAGTTGGGTATGACAAATCTCTTGGTGAGCAGGAAGTCTATGACGTTGAAGACCACGACTGCCCCGGTTCCGGCCAGACATGACCAAAAGAGCTTGACCACGTCTTGGGTGTTGGTGTAGCGAATCACCAGATGGTGCGTTTGGAACACCTCGAAGAAGATGAACCGCACAATCAGAATCAGCACGGGTGCGTACACCCAATCGGAGAAGTTCAGGCGTGACGGAAACTGGAAATTGTCGCGTAGAATGAGGGTGAGAAACACGGAAACAGCCACCCACAACAGGTCAATTGCCATCACCATCCAGGGTGGTGTGATGTGCATCTTCCGTATCTTCAGGTATATTTTTTTGATAGGGTTGGTCATGTCGTGAAAACAGGCTGCAAAAGTACAAAAATGGTAGAAACAACGTATGCGTCGGCTCTACTCTTTTACATATACCCGGGGTACACGTTGGGAGAGGCGGGTGAGCAGTTCGTAGCTGATGAGTCCGGCGGCCTCGGCCATGTCGGCGGCGCTGTTGCCTTCGCCGTAGACAATGACTTCGTCGCCCTCGTGGATGTTCAGTCCCGTGACATCGAGCATGCACATGTCCATGCAGACTTTCCCGATGACGGGCACTTTCTGGCCTTGGATGAGCACGGTGCCCTTGCCGTTGGCCAGCTCGCGGGGATAGCCGTCGGCATATCCGATGGGGATGATGGCCACTTGCGAGTTTCGGGCGAGCGTATAGCCCCGGTTGTAGCCGATGGTTTCGCCTGCGGGTATGTGCTTCACTTGTGTGATGACCGTCTTGAGCGTCGCCACGTTCTGCAAGTGCGGTTGCACTTCCGGAATGTTGGAGAATCCATACAAACTGATGCCCAAGCGCACCATCTCGAACTGGTATTGTGTGAAGCGCACGATGCCCGCACTGTTGAGGATATGACGCAATATCGGATAGTCGAAGGCGCTGCGTATTTTGTCGGTCATCCGTTCGAAAAGATGGATCTGGCGCAGCGTGTATTCGTCTTCTTTTGGATCTTCGGCGGCAGCCAGGTGGGAGAATATGGATGCAATCCGCAGTTGCGGATTGTTTTTTATGACTTGAATTAGTCTGTCCAAATCGGATTCGTCAAACCCTAACCGATGCATTCCGGTGTCCATTTTTAGGTGAATGTGGAATTCCTGGATTTGTGGGTGTTTTTTCAAAACCTGCTCCAATTCTGACAAATAATAGAAATTAAAGACCTCTGGTTCCAAATTGTGTTCCACCATTACGTCAAAACTGTGCGCTTCTGCGCCTAAAACGATAATGGGGGTTTGGATATGACGTTTGCGGAGTCGCACGCCTTCGTCTGTATAAGCAACGGCCAAGTAGTCGATATTCCGATAAACCAGTTCGTTTACCAATTCCGCATCGCCAAGTCCATACGAATGAGCCTTGACCATTGCAACCATCTTTGTCTCTGGTTTCAGCAGGGATTTGTGATACTCTAAGTTGTGCACCAAAGCCGGTAAACTGACGTTTAGAATGGTGAGATGCGTTTTATGTTGCAGTTGGCTGACAATCTTTTCGAAATGGAAATTGCGGGCACCTTTGACGAGGATGGATTGATAAGTGAAGTTCATGTCCGGAATCTGTGGCAACAGTTCAGAGGTATAGGGGAAACAGATGGTGGTTTCGATATCGAAGCAATTCCGGTGTTGGCAAAAGTCGTGTCCTACTGCGATTAAAGTTGTGATGTTATGGGCATGAAGCAGGGCGTTGAGGTTTCGATACTCCTCATCGTCGAATTGGTCCACTTGCTCGAAGTCGGAAATGATGAGGGTTTTGTGCGGCATCTGGACTTGCGTGTCCATAAAGTCCAGGGCAGCCCTCAGGGAGTTGATGTCCAAGCTGTAGGTGTCGTTGATGATGATGGAGTGTTGGATGCCTTCGAGAATTTCGGTGCGCATGCTGATGCGCGTGAGTTTTTGTATGCGTTGGTCGATAATGTCTGGAGCATAGCCGAGTTCGAGCATGGTGACGATGGCGTGTGTGGCGTTTTCGATGGAGGCCGCATCGAGGAAGGGGATATGGAACAGGTCAGTGCCGAGTGTGAGTAGTGTGCAGTTCCCTGTGGCGCGTCGCTCTGTGATGCTGTATTTTGCGTTTTCGCTGCCCCAAGATGCTTTTTTTAGATGTTGGTATTCCGGTAACTCCAGGATTATGTTAACCTCCTCATTGTCATCATGGTAGACGAGGGTCTCTGCGGTTTGGAAGAGTTTAAGTTTCTCGATGGTTTTCTGCCTGTTGTCGCGGAAGAAGCGGGCGTGGGCCGCGCCGATGTTGGTGAGGATGCCCATGGTGGGGCGGATGATGTCGGCGAGGCGTTGCATCTCGTCAGGCTTGGAGATGCCGGCCTCGAACACGGCGATGTCAGTCTGCTTATGTAGTTGCCAGACAGAGAGGGGCACCCCGATTTGGGAGTTATAGCTGTCGGGGCTGGCGGTGACGTGCTTGTCCTCAGCCAGCATGTTGGCGAGCCACTCCTTGACGATGGTCTTGCCGTTGCTGCCTGTGATGCCGATGGTGGGCATGTGAAACTGCTGTCGGTGTGCGGTGGCGATGGCTTGCAGGGCGCACAGCGGGTCTTCCACCACGAAAATGTCACTGGCGCCGAGTGTCTCCCGTTGATGCTCGCTGAGTCCTGTCCAACAGTCGGGTGGGGTGGTGACCACGAAATGGCGTACACCCTTGTCTAAAAGGTCGGGAATGTAGCGGTGTCCATCGTTGCGATCAGTCTTGAAGGCGAAAAAGAGCGTTTCGGACGGTCTCTTCACTTGTCGGCTGTCGTAGCAGAGTTCGGTGACTGGCGTATGGGGGTCAACGATCTGACATTGGGATGTGTATAGCAGGGCGCGGATTTCGTTGATTGTCATAAATACAAGTTATGGGTAGGGGTGATGTGCAATATTGGTCGATGTGCACATGTCTTTACATTATAATATTATGTGCAGGTTTTTGAATAATTCAGGCAAATTCTTTTTGTCTTGCAGTTGGTTTTCAGACAGGATGATGTGGGCTTGTTCGTAGAAATGCCGTCGTTGCAGGAGGGTTTCGTGGACATACTCCTTCAGGGATTTCTCGTCGTTTTGTGGGGCCAGGGGGCGTTTGAAGTATGCGTTTTTCAGTCTGTTGACGAGTGTTTCTTCGGAGATGTCGAGGTAAATGGAGGTGGCGTTGGCGTTGATGTGTTGCATGTTGTCTTCGAAGCAGGGGGCGCCGCCGCCTGTGGCGATAACGGTGTCGGGACAGGTGAGGAGTTTCCGCAGCAGGGCTTGTTCACAGCGTCTAAAAGCAAATTCCCCATACTTCTGCAGAAGATGGGGAATAGTGGTGTGGTAATGTTCTTCCACAGCGGTGTCCAAATCGACGAATTGGAGTTGCCGCTGTGTGGCCATAATCTTGGCGGCCGTGGTTTTTCCGGCGCAAGGGAAGCCCACGAACACGATGGGTTTCATCTTATTGTATGTTGTCGAGGATGGCCTCGATGAGGTTCTCGGCGCAGTCGGCGATGTCGGAGATTCGTGCGGGCAGCATGTAACAGGGGGTCGTGAAGATCATGTTCTGTTTGTCGGAGATGACCTCTTTCTGTTGGGTGTTGATATGCTGCGTGCCGAAGCTCTGGATGTCGGCGATGGTGTGTTCGTCGTTGCCCACGGTGATTGTGATATCGCCTAACACTTTTGCAAGCATCACAGGGGCGATGCATAGGGCTCCGATAGGCTTGTGTTGGGCGTGGAAGGCGCGGATGAGGTTGGCGACATCCTCGCGGACGGTGCATTTGCGGCCCTTTACGGCGTAGGTGAAGAGGTTTTTTGCAGACCCGTTGCCGCCGGGGAAGACGAGGGCGTCGAAGTCTTCGACGCGGCACTCCTCGATCGGGCGGATTTGCCCGCGTGCGATGCGCGCAGCCTCTACCAGCATGTTGCGAGGCTCTTTCATCTCCTCGCGGGTGAGATGGTTCACCACATGGTATTGGTTGTCGTTGGGGGCAAAGATACTGTATTCACAGTCATTGCGGTCGATGGCCAAGAGCGTCATCACAGACTCGTGGATCTCACTTCCGTCCAATGTGCCGCAGCCACATAATATAACAGCGAATTTTTTCATAGGTGATTGAGTTTAAAAATCTTCCGCATGAGAGCAGGTCGTGCCTCGTGCGGAAGATTTGGTAATTGCTTATTTTTCGCCCTCGGGCGTTGTGTCGGCTGTCTCCTCGGCTTCTTCGACATCAGGTCTGCTGATGCTGTTGAAGAAGTTGCGATAGGCGGAGCCCATGCCGGGATTGGCGGCCTCCATGGCGTCGAATTGGCTGTTGGCCATCTGCTCGACCTTGTCGGCTATAGCCTTGTTGCCACTCAGACGGGCGATGGTCATCACTTCGTGAAGTTCTTGGAAATCGTTGGCCACGGCCTGTTGGTCGAAGTCGGGCTGACGCAGTTTGTTGGAGATGCTGTTGTTGATGTATTTCGCATAGAAATCAGCCATCTTGTCGAATTTCAGCTCTTTGTATCTCGGTGCGAGGCCATTGTTGGGGAACTTGGTGTTGGTCAGCATATAGTTGAGGAACATCAGGTCGTAGTGGATGTCGTCCCTGTGTATTTCCAACGTGCGGTCGTCCGCGTTCTCGTACCAGTTGAACAATTCCACATAGCCATCCCAGATCTTGTTGGCCATATCCATGCCCTTTTGGTCGGCGGAAGGGGTGTGGAGGCTGAAGTAGTCTTGCATGTAGAAGATGTTGCTCTGGGTATAGCCGCCCATGTTGGACATGACGGTGGTGTACGGGAAAATCTCGTTGGGCAGCACCTTGTTGCCTTGGTCGAGGATGGCTTCCGCGCGTTTGGTGTCGCCGTCACGCAGCAGCTGGCGTGCCAGACGGTCGTGGACTTGGCGGATGAGGGATACCAGTCGCACGTTGTCATCGCAATGATAGACTTTCGGGTCGTTGAACCCGCCCCACAGATAGGGATACTGTTCGTTTTTCTTGGCGTTGGGATTGTTGATGAGATCCACACGGCTGTGGTCGTTGTAGGTGTTCATCAGGTTCTCGTAGAGTCTTTCGACGCCGACGCGGCCGAGTTCATAGCCACCGCCGCGCGGGGTGCGGATGGGCACCAGGCGGTAAGCGAAGCCTTCAAGCTGGAAGTAGTCCTCCAATCCGAGGTAGGCTTCCGAGCCGGTAGTGGAGGCGTAGTAGATCGGGCGCTCCCAGTTGTTGGTGGCAAGGATGTCCATCATGACAATGTAGGCTTTGGCTAACGGGTTAACGCGGTCGGTGCGCATGTTCCATTCCAGGCGGTCCACCACCTTGTCGGCATCTTCGGGGGCGACGGTGCCATTGGCCAAGACTTTTGCCTTGTCCACTTTCAGCGAGAAGCTGGCGGGAATGGGACGTCCGTTGCTGCGGTAGCCCTTGTCGGCATTGAGGAACATCAAGGCGCGGGTGTTGTCAAACTGCGGATCCTTGATGTAGTCGACTATGGCATTGAGGTCCACGAATTGGCTGCCTGCCGGTTCCAGGTACATCACATCGCGGGTGCCATCCTTGTATTGGCTCCAGGTCATGGAGATGGGTAGCGGTTCTGACTGGTAGGCCTTGCGCTTCATCTGGTCAACATACCAGCTGGTGCTGAGCAGGGAGAGGTTGCAGACCCGCACATCGGTGCGGTAGCCCTCCACCTCTTGGACGTACCAGAGCGGGAAGGTGTCGTTGTCACCTAACGTGAACAGAATGGCGTTGGGTTCGCACGAGTCAAGATAGTTCTTCGCGATGGCCAAGGCCGTGTACCGGTCGGAGCGGTCGTGGCCATGCCAGTTTTCGGCGCCCATCACGCAGGGCACAGCGGCGAAGCAGACCACCGTGGTCAAGGCGGCGCCGGCTACCTGAACGGACTTGCTCTTGAGTTTCTCGAAGAGGTTGTAGATGCCTAATACGCCGAACCCGATCCAGATGGAAAAGGCGTAGAATGAGGCTGCGAAGGCGTAGTCACGTTCACGCGGCTGGAAAGCATACATGTTCAGGTAGAAGGCGATGGCTAAGCCCGTCATGATGAAGAGCATGAACACGATGAAGGCGTTAGGTGTGTCCTTCTTGACCTGGAAGCATAGTCCAATGAGACCCAACAGCAGGGGCAGCAAATAGTAGGTGTTGTGGTTGGGGCGCTCCATGGCCTTTGGCAAGTTGCGCTGTTCGCCCACCATCTTCTTGTCGATGGCGGGGATGCCGCAGACCCAGTTGCCGTTCAAATAGTCACCGTGTCCTTGCAGGTCGTTTTGCCGTCCAGCGAAGTTCCACATGAAATAGCGCCAGTACATGTACCCGAACTGGTACGTCTGCATGAACTTGATGTTGCGTTGCCAGTTGGGCAGGTCGCCGCGCGCCATGGCACGGCGGTTCTCCTTGTCGGAGGGACTGTCGGAGTTATATCGGTTGTTGAGCCAGTTGATGTATTCGCCCTGTTTGTCGGAAGACCACATTCTGGGGAAGAGCATTTGTCCGGCGTGGTCATAGAGAGGTTGCTCGCCTTTCCGGGAGTTGGAGACAACGTAGCGTTTGGCTTCCTTGTCTTTCACATAGAAGGGTTTGCCGTCCTTGTTGCCGACGACCTTGGTGTTGTAGCTTTGTCCGAAGAACAGAGGGTTGGAACCATATTGCTCGCGGTTGAGGTAAGCCAGCAGGGCCACGGCGTCCTCGGGGTTGTTCTCGTCAATGGTCGGATTGGCGTTGGAACGGATGACTAAGGTGAAGAAGGTGGAATAGCCGATGAGCAGGAAGGCAAAGCAGAAGACCCCGACGAGCAGGATGGGTTTGTTCTTCTTGAATCCGGCCCAGAGTCCCCATGCGATCAGTGCGATGATGGCTAAGAAGAAGAAGATGGCACCCGAGTTGAAGGGCAGGTGCAGGCTGTTGACGAAGAACAGGTCGAATTTGCCGGCCAAGTTCACCACTTGCGGGATGATGCCCCAGAGGATAATTCCCAGCAGCACGACGGACCCGCCCAAGGCGAGGAGCACGCCCCACTCGGCTTTCGACTTGAAGGTCCCTTTCTTGGCGCAGAGCACGAACAGCGGGATGGTGATGAAAATCCAGATCAGGAACATCCACAACGGCGGGCAGAAGAAGGCGAAGAAGAGGGATATGATGGCGAAAGTGAGCACGGCGCCCATGCCGGTGGCCTCTTTGTTGAGCTTGTAATAGACAATCAGCACCACGGCAGGCAGTGTCAGCAAGTTCAGCAAGTGGACACCGATGGAGAGGCCGACCAAATAGGCGATAAGCACAATCCAGCGGTTGGGGTTCACGTTGTTTTTCGGGTTGTCGTACTCTTCGTCCCACATGAGGATGCACCAGAACACCAATGCGGTGAAGAACGAGGACATGGCGTAAACTTCGCCTTCGACGGCGGAGAACCAGAAGGTGTCAGAGAAGCAGTAGGCCATGGCGCCCACGAGACCGGCGCCGATGACGGCGATGCAGCGGGGCAGGTTCATTTCACCATATTTGGCGATGAGCTTGCGGGCCAGACGCACAATGGTGAAATAGAGGAACATGATGGTCAGGCCGCTGCAAATGGCAGACATGCAGTTGACACAATAGGCCATCTTGGTCGGGTCGTCACCCGCGAAGAGGGTAAAGATGCGGCCGATGATTTGGAAAGTCGGTGCTCCGGGCGGGTGGCCGACAAGCATTTTCGACGTGGTCGCGATGTATTCACCGCAGTCCCACCAGGAGACGGTGGGCTCGGCTGTCATGATATAGACCGCGGAGGCCACGATGCCGATGATGACGCCGAGAATTGTGTTGATGAATTTGAATTGTTTACTCATTTTTATTTTTGAAAATTTGATTGAATGCTATTTGGTGGCGGCCTTGAATTGGCGGAGGAAACGGACGTCGTTCTCAAAATAGAGGCGGATGTCGTTGGTGGTGTATTTGAGCATGGTCATGCGTTCAATGCCGAGGCCGAAGGCAAAACCGCTGTATTTCTTGCTGTCGATGCCGCAGTTGTCGAGCACGTTGGGATCCACCATGCCGCAGCCAAGTATCTCGACCCAGCCGGTGTGCTTGCAGAGGTTGCAGCCGGCGCCGCCGCAGATGTTGCAGGAGATGTCCATCTCGGCAGAAGGCTCGGTGAAGGGGAAATAGGAGGGACGCAGGCGGATGCGCACCTCGGGACCGAACATGCGTTGGGCGAAATAGAGCAGGGTCTGCTTCATGTCGGCGAAGGAGACGGACTCGGCCACGTAGAGGCCCTCCACCTGGTGGAAGATGCAGTGCGCGCGGGAGGTGATGGCCTCGTTGCGGAACACGCGGCCTGGGCAGATGACGCGGATAGGGGGCTTTTGGTTCTCCATTGTGCGCACCTGAAGGGATGAGGTGTGTGTGCGCAGCAACACGTCCGGATGCAGGTCGATGAAGAAGGTGTCTTGCATGTCGCGCGCGGGATGCTCCTCGGGGAAGTTCAGGGCGGTGAACACGTGCCAGTCGTCCTCCACATCGGGACCCGTGACGGCGGTGAAGCCGATGTCCTCGAAGATGCGACGCACCTGGTTCATCATGATGGAGATGGGATGCATGGAGCCGACTTCGACATTCTGCGCGGGGCGTGTCACGTCGGCAATCTGCTGCCGGGTGCTCGTTTGCATCTCGCTGATTTCTTTGAAGGAGTTAAACCGTTCTGTCGCGGCATTCTTCAACTCGTTGATGATTTGTCCGAAGGCCTTGCGCTCTTCCGGTTGCATGTTCTTCAACTCCGCGAACAGCGCTTGTATTTCGCTCTTCTTGGTCAAGAACTGAAGGCGGAACTGTTCCAGGGTCTCCGCGTTCTCAATCTGGAAGGCTTCGATTTCCTTGCGTATTTCTTCTATGGTTTTCATATTGTGTTTTTGGATCTGCCGCCATGGTGTGGCGGGGTTTATCCGCCGCCACGATGTGACGGCGCTACTGGTTATTCAATGATTTTTGCGCTGATGATCTTGATGTCCTGCAGGGGTCTGTCGTTGCCGTCCTTCTCCTGGGCGGCGATTTTATCGACTACCTCCATGCCGGAGACGACCTCGCCGAAGACGGTGTAGTCGCCGTCAAGGAAGGGCGCGCCGCCGATGGTGGTGTAGGCCTGGACTTGTTCGGGGGAGAAGGTCTTGCCGGTGCGGGCGGCAATCATGTTGAGCTTGTCTTGCGGGAAGACATCGCCGTCCACGATGTAGAACTGGGAGCCGGAGGAGGCCTTCGCGGGGTTGTTGTCGCGGGCAGCGGCCACGGCACCGCGCTTGTGGTAGAGCGTGGGCACGAACTCGGCGGGGATGCGCTCGGCGGGACCGCCCATGCCGAGGCGCTGGCCAGGCTTCGCGGTCTTGGAGTCGGGATCGCCCGTCTGGATCATGAAGCCCTTGATGATGCGGTGGAAGAGCACGCCGTCGTAGTAGCTCTCCTTGACTAACTTGATGAAGTTGTCGCGGTGCAACGGGGTCTCGTTGTAGAGGGCAATGGTGATATCGCCCATGGAGGTCTTGATCAGTATTTGTGTCATCTTATCTTTTTTGGTTTCTGTTGTCGCGGATTTGGCGGTTTCCTTCTGTTCCGACTCGATTTTCTTTTGGGAGGAGCAGGAATATAATGTAATGATACTCAATAGGATAATAAAGAATTTGATGTTTTTCATACCTTGAAAAGAATTAATCGGCAAAGATACAAAAAAAGTGGGTAATGTCGGAGGAATAATAGCTGTTGGATGTTGGTCGTTGGATGTTGGCACTTGGCACTTGAAACCTGAAACTTGAAACTTGAAACCTTGAACTTTGGCTATAAGGTCTTTGGTTGTTGATAATTAAGAAATTAAGAAATTGATTCCAAGGGCCAACGGCTTTCCTTGAGCAGTCTCGGAGAGACAAAATCTTATTAACCCCATACAAGCGTGAACTGCACCCCAAAAGTTGGAC
>DBYW01000047.1 GCA_002311645.1 Bacteroidales bacterium UBA1176
GCTTTGATGTGGGGGTGCGGGTCGTAATTCTCCAGCGTGAAGTCTTCGTATTGGAAGGAGAATATATCCTTGACCTCGGGATTGATGCGCATTGTGGGCAGGGGCCGTGGCTCGCGGGTGAGCTGCAGCTTGGCCTGCTCCACGTGATTGGAATAGATGTGCGCATCGCCGAGCGTGTGGATGAACTCCTTGGGCTTGAGATTGCACACCTGGGCCACCATCATCAATAGCAAAGCATAAGAAGCGATGTTGAAGGGCACGCCCAAGAACACGTCCGCGCTGCGCTGATACAGCTGCAGGGAGATTTCACCATTATTAACATAGAATTGGAACAGCACGTGACAGGGGGGCAGGGCCATCTTGTCGATTTCGCCCACGTTCCAGGCACACACCATCAGCCGGCGCGAGTCGGGGGTCTCCTGAATCTGCCGGATAAGTTGGCTGATCTGGTCCACCTTGCCGCCGTCGGGGGTGCCCCACGAGCGCCACTGGTGTCCATAGATGGGACCGAGGTCGCCGTCGGGGTCCGCCCACTCGTCCCAAATGGAGACGCCGTGCTCCTTGAGATAGCGGATGTTGGTGTCGCCCTGCAGGAACCAGAGCAGTTCGTAGATGATGGAGCGCAGGTGTAGCTTCTTGGTGGTCAGCAGGGGAAAACCCTCCGACAGATCGAAGCGCATCTGATACCCGAATATGCTGTATGTGCCTGTGCCCGTGCGGTCCGACTTGTACGAGCCGGTCTCCAATATTTTGCGGAGCAGGTCTTGGTATTGTTTCATCGTAAAGACTTTGAAAGGTTAGCGGGGGGTCACTTCAAGACTCTCCAAAACGTCGATGACGGGGTCGAGGTAATCCACTTCGGCCTTCTCCATCTCGCCCTTGTCGGCCAGTTGGGCGATGCGGGTGTCGATGGGCATCTGGGCCAGCAGCGGCAAGCTGAACTCCTGGGCCACCTCAGCGGCGTGGCTCTCGCCGAACACGGCAATCTTCTCGCCGCAATGCGGGCAGAGCGCGTAGCTGTAGTTCTCCACCAGACCCAAGATGGGGATGTTCATCATCCCGGCCATATTGACGGCCTTGCTGACGATGAGGGAGACAAGATCTTGCGGGGAGGTCACCATAATGATGCCATCCACGGCCATCGTCTGGAATACCGTGAGGGGAACGTCGCCCGTGCCCGGGGGCATATCCACCAGGAGGAAGTCAATGTTTTCCCAGATCACCTCGGTCCAGAACTGCTTGACCATACCGGCCACGAGGGGACCGCGCCAGATGACGGGCGTCTTCTCGTCGTGGGTGAGCAAGTTGGCTGACATCACCATAATGCCCTTTTCGGTTTCACAAGGGAAGATGCCGTCCTCGTTACCCTTCACAATCTCGTGGAGGTTGAACATCTTGGGGATGGAGGGGCCAGTGATGTCGGCGTCAAGGATGCCCACGCGGTAGCCCTTGCGACGCAGCTGCACGGCCAACAGGGAGGTGACGGAGCTTTTGCCCACACCGCCCTTGCCGCTGACAATGCCGATGACTTTTTTGATATTGCTGTGAGTATTCGGCTTTTCGTGCAAGTCTTTCTTCTCACAATTCTGTTGACTGCAATGTGCGCAATCGTGATTGCATTCTGCCATAGTATAATACAGGTTTATTAATGTTTATTGCCACTTTATTACAAGGGTGGCAAAAGTACAAAAAATTCCGTTGTCCGCACACCTACGGTCTGCGACGAGGCTTCTCCTTATCATTGAATATTGCACAAAGAAAGAATGTACGTATGGATAGCGTTGAGACAGAAAAAAAGAACCGCTGAGCGGCAACCTTTTATACAGTTAAGGCATTCGCTGTCTGCTTCGGGTCAAACCACGGTGTGTGGGTACGTATGGTTTTGAACCTTGACATAACGGATTCTTTGGATTTCGCTGTTTGAAGATTATATCTTGCCTGCATATTGAGCCAATGTTCCGCAGGCGTTCCTAATGCCGCCTCAACAAGGATGGCAAAATCTGTGGTTATGGATCTCTTCCCATTCAAGATCTCGTTCAACATAGTGTATGAGACAGAAATGGCACTGGCAAAATCCTTTTGGGATATACCTCTTGATTCCAACTCCTCTTTTAATATTTCGCCAGGATGGATGGCTGTGTATGAAAATCCGATGCTGCTCATAATTACTTTTCTTATTTATAATGATTCGTGATGTCAAGAATGTTACATACTGTTATGACAGGTTCCTCTTCTTTCTCCACCTTGAATTCCAATCTGTATTTCAAGTCAATTCTTATTGACGATATGCCTGCCTTGTCTCCTGAAAGAACTTCATAGTTTAGTGAGTTTAACACGTACAGGGCTTCAACATTAGGAGCATCTGCCAAAGTGATAATTCGCTTCACATAATTGCGGATCACTTTAGGCTGAAATCGATGCTTCTTATCAGAACATTTTCCTGTGTAGTATAGCTCAGATAAATATTTCTTGTCAAACTGTATTGTCATATCGTCATTTCGATAACGCGGCAAAAATACTAAATATTTCCATATATTCACTAAAATAGTGAATTTTTTCAATTATTGAGTTTTTCTCTTTCGCACCGAGATAGCGCTGTGCTTCGGGGACAGGTGCTCGCGCGATGTGGGAGTCAACATCCAAAATGCATGAAACTTGCTCGCCGCGAAAGGAAGGAGTTGAGTTGGAAAAAAGCGTCTCTGAATGCCGGCCTTGTGACCTCATGTATTTAACTACCAAAAAATAGGCAATGATATAGCTGTTGACCCGCAGTTTTATTGGTTATTATGGATTAACACTTGTCATAGCAGATCACATGCTTTGTTATGATCAGATACACATTATTTTCCTGGTCCGCACACCCGTGTGGACATCCTACAACTCCCCTTCTATAGAAGGGGAGTTGGTGCCTTGTGGCACGAACGTGCCACAGGTGTTTATGGGGATACCGCGCCCGTTGTATTTGTCTCTTTAGGTCAACATCTATATCATTGCCAAAATATGAGCTGCGGTATTTTCCTGCTGAACCTTTACAACAATTCCAGCACCTTCATCGCGTTGGCGTGGTTATCGTAGAGGCTTGCCATCGCTTCTTGGCGAAGGCGGACGTCTTTTTCCATGAAAGGCTTGTCCCATAGTTTTTCGATGGCAGTCACCATCTCGGGGCCATTGTCGGCCATTGTGCAAAGCACGCCCAAATCGGTGCCACTCACCATGTCAGCATTTACTATACAGTGCCGCCCTTGGTAAAGAGCATTCAACAGCTTGAGTTTCAACCCTGTAGGCTGGTGTGTGACCAACACATTGATGTGGGCGTTCTGTATCAATTCCCTCATCTCCTCCTCCGTCAGGTTGGCGCGGAGTGTCACGAAGGGCATCTTGCCAAAACGATCGCGAAGTTGCTGCGAGGGATTGAGCCCCGCAATGACACACGGCTTTGACAACTTTGAAAAAACATTGTCCAACAACCAGTTGGCGGCCTCCTCGTTTTCGCGCACCGAGAGGTTGCCGTGATAGAGCACATACTCTCCCCTACCCGCTTGCGCCGTAACCTTGTCGGTGGCGCAGGAGGGTGGCAGCAGCGTCACGTTGGCATAGCGTGCCGAAAGGGCGGCGGCATCCTTCCCCGTAATGGCCAAGATTCCCGAAGTTCGTTCCAAAACCGGCTCGTAACGCTCCAACTTGCAGGCTTCTGTGAGATAATAACAACGTTTCCACCACTTTTTCTCCGCCCGTCCCAACTGGCGGTAATAGTCCTGCTCGATATTGTGCATACGCACAAAGATCTTGCGCCCTTTCAAGGACTCCTCCTCCAACAAAGCCGCGGTGTGGATGCCTTCGCAAAGAATGGGGTAATCATCCTGCAAAAGCCTGTCCACAAGTTTTTTGGAACGTCTCGACGCTACAATGTAGGGACGGCGTCCGAGCTGTTGCAACGGCGAAGTGTCGCGCTTGTAATAAAGAACTTCATGGCAGAAATTCAATGCCTCCTGTTCTCCTCTTCCATATTCGAAGCAGTGCAGATGCACCTTCACGCCTAACTCTGCCAAGGCGCGAGCACGATAATAGACGTCGATGACGCCTCCATAGTTGGCAGGCCAAGGCACGTCAAAGGATACTATGTGCAGGTGCGGATCGTTCATGTCGCTTGGATAAAGGTGAGCAGGTTTTTCTCTTCGTTTTCCCAGCAGAGTTCTTCGGCGGCCTTGGCGAGGTTTTCCTTCCACTGCCGGCGACGGTCTTCGTCGGCCAAAGCCTTACGCACTGCGCGTGCTATGCATTCGGGGGTGTGCTCGTCAATGAAGATACCAAGGTCATATTGCCGGATGATTTTCTCGATTTCCACCAAGTGTGAGGCCACGATGGGCACGCCCGCCTGAATGTAGTCGAAAAGCTTGTTGGGGAGGCTGAAACGATAGTTGAGGTTCGTGTCTTTGTCAAGAGTGAAACCCACCTCTGCGAGCCGGGTGTGCGCCATCATGCCAGCGTAGGGCATGCGGGGCAGGAAACTGATGCGCTCCTCGATGTGCAACTCCCGTGTCATCTCTTTGAGGAGAGGGAGCACATCGCCACCCCCGATGATCATGAGGTGGCAGTCGTCAAGCAAGGCCATGGCCTGCACCAATTCCTCGGCACCGCGCTGGATGTTAATACCGGAACCTTGAAGCACGAGCAAGTGCTTGTCAGCGGGCAATCCCAAGTGGGCACGGTCGCCGGCGGGGGGCAACGCGCGACGCATGGGGATGTTGCGCACCACGGCAACCTCAACGCCGTACTTGTCGCGGAACAACTCCGCAATGGACTCATTTACCGTGATGAGCCGCCCAAGGCGCGGCACAGCAAAGCTCTCAATGCGCTTCCACACACGCTGCACGCGGGGGCGGTTCACCAGCTCGGGCGTCTCCGTAAAATACTCGTGACTGTCCAAAATCATCTTGCATCTTTTCAGGCGAGAAACAAACCAGTTGGGCAACACCGTATCCAAGTCGTTGGAAAAGAGCATGTCGGCACTGTGAAACAACAAAAAAAGGAAAAGACGGATATTGTACTCGGCATAGAATAACGGCCCCTTCTCGAAGAATAGCCGCATACGGTGCGTCTTGTAAGGACGCGCGTCCATGGGCGGGCTTTTGCGTTGCTGGCGGCCCACCAAAAGAACTGCATAGCCCGCCTTTTGCAGGGCCATGCAGTTTTTGTTGACACGCTGGTCGGTGACCAGGTCGTTGATTACCGAGACAATGGCGGTTTTCATATTGGGTTGTGCGTTGTAGAGACGCGCCAGGGCACGTCTCTACTTGCCGATGATTTCGGCCAATTCTTCCACGCCCTTGGGCAGGTGCGGTCCAAGCACGTGGTGTCCGGTTTCGGTGATGAGAAGGTCGTCCTCAATGCGGATGCCGCCGAAATCGCGGTACTTCTCCACCACATCGTAGTTGATGAAATCGGCGAACTTGTTCTCCTTCTTCCAGATGTCGATGAGATGTGGGATGAAATAGATGCCGGGTTCGATGGAGACGACGAAGCCGGGACGCAGTTCGCGGGCCATACGCAGGGAAGCCCAACCGAAGATATTGCTGGGACGCACCGTGTCATCGTAGCCCACATAGATTTGGCCGAGACCCTCCATGTCATGCACATCGAGGCCGATCTGGTGGCCGAGGCCATGGACCATGAAGAGGGCGTGTGCGCCGAGTTCAACTGCCTCCTTGACATCGCCCTTCATGAGGCCGAGGTCCTTGAGGCCCTGTGCGATGACCTCGCAGGAGAGACGGTGCAGCTCCTTGTTGTACATGCCGGGGTGGGCAGCGTCGATGGCATCGAGGTTGGCTTTGAGCACAATCTCGTAAATTTCCTGCTGCTTGGTGGTGAAACGACCGCCCACGGGCAGCGTGCGGGTGTAGTCGGAACAGTAGTTCATGAGCCCCTCTGCACCAGCGTCCATAAGTAGCATGTTGCCCTTTTGGAGGATACCGTTGTGCAAGTGGTTGTGCAGCGTTTCGCCGTGTTGTGACAGGATGACGGGGAAGGAGATGCCATTGCCGTAGGAGAGCGCAATGCCTTCGGCAAGGCCGGCCAATTCACGCTCGGAGGCGCCTTCCACACAACGGCGCATGACGGCGGTGTGCATCTTGACGCCGATCTCACACGCCTTCTCCATCTCCTCAATCTCACACGCCTCTTTGGCGGAGCGCAACTCCACAATGCCCTTGATCAGCTCTATGGAAGCGGCTTCGCGAATCTGGTTGACATTGATGCCCGTCATGTTGGAGAGCCATATTTGGTTGTCGCCACGGTATTGCGGGGTGAAATGGACAGTGCGGCCCTTTTGTTGGGCGTCGTGGATCATCGTTTCCAATGCGGCAAGCGGACGCGTCTCGGTCACGCCAACCTTCTCGGCCAAGGAAGCGATGGTGGGCTGGTCGCCCATCCAGATGATATCGTCAATGGTGAAATCGTTGCCGAAGATGATAGACTGGTGCGCGTCAAAGTCGATGACCGCAGCCAAGTCTGCGGCGGAAAGGCCGAAGAAATATAGGAAATCACTGTCCTGACGGAAATTATAGGTGTTGTCAGGATAATTCATCGGGGCTTCGTGGTTGCCCAAGAAGACGGCAATTCCGTGGCCTACCAGTTGGGTGAGGCGCTCGCGGCGGTTTTGGTAAACGCTTTTTTCAAATAAGGGATTCATGTTTGTATGTTTATGATTAATTTTTGCAAAATAATGAAACGGACTCTTTCCTTTTCTATTGTTGGTCTTCCCGCCACTCCGCGTATGACGTCTCCGTCTCGTGCAACCGTATTGAATAAAGGCGCACGTGGGCTGGAAGATGTGGTTTCAGCTGCGCGGCAAAATGCTCTAACATATTCTCGGCAGAGGGTTGAAAAGGAAAGAGGATGACTTTCTCATAATGGGCACGCAGGGTGGCAATCAGCGCGGTGTCGGTGGCGTCGGAAAGCACGAGGGCATGGTCCAGTTTGTTGACAACAACCTCGTTCACCAGATCCTTGAGTGCCTTGAAATCCATCACCATGCCCGTGTCGGGCTGCGTCTCGCCGACCACCGTGACCTCCATCTTATAGGAGTGTCCGTGAATGTTGCGGCACTTGCCGGGATAGTCCATCAGCGCGTGCGCCATCTCAAAATCAAAATGTTTTGTAAGCAGGATCATGGTGACGATTATTGAGGTTTAACGTTATATTCACCTATCAAACGGTACGTGCGCATGCCGCCGATCAGGTTGTAGACTTGGTCGAAGCCCGACTGCATCAAGATGCGCGAAGCCACGTAGCCCCGGAGTCCGACCTCGCAAAAAACGACGGTCTTCTTGTCGCAGGGGATGTCTTCGAGAAACTCCCGCAACTCATCCACGGGATAATTCTCCGCACCTTGAATAGTACCGCTCTTGAACTCCTTAATCTCGCGCACGTCAAGCAGCTGGATCTCTTCGCCGCTCTTGATGAGTTGATCCAACTCTGCGGCCTGGATGGGATTCATTAGGTGTGTCATGATATTCTCGGCCACCATGCCGGCAAACATCACGGGGCTTTTGGCTGAGGCGTATGGCGGTGCGTAGGCATGTTCGCTGTAGACGAGGTCGTAAATGGTGCCCCCATGCTTGATCAACAGGGAGACAGCATCGATTTGTTTGTCCACGTTCATCTTGCCCACGGCTTGCGCACCGAGCATCTTGCCGTCCTCCGGCGAGAAATTGAGTTTCAAGGACAGGGGCGTGCCTCCTGGATAGTAGGTAGCATGTGCCGCAGGGTGCACAATGACGGTCTGGAACGGGATGCCCGCCTTTTGCAAGGCTATTTCTGAAAGGCCCGTGCTGGCCGCCGCGAGGTCGAAAACCTTCGCGATGGCGGTGGTGACGGAACCTCTATAGGGCGTGCTTTCCGGATAGACCATGTTCATGGCCACAATGCGTGCCTGCAGGTTGGCGGGACCAGCCAAGAAATTGCAATAGGGCTTGCCTGTGACAGGGTGCGGGAACTCAATGGCGTCGCCGACTGCGTAGATGCTCTCATCGGAGGTCTGCAAATACTCGTTTACAGTGATGCCGCCACTTTCGCCGATGGCTAAGCCGGCTTCGCGCGCCAACTTGCTGTTGGGGCGCACCCCGATGCTAAGGATGACTATAGCTGCGGGCAACTGCGTGCCATCCTCCAAATGTACAAACATCTGCCCCTCTTTTTCCTCAAAAGCGACTAACCCGTTACCTGTTACGACCTGCACTCCCTTGTCTTTCAAGTGCTGCTGTACAATGGCAGCCATCGGTGTATCCAACGGCATGAGCACATGGGGCGCCTTCTCCACTATTGTCACTTTGTAGCCGATCTTCTGTAGATTTTCGGCCATCTCCAATCCTATGAAGCCACCGCCAATGACGACCGCCGTGGCATCGGGCTTAAGGTTTTCAACGGCATTCGCCTTGATACGATCGCAGTCGGCCACATTGCGCAGCGTGAAGATGCGGGGAAGGTCATGGCCAGGCACAGGCGGCACGATAGGTTCGGCACCAGGTGAGAGCAGGAGGATATCATACTTCTCCTCATATTCCTTGCCACTGTGCAAATTCTTAACTGTGACACATTTGCGGTCACGATAAATGGCCGTGACTTCGCTAAGGGTACGCACGTCCACATCGTAACGGTTGCCAAAGGAGACGGGCGTCTGCACAAAGAGACGTTTTCTCTCTTCGATGGTGTCGCCTATGTAATATGGCAAACCACAGTTGGCGTATGAGATATATTCGCCCTTTTCAAGCAGGACGATTTCGGCGTCTTCGTTGACTCTCTTAAGGCGGGCGGCCGCAGACGCACCTCCGGCCACACCGCCGATGATTACATATTTCATGTAAAAGGTTCTATGGTTTTTACTTCTTCACAAAACGCTTGGTCACTATGCCCTCACTCGTCGTGATCCGTGCAAAATACAAGCCCGATGCACAATTCGACATGTCAATCATGGCAACATTGTCTTTCACAACGATGTTTTTCACCATTTTACCGTATGCATCGAACACATCCATACTTTGTATTTCATACTTTGTACTCTGGATTCTAACATTTCCTTCTGTCGGGTTGGGATATACCAATACCGTTTGACTAATGAAGTCATCAATTCCCGTCGTGTCTTCCAAGGTGTAGAATGAAATCACGTTGAAAGAACTGTAATTGTCATCACTGCAGCGAGCCATGATTCTGACCATATAGTGAGCGAGAGGCTCCAAGCCTGTGATGACATAAGGGTTCGTGTTCACCATCACGGTGTCCCATGTACTGCCATATTTGCGATAGATGATGAGCCATTGGTTGGCGGCATCATCGGGTTGGGTCCAAGAAAACGTTGCCGTATAGGGCGTTATGTTGGAAATAGTGAGGCCGGTAGGTCTGGGACACGGGGTTACCAAGGTTGCGATGGTGTTGTTGTATTCCGTCCAAGCACTTTCGTCCACGGCGTTGCAGTTGGCCTTGACACGCAAGTTGTACGTGGTGGAGCCAGAAAGTCCGGTCACCGTGTAGGGATGGGTGGTGACGGGAATGTCCGTCCAGGTAGACGCAGTGTTGACACGATAACTCACTGTCCAGTTCGTCTCATCGCCAACGGGGGTCCAATTCACAGTGAAACTGTTGTAAGTGATGTTGGACACAACAATTCCGACAGGTTGCGCACACGTCACAGGTGTTGTGAAGGTGTTGGGGAAGGAAGGCTGACTGGTTGTGTTGTTGTCGGGGCTGCACACGGATTCAACATAAATGTCATAAGTGGTACCCTCGGCGAGATTAGTGAGCGTACAGGGCTTGGGAGCGTCGGTAATGGTCGTCCACGAAGAGGCGCTGGTCTCCTTATAGTAGAGGTTCCAACTGGTGGCCTCGCCCGTCTCGTGCCAGATAACTGTGGCTGAATTGGGCGTGATGTTGTAGGCATAAATGTTCACAGGTTGGGAGCATGTGTTTTGTTGCTGTGCATGCAACGAAACAGCGACATTGTCGATGGCGATGGGCGGTTGGTTATCGACAGTGCCGTCATTGTGCCAGAGGAAATAGAGACGTTGTATGCCGCTCGTGGTTCTGCCGGGCAAGGAATACGTATAAGTCTGGAACGTAGTGCTCAGATTCAGTCTCGAAGCCACCTCTTCCACACCGGGAGGCGTAACCAACGAGGTGCCGGCAGTTGGTGTTGAAGGATTGCCTATATAGGCAACCAAATAGTCGTAACTGCCTTCTCCCGCGCATCTCCAGTCGAAACTAAGGTCATAGCCGGACGGGTTGGCGGGGAGATAAATGTCGCGATAAGCCCAAACATAGCAGCTGGTGGAAGTGTAGTGGTTGCTCACGCCGTTGTCGTCGGAGATGTACAACCCGCGGCTGCCGCCGTTGCTCGCCGCCGTGTCAATATACCATTTGTTGGTGCTGGTGCCGTTGGCGAAGAGCCAATGTTCGGCTGGATCCTCGAATGTGCAAACGAAGGGCGCAATCAGCGGGGTTTGGGTGGTCTGGAAGTGTACGCTCTGCCATTCGCTGTAACTGCTACCGCAGTTGGCACGCACGTATGCCGTGTAGTCGGTCATTGGTGTCAACATATCCACAAAATAGGAGTTCTCTGTCGAATAAAAGACAACACAGGTGTCGAAGTCCACACTGTCGGTCGGAGTAGGAATGACAATGAGTTCCCAATCAACCTCGTCACGACCCGGTGTCCATACTATTCGGGCGCTGGCGGAGTCCACTTCCGTAGCAGACAACTGCGTGACATGCATGCATTCAGGCAGATATTCAACATTGATGTCGTCTAAGTAGAAACTGACGGACGTGCCCATCGGAAGACGGAAAGCAACATAATGGCCGTTGCCATGATAGGAGCGGGTGACGACCTCCTGATTCTCCCATTGCGAGGCAACGACGGGACGGATGGTAGCCAAAGAGGTGAACGTGGAGGCATCCGTTGGATCCTCCATCACACCCACCTCCATGATGCCATTGAGGGAGGTTGTATAGGAATTAAACGAAACAACCAAGCTATCCATTGCAACATTGTCGCTGAAACGCGGCAAGAGACCAATGGCGTAATAACTGGTTCCCCCATTATATAGATAAAGGGATTTGGATCCAGACACGGAATAGGAGGAGCTTATGTAAGGATAAGCCGTAGTGGATGTGTGCAACCTTGTCCAACAGTCAGGGAACACGGAGGTTCCTGTAGAGGTGTAAGCGTCAAAATTCTCCGCAAACGGCAGGGTGTCCAAATAGTCGCAACCCGTATGGAAGCTGACTTGTGTGTAGTTGCTGGTGGAATCAGAGCAGATGCTGCGCATGCGGACTCTATAGTCGTTGGAAGCCAACAGATTGGTAAACTCGTATGTATTGTTCGCCTGAAGAACCACAGAAGTCCACACGCTGTCGCTTTCCAAACGATATTCCAAATCCCAATTGGTCTCCTGATAGCCTGGGGCCCAGTTAATCCTTGCGGTGTGGGGAGTGACATCGCCCACAACGACCATCGGGGGCACACACTCGACCAAGCTGTCGCAGGTTCCACCGAAGATGATGTTGTCGCGATTGCTGGTGGTACTGCCCGTCGAAGTCATGTTCATGGGATTGTATGCAGCAGCGTCTTGATAGACATAACGGGAAGTGGTAGTGGAGGCATGGGCGCGGAATGTGGTGCCGCTGACATAGCTTCCCGTGTTGTCGAGCACAAGCAACGCCAAGTTGCGCACACCATCGTAATGGAACATGGTGTCAAGTGAAATCGTGTTCCAGCCTACTTGCCAGGTAATATTGCCTGTATAGACCAACTTGGCGGAGTCGGCAGGCAGCCAACCTGTGCTGGCACCGGTTTCTGTAGTGTGCATCAGGTAGAACTGATAGCTGCGGGTCGGGTTGGAAGCCAATGCGCTACAATCGAAGGCAATGGTGTGGAACGTGTTTTCTCCACCCAATTCGCTGGCCAAAAAGACTTGTTGTGTATAACTATAATTATAGAAACAATAGGAAGGAAAGTATGACGTGGTGGAGGTACCTGTGCCGATGCTGATGTCGCCACCGGAAATGCAATGGGTGTTGAACGTTGTGAACAGGGTATCGCTGTTCCCGTTGTCACAAAGAACGTAAAGACGCACTTCGTATGCGGTCAGCGGATTAAGTCCCGTGAGGAAAATCTGGGTGTTTGTCGTGGTGATGGATTGCCAGTTGTCCAAACCTTGTTCAGAATATTCGATGGTATAGACATCACTGGCATCGGGCAGTTCACTGGTCTGCCAGGTTAGATGCGCCACAGACCCAGTGGTCGAGGTCACGCGAAAATGCGTCGGAAGACCGCAACCCAAGATATAGTTGACCTCCACATTGTCCACTTGGACATAATTGGTGAAATAATCCGGTGAGCGCAAGGCTATATAGCGTCCTGTGCCCGTGTAGTTGGTGAAATAGGTGATGAAATCATACCAGGTGTTGGTCGCATCCAACATGGAGCCGTCAATGCTCTTCACTAAAGTGAAAGTGGAAGCATCACGGGGGTCGCTCATCACACCTATTTCAATGTTTCCATAAGAATTGGATGTTTTGAGGAGTTTAAAACGCAGTTGCAGCGTGTTAAGGTCGATAGCATCATCCACTGCAGGCAACACCGCCAAAGCAGGCGCGTTGGCGTAAGAGTACATGTAGAGGTAGTTGTTGCTTGGAGTTGTCGACTGACTTACATAGACAGAGCTGTTCAGTGTGGTCTCCTTGATCCAGCAATCAGGGATGGCGTTAGTGCCGGCTGTGATGTTCTCAAAATCAACCGTATAGGGCATCTGACTGAAAGGCAAGCAGTTGGTTTTAAATGTGCGGGTCACCCAGGAACTTTGGTCACTGCCACAATTGGCGCGCAGGTAGAAGGTGTAGTTCGTGTTGTTTGTCAAACCCTGCATGTCAAAGAATGTATCGGTGACTGTTTGCATGGGTTCATCCGCCAAGGTGCTGCCCTCAGGCACAATCACCACATCGAAAACAGAGGCGCTGCCACGCGGAACCCAACTGGCCGAGGCACTGTTGTCGGTTATTCCCGTGATTTGGACCTGTGAAGGGGTCGGACAGACAATGGGTTCGCCGATCATGAAGCGGATATTGCTGCGGATAGTGCCTCTTGTGCCACTGTAGGACCCGCTTTCCGGCGTGATAGGCGTAGAAGAGTTTTGGTAATAGAGGGATTGGTTGGTGGCGGCATGGGCATAGAAAGTGTTGAAAGATCCACTGGCAACACCCGTGTTGTCGAGCACTGCAACAGCCAGATTGTCGGTGCCGTTCCATTCAAAAGGCTGATTCAGCGGAATGTTCAGCCAATAGTTGGGACCTTCGTTGTGAAGGAATATATCTCCATCAAAAACGAGGGTCATATCGTTGACGGGCAGCCAGTCGGTGGTGCTGGCAAAATTGTTTTTGGTAGTATGGCCGAGATATATTTTCAAGTGACGATATTGGGCACTGGGCTGGAAATATTGAAACGAAACGCAGTTGATCAGGCCGTTAATATGGCTGATTTCATTGGCCGTATAGATTTGCTGGCTATAGGAGTAGGGGTAATAGGTAGTGGTCGGCAGACGGTAATTCTCCGTGTTGCCGTTGCTGACAAAGACGCTGTCCATGCAGCCGAAGCAGGGGTTGTCGCCCATCGTGACGGTAGCCACGGCGGGGTCAGACTCGCAGCCATTGCGGTATTGGGCTGTGACACCATACTGATACGTGCCATTGGTCACGTTGTCGACATAGCTAAACATGGTCAAAGGCGAAGCAGTCAGCAAGTTATTGTCTCGATAGACCTTGTATCCATCGACGATGTGGTCGTTATCGGTCACGATGCCGATAATCATCCAGTTGTAGTCGGTCAAAGACCCCTGGGTCAAGGTTGACCAGCTGCCGCCGAGGTTGATAAGTTCGCCCTTGCCGGCAACGGCGGTGTTGGCGCTGGCACCGAGCGGATAGCACTCCTCCGTGCTGTTGCTCACACACTGGACACCTATCCACAGCTCCTGGTTGGGGTTGATGGACACCGCGCTGTCGAGCATGATGGTGTTAAGGCTGTTGATGACCAACTCTTCTGTGACAGGCTTGCTATAGACAAGGGTACCGGCATTATAGGAAGAGTTGTGGACACCACCTCGCCATATCTTGACGGTGTACTGGCATTTGTCCATATCCTCGCCGGGCACGAATCTCACGGCTGTGATGGAGTGGTGCGTGAGAGCGGCAATGTCGCTAACCTCAAACCGCACCGCACCCGTCAGGTTCACAGGACCCGAAGAGAGTCCAATACGGGTGCCCATCGTGGTGGTCGACCATTTTAAATCTTGTTGGGTGGGATCCGGAGCCGCCTCCCATTGCAGGTTTACATTGCTCCAAGCCGGATAGTGCATCACGGCGTGCATGTTGGTTGGTGATGGACAATTGGTCTGCCCTTGCAAAGACAACAGGCCAAAAAACAAGGCCAAGAAAAGAAGTAAGTGTTTTTTCATAATTATGGTTTTTTAGATTATTTTTTCTTCTTTAAAAAAGCCCACAAAAGTATGAATTTTTTTGAAAACAAACATTTTTTTTCTCGCCTTTAATGTTGTTAACTTTCAACAGCCATCATTCCTATAGATTAATTCTATTTCATCACAAAAAAAAAGCCCGCTGTCTTGCGGGCTTTTTCAGAAAGATTTTACCTGTTGCAAATTATATCACTGCATCACGGTGGAATACTGCCGGGAAATTGACAGCGTTATCATTTTCATCGGCAATAGGGAGTATGATGGTGATTTCGTCGGTTGTGTCGTTATAGGTGAAAGAAATTTGATAATTGATGGGGTCGCCATTTTCATCAATGCCCACAGCCGTCAGGGTGCCAGTGTGTGTGGAACCGTCATAGTAATAGGCAAAATTCATCTGCTGAATTTCCTCCAGCGTGTATTCCCCAGCCACATCAGCCATGTGGTACACACTGATATTGTCGGAAAAAGTAATGTGCGCAAAATCGGTGCCGAAGTTGAGATGATACACCATTGCAGAATCAGCTCCGAGTTCACATCCATAGTCGCCGATATGGGTGCCCGTCATGGCATAGACCAGATCGTCAAGCGAGATGGTGGCGGTCCAGTTGGTGCCGGAGAGGTCTGAGGTTGTAGTCACTCTTGGAGTATTTTGGGATGAACCGTTGTTTCCCGGGGTAACCTCTTCTCTTTGACAGGAGTTCAGGCAAAGTGCGATGGCGAATAATGCCATAATAAAAATGTTTTTCTTCATTGTTTTTGGTTTTTTGTGTAATAAAAATTATTTGAATTGAAAAATTGTTTCTGTCATAAGAACGGAACAAAAAGGATAAAAACTACAGCCACGAAAAAAAAACTATTGTTTTCCAAATTGCAGCTGGTAGTAGAGATTACCGGCCTCGGGACTGAGGGCGGTTTGGGAGATGACCATTGTGCCTGAGGTGATCCAGTTGACGTTCCATAAACCATTGTTTGGCAGAAGTTCACTGGAAAGTTCGCCTTCTGATGTCAGATTCCAGAGGGCAGATTCTGTGACGGATGTACCGCCACCAGCGCTGGTGAAGGTCAGTTCCAGTGTGTCGTTGGGAAAGAACGTGTAGATCATGGTTCCCCCGTCCCCTCCAGACACGAAGTGGCTGGTATCTTGGAAATTCCCGTCGGAATCCAAGGGAACCACGACCATTTCCTCCAACTTCCAAGTGCCCAAAATGAGGTTGGAAGTTTGATTGGCGGGATTAGAGGTGTATGCCACACCGTTCCATCTTCCGGTACCGGAATCGTAAGAGACGCTCACAGTACGTCCTTGTTTTTCCATTTCCTTCATCCAAGCCATCATCTCGTCGCGGTTGGTAGTGCTAAAGCTGATTGCACGCTTGGTGGCATCGCCACGCTTGTCGGAGAAAGTTCGATTATGACTTATGTTGTAGAAAGTCACCACCTTTCCCTCTCTGGCGTAGTTACAGAAAAGATCCAGCAGCGTGTCCCATTGCTTGTCGTTTTCCAACGTAAGCCACATTTCAACACCATCTACGGAATAGAGGATGACACGCTCTCGCAAGGTGGAGTTCCCGTTGTCGGGTGTGACCGGTTCGGGTCCACAGGATGCAAACGACAATGCTAACACAAAGGTCAGCATCGCAAATCTAAATGTTGTTTTCATATTATGTAAGATTATTGTTTTTTCATTTTGTTCATCTGGTACTCTATGAGGGCATCGTATTGTTTTTCTGTGTCCAAACGATAGAAGCCGACCGTATGTCGTGCATGCGAAGCAACCACGCGCAGCAGGGGCCTGCCGTTCCATCGTGCGCGTCGGGAGGGCTGTTTCAGTTCTCCCAGCCAACTGGTGACGCCCTCGTCACCACGGATGTCGAGTTCTTGCTTGAGCCGTTGCCACGCCGCTTCATTATCTGCCACCACAAGCACCACATCCACACGCACCGAGTCGTTAAGTTTGAAGCCACTCACTTGCGCCACGGTCAGTTCCTGCCGTGAGGCGTAGCGCTTGTAGAGTTCGCTCTGCGCCATCATCGCCACAGGCAGCATAAAGATAAGTATGATCAAAAGTCTTTTCATTATTCCATCAGCATTTCAGCGGCCAAGGAGACCCATTGCGCATCGGCAGTGCCCGCTCGGTTGCAATACACTTTATCATATCCTTGAGGCTGACGCAGCCATGCGGTGAGTATGGCCACCGTCACTATCGCAACGGCAAAAATCATCGTGGTCGTACGAATGGCTCGACTTCTGCTTTGTCGCCAGCCCGGGTAATCTTCCGCCAGCCGCTTGCCATAGCGTTCCGCTTCGGCCTGTAACCAAAGTTCGTTGAATTCGTTTTCTGTCATAGTTCCATTGATTTTCTTAATTTTTCTTTTATTCTCACCAACCTGACGCTTACATTCTTCACCGTAATCCCCACCTGCTCGCCTATTTCTTCGTAATTGTAACCCTCCAGCTGTAGTCTGACAATAGTGCGGTCCGGTTCATCCAGCAAAGCTATCCGCTCGTGCAACTCGCGTAGCAAACTACGGTCCTCTTCTACTTTTTCATAATCCTCCGGCAACTTGTCGGTTTCCTTTTCACGACGCAAACTGTCAATCACGGCATTGCGTCCCATTTTCCAGATGAGCGCTGCCTGCTGCACCTTCGGCAGGTCCAGCAGTTTCTCACGATTGCGCCATAAAGCCACCGCCACATCCTGCAACAAGTCGTCCACCTCAACCCCCCGCTGGCCATAACGGCGGCATATTGAGAAAATCAAACCACGGTAGCGGTGGAGCATGTTTTCAAAAGGATCCTGTGATCTCACATGTATAATAACGTAAAAGAATGATAAAAAACTACAGGCGTTCAAAAAAAATTGGTGGTTAAATACACGATAGTACAAGGCTGGCATGGACAGCTCTCCAGACAACTTTTTCCCGGCGCTTCATGATACTCGCGGCATCGAGGTGCCTCGGAAATAAAACCGCAAGTTGCAAGCAGAATCTCCCGAACGCCTCGCTTTCAACTCTTTACTCCTCCAAACCGTTCCTGCGCTGCCCTTTCGAGTGCCTCGCGGGCGGCGGGGTGTGCGATGGAGATCAGCAGACGCGCGCGCTCCTGCATGGAACGGCCGAACAGGTTGACGGCACCGTACTCGGTGACCACCCAATGCACCACCGTGCGCGGGGTGACCACGCCGGCCCCTTCGGCTAAGGTTGGCACAATCTTGCTCACACCCTTGGCGGTGGCGGCCGGCATCGCGATGACAGGGATGCCCCCCTCGCTGGCCACAGATCCCAGCATGAAATCGAGCTGCCCGCCCGAGCCGCTGAAGTGGCGCGTGCCTATGGAGTCGGCGCACACCTGGCCCGTCAGGTCAATCTGGATGGCCGAGTTGAGCGCCACCACCTTGGGGTTCTGTGCGATAACGGCCGGCGAATTGGTATAGGCCACATCCTGCATCAGCACGTCAGGATTGCGGTGTACGAAATCGTATAGCTTTTGGGTACCCTTCAAGAACGTAGCCACATGCTTGCCCTGGTCGATGCGCTTGCGACTGCCGTCGATGACGCCCTGCTCAATCAGGGGCAGCACCCCGTCGGAGAACATCTCCGAGTGGATGCCCAAATGACGGTGGTCGCCCAACTGGGCCAGCACCGCGTTGGGAATATTGCCGATGCCGATCTGCAAGGTGGCCCCGTCGGGGATGAGCGCGGCCACACGCTTGCCGATGGCCACGTCCTGCTCGCTCAGTGGAGGAAATTCGGCCTCCAACAAGGGCACATCATACCGCACCAAGTCCGTAATGGACGACAACGGGATACGCGCGTCGCCGTAACAGAAAGGCATATAGCGGTTGACCTGGGCAATCACATACCGGGCCTGCTCAATAGCCGCCAGCGTGCAGTCCACCGAGGTGCCTAATGACACATAACCCTCTTCGTCAGGCTCGCTCACCATCAGCAACACACCGTCCACGGGTTGTATGCCCTCGCGAATAATGCGGGCTGTGTCGGAAAGCGAGCAAGGGATGTAGTCCGCTCTGCCCTCCTGCGTGGCTTTGCGCACATTGCCGCCCACAAAGAAGGAGTCGAGATGGAAATGGCCGGCATATTGCGACAGCACATAGTCGGCATAGCCCTCCGTGTAGAGATGGGTGATATGCACATTATGCAGCTCGGGGGCGCGGGCCACCAGGGCGCGAATGAGATGCTCGGGAGCGGCGGCCACACAAGGCCAATGCAGGCGGTCACCGGACTGCACCCTCTGAAGTGCCTGCTCTGCCGTGACCGTCTGTGGGGAAATGCGGGAATCCATAGTTGTTATTGTTGAGGTTGGTCTTTCTCTTTCTGTTTGAGCCACCGCTCGCGGGCGTAAGCCTGCATGTCGGGAGCGACATCGTTCTCGTCGACAATCTCGGAGCCCAACAATGTTTCGATGACATCTTCCAAGGAGAGAATGCCTTCAAAGCAGCCGTATTCATCGATAATGCAGCAGATCTGCTCGTTTTTGGTGAGCATGGCGTCCCAAATCTCGCCGAGAGGGGTGTCTTCATTGAAAAGCTCGATGTCGCGGCGGATGCTGCCGAGCGTCCGGTCAAACTTGTCCTCCGCAAGCAACTGCAGGGCGTCCATACGGAGAATATAACCTGTGATATACTCGTCGTTGTCGGCGTAAACAGGGATGCGGCTATGATGGCGGAAGCTCTTGTCGCGATAGAAAGCGCTGACTGTCATCGACTCCGGAGCAATGGCGGCAACTACACGGGGGGTCATGGCCTCCGATGCGGGGATGTCGTCCATCTTGATGAGGTTTTGAATAACGGCGTTCTCGTCCTCGTCGAGAACCTCCTCCTCTTCGGCCACATTGGCCATGGCACTCACCTCCTCACGCGAGACGGAGGCTTCTTCCTTGTCCGGAGCTATGAATTTGGATATCCACTCGAAAATGATGACCAACGGGAAAAGCACGACAACTAAGAAACTGATGCAACGGGTGGTCAGTCCCATAAGATGTTTCCATTGGGTAGCACCGATGGTCTTGGGGATAATTTCGGAAAAGACGAGAATGAGGATGGTGGTGATGGCACTGACCAGTCCAAACCATTCGCTGCCGAATACAAGTGTGCATTGGCGGCCCACACCGGCGGCGCCAATCGTGTTGGCGATGGTGTTCAATGACAAGATTGCCGCAATGGGGCGGCTCGACTCCTGCTTGAACTGCTTGAATTTGGTGGCCAGTTTATAGCCCTCCTCCTCGCGCATCGTGATGTAAGACAAAGGGGTGGACATCAGCGTCGCCTCAAGGATAGAACAGAGGAACGAGATGGCCAATGCACCCAGCAGAAAGACTAATAATAGGCCCATGTATGCTCTTTTTCTACAGATTATGTTTTCGGCTGCAAACATACATAAAAAATCAGTATCAAACTCCACGATTTTATTGTATTTTTGCCGCCTCATTGTTAATAATTGATTTTATCAACAAAACATACGACAATATGAAAAAAATCATCTTGAGTGCAGTGTGTGCACTTCTCCTTCTTCCCGCCTTTGCACAGTACAAGTCGGGACTTCACGTTGAGAACCTCGACACCTCGGTTAATCCTGGTGACAATTTTTTCCAATATGCCACAGGCAACTGGATCAAAAACAATCCCCAGCCACCCATCTACCCGATGTGGGGGTCGTTCACCAAATTGGACGACGACAACACCAAGGCCGTGGCAGGCATCATCCAAAGCATTTCCGGACGCCGTAACAAACCCGGCACCGTGGAACAGAAAATCGGCGACCTCTACAATTTAGCCATGGACAGCGTCCGCCGTAACCGCGAAGGCGCCGCACCCGTCATGGCGGAAGTCAACAAAATCAAGGCCATCACCACCCGCGAAGAACTGTTCAAATACCTGACCCGCGAACATGACAACCTCCTCTGGTCGCTCTATATCGGCGTGGACGACAAGAATGCCACCGAGCATATCGTCTCCATCAACCAAGGAGGCCTCTCCATGGGCAACCGCGACTACTACCTCTCTAAGGATCCCGAGGTCGCCAAGATCCGCAACGCCGCCATCACTCACTATGAAAACCTCTTCAAACTCTGCGGCTACAGCCCGAAACAGGCCAAGAAGTTCGTCAAGACCATCTGGAAAATGGAAACCGAGATCGCCAAGGTTAGCTACTCCATCGAGCAAATGCGCGACCCCGAAGCCAACTACCACAAGATGAGCGTGGAAGAGCTTTCCAAGACTTGCCACGGCTTCGATTGGGCCTCCTACCTGCGCGACTACGGCTACGACAAGACCACCGAAGTGTTGCTCGGCCAACCCGAACCCGTGGCCCTCGCCTGCGACATGATGATGAAGGAACCCCTTGAAAACCTCAAACTTCTCTACATCTTCCGTGCCATCAAAGGAGGCTCCCCTTATCTTTCGGATGACTTCATCGCCGAGAATTTCGATTTTAACCGCAAGATCTCCGGTGCTCAGGAGATGACCCCGCGTTGGCAACGCTCCGTCGACCTCGTCAGCAGCCTGCTTAACGACGCCGTGGGACAAATGTACGTCAAAAAATACTTCTCACCCGAGGCCAAGACCCGGATGCTCGAACTCGTCAAGAACCTTCAGACCGCTCTTGGCGAACGCATCAAGGCCCAGGCTTGGATGAGCGAGGATACCAAAAAGGTGGCCCTCGACAAACTCAACGCCTTCTATATCAAAATCGGATATCCCGACAAATGGGAAGACCTCTCAAAACTTATCATCGACCCCAAAAAATCACTCTATGACAATGTGGTGGAGGCTGGCAAATTCTATTTTGAGTTAGACAAACAAAAGAACTACAACAAGCCTGTGGACCGCGACGAGTGGCAGATGCCCGCCCAAATGGTCAACGCCTACTACAACCCGACCACCAATGAGATCTGTTTCCCTGCCGGCATCCTGCAACCCCCGTTTTTCGACATTGCCGCCGATGATGCCATCAACTACGGCGCCATTGGTGTGGTCATCGGCCACGAAATGACCCACGGCTTTGACGACCAAGGCAGCCAATACGACAAGGACGGCAACCTGAAGACCTGGTGGGCCGAATCGGATGTCAAGGCCTTCAAACTCGCCACGGAACAGATGGCCGTCTATTTCGACTCCCTGTGGGTGATTCCCGGCGAACTGCGCAGCAACGGACGCCAGTGCCTGGGCGAAAACATTGCCGACCACGGCGGCCTCAACATCGCCTACGATGCCTTGCAGATGGCTCAGAAAAAACATGGCCGCCTGCCCGATGATAACGGCTTCACACCGGAACAACGCTTTTTCCTCTCTTTCGCCAACGTGTGGGCCGGCGTCTCCTCCGACCAGATTCTCCGCTACCTCACCATCAACGACGTGCATTCCGCCAACCACCTCCGCGTAAACGGCGGCCTGTCGCAATGCGAATATTGGTACAAGGCCTTCGACATCAAGCCCGGCAACAAGCTGTATGTCGACCCAAAGAAAAGAGTCAATATCTGGTAATTGGAATCAATGAAGACGGCGGAAAAGCCTGACAAAAAAAATAACCCCCGAGTTTTTTCTTCGGGGGTTATTTTTTTGTACTTGCAAATCTCACAGTTGCCGATAGTTGGAATTTGGCTGGAACAAGCACATCCTTCGGGGTTATTCTTTGAGCTTGGAGTCAATGATAATGGTCACAGGGCCGTCGTTGACCAAGGACACCTGCATATCGGCGCCGAAGACACCCTTGAGGACGGGCGTGCCGCATTCGGCGGCCAGGATTTCGCAATAGGTCTCATAGAGCGGTACGGCCAACTCGTGCCCGGCGGCACGTATGTACGCGGGACGGTTGCCCTTTTTGGTGGAGGCGGTGAGCGTGAACTGCGACACGGCCAACAACTCGCCCCCCACGTCCTTGACGGAGCGGTTCATCACACCGTTTTCATCATCAAAAATACGCAGGTTGGAGGTTTTGGCGGCCAGCCACGCTGCATCAGACTCGCCATCGCCGTTCTCCACGCCTACCAAAACGAGCAGACCTGGTCCGATGGCGGAGACAACTCTACCTTCAATGGCCACGGAGGCGGAAGTGACACGTTGTATTACAATACGCATGATAAAAGATCAAATTTGATAGCCATAGGGTTGTTTGAATTTCACAATCTGCCCTCCCTATATGTTTCCCCCGTGCAGACGACCAGGTCGGCGCGGGCACATTTCTCCTCCTGGGGTATTTGGCGGGCCATTCGCTGGAGGATGTCCTCACGCGTCAGATGCGGGTCACGCTGCTGAATGCGACGGATACGCAGCTCCAACGGGGCGTCCGCCACAATGATTTTGTCAAAATAGCCTGTAAGACCTGCCTCGAAGACGATGGCACTTTCCATCATCACGCTGGGTGCGGACTGGCGTTCGGCCCATTCCTCGAACATCTTCATGACGCGAGGATGAACCATGGCCTCGAGCTTTCGCAACTGCCGCACATCGCTGAACACCATCGCCCCCATCTTGACAAAGTCAACGGAACCGTCCGGTGCAAGGATGCCCGTGCCGAATTGTTGGCATAATGCCTCTATGAACTGCGGCTCGCGATAGAGTTTTTTAGCCTCCACATCGGAATAAAAAACGGGAATGCCCATCTCCACGAAGTGGCGGGACAGGTATGTCTTGCCCGTGCCGATGCCGCCCGTAAGGGCTATCTTGTTTTTAGTGGACATAGAACGTGATGACTTCGGGCGACTCCACGGCCACCAATTCCGATCCGAACGTGTGATGCACAAGAAAATCCCGAATGTCACGATTGGAAAACGAGTATACCGTGACCTTGTTTTTAGGCTTCACCAAGTCGGCCACCGAAATGTAGACGACTTTCTCCTTGTCGGAAAAAGGCTTCATCAGATATCGCAGGCCTTTTTGGTTGAATGTCAAGGATATGATACTATCCGAAACTGTCACGCTCTTTTTGCCTTCCGGCAAGTTGTAGCACTTGATCTTGTAGTCCATGGTCACACGATAGTCCTTGGAAAAGGTCACAATGAACCATCCGGCGGTCGCTATCGCCAGACAAACCAAGAATGCAAAGGGGGGCAACTTGAGTTTCGAACGATTGTTTGGCATTTTACTTGTTTTCTGTATTTTCAGTTTTTTCCGTAGCCTTGGACTTGGCTGCGCTCTCATCCACATTGATGGCGGCCTTTTCGACCTCTATGCAGACATCATGGGCAATTTCAATGACAAAAGTGGCATCCTTGATTTCACGGATTTTGCCATGAATGCCGCCAATGGTGGTGACTTTGTCCCCTTTTTGGAGGTTTTTGCGGAATTCTTCTACCTGTTTCTGTCTTTTTTGCTGCGGACGGATCATGAAGAAGTAGAAAATGAGGATGATGAGCAGGATGAAAATCAATGTCATGCTGCCGCCGCCTTTGGGTGCTTCGGCCGGTGCGGCTTGTAAAAGTGTAAATAACGTGTTCATGTTAAAAATATTTAATGATTTATACTAACGATTTGTCTATTGAGGGGTCGCCACGTTGGCGGTGATGGTGAGGATGTTTTCAGTCGGATAGGTGTTGGCGGCCACAAGGATGCGCTTTGTCACCTTGCCTTTCTGCGACTTCGAGTCGAATGTCACCGTGATCTCACCGCTCTCTCCCGGGCGAATCGGTGCTTTGGGCGGCGTAGATGTCGTGCAGCCGCAGGTGGCCTCCGACGAATAGATGATCAGATTCGACTTGCCCGTGTTCTTGAACTTGAAAGAATAAGAGAGCTTCTCGCCCTGGATGACGTTGCCGAAATCGTAATTGGTGACTTCAAACTTGATGACCGGAAGCTTCTCGGCCTCTTTTTGGGACAAGCCGTCCGCCGTGGCCGGATTGTGTACGTCGCTGACCTTGAAGTCTCCTTCTTGTGCCGGCTTCCGATTGCAGGCACAAAGAGTCAATAAACTTAAAATGAAAACTACAAATATGTTTTTCTTCATGCTTTTCCTTTAATTCTGATACAATCCGCGACCCGACTTGTTGAGTTTCCCTTGGTCGCGCAGATCCACTATGATTTTATCCAAAATGCCGTTGATGAACAACTTGCTCTTGTCTGAAGAGTAATATTTTGACAAGTCAATGTATTCGTTCAATGTCACTTTTACCGGGATGTCTGGAAATTCCATCAGTTCGCAGATGGCCATTTTCATCAACAACACATCCATGCCTATTACTCGGTCCAACTCGTAGTTCTGAAGCTTGGCCTCGATCATTTGCTCGTATTCGGCGGAATGTTCCAAGGTCTTCGTGAACAATCTGCGACAAAAGCGCTCCTCCTCCCTATCATTCTTAAAAAGCGTTAATATTTTGCAATCATCGCCTTTGCTTTCCTTGAAGTCGCTGATGTTCATGTAGAGCATCGTCAAGGCTTCGTCGTAATCGTCCAACCAATTGGCATCCTTCTCTCCGAAGAACCAGCGCATGTGGTCATCCTCCAAGAAGATGCTTTGTATAATACTGAGCACTAATTTTTTGTCTTCTTCATACGTGCCCTCGCGGGTGCTCATGTATTGTTTGTACTCATCCGTCTCCTCGATGGCATGGAACAATTTTACGATAAAATCCGTGTCTTCCGACCAATTGATATGAAATTTCGGAATAAGTTTTTTTAACGTGACATTGTTTTCGATTTGCGCAATGACCTTGTTATTCACGAATTTCGTGTTCGGGTTCAGATCTTCCTCTGTGGGAAAATGTTTTCCTTTGAGATCTTCGAGTTTGTTGCTCCGATAATATACGACTTCAGGAAGGATGGAGAAGAGCCATACGAAGAGCGGATAGCAGTTCTTGACGGTCTTCACCAAATCCGCTTCGGCCGCTTCCACCGTCTCGAAAGGCTTGAGACTATGCGCAAAAAGCGCCTGCATCGTCTTGGTTCTGAGAAATCTACGACTTATCATGGTTTTTTATTCAAACAGGGACGATTATTTCAACGTGAAGGAACTTTCACCGAGCAGTTGGTCGTCAGTGAAAATCTGGACGATGTATTTGCCCTTGATGGCCTTGTCGTCCGACATGAGATCCCAGTTGAGCGTAACGTTTTGCGCCTTATTGTTGTAATTGACGACTGTCTTGGAGGAATATTGGAGACGTTGGCCTTTGTGGACAAAAGAGAACGTCTCGGAGGAACCCGGGGTGAGCACCTTGCCCGTGCCCGGAATGGCGATGCGGCAGTAGACATTGACGGGACCCGGCTCGATGAGGGCATTTTCACCCAGCACGAAGGTTGTCTTGATACGTTTCACTCGGGCGGCCTTGTCCGTAACCTCCTCCTGACCCTTGGCCTTGATGTTGTAGCCGGCGCTATGGATGCTGTAAGCCGTATAGACGGCAGCATTGATAATCTTGCTGGTCAGGTCCTCGTTGGATTTCTGAATGTTGGCCTTGTCCTGACGTTCCTGCTCCAAATCTGCCTTCACCTGCGTGTTCTCGGTCTTCAACGCCTGATTTTCCTGATAAAGTTTATCCATCTCCTGCACATACTCTTGCGAAATGTTCTGCAGGCGGGCAAGTTGCTTTTTGATTTTATTGTAGTCGGCTTGCGAGTTGATGAGGTGCTCAATCTCGGCGGCATTGGCCATGATGATGCTGTCTTTCTCGCTCAACTGCGCCGAAAGGTCGCCATACTGCGCCTTGATGCGCTCGTGTTCGGCCAACAAAGCGTCAAGTTCGACCTGCAACTCGTTGTTGGAGGTCTCCATCTTAACATATTCTTTGTTCATCACCGGCTTGGCGAAAAAGCCAAAATAGAGCGTGGTGAGCAGGAACAATCCTGCAAGGGCACCCAATATGATGACCCATTTTTTCAACGGATTGGTTTCCGGAGTTTGATTCTCTGTGCTTCTTGAATAATTACTCGTGGTTTCCATTATGATGTGTTTTTAATTTTTCAGGATTTACAATAACGATTTTGAGACATTAAAATTGTTTTTCACACTATTTTGTCAACAAATAGTCGCGCAATTCCTTGGGTACATAAAAAGTTTTGTTGACGGGAAAATAGATAATGACGGAAGACAAATCGCGCTTTTGCTTGTTGACAGTCACGAAATTGGTGTAACTGTCGGCGACAAGTACGTTTTTCTTGTTTTTGACAGTCAACCGATATTCGTATGGGCCAAGGCTGTCGACCGTGCAGACAAATCCGTCGAAAACTTCGCGATAGTCGGCAAAATTGTCGCGCGTGAGCTTTTCGATCGCATCGTCGGCAAGGCCCATCTGGCCACGGATATACTCATGGATTTCTATGTTCGTGTGGACACCGCGCATCTCACGCCCCTGCGGATGATACATGGCCGTAAAGACATCTTCCGCCGTATGGCCGAATGTGGTGAACCCAAAATAGGTACGGCCATAAATCACCTGCGACAACATCTTGGTGAGCGACAGGTTGTTCTTGCGCTGTTCCTTGTCGATGGGCGATTTCTTGTAGTCCTTGGCTGTCTGCAAATACTCGATTTCAGCATCTTGAATGTCGATGTCAAAATACTCCTTGAAAAGAGCGGGCCATTGGGAGGTTTCCACCTCTTTCATCTTGGAAGACATGGTGGCCGTGGAGATCCTGTACGCATCGAGCGGCTCCATGATTTGCTGGAGCGAGAGCTTGTCGTAACCGTGGTTGGACTTGGCATTGCCGATGGTGAGCGCACTGTTGCCGTGATCGGGAAGCACCACGATAAGGGTGTGGCCGTCCTTTTCGGCAAACTGCTGGGCCACATGGAAGGCATTGTCGAATGCGATGAAGTCGAGAATCGCGGACTTGGCGTCGTTGTCGTGGGCGGCCCAGTCCACCTTGCTGCCCTCAATCATCAGGAAGAATCCGTCAGGGTCGGGAGAGAGTAGTTCAAGGGCTTTTTGCGTCATTTCAGCCAAGGATGGGGTTGTCTCAGGGTCGCGTTCCAAGTCGTAGGGCATGGAATAACGTCCGTACAACGCCCACATCGGTGCCTTGTGGCACTGCTTCATCCCGGCATAGTCGTTATAATAGAGGGAGTAGCCATTCTCCTTGAGGAACAGCGAGTCGCTCGGGCGCACGCAGGCGGTGCCGCCGCCAATGAGCACGTCCACTTTGTTATGTACAACTTGCGGTGCTATAATGCCATACTTACCCCTGTCATAGGAGTGCGCGGCACAGTCGGCGGGCGTGGCGTGCGGAAACTCGCACGTTACCACCAGGCCGGTGGACTTGCCCTGCAAGCGTTTGGCCGCCTCCAGCAAAGTGGTCAGCGGCTGGTAGGCGCGTGCGGCATCCACGGGCACCAAGTCGTGATCCGTCTTCACCGGATACGTGGATACAAAGCCCGTCTGGGAAGGATAGCCCGTCATGTAGCAGGAGGTGGTGGGGGCGGAATCCCCAATCGGCGCGTCCGAGGAGTAGGTACGCGTCAATCCCGTGACAAATGCGTCCAAATAAAGGTAATTCTCGGAAGGATTGTGATAGGTTTTGTACCAACGAGCTGCGGAAAGCAGGCTGGTTGAGGTGCCGTCGGTAATCATCAGGATGACATTTTTGATGTCACCCGTTTGCGCAAAAGATGCTAACGCAAACATTACCAACATATTAAAAAGAACAAATCTTTTCATTTCCTTTTGTCTTTAAAACCGTGCAAATGTACACAAATTTTAAACATACACAGACATGATGTATTTCCCGTGTAGAGACGGGGCGCGCCCCGTCTCTACGAATAAACATTATGAGAAGTACAAAATTTGTATTTTTGCACCTCAAAAAAAAGAGAAATTATGAAGATTGTTGACGTAACCCATTATTTGGAGGAAAAATTTCCCTTGCGTTTGCAGGAGGATTTTGACAACTGCGGCGTGCAATGCGGCGACGTGGAGCAGGAAATCACGGGCGCGCTGGTCTGTTTCGAGATGTCCGACAAGGTCATCGAAGAGGCCATCGAGTTGGGTGCCAACTTGGTGATTTCGCACCACCCGCTGATGTTGCGTCGCGGCATTTGCAAAATCGAGCCCAAGGACCGCGTGGGCAAAATCATCTGCAAGGCACTGCGCCACGACCTGGTGCTCTACTCTATGCACACCAACATCGACAGCGTGGAGGGCGGAGGCAACGATGCCTTCGCGGAACGTCTCGGACTGGAAAACGTCGAGGTGCTGGTCGCCAACGAGAGCGGCCTGCCTGGACAGAATGGCTTGGGGCGCGTGGGCACACTGCCCGCCGCGATGCCCGCCACGGACTTCCTGCATTACGTCAAAGAACGCATGGGGCTGCAGACGTTGCGCTACTATGGGGACATGACGCGTCCCATACAGCGCGTGGCCCTGTGCGGGGGCGGCGGATCCTCTTTCATCGAAAACGCCCTCGCCGCCGGAGCCGACGCCTACGTCACCGGCGACATCAAATACCACGACTTCTTCCGCGCCAACCGACAGATGCTCATCGCCGACATCGGACACTATGAAGGCGAATACTTTATCAAGGAAATTATTTATAAGGCACTTAAAGAAAAATTTGCTACCTTTGCCGCCTCAATTTCCAAAAGTGACATTTTGGAAATAATGTATTTATAATAAATTGACTATTAAAAAGTTGCATATTCCCTATGGCAAAAAAGAAAGTTACTGAAGAGGAAGTTTCCACCCCCGTGGAAGAAACCGCCGTCAAAACCAAGACCACTACGACGAAAAAAGTGACCCCTAAAAAGACGGTCGCCAAGAGTTCCACCACCAAGAAAAGCACCAAGAAAGCGGACGAAAAGTCCGTTGTGGAAAATCCTGAAGTTGTGGAGACCACCACAGTGGAAAACGAGGAGATCACCGCCGTGGAAAAGAGCATCGAGGGTGAAGTGGATGTGGAAACCACACAGAACGGCATCATCGAGCTGAAAAAACACGTGCAGGACTCGGACCATTCCGAGGAAATCACGATTGAACAAAAACTGCTTTCCCTCTACCATCTTCAGCAAATCTGCTCCAAGATCGACGAGATTCGCGTTATCCGTGGTGAGCTGCCCGAGGAGATCCGCGACAAGGAGGATGAATGCGAAGGCAAACGCACCCGTATCTCCAAGTTCAACGACGAGATCAATATCCTCAACCAAAAGATTTCTGATGAGAACAGAAACAAGGAAGAAGCTTCTGCCCTGATTGAAAAATACCAAGAGCAGCAGAACCACGTCCGCAACAACCGCGAATACGAATCCCTGAACAAGGAGATCGAATACCAGCAACTCGAAATATTGGGCGCCGACAAGAACAAGGGCAAGTTCGAGGCTGAAATCGCAAACAAAAAAGAACTCATAAGCGAAACCGAAGCCAAACTCGCCGAATTGGAAGAGACTCTTGCCCAGAAAAAGGCGGAATTGGATGTCATCGTTGAATCCACCCAAAAAGAGGAGGCCGAGCTTCTTGAAAAGGCCGAAGTTTTAAAGGCTTCTGTCGATGAACGCCTGCTCACCGCCTTCGAGCGCATCCGTAAGAATGCCCGCAATGGTTTGGCCATCGTCAAGATCGAGCGTGACGCTTGCGGCGGCTGCTTCAGCAAAATCCCGCCCCAACGCCAACTTGACATCGCTCTCCACAAAAAAATCATCGTCTGTGAAGCCTGCGGCCGCATTTTTATCGACGATAAGCTGGTAAGACGCGAGAAAGACCAAGAACAAGCAGGGGAATAAATCCTAAATCCTGACTCCAAACAGGGTCGCGGGCGTGCAGTCCGTGACCTTTACGTCCACGTAGTCGCCGGGCTGCTCGGTGCCACGCGGGAAGATTATTACCTTGTTTTGGCTGTTGCGCCCATAGAGCTGATCCTGTGAGCGTTTGGACGTGCCTTCCACCAACACGCGGAAGATCTTGCCCATGTCGCGCTGGTTGCTGAGCATGGAAAGCTCGCCCTGCAGGGCTATGATTTCCTCCAAGCGGCGCGTCTTTTCCTCGTCGGGCACATCGTCGGCGTAGCGCTTGGCAGAGAGAGTGCCGCCCCGCTCGGAATACTTGAACATATAGGCATACTCGTAGCCCACTTCGCGCATCACCTCCAAAGTCTGCCGGTGATCCTCTATCGTTTCACCGCAAAAACCGGCAATGATGTCGGTGGAAATGGCACATTCAGGCATCATCTCCTTGATTTTGCGCACACGCCCCATGTAATAATCACGGGTGTAGCTGCGGTTCATGCGCTTGAGAACGGCGTCGCTGCCCGACTGCACCGGCAAGTGGATATACTTGCATATATTATCGTAACGGGCTATTGTTTCGATCAGCTCGTCGGAAATATCCTTGGGATGGGAAGTGGCAAAGCGTACACGCAGGTCGGGTGACATTTCGGCCACAACAGCCATAAGTTTGGCGAAGGTCATCTCGCCAGCCTCCTCCTTCCAATAGTAAGAGTTTACATTTTGTCCCAAAAGGGTCACCTCCTTGAAGCCGTCGTGGAGAAGCTGTTCCACCTCGGCGAGGATAGTCTTGGGGCTGCGGCTGCGTTCGCGCCCACGGGTGTAGGGCACCACGCAATAGGAGCAGAAGTTGTTGCAACCGCGCATGATGGATACGAAAGCGGAGACGCCATTCACATCGTAGCGCACAGGCATGATGTTGTCGTAGGTCTCCTCCTCGGAAAGCATGACATTAAAGCGTGGCCCTGCATTTTGCGAGTCAGCAATAAGCTGTGGCAAAGAGCGGTATGCATCGGGGCCTGCAATGAAGTCGAGCACTGGTTCGGTCTGCAGGAGCTCCTCCTTCATACGCTCAGCCATGCAGCCTAAAAGTCCCACCTGCAGTCCATGATGACGACGCTTGAGGGACTCCAATTCCTGGAGACGTTTATGGATGCGTTGCTCCGCCTTCTCGCGGATGGAACAGGTGTTAATGAGGACCAAATCAGCCTTTTCTATATCGTCCGTCAAAGCGAACATGTCTTTAAGAATGGCTGCAACAACCTCACTGTCAGCGAAGTTCATCTGACAACCATACGTTTCGATGTACAACTTTTTCATAGATGCAAAGGTACACAAAAAATGATTATCTCATTTTTCCTCAAGTGGGGGAACATTTTCGGAATTGATTATTCATACCTACCATTATGTCTATTTCGAGCGCAAAGGTAAAAAAAGTTTACCAAAATCAGCCAGTTGTGCTACCAGGCCAGTAAGACCCAAGCTAACGAAGCAAAGGGCAAGAATGGCGACCACTTTGGGAAATATCGTCATCAGGCCGCCGAAAAGCGTTGTATTCTCCATCTCTATCATCCACGCCGGACTCAACAGCGCCAGCATTATGCTGACACCTCCGGTAATGATGCCCGCGATGAACACGAACACCAGCACCCGACGATAACGCCGTGCTTGCGCATTCTTGTACTGCTTCACGTATTCCACAGCCTCTAATTTCTTGGACAGCTGGGTCATGTACTCCTTTGGATCACCCAGAGCAGGCTGATAACGGGCAAACAAATCTTCTAATTCCGTATCTTTCATTGTCTCAATGTTTTTCTTAGTTTTTCACGTCCTCTTGACAATTGCTTTTTTACTGCCATCTGAGAATTGCCGGTAATTTTGGAAATCTCTTTCACCGAATAGCCGTTAAGGTAAAAAAGCAGAAGCGCCGACTTCTCCTTTGCCGGCAACGTGCCGAGCGCCTCGTATAAATCCTGATATTGGAACGATTCGTCGGCAGAGAATGTGCCGGCAAACTGCACGGCTTTTTCCAAGTCCACTTCACGCCGTTTCGGCGACCGCTGATGGTCAAGGAAAGTGTTGTAGGCGATTTTGAACAGCCATGTGGAGAATTTGGCCCTTTCCATGAAACGGTCCAAGGCGACGTAGGCCTTGATCATGGCTTCCTGCGCGATATCCTCGGCCTCCATCCTGTCGCCGCCACAAAGAGCAAGCAGGAATCTTCGCAAAGACTCCTGCTCATCTGAAACGATGGCTATGAATTGTTCTCGCGTCATCGGTGCGATCTTTACTGCTCTTTCAACCGTTGCTCCTCAGCCTCTATTTCGCTGCGCAACTGTTTTTTTGATACAAGATAGTGAATGAGAAATGCCACGCCCATGGCCATCATGATTCCGCCGATGAAGAGTCCGTTTTCACGGTTTCCGAAGAACACCAGTCCGCAAAGGTGCGGGATAAGGATGGCAAGCCCCATCAGCGTCATCATACCGCCACTGAACAAGTTTTCCAACAGTTTCTGTTTGACAGTCTTATGCGACTTGCTCGACACGTTCAACTTTTGCATCACTTCGGCGGGATCGAGGTCTGGATTTTTTTCCAAAAGTGTCATCAGAATTTCCGTTTGCTTGTCAATTTCATGCGCTTTCCGCTTGTTCGTAATCCAAACAATCATTATCGGGAGCACCACGCAACACCCAATGACAATGATAACAATCATAATGATTCCAAAAATATCTTCCATGACTTTAATTTTTTAAGGTTATGTTTTTCCGTTATTTATCGAATCGATTCAACCGTTAAACGGATAAGGATGACAAAAGGTGACGTCTGCATTATTTTTTTTCGACGTCCAAGCATGTGCATTAATGAATGTTTATTCTTCATTTCTATATCTGTTCCGTATGCACCTTTGTGTTCACCTTGCCGATGGCATTAACAATAACATCCTGTTCTTCAATAACGTAAGTGGTCCGACGCAGACCTTTAAAAATCAGCTTCTTGCCAGCAAAATCGGTCAGTTTTACGATGTTCCCATTTTGTTAACACCCTCAAAACAAGGAGCTTTTGTTCTAAATTGTAACATGTTGATCGTTTTTTGTGTTTATCGGACGGCAAAAATACGAATAAGAATGAAAGAAAATAGTATTTTTGCCGATAAAACTAAAGAAAGAAAAAGTATTAAAAATCAAGATGAATATGAAAAACCTCAACCTTTTGATGGTCCTTGCGACCGTGATGCTGACCGCCGTCTCTTGCGGTTCCAAGAAAGAAACTCCGAAAGAGGAAACTCCTAAGATGCTGGTCCTCTACTACTCCCAGACGGGCAACACCAAGGCCGTGGCGGAAGAGATTGCCACGAAGTTGGGTGCCGACATCGAAGAGATTGTTATGGTGAACCCCTATGATCCGGATTTTCAGGCCACCATCGATCGTTGCATGAAAGAGCGTGAACAGGGAATCATCCCTGAAATTCAGCCCGTCAAGGCTGACATTGCCGCTTATGACGTCATCTTCCTCGGATTCCCTGTCTGGTTTGGCACCTACGCACCGCCCGTGCAGAAGTTCCTCCTCGGCGCCGACCTGAGCGGCAAGAAAATTGTGCCGTTCTGCACCTTCGGCAGCGGTGGCTTGGAATCCAGCGTGAATGATTTGAAACAGGCCGCACCCAATTCAGAAATCATGCCCGGTTATGGTGTCCGTGCCGCACGTTTGGAGGCTATGCCCAAGGAACTGGATATTTTTCTAAAAACCAGTGGTTTCCTCGAAGGCGAAGTGATCCAGTTAGAGGCGTTTGAACAGCCACACGACGTGAGCGAGGAGGAAACCGCCATCTTCAACGCTGCCGTGGACGGCTACCCGATGCTGCACGCCAAGGCCAAGACAGTGGCCGTACGTTCCATACCTGATGGCAAGGAGTATCTCTTCACTGCCGTTGATCTTCCCCGCGAGGACAAACCCGATATGCCGCCCGCCGGCGAGATGAAAGTTTATGTGACGGTTGAGAACGGCCAAACTCCAGTGTTTACCAAAGTGATTCGCTAAGATGAACAAGCTCCGAGAGACATTCGGTTATACCCTCGGCTTCGTGCTGTTTGTGGTGCTGATTCCCGTAATCATGTGGCTCTGCTCCAAGATGCCACCCTTCAGTTGGCCACATCCCTTTTTAGCAGGCATCGCCATCTTTTGTGCCATCGATGGTCTGTTCTTGAGCATTTGGGCTATCGTCTATATGCGTCGCGTGGGCGATGGCAACCCGATGGACGCCTTTGGGCACGAGGTGGCCCCTCGCACCAAGCACCTGATGACCGACGGTCCCTACCGCCTCAGCCGCAACCCGATGTTGTCCGGCATATTCGTTTATTTGATAGGCTGTTGCTGTTGGCTTTGGACCTGGCAGTCGGTAGTGGTGTTTGCCGTATTTGTGGCCATTATGCTCGTGCAAGTGCGTACGGAAGAAGAACGTCTCCGCCGCGACTTCGGCGAAGAGTACGAGGAGTATTGCAAGAGGGTGGGAAGGTTTTTGCCCTTCAGGTTATGGCCATAGAGAGTGTGTCTTTGGGTTCACCAAATCCTTGCAAGTGGAGCACGACCGTAAAAGATCAATTATCCTATTGAGGGGTGCTGAAATTCTCTATAATAATGCTTCAGGTCTTTTTCAACAAAAATGTCTCGAATTTTACCATCAATAATGAAGCAACAGAAGCTCTCCGCTTCCGACACCATCGCCTACCTTGAATCCCTCCGCAACGAAAAGCAGCGGGCGGTGCTGATGCGGTTCTTCAAAACGGGGCCGGGACAGTATGGCGAGGGCGACGAGTTCCTCGGGTTGAAGGTGCCGCAGACTCGCGAGGTGGTGAAGGCCGTCGCCAGGGATTTTCCGCTTGACGAGGTGCCCGAACTGCTGATGTCGAAGTGGCACGAGGTGCGGCTCTGCGGGCTGCTGATCCTCGTTGCGAAGTTCGAAAAATCAGCCACGAAACGCCTTGCTGCTGATGCGGAAGCAGCACGCCACCGGGACAAAATCCTAACTCTATATTTGCAATACGCCGAACGGGCCAACAACTGGGATCTGGTGGATTTATCCACCCATAAGATATTGGGCAGCTGGCTGCTACTCCCCACTTTTCTCGGCGGTGACGAACTGGATTTGCACGAAGACTACAAGGTGCAAGTGATGGACGAATTAGCTGCCAGTCCTTGCCTCTGGAAGCAGCGAATGAGTATGGTCTGCACGTGGAAAACCCTGCAACAGGGCGACTCGTGGTGGTGCTTGCGCTATGCCGAAACACACCTGCACCACCCGCACGACTTGATGCAGAAGGCGGTCGGCTGGATGCTCCGCGAGATGGGGAAACGTATCGATATGGATTTGTTGCGAGAGTTCCTTCAGCTGCACGCACACGAAATGCCCCGCACCGCTCTTCGCTATGCCATCGAAAAGATGGATGACGAGGAACGGAGGATGTGGTTGGAGATGTGAAAATCGAAATATTGCGTATTTTTGCAAATTCAAAAAACAATGATTATAACCTGTTCCTATGTTCCTCGGTGAACTGATATCCTTGTTCGTTGCCCTTTCGTGGACCGCTACGGCACTCTTCGCCGAAGTGGGCTCGAAGCGTATGGGCTCGTTGCCGTTCAACACGATCCGGATGACGATGTCGCTGTGCTTCCTCGTCCTCACGCTCTGGTTGGTGATGGGCGTGCCGTACCCGCGCTACGCCGACGGCGGCACGTGGGGCTGGCTGCTGCTCTCGGGCGTGGTCGGCTACGTCATCGGCGACTACTGCCTGATGCAGGGCTACATCCACATCGGGTCGCGCTTCGGGCAGCTCTTTATGACCCTTTCGGCCCCCACAGCGGCACTCACGGGGCGGATTCTCCTTGGCGAGCAGATGCGCCCGGTTGCCATCCTCGGAATGGTGGTCACCCTGAGCGGCATTGCCCTGTCGATTCTCTCGAAAAACGATGATTCGGAGCATCACGGACTGCATTTCAAGCTGCCCGCCAAGGGCATCTTCTACGCGGCGATGGCCGGCATCTGCCAAGGTTTCGGGCTGGTGCTCAGCAAGATGGGGCTCCAGCACTACGACACGGCACTCGCGGCTCTCAACATTCCCCAAGACGCGGTCTTTGAGGGAGCGTTGTTGCCGTTGCCGGTCAGCATCTGCGTGCCCTTCGCCGCCACCACCATCCGCGCCTACATCGGACTGGCGGGCTTCTTCCTGTCGTTGATGCTGTTCAGCAAGGACGG
>DBYW01000042.1:0-4706 GCA_002311645.1 Bacteroidales bacterium UBA1176
TGTCCAACTTTTGGGGTGCAGTTCAGCGACGAAGGAGCGCAGTGTGGGGAGGAACGACGGCACCGATACCCTCTCGCGGCGCGGGAGTCGGCATCCAAGATGCATAAAACTTGCTCGCCGCGAAAAGGAGACACCAAGCCATGGATGCAGTGTGGATTCAATCATGGCGACAAATATTGAAATCCACTCGGAAAGAGCCTTTTGCATGTATAATCCCATTGTGTTTTTACCAAATGGAGAACTTGAAATCTGAATTTATGAACCCCAACTGGATTGAAAAGATCTTTCGGAACTTGAAATTATTTTTCTATCTTTGCCCCGAAATTAATAAAAACGCACCCTTATGAAAAGGTTCTGCCCCTTTTTGTTCTTATTATTGGCTTTCGCATTGGGTGCGGGGGCGCAGAACGATGGCTATGCAGGAAGGGACTTCTGGTTTACGTCCTCAACTAATTTGCATGAGATCCAAGACAGCACTTTGGTTTATGTGACAGGGGACACTGCCTGCACCGGATATGTCGAAAACCCTAACACCTCTTACTACGAAACATTCAGTGTTGTTCCCGGACATGTCACCATATTAAAAATCCCCAAAACTGAAACACAATGTCCATTGGTGTTATTGGCGTATCATAATGGTGTGACATACAACCTCGGCATTCACTTGTCCTCCTCCCGCAACATATATGCATACCTTCAAACCCATTGTGCGGATTCCATTTACAGCCGTGAGCCGACAAATCCTCAGGAAAAGGAAATTCACACCTTCAAATGCCCATTGATCCCTGTCCACTATTTGGAAGACCACTTGTCCTTCAGACCTTACTGTTTGACACTTGGAGGTTCTGATCTTTATGTTGTAGCAGTGGAAGACAGCACAGAACTCCACTTCCATTGTGACATCCAACAACCATACCATGATCTCAACATTCATCTCAACCGAGGGCAAGTTTTTGCAATCCGATCGCAATCTACCCTCTTTTCCCGACAAGTAATAATAGATCTTCAGACAAACTGCAAGAAAATAGCCTGTTATTCAGGATTTCATAGTTACAATACGAGAAGTTTCTATCCTCTATACAACAAGCATCTTGTGGACGGGAAAGATTTTATTGTGAGAAAGTCCTGCAACGATTTTTTTTCAAAATCAATTTCTTTTCACCAATTTGTTAATGATCCTGCCACAAATCTTGAGGTTGATTCTTGTTTCTGTAACCGGTTGAATCCGGAGCCGGATTACAGGGACCCCCACACTTTCAAGAAGGTATATTGCAATAGGAACACCCTTCCCCATCTGGTGGAGGTGCCGTATGTCTTTTTCAGGGTGACTGACACCGTCCCTTACTATTTTATCAGAAATCCTCAATTTTTGATGTCCTACCTCAGCTACCGTCCGAATTATTATGGGAGCGGGGATTTCCAGACAATGGAATATATAGACCCACGATATATCCTTTCAAAGAACACCTTGCCGAATCTTCTCCCCAACGACATTATGGTGAAGGAATGGGTGATACCTACCACCCGCCGCAATGTTCGCATTGTCAACTTCAACCTTGACACCACATTCGCCGACCTGCAGATATATGTGCAAGAGAACGGCATTCACACCACCACCCTCAACGGCCAGCTGTTGCCCGCATCCGCTTTCGACTCCGTGCCTTTTACCCATCGCGACTACTGGGTGGCGCAGTTTGGTTACTACAACGATTCCATCCCCGAAATCATCCGCGTGGAGAACCCCAACGGTTTCAGCGCCTACCTCGACGAGTTTGGCTACACCGCCGCCGCCCCGTCCAATCGGATCCAGCTTTGCTACTACCACGACAACAACTCCGGTGTGAACTTCAACACCGCCCCCGTGGAACACTCCAATCTGAGTCCATACATTGTGGACACGGTCTATCGCTGCCTCGGTGACACGCTCCACCTCGACGTGGAGTACAACCCCGACTCCCTGGAGTTTGACTGGATTGTGGATGGCGTTACCCACTACAACACGCGCACCCTCGACATTCCCATCACCGACCTCCGCACCATCACGGCACAGTTGGTCATCCACTACCCGTGTCCCGACACCACCACCACCTTTGTCCATGTCGTGCTGCCGCCCGTGATCCCGTTCTCCACAGACACCATCCTCTGCGGGGGCGCCACACTCTCCGTGGAGAGCCCCAACGCTCTGCTCTACTCGTGGTCCACGGGGGAGACAACCCCCGCCATCACCATCGACAGCGCGGGCACATACTCGGTTACCGCAGCCAACCGCGGCTGCACTATCCGTCTGGACAGTTTCCAAGTGGACCTCTACGAGCCCTCGCGCGTGGATTTCGGACAGGACACCATCCTTTGCGAGTTGGCTTCCCTGCTGTTGGACGCCACACAGACGCACCCCGCCACCTACGAGTGGCAGGACCACAGCACGAACACCACCTACACGGTCCTCTTCGACGGCGAGTACTGGGTGGTGGTCACCGACCACTGCCTCGGCGCCTCCGACACCATCGCCGTGGAGTATCTCCACGACTTCGAGGTGGACCTCGGCGCTGACACCACCCTTTGCGAGGGCGACGAGTTGGTTCTCTCCGCCAACCTGCCCTTCTGCCGCTACATCTGGCAGGATGGCAGTACAGGGCCCCGCTTTGTGGTACGTCAGCCGGGCAACTATTCCGTCACCGCCACCAACCTCTGCTACTCCCACAGCGACGACATAGACATCGCGTACGAGCCCTGTGCGCAGGAACTCTGGATGCCCAACGCCTTCACGCCCGACGGCGACGGCCTCAACGACCGCTTCGTGCCCGTCTTCAGCCGCCCCGACGAGGTCGAGCAGTTCGAGATGATGATCTATGACCGCTGGGGCTCGATGGTCTTCCTCACCCGTGACCTCCACGCAGGCTGGGACGGCGGTGACAAGCCCGAGGGGATGTACGTCTGGGTCATCCGCTACAAGACCGCCCTGGAGGGAATGAGGGTTGCGAAGGGGAGCGTGGTGTTGGGGAGACGGTGAGGTTGATAATTAAGAAATTAAGGAGTTNNTTAAGAAATTAAGAAATTGATTCCAAGGGCCAATACCTTGAGCAGCCCCGATAGTGGCAAGAGCTCGGTAGAAATAATAGATAACGCTCTTCCTTGAGCAGTCCCGGAGGGACAAGATCTTATTAACCCCAGACTAAACGCAGTGCAGTCTGGGGCTGGACGGTGCGCTTGACGACAATCGCACCGCGGGAGTCACTTGCCACGAAGCATTGCGCCTTCCCGGTGCGAAAGGGAGACAATTTGTAAGATGCCGCATAGCCCCTACAGGGGCGAAAGCTAGGTAGAAACGGGGTGCTTGTACCCCACCCGAGGTGCGGGACACAGATGCGCTGATGGAGATATGCTCTTCACCGCGGAATGGCGGAAGCAACCGACAATGAGGGGATGGTTTGTTATTGCAATTCGTCACCATGATTGATCTCCACTGCATCCATGGCCACGCGTCTCCCTTTCGCGGCGAGCAATCCAAGTGCTTCGTGGCATGCCGACTCCCGCGCCGCGAGCGGTCATCGGTGCCGTCGTCCCGCCCCACACTGCGCTCCTTCGTCGCTTGTATGGGGTTAATAAGATTTGGTCTCTCCGAGACCATCAACATAATGGAACACCTCCGCCTCTTACAGGCGTACGCAGCCCTCTCGCGGCGCGGGAGAACTTTGAGACGAGGTTGTGCGTTGTTCGCCGCGAAACGGGTGTGGTGTTCGACGAGCCTGCGTGAGGGATTGAAGCGGAAATGATTTTGGCGAAAATGCGTTCTCTGGCGATACGGAGGTTCCGCTTGACGCTTTGCGTCTCGCGGAATGGTGGTGGGTTCTAAGCCAAAATCATTAGAGCGGAAAGCCCGACGGCGCGGCGGCGGGAATCACGTCCGTTCTGTAGAGACGCGCCATGGCACGTCTCTACATCTGCGAGAACGTAGATGCCGCTATAGCCGCCGCGCCGGCACGCCCAAATAAAAAAAAGAATGCAAATGCCCGTTGGATTGAAAAAAACAAAAAAAATCTGCACTCTCAATAATTTATTGTATTTTTGCACCCCTAAAAAAACAATACATACATACGTATTATGCGTCCAGACTTCAGCAACGTTGACTTTAAGAAAGTCATTGGTAATCAAGAAGATTTTAGAAAATGGGAACAAGAACACCACATCAGCGCCGACTGGCTGACTGCGGAGCAGATTCCCGTCAAGCAGGTGTATGGTGCCGACGACCTCGCTGGCATGGAGCACCTCAACTATACGGCCGGCATCCCGCCGTTTCTGCGCGGACCCTATTCCATGATGTACGCGTTCCGCCCGTGGACCATCCGCCAATATGCCGGATTCTCCACCGCCGAGGAGTCCAATGCCTTCTACCGCCGCAACTTGGCAGCCGGTCAGAAGGGCCTCTCCATCGCCTTTGACCTGGCCACCCACCGTGGCTACGACTCCGACCATCCTCGCGTGGTAGGCGATGTCGGCAAAGCAGGCGTGGCCGTGGACTCCATCCTCGACATGAAGATCCTTTTCGACCAGATCCCCCTCGACAAGATGTCCGTCTCCATGACGATGAACGGCGCCGTGCTGCCCATCCTGTCGTTCTACATCGTGGCCGCCGAGGAGCAGGGCGTCAGCATGGACCAGCTTTCCGGCACCATCCAGAATGACATCCTCAAGGAGTTCATGGTGCG
>DBYW01000042.1:4825-5142 GCA_002311645.1 Bacteroidales bacterium UBA1176
GACATCGAGCTGGCCTACACGCTGGCCGACGGTCTTGAGTACCTGCGCGCCGGTGTCAATGCGGGCATGAGCGTCGACGAGTTCGCCCCGCGGCTCTCCTTCTTCTGGGCCATCGGCATGAACCATTTCATGGAGATTGCNNGAGTTCATGGTGCGTAACACCTACATTTACCCGCCGTTGCACTCCATGAAGATTATTGCCGACATCTTCGCGTTCACCTCCAAGAACATGCCGAAGTTCAACTCCATATCGATTTCCGGCTATCACATGCAGGAGGCCGGTGCCACTGACGACATCGAGCTGGCCTACACGCTGG
>DBYW01000042.1:5220-5393 GCA_002311645.1 Bacteroidales bacterium UBA1176
GGCATGAACCATTTCATGGAGATTGCCAAGATGCGTGCCGCCCGTATGCTGTGGGCCAAGATCGTCAAGCAGTTCAACCCCCAGAACCCGAAGTCCATGGCATTGCGTACGCACTGCCAGACCTCCGGCTGGTCGCTCACCGAGCAGGACCCGTTCAACAACGTGGCCCGCAC
>DBYW01000042.1:5424-65203 GCA_002311645.1 Bacteroidales bacterium UBA1176
ACCCAGTCGCTGCACACCAACGCCCTCGACGAGGCTATCGCACTGCCCACCGACTTCTCCGCCCGTATCGCGCGTAACACCCAAATCTACATCCAGGAAGAGACCAAGGTCTGCAAGAGCATCGACCCGTGGGCCGGTTCCTACTATGTGGAGTCGCTGACGCACCAGATTGCCCACCGTGCCTGGAAGCACCTGCAGGAGATCGAGTCCCTCGGCGGCATGGCCAAGGCCATCGAGACCGGCATCCCCAAGATGCGCATCGAGGAGGCCTCCGCCCGCAAGCAGGCCCGCATCGACTCCGGCAAGGAGGCCATCATCGGCGTCAGCAAGTACAAGCTCGACAAGGAGGCTCCCATCGAGACCCTCGAAGTTGACAACACCGCCGTGCGCGAAGCCCAGCTCAAGCGTCTCGCCGAGCTGCGCGCCAACCGCAACGAGGAGGAGGTCAAGGCCGCCCTCGCCGCCATCACCGAGTGCGCGAAGACCGGCAACGGCAATCTGCTCGATCTCTCCATCAAGGCCGCCCGCGTGCGTGCCTCCTTAGGTGAAATTTCCAACGCCCTCGAAGAGGTGTATGGACGTTATAAAGCAAAAATTAATCTGATTTCAGGCGTGTATAGTGCAGAACAACAGGACAACGACAAGTTCAAGAAGGCCGTTGCCCTTTGCGATGAGTTCGCAAAAAGAGAGGGTCGCCGCCCCCGTATCATGGTGGCAAAGATGGGCCAGGACGGTCACGACCGTGGTGCCAAGGTGGTCGCCACCGGCTATGCCGACATCGGCTTCGACGTCGATATGGGCCCGCTGTTCCAAACCCCCGAAGAGACGGCCAAGCAGGCGGTCGAGAACGATGTCCACATTCTCGGCGTCTCCTCCCTCGCCGCCGGCCACAAGACCCTTGTGCCGCAGGTGATGGAAGAGCTCAAGAAGCTCGGCCGCGAGGACATCATGATTACCGTCGGCGGTGTGATTCCCCCGCAGGACTACCAGTTCCTCTACGACCTCGGCGTCGCCGCTATCTTCGGCCCCGGCACTCCCATCGCGGATTCAGCCCTTGCCATGCTTGAGATTCTTATGAAAGAAGAATAGTTCTGTTTTGCCTATATAATATTTGAAGGAGGGGAGCGCGGCATGTGCTCCCCTTTTAATTGCCCGATAAGGCCTTGCCCTCATTGCACAACCTAATCCCCTCAATAGTTTAGTGTCTGAACAATCGAATTTGAAATCATGATGTTAACGAATATCCGTCACACTTTGCACGCGCTCGCCGAGCCGTCGGGCGAGGAGGTGCGCACGCAGGCGTTCCTGTTGGAACAGTTGCGCCCGTTGAACCCCACGAAAATCCATACGTTCGAGAACAGTCGCAACATCTTGGTGTTGTTCGACTCCGGCGTGCCGGGCTCCACGCGGCTGTTGCGCGGCGACTTCGACGCGTTGCGTGTACCGGAGACCATCAGCGTGCCGTATGCGTCTCAAACCGCCGGTGTGTCGCACAAGTGCGGCCATGACGGGCACGCCGCCATCCTGTTGGGCGTGGCGCAGCATCTGCGCGCGAATCCCCCCCGAAAGGGTAGGGTGCTGCTCTTTTTCCAGGCTGCCGAGGAGACGGGCGAGGGTGCCCGCCAGCTGCTGGATGCAGGCGTCTTGGAACAGTACCGTCCCGATGAGGTGTTCGCGTTCCACAACATTCCGGGCGTGCCTTTGGGGCAGGTGCTCTGCAGGGCGGGGAGTTTCACCTGCTCGGTGGTCAGCTGCGACATCGTGCTGACGGGCCATACGGCGCATGCCGCCGAGCCGCTCAAGGCATTGTCGCCCTATCCGGCGGCGCGTGCCATCACCGACCGGCTGTTGGCGCTTAACCGTTACGAGATGTCGCGCGACGATTTCCAGCTGCTCACGCTGGTGCAGTTCCGCGTGGGAGAGGTGGCCTACGGGGTTGCGGCGGGCGAGGGCGTGCTGCGGTTCACGCTGCGCGCCAAGAAGGATGCGCGACTGCAGGCACTCAAGCGGGAGTTGGTGCAGGTTGTGGAAGAGGAGGTGGCCAAATGTGCGGGATTGCGGTACGACGTGGCATGGAAGGAGTATTTTGCGGCATCGGAGAACCATCCTGCGGCGGCGGACAAAGTGCGGCAAGCCGCCAAACAGTGCGGACTGGAATATGTGACCAAGGAACAGCCCTTCTCGTGGGGCGAGGATTTCGGCCTGCTGACACAGCACTACCCCGGGGCGCTCTTCGGCATCGGCTCCGGCACAGAGCAACCGCCCTTACACCACCCGCACTTCGACTTCCCCGACGAGTTGCTGCCCATAGGGGTGGAGATGTTCAACGCCCTGCTGCAGCTTTCGGAGCAATAAAAAAGGGTTGCGGTTTACGAGGTGAAACTTGAAACTGTAGATCAAAGACTTTATAGTTCATAGTCATAGTTCAAAGTTTCAAGTCCCAGGTTTCAAGTTTCAACGTCCAACTGTCATAGCCATAGTTCATAGCTATAGTTCCAACGTCCAACGACTAACATCCAACATCCATAGCCATAGTCATAGTTTCAAGTTTCAACGTGCAACTGTCATAGCCATAGTCATAGTTCCAAGTTCCAACGACCAACATCCAACGACCAATCGCCAACGTCTACCCGCGCGGGAACATCGTAGACTCCACCAATTCGCAGAAGATGTGTCCCAGCATAATGTGGGACTCCTGGATGCGCGGGGTGTCGGAGGAGGGCACGTTGAGCAGGATGTCCGCATAATCCTTCATCAGTCCACCACTCTCGCCCGTCATGGCGATAATATGAAGTCCCATCTCCTTGGCAGCCTTGAAGGCTTCGAGGATGTTCTTGGAGTTGCCGGAGGTGGAGATGCCGACGATGACGTCGCCCTTTTTGGCGGTGCCGCGCAGCAGGCGTGAGAACACAAGATCGTAGCCGTAGTCGTTGCCCACGGCGGTGAGGTAGGAGGTGTTGCAATGCAGGGCTTCGGCGTTGAGCGGGGGACGGTCGTAGTAGAAGCGGCCTGAGAGCTCCGCCGCCAAGTGCTGGGCATCCGCCGCGCTGCCGCCGTTGCCGCAGAAATGGACCTTGCCGCCGGCTCGCAGCGATTCGACCATCATTTCCGCCGCCGCCTGCACACACGCCATCAGCGCTTCATCCGACAAAATATGTTGTTTTACACCGATGCTTTCCTGTATGGATTCTTGTATTCTTGCATTCATAATCAACTTTTTTTCGCGGGCAAAAATACAATAAAAAAGGGAATTAAAAACCTGATGGTCTAAATCAAGTTTCAACCGAGCTCTTGCCCATGCAGGGGCTATGTGGCATCTTACAGATTGTCACCCTTTCGCACCGGGAAGGCGCAGTGCCTCGTGGCAAGAGACTCCCGCGGTGCGATGAGTGTCCGCCGCGCATCCCGTCACCACACTTGCTACGCTTCGTGTGGTGTTACAAAAAGGAAGACCTCTTCGAGGTCAATTCAATTATATCGTCATTGCCCCTTCAGACGTGTTCCGAAAGAACACCCGTCTCTGTAACCCTCCGGGACTGCTTAAATAGAGTTAATAGATAAGAGTTAAAGCTAATAGCTAAGGGCTGTTGGATGTTGGTCATTGGCTGTTGGTCGTTGGAATTAATTTCTTAATTATCAATGTCAACTACCAACAGCCAACAACAAACCTCCAATCGCCAATATCAAATATTTATTGTATCTTTGCACTTTAAAAACAAATGGTTATGAACTCAAATATACTTTTAATGTTAGTATGCATCCTTTTCGGGGTGCGGTTGATGGCGCAGGAGCCTTCCGATACGCTCCTGGTGGCCTTCTATAACGTGGAAAACCTCTTTCATCCGACCGACGATTCGCTGGCGGCGGACGACGATTTTACGCCCGAGGGGCTCTATCATTGGGGTTATAAGCGTTATTATAGAAAAATTAACAATATTGCAAAGGTTCTGGTTGCAATGGGGCGGGGGAATCCGCCGGCCATCGTCGGGGTGGCCGAGATTGAGAACGACCGTGTGCTGCACGACCTGTGCCACCGCTCACCGCTCCAGAGGTTCGGCTATCGTTTCGTGCATCACGACTCGCCCGACCGGCGCGGCGTCGATGTGGCTCTGCTCTATCGCGACAGCCTCGTGACCATCCTTCAGGAAAGGGCCGTGCCCGTGGTGTTCCCCTTCGAGCCGAACACGCGAAACCGAGACCTGCTGCATGCGCTTGTCCGGCTGTCGTGCGGCGACTCCCTGCATATCATCGTCAACCACTGGACCTCACGCTTCGGTGGCTATGCGGCCACCATCCCCAAACGCAACTATTATGCCGACGTGGCACGCCACCTCGTGGACTCCATCCTTGCCCTCAATCCGGCGGCGAATGTGCTCCTCATGGGCGACTTCAACGACTATCCCACCGACGAGAGCATGGAGAGACACCTGCGTGCGCGGCGCTTCGCATCGACAAAGGCAACTGCTCAAGATGCAAACACCATCCATGACGACACCCTCTTTAACCTGATGTACCACTTTGTGGCGCAGAACAATGTCGGCTCCCACAAACACGAGGACTTCTGGGGATGCCTGGACCAGATTGTCGTCACGCGGGGAATGCTTGACGGCTCGGGCCGCATGCGTGTTGCCGGCGGGGTGCCCCATATCTTCGATGAGGAATTCCTGCTCGTACCGGACGACAAATATGGGGGCATGAAGAATTATCGCACCTACCTCGGCCCCCGCTATATAGGCGGTTTTGCCGACCACCTGCCCGTGTATGTCAGGATCGCGTGTGATTAGGACATGTCGGGTTCCGTGCTGATTGGCTGGGTTCTGGCGTATGGGCGCTTTATGAAACAAGGCCCCGCAAGCTGTTGCGAGGCCTTGTATGTTATGGTGTTTCTGACGGAAATTTTATTCTTTGACCACCTTGAGGGTTGTGGTGCCGGACGTGCTGGAGATTCGAGCCAAGTACATCCCTGGCGCATAGCTGGTCAAGTCTATGTCGGCGTGTCCATCCACGAGCATGGAAGTCGCCACCTGTCTGCCACACATGTCCAAGACGGTTACGGTACCTTCGGTCATGCTGGTCTCCACTCGTACTCTGCCGGTAGTGGGATTGGGCGATGCCGTGGCCGTGATTGCCGGCCTGTCCTCGATGCCCACGACAGCGTGGGCCCCCACTTTCACATCGTCCACATAAACACCTTCGCCATCGTGCCCAACACCTACAAATGCTATCTGGTATCTGTCTGATGGATTGGGCAACGCTATATCGACAATCTCCCAGTCGTCGGTGGGGAAAATGAAACTCCTCAGAAGGTGCCAATCATCCTCTTCATTGCTTCTGTACCAAGCTGACATCTCATCTACATCCGTGTAGCCTTGCAATTGTTTATGCCTGAAGACAAGCGTCGGCTCTGTCACCGCACTGATGTCGATGGGGGTGGAGTAAAGCCTTGCCTCCCCGCCTAACCAGATGAAAAAGGCGGTGTTGTTGGGAAAGAGATACCCCGGATCCACCACCCAAGAGTCTGTTCCCGATATGATTTCGTTCTGCCAACACTCAAACTCTTCTGATGCCTCGAAATCATCTATGTAGGGATTGTTGTCCGTGACGATAATCACGTCGCAAAGTGTGGTGAATTCGATGGGCAGGGACCACTGCGACTCATCGCCATCTCCACAATTGGCCTTCACCTTGAACGAATAGGTGGTGCTCGGAGTCAGGTCGCGGACCAGGCAGGGTTGATTGGTGACAGTTGTGTCAACCCCGTTCAACTCAAGGGTCCAACTGACCTCGTTGCCCGTGGTTGACCAGTTGAGGAGAGCGGAGGACTCTGTGATGTTGCTGGCTTCCAAGTTGATGGGACGGGTGCAGCTCAAGGATGAGGCAACCTCGATGTCGTCAATGAAAATCATGAAGCCACCCATGAAACGGCCCAAAAAAGAAATTTGGTAGGTGGAGGATAAATTAGGCAAATTGAAGGTTGATTCATAATAAGTGCTGTAATCGCTGAAGTTGAAGGTGTCCAGTGCATGCCAGCTGTCAGAGGCGGAGGAACGATAGCATACTTCAAGAATGTCCGCATCATACAATCCCATCATGGCGTATGCGAATGCCAAAGTGGCTTCGCTCACGTTAGACATGTCTAATACCGGGGATATCAACCGGGCTTCATCACCTATGGACTGGGCTGAGAAAGCGCACACGGTCGTTTGTCCGCCGACGAAGACTGACCAATGGCCGCCGTTGGTCGAGTCCACGGTCCATTGGCTGAAGCCATTTCCTTCAAAATCCTCTGTGTATGGCTGTCCATCCAAGACTGTGATGACTTGTGCTTTTGTGGGGACGGCTGCGAAAAAGAGGCAAAACGTGGCTAATAAAAGAATTTTCTTGAAAAAAATGTCAATTTTCATATCTTTGAATTTTTCTTTTGTGAGTGTTAAATGCGACTGCAAAAATAACTAAATATTAGACATGTTTGTCGTTTTCTCCCCCGAAAAAAATTGTCGTTTAGGCCTATGTGTCGAGGTCCTGTGTTTGCCGAATGCCCCGTATGGATGCATTATCTCACTATTATCTCGTCGGTCATGATCCAGGCCTTCTCCCCTGCCGCGGCGTGCCACTTCGGCAACTTCTCCACCGGCTCGGCTTCGATGCGGATGAATTTCACCCCATCGCTTGGGATTTTGTGGCGCAGGATGCAGACCCGCGGACGGTCGTTCTCCTTCAAAGTTGGATTGAAGGGCAGTGCAACCTCCTCGGGCTGGCTGTACTTCTTGCCGTTCTTGGAATACGACACCAACACCCTCTGCGGCAGGAACACCCACTGCGAGGGGTGATGCGCAAAACTGAGGGTGACTATCAGCGAATCAGATTTGCTTTTTCCTGTTTCGCAATTCATTATCATAGGATTCCCGAAGTAACCAATCCATCCGTCACGATAGTCGGCAGGGTTGCCAATTTTCCAGTCGGATAGGGTTTTCTTTGTTTCATAATCGTATGGTTCGTCTGCCGGGCTAATATAGGTGATACTCCATGATAATGGTTTGTGGCTAATGGTTTTATCGCAAGGAGTCCAAAAGCAACCCGACAAATATGGAATTTCTGTTTCCATAAGCGGCTCCTCACCGACTTTTAAATGCAGATTAAATCCATATAGATGTTGGTTGACAAGCAAATCTTTATGGGCAACTCCTGGGCCACAAGTGGCCGTACCCAATCCAGATTGCTTAAAGTCAATATTAAAGGTATAATATTCAAACTGATTCAACTCATTGGTGTGTTTTGCTTGCCCAATATCATCGTCCGAATAGGGGTAGATGCTGAACTGGCAATTTCGATGATCTACTTGGGCTGAGAGCATCTGCCGATGGTCTTTATCTAATAAAGACACATAGCGTGTTTCCATACGATTGCCCGCCGCCTGCGGACGCACGTAATGATGGAAAAGATCGTCCGTTGGCGCCTCGTAGTGTCCCACGAAGCCGCACGCTTGTCTGTCAGGGTATGTTTCTTGCGCATAGCCCACCCACTCGGTGGTGACCAACTCTTTCGACACTTTCATTTGTGCACCGATTTTGGTCAATAAGGGTACCCAACGTGGTTCAACAATGGTAAATCCTACCAGAATATCACCCGATTGCGAAACAAAATACTGCTCTTCGGCCTCTATAACAATTTCACCTAAGGTGTTTTTGGCATCTTTTCTGATTTTCGCATAAAAAAACTTGGTGCCATTTTCGAATTTTTCGTCGCAAACAATCCATGTCAAACTGTCTAAGCCGATGCGTCTCCAAAGTAACTCTCCATGACCATCCACATGGTCGTTATCGGTGGGCGGCCGCCAGAAATTGAGCCGCGGTCCGTCCACCACCACGGGCTTTCCGTCCTTCTCAATCGTGGAAATGCAACCCTGCGTCCGGTCAAACACGATTTTCGTCTGCCCGATGATGATATTCAGATCGTTTCCATTCCATTGATACTGAATAGTATCCTTTTCAAAACCAAGATTAGGTACATTAGGTTTTCGCGTCGGCACGGGCAACTTGAACTGTTCGTAGGCGACCACGTGATACCAGAAAGTGGAATCCTGTTTTTCTGTCATTAAATCTTTCTGCCATTGAGGACGAGAATAGGTTTTTGGTCCTAAATAAAAATCCACCATTACATCCCGTCCGGGAGCAACTGTGTCCAAATCTCGCACAGCGTCCATAATTTCTTGCGGCATAGTGAAATAGCCGGTGTCATGCGGGGCAAGGTGCATCGGCACCATCGGGATGTAGCCAGAGAGTGGTTCTTCTGGCATTGGTAGCCGCAGAAAGCTGTCAGGATGCACCGCCGGTTCGTGCGCCACATCGGTGCGCAAACGGTACAGCAGCGTATATTCTTCCAAGTTGCTGAAATCGAANNTCAATGAATCCAAATCCACCGCCTCAATCTTGACGGGCTGATACACTTTCCGCACTTCGGCCAACTGAGGGTGCGGTTTCCGGTCGGGATCCACCAAGCCGTTGATGCAGAAGTTGCCGTCGGAGGGCATATTCTCCCCGAAGTCGCCACCGTAGGCGTAGAACTCCCGACCTTGCGCATCCTTCGTCAGCAGACCCTGATCCACCCAGTCCCAGATGCAGCCGCCCTGCAGCTGCGGGTATTGGTAGATAGTGTCCCAGTAGTTTGAGAGGCCGCCGCAGCTGTTGCCCATCGCGTGCGCGTACTCGCACATGATGAACGGACGGCTCTGCGGCTCGCGGGCGTAGCGGGCGAGGTAGTCCGCCGAGGGGTACATAATGGCCACGATGTCGGTGTTGCGGTCGTAGAGGGCGCGCTCGTACTGCACGGGGCGGGTGCTGTCCTTGGCCTTCAGCCAGTCGTAGGCGGCCTCGTAGCAGACGCCGTTGCCCGACTCGTTGCCCAACGACCAGACGATGATACACGGGTGGTTCTTGTCGCGCTCATACATATTGCGGACACGCGCCACCGTAGCCTCCTTGAAATCAGCGCGTTTCGCCAACGACTTCTCCCCGTAGCCCTGCGCGTGCGACTCGGCATTGGCCTCGTCGATGACGTAGAGACCGTAGTAGTCGCACAGGTTGTAAAATTCGGGGTCGTTGGGGTAATGACTGGTGCGTACCGTGTTGATATTGTTGGCCTTCATCAACAGAATATCCTGCTCCATACGCTCTTTGGAGACCACGTGGCCCGTCTTAGGGTCGTGCTCGTGGCGGTTCACCCCGCGGATGGTCACGGGCACGCCGTTCACCTTCAGTTGCCCGTCTTCGATGCGGATGTTGCGGAAACCGATGGGGATAGTGTCTGATTCAATAATACGACAGGGCCGTTTAAGTGCAGTTCCTATCGGTTGACATAGTCTGATTGTCAATTGATAGAGATAGGGTTTCTCCGCAGTCCAGGTTTGCACATCGGGGATGGTGAAATGGAAATGGTGGGTTTGTTTGCCAATATTATTGAAATGAATATCCATCGTTTTCCGTAGAGACGTTTCATGAAACGTCTCTACATTGACGGACAACGAAAATTCCGAATTTTCGGGTAAATTGTCCGCCAAATTCTCCACCGTCACCTCCACATCCAGGATACCCGTCTTATTATGGGGATCCAAATCCGCCACCACCTTGTAATCCAAAATGTGCGTTTTGGGTTGGGCGTAGAGGGTAATACTGCGCTCGATGCCGCTCAGCCGCCAGAAATCCTGGCACTCGAAATAGGAGCCGTCGCTCCATTTGAAGACCTGCAGGGCGATGAGGTTGCGCCCCCCGAACTTCACAAACTTGGTGATATCGAACTCGGAGTTGGTCTTGGCATCCTCGCTATAGCCCACGAACTCGCCGTTCACCCAGAGGTAGAAGCAAGATTTTGCGCCCCCGATGTTGAGAATCACCTGCAGTGGTTCGTCATAATCATCGTCAATGTATATCCATCTTCTATAACTGCCCACAGCGTTGCCCTTCACGGGCACTTTGGGCAACTGGCTGTTGTCGAAGTCATTGGTGGTGTTCACATAAACGGGCACGCCATAGCCGTTCAGCTCCCAGTTACCGGGCACAGGGATGGTACCCCAGCCGCTATCGTCGTAGTCGGTGCGGAAGAAGTCTGTCGGCCGCTCGTCGGCGTTAGGCACATAGAGAAAGGACCATTGGCCGTCCAATGTAGAGACGCGCCATGGCACGTCTCTACGGTTTTGCGGGATATTGGCCCTCGGGTAGAGCTTGTTCACCTCGAACACGGCGGGGTCCTGCCACTCGGTGAAGGTCTGCGCGGAGAGACCGAGGGAGAGACTCCATATTATGATGTATAGCAGATGTTTTTTCACAATGATTTATTGAAATTTGCGTATGGAATCTATTCAATAAAAACCGTCATATTTTCAATCACCCTGTCGCCGATAAAGGAGTGTACTTTGATTTCACGGAATGTGACGGAAGCGCGGGGTGGAAGCTTACAAATAACCTGTTGGACGGATTGCGGGATGGCGTCTCCTGTACAAACGGTATCCACGACAACCTTGCCTTTACGAATAATAGTTATCCTAAAAGAAATCACTTTCCATTTTATATCATAAACAAACCCTTCGTGCATAGGTGCTCTTAATATGGGGTATTTCAACATCTCTTCCGCTGTGCAAAAGGTTTTGTGGGGATTGCAGACATTTGCACCGAGGACAGGAAAGGGATCCGGCACCTTATACACCCGGTATTTTGAAGAGCCTATCTCATTCATTGTTTTGGTGTCGAGGATGGAAACTGTCACCAATTTCCCTATCATAGAGTCTGGCGTAATCAGATAATAGCGGTCACCCTCCTGCTCGATGCGTCCGGCGGAAGCAACCACCGTGAGGTTTTCAGAATTACCATCGCTATGGAGAACCAAAGGGCAATGGTAATTGGCATAGATAATTGCCGCCCGCATAGGCTCGACATAAGCGCAGTTTTGAGCAAAAAGAGCTGTGGTCAGAAACAGGACAAATATTAATAAAGGAATTTTTTTCATTATAGGGTTATAAGTGATAAATAAAAGGGTATTATCATTCTAATGGTGTAAAGATACGTCTTTTCAATTTGAACATCTAATTCGTCGTAGGGTCACCCAATCGGCTAAAACGACGATGATGGCACCTATAACTATTGAAATGCAAAATTACATTTTTTCGTCTTTATTATATGAAAATCTGCGATTCTTCCGGGAAAAATCTTCAAATCTTTGTAAAAAAATCTGCGATTTCAAATATTTGCGCATCTACAAATATTTGATAATATGTGTATTAAAAAACAAAAGAGTGTTGCGTTGAGATTGTAAGCAGAAGTCGTTATATGAAACTTCATCGGTGTCGGATTCAAGGCTTTTCCATTACGATTTTCCCGCCGCCGTGAATGGTAACCTTCCCCAGCCCGGATTTTTCAGTGAGGTAGGCGGTCCCCGTCACCGTAGCTATGATGTTGCCCACACCGCCGTGCGTGATGTGCGCGTTAGCGACTTTCAACAGCAGGTGGACATTTCCGACACCGACACTCTCCAAAGTCATCTCTTCCGCTTTGCCGTTCATCATCTTCAAATTGCCCGTACTCAGGATGCGCAATTCCAACCTTTTTGCCAAAACATTTTGAATTATGATGTCTCCCACGCTTTTGTTCTGGAGAATCAATTCATCGGTGGGGATGCTCATCAGGTTCACCGAAACGTCGCCAGCTCCCATATTATTGACGATTAATGAATTGCTGACGTGGCTTCCCAAAATGTACACGCCACCTGCGCCGGAGTTGTTGATGAGCAGGGTCTGTTGCCGGATGGGATCGGGAGATGAGACCTTGATGTCACCTGCACCCTTGTTGTGCAGTTCCAATGACCCTTCGATTTTCAGGCATTGGAGGGTGCATTCGCCTGCGCCCGCGTTGATGACCGTCAGATTGGGCTCGTCTCTCTTTTCCACCATCACATCACCCGCACCAAGCAGGGTCAATTTCTCCAAACGGGGCAAATGTATCTCCATCTGGATTTTGTCTTTTTTCTCACGAGACGAACTCTTGTCCATATAGATGGAAAGTTTTCCGTCGGAAACCACAACATGAGTGTTCTCTATGAATTTGTAATCATTAGCCTTGATATTCACTTCATTACTTATGGCGCATTGTTTTATGACCACATCTCCAACGAATTTTATGTCCACGACAGTAAAAGGCTCCAAATCGGCATAGATACGTGATTGAGCCGTTAGCACATTGATTGACAATAAAATTGAAATGATTAATACTAACTTTTTCATCGATATGTTTTTATAGCGTAAGACCATGTTGTTAGGTTATTTTTGATTACTGGCCAACCTCGATTCCAGTAGAATGGTCGATCCTTGGAATAAAGTCGCTCTTTTTATGTACCACAGGCACAACCTCTTTCCCGGACAAGTCAATGAAACCGTAGAAGTTTCCTTTCCGCACTAATGCGCAGCCGTCGCGGTAGAAACCGAACTTGCCGATTTCGTCGTACTGTGCGGGGACCACCTCTTTGCCGGAGGAGTCCACAAACCCCTTGAACCCGAATATCTCCACCATTGCCCAGCCGGTCCGGTATTCATCAAACGGCTGGATATCAGAATATTTCGGATACACCACGATATTTCCTTTTTCGTCTTGGAAACCATAGTAGCCGTTACGCTCGAACTTCCTCAGGCTATGGTGAGGAGGTAGAGACGCGCCATGGCACGTCTCTACAACGTCGGATGCGGACGTTTCGGGCAATGGTGAAAGGGATGATTCGGTTCCTTTTACTTGCTGTTCAGGATATGTGGGGTCGGCGGTGGACGCGGGAATGGCGGACGCGATGAATCGCGGCCCTACTACTACGACGGCGGTATCGGTATTAACGATTGCGGTATCGGTTGCAACACACGTGGTTGCCACCGTCTCCTGCGGGGTCGGGGCTGCGGGTGTAGGTGCGGGTTGCGCCTGCCATGCAACGACGGAGCCGGTCACGGCAGTGGCAACCACACCTGTGGCGATGGCAGGTGCCTTGGCAGCAGAGAGTGTGAGCCAAAGGGAGGACTTCGGAACGGCAGCCCAATTGAGCGATGCCAATGGGGAGGGTGAGACAGGAGCCACTGCCAATTTTTTCAGTTTGACAAGACAAAGTCGGTCGATGGCGTGACTTCGACGCGTGATCATCATCAAGATAGTCATAATGCCCAATTTTTTGGTTGATTGTTTATCTTTCAGGATTTGCTGAAGTTGTGTTCGTGCCTCCGACAAATATCGTTTTGAACTCCGTATGCCAATCTGCAGTTTGTCGGCGATTTTCTTATGGGTTTGTTTTTCAAAGACGTAGAGATTGAAAACCACCCGTTGGCGTTCGGGAAGGGCGCAAATGGCATCGAGAATTTCCGATTCGGTGAACTCATCGGGTTGCGGGGGCTCGTCGTGGCACGTCTCGTTCATAACGGGATGCGGAGCGTTGTCAATGGACAAAAATTGCGGTTGCCTGCGCAGATAGTCCAACGTGTTGTTCAGGTTGAGCCGCATCAGCCATCCCTCGAAACTGCCGAGGTGGCGGTAGCTTCCCGATTTCTCGATGGCTTTGAGAATCGCGTCGTGCGCAAGGTCCTCTGCCACCGCACGGTCGCCCACATAACGGAGGTTGACGCCAATCATCTTGGCGATGTTCTTGTGATATGTCTTTTCCCAAAAGGTCTGTGAGCGCATCCTCTTTTTTAAATGATGACGCAAAGATACAAAAAGGGGCCAAATGGAATTTAAGGTCCCGAAAATCTATTTAAGCACGAGTTGCCGAATCCCAGATGGATATTCTGTCGCTTGCGGGATAAAGGCGGAGGTCTTTTTTGGCATCTGCGCAGCTGGATATGACGTCAAGGAGTCAGTGGTGGTAAGGTTCGCCGTGCAGGATGGTGAAGGCGCGATAGAGTTGTTCGGCGAAGATGAGCCGCGTCATGATGTGGGGGAAGGTGAGCTGCGAGAGGGCGATCTTGAAGTTCTGGCGGGCATAGACCGCCTCGGAGAAGCCGTAGGCGCCGCCGATGACGAACACCAACGCCTTCTGCCCCGTGTTGGCCTGCTGCTGGATGAACTGCGCGAACTTTTCCGACGTGAACTCCCTGCCCCGCTCATCGAGGAGCACTACCACGTCTCCGGGTTCTATCTTCTTGAGGATCAGTTCGCCCTCTCGCTTCTTTTGCTCGTCTTGCGACAAGGATTTGGTGCTCTTGAGGTAGGGGATGGCAATCGGCTCATACACCGTATAGAAGCGTAACTTCTTGGTGTATTGCTGGATGGCTTCGTCAAACACGTCGCCATCCGTGCGCCCGATCCATATCAGTTTGATTTTCATGTTCTTTCAAGAGCATCAAGTTGTTCAATGTTGTCTTAAAAACGTTTATTTCTCTTCTTTGTAGCGGAAGGCGAAGATAAAGGTCACGGCCACGACTAATGCATACGCGGCGAATAGGAACCAGGAGGTCTGCCATCCGTGCCAGACATTCATTGCCAGCGCCTCTTTCGCGGCAGCCGTCATCGTCTCACGCGCACCTTCCGCCAAGCCGTGAAAGTTCGAGAAGACGAACTTGTTGACTACCAGTTGTGCACCCAAAGTGCCAATGGTGGCGCCGATACCGTTGGTCATCAGCATGAAAAGACCTTGGGCGGAGGAACGGATGTCGGAACTGGTCTCCTTGTCCACGAACAGCGATCCGCTGATGTTGAAGAAGTCGAACGCCACCCCGTACACGATGCAGGAGAGGACGAACAACCATACGCCCGGACCGGGATTGCCCAGGCCGAAGAATCCGAAACGTAGTACCCACGCGAACATGGCGATGAGCATCACCTTCTTGATGCCGAAACGTTTCATGAAGAATGGTATCAGCAAAATACACAGGGTTTCGGAAATTTGGGAGAGCGAAATCAAGATGTTGGCGTGCTGCACTCCGAACGTCTCGGCATACTCAGGAATGTGCTTGAAACTGGAAAGGAAGGGGTTCGCGAAGCCGTTGGTGATTTGAAGGGAAACGCCAAGTAACATTGAAAAAATGAAAAAGACGGCCATCTTAGGATCTTTAAAAAGGGTAAAGGCTTTAAGACCAAGAACTTCTACGACGGATTTCTTCTCCGAAGATTGGCTGGTAGGGCAATGGGGCAGGCTGAAGGCATAAGCGGCCAACGCTAATCCGATGCTGCCGCTGACCACGAATTGTGCTGCGGAATCTTGGAAGCCGAGAATGTCCACAATCCACATGGTGACGATGAATCCGATGGTACCGAACACGCGGATGGGTGGGAAGTTTTTCACCGTGTCCATGCCTGCTTTTTCCAAGGCATTGTAAGCCACAGAGTTGGATAATGCCAACGTGGGCATATAGAAAGCTACGCCCAACGTGTAGAGGGTGAAAAGCGGACCAAATTGGACAGCATCACCGGCGTTGAGACCGTAAAGTCCGGCGGCAATCATGGCCAAGCCCGCGATGCCGTGACTGATGCCTAACATCTTTTGTGCCGGAATCCACTTGTCGGCCACAATTCCGATGAGGGCGGGCATGAAGATAGAGACGATGCCTTGGATGGAGTAAAAGATTCCGATGTTCCGGCCTAAGCCGTGTGAGAACAAGAATGTTCCCATGCAGGTCAGATAGGCTCCCCAGATGGCAAACTGGAGGAAATTCATGATGATGAGCCGAATTTTCAATTGCATATAGCGGATGTTTTGAAAAGTTGTTTGTCAATAGGTCGTTTTATTTCACTTTGAAATCGAAAAGTTTTTCGCCTTCAAGGAAACCTTGCAGGCGGTCGTTGATGTGGACGGGGCCGATGCCGACGGGGGTGCCGGTGAAGATGATATCGCCCGTCTTCAAGGTCATAAAGCGGGAGACGTAGGCGATGATCTGGTCGATGGTGAAGAGCATGTCGCCGCTATAGCCTTCCTGCACTTTTTGGTCGTTGAGCATCAGATGGAAATGCAGGTTCTGTAGGCCTTGGAACCGGCTTTTGGGCAGGAACTTGCCCACTACAGCCGATCCGTCAAAGGCTTTGGCAATTTCCCAGGGCTCGCCTTGTTCAATGCACTTGCGCTGCAGGTCGCGTGCGGTAAAGTCCACCCCCAATCCAATCTCCTCATAGTACAAGTGGGCGAACTTCTCTTGGATGCATTTGCCCAAACGGTTGATTTTCACGATGATTTCTGTCTCATAATCCACCTGCTCGGAAAAATCAGGCAGGAAAAAGGGACGGTTGCGGCGCGTGATGGCATTTTCTTGTTTGAGAAAAAACACAGGCTCCTTGGGCACAGAGTGCTTGAGCTCGGCAGCATGTGCGGCATAATTCCGACCAATGCAGATGAATTTCATCTTTACAGGAAGTTCATGTGGATAACTAACTCGAAATAGCCGATTTGCGCTTTGGGGTTAACTTTCAGCACGCTGTTGTAAGCTTGGTCGCGGCCTTTGAAGAAGTTGGTCAGCGAGTGCACATAGTTGGCCATGATACCGGCCCTCATTTTCGGGGTGACAGCATACTCGAAGCCCATGCCCGCGTAAAAAGCCTCCTTGAGGACGAAAGCTTTGTCGTAGGGCTGCCGTTCTCTCGACCAGAGTTCGTCGCCTAAAATGCAGCCGTCGACATGCGACGAGCGTAGCAACAAGCTGTTGTATAAACCGGCATTGCCGCAAACGTAGAAATTGTTGATGGAGTTGGTCTTCAGGGTGACGCCAACCGGTATGGTGAGGTACATGGCGCGGTAGGTGCGATGGATGTCAGCCACAGTGCCGCCGATATTGGGCAGGATGACGCTGTCGCTGAGAGCAAGTTTGCCACCGATGTGTTCCAGAAAGATGCCGGTGGAGACGTAGTAGTTCTTGCCTTTGGTGAGATTGACGTTGATGGGTATGCCGTAGCGCATGCCTGCGACAATGCCGTCGCGTTCGTGCCCCGGAGTTTTGGAGTACATCCAGTCGAAGGAGGGCGCGAAGGCTAATCCGAAATTGATGCGGGCACCCTCGCCGTTGTCTTTGTTTAGGCCGGCGGGATAGACGTGCCGCGGCTTGTGAGGGGTGCGGGGCGTGCGGCTTTGCTGGGCAAAGGTCGGGACGACCAGCGCGAAGCAGAGTATTGTGAAGAGCAGGATTGTTCTTTTCATATTCGTGAATTTAAAACAGTTCGGGTTGGGAGGCTGTGTATCGGCTTTTGCCAAGGTGTGCATAAGCTAAGTCGGTGGCTTCGCGTCCACGGGGCGTGCGCATCAGATAGCCCTCCTGGATGAGGAACGGCTCGTAGACCTCCTCGATGGTGCCAGGGTCGTCGCTCACGGCGGTGGCGATGGTGGTCAACCCCACAGGACCGCCCTTGAACTTGTCGATGATGGTGCTCAAGATGCGGTTGTCCATCTCATCGAGGCCGTGTTGGTCGACGTTGAGAGCCTTAAGGGCGATTTGGGTGATGGGCAGGGTGATGGTCCCGTCGCCCTTGATTTGGGCAAAATCGCGCACGCGACGCAGCAGGAGATTCGCGATGCGGGGCGTGCCACGGCTGCGGGATGCGATCTCGTAAGCCGCGTCTTCATGGATGGGGATGTCGAGAATGTCAGCAGAGCGGTGGATGATCTTGCCGAGTGTCTCAGTATCGTAATATTGGAGTCGGAGGTTGATGCCGAATCGGGAACGCAACGGTGCTGTCAGTAGGCCAGACCGTGTGGTCGCGCCCACCAAAGTGAAGGGATTGAGAGAGATCTGCACACTGCGCGCGCTGGGACCGCTGTCGATCATGATGTCGATTTTGTAGTCCTCCATGGCTGAATAGAGGTACTCCTCCACCACGGGGGAAAGGCGGTGGATCTCGTCGATGAAGAGCACATCGTTCGGTTCCAAGTTGGTGAGCAGGCCGGCCAAGTCGCCGGGTTTGTCAATGACGGGACCGGAAGTGGTGCGCACGTTGACGCCCATCTCATTGCCAATGATGTGCGACAAGGTGGTCTTGCCCAAACCGGGAGGACCGTGCAGAAGCACATGGTCGAGGGCTTCACCACGTGCCTTGGCCGCGCGCACAAAGACGATGATGTTGTCCAAGACCTGCTGCTGTCCTTGGAAATCCTTGAACACAGTGGGGCGTATGGCGCGCTCCATCTCTTTGTCGGCAGACGACAACCGTTTGGCTGAAGGATCTAAGTTCTCGTTCATGGCTATCGGCTTTGCAGTTTGTCTAAACGGTTTAGCCCCGCAATAGCAGGTTCAAAATTGGTTTCCAACTTCAAGGCCGCCTGGTAGTCACGGCGCGCTTTGTCGTATTGACCGAGATACTCGTAGGCGACACCTCGGTTGCAGACGGAGTAGACGAAATTGGGATTGGCTTCAATGGCTCGGGTGAAAAGTTTTGCGGCTTCGTCGTAACGCGCCAAGCTGTCATCCAAGTATATGTAGCCTAAGTTGTTGAGCGCCGGGATGTTCTTAGGGTCAATCTCTATCACGGTCTTGTACTCCTGTTCGGCATTCTCCAATTGGCCCATGTCCTGATACATCTTGCCGAGGTTGTAACGGATTTCGACGTTGTTGGGGTCGGAAGCAAGACCGTTTTGATAGTAGCTGATGGCCAATGGGTTATTGTGCTGTTGGTAGAAATAACCCAGTTCTAAGAATGCCTTGGTCTCCTTGGGGTCTTGGTCGATGACTAACTGCAGGGTGCGCAAGTAGTCGGCGGTGTCGCGTTGCTCCTTGAGCATGAATGCTTTGATGAGGTAGGCCTTGGGGTTGAAGGGTTGGCGTTGCACGGCATCGTCTATGGTGGCGCTACATTGTTCCATCATGCGTAGATGGAAGTATAGTTCCGCCAATTTGAGGCGGGCTTCGTTGTTGTCCGGATCTTTGGTGATGGCAGTCTGTAGCATCTCTTCGGCCAAGTCTGTTTCGCGCTGGGCAAAATAGAGGTCTGAGAGCTTGACGTAGTATTTGCTGCTGTCGGGTTGAAGCCGGATGGCGGTCTGCATGTCAGCGATGCCTTTGTCCACGTTTTGGTGGTAATAGTAATAGTCGGCGCGCTGGTAGTAGAGTTCAGCGCGCTTGGGGTGCCGGTCGATGTTCTTGCATAGCTCAGCCAGCTCCTTGGGCATGTCGGCATACCGGTTCTTGTTTTTGCAACTATAACCGAAGATTAGCAATAATGCCAATAGGCAGGTGATAATTCTTTTCATTCTGTCATTTTTTGCTTTTGGTTCTTGGTTTTTCGTTTTTGGAGACCAACAGCCAATAGCCAAAGGCCAATAGCAACTATTTCATGTTATCTCTAATGGCGGCACGGATTTTGGCTTCGAGTTCGTCCGCCAGTTCGGGGTTGTCAGCCAAAAGGGTCTTGACGGCTTCGCGGCCTTGGGCTAATTTGCTTTCGCCGTAGGAGAACCAGGAACCTGATTTCTTGATGATGCCGTATTCGACGCCGAGGTCGACGATTTCTCCGGTCTTGGAGATGCCTTCGCCGAACATGATGTCGAATTCTGCTTGACGGAACGGGGGAGCCACCTTGTTCTTGACGACTTTGACCTTGACATGGTTGCCGATGGAAGTGTCACCATCCTTGATCTGGGCTTGGCGGCGGATGTCCAGACGCACGGAAGCGTAGAATTTCAGGGCGTTGCCGCCGGTGGTGGTCTCTGGATTTCCGAAAAGAATGCCGATCTTCTCGCGCAACTGGTTGATGAAAATGCAACAGCAACCCGTTTTGTTGATGGTGGCTGTGAGCTTGCGGAGGGCTTGCGACATCAAGCGGGCTTGCAGACCGACTTTGGAGTCGCCCATGTCGCCTTCAATCTCGCTCTTTGGGGTGAGGGCGGCCACAGAGTCGATGACGATGATGTCGATGGCACCGGAACGGATGAGGTTGTCGGCGATTTCCAAGGCCTGCTCGCCGTTGTCGGGTTGCGAGATGAGCAGGTCGGAGGTGTTGACCCCCAATTTCTCGGCATAGAAGCGGTCGAATGCATGTTCCGCATCGATGAAAGCGGCGATGCCGCCCTGCTTCTGGGCCTCAGCGATGGCGTGTATGGCCAACGTTGTCTTACCGGATGATTCCGGTCCGTATATTTCTATGATTCTGCCTTTGGGAAAGCCGCCCACGCCTAATGCGGTGTCCAATCCGATCGAGCCCGTGGAGATGACGTCCATCTCTTCCACTTTCGTGTCGCCCATTCTCATGATGGATCCCTTTCCAAAGGTCTTCTCCAATTTTTCCAGAGTAGAGTTGAGGACTTTCAGTTTCTCGGCATTTATGCCTTTCTTGTTTTCTTCATTTTCCATATTCAGTATAGGTCTTAGTTTTTATTGGAGCGCAAAAATACGCAATTTTCGCATACGAAAATCGCGTATTTTTAGGAGTTGATAGTTAAAATGATTTTTTTTGTTTGTTGATTGTCAATACTATGGATGTTTCTTAACAATCAATTCTAAAATGTGTTTCGGAGGAATGTCAGATTGCTTGCCAGCCGATATCCTTTCGGAAGAAGAGTCCCTCGGCGGAAATCTGTGCCACGCCGTTGTAAGCGTCGCGCTGTGCTTCTGCGAGGGTTCCTCCTTGCCCGATGACGCACAATACGCGCCCTCCGTTGGAGAGCCATTGGCCATTGTCGTGTTTGGTGCCCATGTGCAGCAGCAGGTTGGGGACGGCATCGAGGTTGCCGAGGGGCAAGTTTTTGGGGTAGGAGCCAGGGTATCCGTTCGCGGCCATCACCACGCCCAAGTAAGCTTGGTCGTTGTATTGCACCGTGACGGGCTTGTGGTCGAGAATATCGAGAATCATCTGCAGAAGATCGCTCTTAAGGCGCGCGAGCACCACTTCTGTCTCGGGGTCGCCGAATCGGGCGTTGAACTCAATGACTTTGGGGCCGTCGGCGGTGAGCATGAGGCCGCCGTAGAGGATGCCGCAGAAAGGACGGCCCTCTTGGACTAACGCTTTAGCCGTGGGCTTCATGATGTGCTCCACAGCCCAGTCGACCTGCTCTTGTGGAATGAAGGGCACTGGGGTGTAGGCTCCCATGCCTCCGGTGTTGGGACCTTGGTCGCCATCGTGGGCGCGCTTGTGGTCTTGAGCCACACCGATGGGCACCACCTGCTCACCGTTGACCATTGCGAAGAGGGAGAACTCGGGACCTTGCAGGAACTCTTCCATCACCACCTTACCTTGGCCGAAGCGGTTGTCGAGCAGCATGTCGCGCAAGGCATTGTCTGCTTCCTCGTGGGTCATGGCTACCACGACGCCCTTGCCGGCAGCGAGGCCGTCGTACTTTACAACAATGGGCGCACCGATTTCATCGAGGTAGGCCTTGGCAGGCTCGTATTCCTCAAAAGTGCGGAATTTGGCTGTGGGGATGTCGTACTGGTCCATCAGCTCCTTGGCGAATTGTTTGCTGCCCTCGATGAGAGCCGCTTCTTTCGTGGGGGCGAAGATGGCAATGCCCGCTTTCTGGAAGGCGTTGGCGATGCCAGCCATCAAAGCGGCTTCGGGCCCCACAACCGTAAGGTCGATGTTGTTGCTGCGGGCAAAATCCAGCAAGCCTTGCGTGTCGGTTTCCTCCAAGGGAACACGCACGGCGTTGGGCAGGTTGAGCATCCCGTCATTGCCGGGTGCCAGAAAGAGTTGGGGCTGTATGGGGGATTGCGCCAGTTTCCAGGCGATGGCGTGTTCGCGGCCGCCACGACCGACAATCAGTATTTTCATTGCTATTGTTTTGTATTTTGGTATCCAAGATAACGGGTCATCACCTCGTCAACATAGTTGACGGTGTGCTTGCCCGGATAATAACCGCATTTTACCACCGGATCGCTGTAGTATTCGCGGTGCGACTTGAGGATAAGGTATTCGGCCACTTCTTTCCAGTTGGAAGGATTGCCGCCATATTTCTCGCAAAGCGCGCGTGCGTCGATAATGTGCCCGGGACCGGAATTGTAAGCGCCAGCTACAAAATAGTAAATCTGTGAGATGTCCACCTTGTCCTTGAAAATGTTGTAGAGGAAGCTGATGTATTTGGCCCCTGCTATGAGTTGCTCCTCCACGGTCGAGGTGTCGGTGATGCCGTATCGTTCGCAAGTGACCGGCATCATCTGCATGATGCCGAAACTGCCGCCCATACCCAACACATCGGAATTGAAATGCGACTCCTGATAGACGATGGAGGACATGAAATGCCAGTCCAAACCTCGCTTGGCGCAAACCGACTGAATAATCTTGTCGTAGGAAGAGATGCTGTTGCGCTTTTGGCCGAAGGAGTTTTGTATCAATTGCGACTCTCTGGACAGATAACGTGTGCAAAGCCTCTCGTACTGTTTTGTCTTCTTGAAGTTGTGCAACCACTGGTTGATAGTGTCGTTGAGGGTCGTGTTGTCAATGTTGAGCACCCAGGTGCGCGGAAAATTCTCGCCGATGCGGGGCCCGAGGGTGAGGTGCTTGTAGAAAGGAAGCATGGTGATGGCCACGTTGTAGTTGCACACTAAATAGTCGATAGCTTTATCCTCCAGCATATCGAAAAGGTCTTCGACAGTGAGGTCCACGTCGTGTTGGAGTTTCCAACTTTTTGGGTTGTCCAAGACACTGAAATCGACGCGATTGGTGTACATTTCTGAGGCGTGGACAATATGGGCGAGTGTGGTGTCGGGGTGTTTTTCCTTGCGCATGATGAGCACAGGGTAAGTATAGGAGTGGGGCTCCGATTGGAGAATGTATTCAGGGGTGAACAATTCTTTGTCGAAGTCGAATCCTACGATATCGTACTCGTTGGAAAGGCTTTTCATGAAGGCCTGGGCAGGATCGTTTTCAATGGAGATGGAGACAGGGCGTCCGAGATCCTTGCCCAACTGTTTGACGAGGTCGTATTGGAAACCAATGACAGAACCGTGGTAGACAAAATAGTCGGCGGCGTGGCAGAAAATGAGTGCGGATATGGTGTCGCTGTGCTGCTTTACCTTTTTCTCGTGCTTGAATTTGGGCACGAGAGGAGTATGTGCTATCCGTCCGTGCCAAAGGAGGAACGCTCCCAAAAGGAGCGTTGCCACCAACAGGAACAGATAACTATAGTGTTTCTTTTTCAAGATTTTAGGATTGGTAGTTCCCCCTTTTCAAGCTCCGGGGGAAATGGGAGCGTAGAGGCAGGAGAGCCTGTCGCTATCGGGTCTCCATCAGCAGCACGAGTTTCTCCGTGGTTTCGCTTTCGTAGAGCTGGATTTGGGCGGAACCGGTATAGAGAATGCTATCGACAGTGCCGTTCAAGTTGTGAATGGTGTCATAATAGGTGACATTCACATCAAGCAGGGCGGGGTAGTCGAACACGTGAAGGAAGACACCTTGGCTGTCGGTGAAACCTTCTGCTTGGGCGTAGTCGGCGTATTCTTCTTTTCCAACAACCACGTAGGCATTGGCGGCCACCTTGCCGGTGTCCACGCCGTCAAAAAGACGGCATACCACTTTCATGGTGCAGCTATAGTTGTGTTCGCATTGGGTGAACAGCAACAATGCACTCGAAAGCAGCAAAAGGGCGGGAATTATAATCTTGATTTTTTTCATCTCTTTTTAGTTGATGTAGGGGAATAGATAGATGTCTTTTTCGACATCTTCGCCGTCTTTGACCTGCACTTCGGTGCGTCCCATGAACAGCAAGGAGTCGTTGCCAAATATGTCGCGTAGAGTGTCTGTTGCATTGAGCAGCATGAGAAGGGGATGAGTGAAAGTAAAGGTGATGGACCCATCGGCACCCGTGTAGCCGCGTGCTTTCACGACTTCCGGATTGCAGTAGTTGGTGTGGTTGAAATAAATCATGGTGCTGTCTAAGCCGGGAATGGAGTCTACGGTCACGTGCGGGGAGATGCGCGAAGTGTCAATTTCGACCCATACGCCGGCGATAGGACCGGTGGTGTCGCCTTGATCTGACACGTAGTAACAGGTGAGCTTGATCACATTCTCATGGTCTCTCTTGCATTGGGCTAAGAGAAGTGTCAAGGAAACGAGCCCCATAACTATAAACAATGATTTGAACTTTTCCATTGTAGGTGTGTTTTATGAGCCGCAAAAATAATAAAAATTTTTAATGCTCGGTTCATCGGGAAAAGTGCATGCCCAAAACTTACATCAAGATGGTGTGGAAAAGCTGTTCGAAAGCCAGCTCTACTGTGAGAGGTTGAGCGTGACAGCGATGCCGGTTTCGAAGTTCATGTTCTTGTATTGGTTGTCAATGTGCGGACGATTGATGGTCTGGTTATAGTAGAACTTCAGTCCGACCATGCGGCTGAACTGGTATTCGGCGGCCACATTGATGGTGGCGGTCAGCATACCGGCAGTGACCTGGTCAACCTCTTCCTGGATCTTGCGCAGGGTGGTCATGTTGTCCTTGATGCCCACACCGGCTGTGATGTTCAGGTCGCTGACAAACTGTCTCTTTTCGCCTGCAAAGATGAGACCAACCTTGATATCCTTGAAGCGGTATCCGCCAGAGACGGCCAATTCCCAAGACTTGGATTCGGTGATCTGGTTGTTGGAGAAACTCAGGGCGATGTTACGGCTTTGCTTGTAATCCACGCGCAGCATCATGCTGTTCTTGAGGGTCATGTCGAAGCCGATCAACGGCCCGAATTGTTCGGACATGGCGATTTGTGACATCTCATATTGGGGGTAATAGTCGCCGAGAGCATTGCGGACGAATTCACCTTCATGATAATTGATGTTGGTGGAGTAACCTCCTACGGAATAGGAACAGGTGTAGTTGTGCGTCAGGGAGAGGCTCTGGAACACCTTGTCTATGCCTTTGATTTTAGAGAAGCCGTTGTAGTTGAGGCGCCAGTTGGGTAACGGGATCTTCAGGAATGGGGAGGAGATGTCTGTCTTGTTGGCGTCTTTGCTGAGGTAGGAGGCGAAGAATGCACCCATGAGGACATCTTGGGAAACTTGGCTGTAGCCGACGGGGAATCCGAATTCGTCGACATCACCGTTGTAGTCCGGGTTGGCGGCTGCAAGGCGCTGGGCGATGGTGGCGCGGGCATCTTTGAATTGTTCAAAGATTTCATCTTGGTTGCCGAAGAAATTCTTGAGTCCACAATAGGTCATGCTGAAAGAACCATTCTGCATGGGGGTGTAGTGCTCAAGGCTGCCGTCCTCAAATGCCCGGAAGTATTCCGTGAAGTTCTGGGTGAAGTTGCGGTTGGCGCTCACATCGATGCGGAAATCCTTGAACGGTTCCACGGTGGCGCGCAGGTTGATGACTTGGTTGCGGGTGCGGCGATACGCCACGTTCATCAGGGAGTCGGTGGTGAGCCAGTGCCTGCGGGCACCGATGGATTGCACGTCGGGTTGGCCACCGAAAACGAACAGGAATCCGGGCGATCCGTCTGTGAAATCGAGACCTATCATGTTGGGCTTACCCATGTAGCCGGGCAGGAAGGTTCCGTTGCCCTCGGAATAGTTGGCGGAAATGTTGCGCACCAACATCAACACGCGAAGCGTCCCGTCAAGGATGATCTTGCCGACGTTGGGCTTGTCCCTAAGAGAGTCTTTGCGATCTTTGTTCTTGACATTGGTCAGGTCTTTCGTCTCGTCTTTGCCGTTCTTCTTGCCTCTCTGCTGCTGCTGGTTGTTTTGACCTTTTCCACGATTGTTTCCTTGGTTGACTTTCTTGAGATAAGGAATGTTGTTGTAGAGGTTGACCATGTTGAGGGTGGCGTTGCCCTGCATTTGGTTGGAATTCTGGATATTGTTGCCCAAGTATGCCAAGGAGAGTGCGGAAGCGGTGTATTGGTAGGTGGAGGAGTAGCGTACGTTGGCGTTGACCCAGTTGAAGAGCGGAATTTTGTTGATGGGTATTTGATAGGTTGCGCTGAAAGCTTGCCTGAAATCAGTCATGCGGCCGCCACGTCCGAGGCAGTGCCATACAGAATCTTTTTCGGTGCGAAGATCGATGCGGCCGTCAGGCTCGTCAATACGTGCGGAAGCATCGGCACGGTACTCCAAACGCAAACTCTGGAAGATGTCCCAGTTTACGGCGTAGTTGCGGGTCCAGTCGAAAGTTTTTACGAAACTGGTGTCTATGATGATGTTGCCTTGGCTCTTGGGACGGTACTTGAACTCCTGCATTTCGCGGCGCAAGGAGGTGCGGATGACGACGTTCTTCGGCATCGGGGTGATGTTGATGTCACGAATGAGCTGTAGCCATTTTGATTTCATCCATTTGACCTTGCTGAAAGGCCTGTAGTTCTTCGGGTTCGTGCTGAAGGTGTAGCCGATTTCGCCGTCATGGATGAATTCATTATTCAATTCCAGGTCGGGGTCGCGCTGTATGAGCTCGGAATAGGAGTAGGAGAGGTCGAGGTTCTCGATGTCCCAAGGGTGCATTTTCAGTTTGCCGCTCTCAAGGTTGCGTTCTTTGCGCACATTCATGAGGTTGACATTCTGGCGTCGCACGAAGGTGTTGGTGAGATGGCGGATGGAGTCGCGCTCTTGTTTGGTGTCGTAGGTGGCAAGGTCATCGCGTAGCTTCACGTCAGGATTGAGCGGGTTGTATTCCGGCGTGCTGACACCGAGAGAGTAGTCGTAATGCAGAGGAATGCGGATGTTCCACTTCTCGGGGAAGAGTATCTTGCCGCCGTCGATATTGGTGGCGATGTCGAGGCTGTATTTGGTCTCCATCGAACGTTGCGTGACAGACTGTTCGAGGCTTCCAAAACCAGGGGTGGCGTATTGTCCGGACACGGTGATGTCACCCACGTCGGCGAGGTTTACGCGCCCACGGAGCAAGGCTGCGAAGCCCTGTCGGTCGTCAAAACCGCTGAGCCGAAGCTCATTGATCCAGACTTCGACGGACTTGGGCAGCATGTCGTCGTTATCGTAGAGCGATTTTTTCTTGGGGTTGCGAATGCCAATCATGATGGTGGTCACGTCGCTGAGGTTGGGTACACCCAACACAGTCATGCGGTTGCCGCCGTCCAAGTAGCGCGTGTAGGGTACCAAGTTGCTCGGGTGCTCGCCGTGGCGCACGGCCATGTTGCGTTCTTGTTTCAGAGCTACAAGAGAGTCGAGATAGACGAGCATGCGGTTGGCTTCGGGCCAAATGGCGTTGGTGTCCCTGCCCACACCCCATGGGGTGATTTCGATGGGAAGCTCGTATTCGTAGTAGTTCTCAGTGAAGTCGGAACCAAGGCGGATGAAGACCGTGATGTCACCTTTGCGGAGTTCGCCGCTGTTATGGACATCTTCGGCATGGATGAACATGCGCATGTTGTTGAAGTGGCGCATGTCGTATGCGGTGCTCTTGTAGATGGCGCGTGCGTCGCCGTCGGGCAAGTCGACAGCCTTCATGGTCAGCGCTTGCTCGTTTTGCTGGGTCAGCTCGAGTCCCATGATCTCCTCACGCTGGATGCCTGGCGGCAACATGTAAGGAATGGGGGTGCGGTTGGCGTTTTCCTCATAGCTGACAGTTCCCACGTAGAACGAACCTTCACCATCGCCTTGCGTAGGTGAGTAATCGCCCTCTTCCTGCAAACTCAGATTGTAGGTGCGCCAGTCGGCACGTACCAACTCCAATGTGGCAAAACGGCAGATGATGGGCTCGTCAAATCCGCGCATGAACATACGCACGAAGCGGATGGAGTTGTAGCCTGACATACCGTTGACCACCTTGTCAGGGTTGTGGATGGGAATGCGGAACTGATACCATTTGGTGGTGGGGCGTGTGCCGTCGGGCAGCGGGTCGGGTACGGCTTCGTATACGTCGTTGATGTAATTTTCGCCCACGACCATGCGCTCCGGTGCGAGGTCAATGACGTATTGGTAGTAGCGCTCGTCCTCGCTCAGCGTGTTGTCGTTGTTCATGTCCTCCATGTTGGGCTGCGAGGTCGCACTGGTGGGATAGGATTCCGGGCTTTGGCTGTCGGCAGGGGAGTTGCCCTCAGCGTTGTTGAAATACTTGTATCGCTCCACAACTTTCATGTCGGCATTGTCGTAGTCAGTGCCTCTGAAATAGTGGTAGTTGTCGGAAGACGGGTCGTCATAGGCCTTTTGGTACGCTTCAGACGAAGTTCCAAAAGTGTTGGCCAAGAGGTCGAGGTAGTTCTCTCGGAAATATTCCCGCTCGCGCGTGGTGGGCAGACCATCGAAACCGACATCCTGGTGTTGGCGCGAATCTGCTTCGATGTTGAAAGCGTTGACAATGAGCTGCACAGTGGGTATACGACCCCACTCGGTGAATACCACATCCTCATCGCTCCCATCCGCCGGCAAACCGTTCTCGAAGAATTTCATACCGTCACGAAGGATGTCCTCAGAAATGTCACCCAAATTGAAATAGAGCTTGCCGCCGTGATGATCAGGATTCTCGATGAAGGGATCCATCATCCAGAATTCAATGTATTCGTAATTGGAAGACTCGAAGTCGGTGTTGTCGAACTTGCGCATGATACCGCCCCAACGGGTGTTGGGATCCACTAAGGAACCATCGGCGTTCACGCCTCGGGAGAAGCCTTCCGATCCGGTGACATCGTAGTTGTAAGGTCCGCGTTCGGAAGGATAGAATGCCAGGTTGAACACCGTCATGTAGGACGAGAGCTGCGTGGTGGAGGTGCGCTGCTTGAAGGGGAAAAGTTCGTTCTCGTAGACGGCACGCGCGTAGGGCTGCGACAGGTCTTCTGACGTCAAGTTGCTCGGCGTGGCATTGTTGTTATTATAGAAGAGCTGGTCGATGATGAACCAGGAAAGACGAGCACGGTTGTATCCGTACGAGAGCTTCCTGCGCACGTTGTCCGTGATGGAGGTAGGCATGGCTTCGGGAAAGAGGTCAGGCTGGCCCTGCGGGGTGGAAGCGAGCACCCAGTTGGCCATCGTAGTCAGGTCAACCGTTGATTTGGCAGCCTCGAAATCGTCGATGTATGTGGTGCCCGACTTGCCCACAACCTTGTTGTGGCCTGGCACGAAATGTGCAAACTCACCATCCAGGTTCAAATTTGATTTAGCCGTGGTGCTATGGAAGGTGATCTTGTCAATCACTTTCGTCAACCACGGAAGCTCGGTGCGGTAGGCGAAGTTCATGCCCCATATCATGTTGTTGATGGGCTCCTCACCATAATTGACCTTGTTGGTGACGGGACGCTCCTTGAGGTTCAGGATGGTGGCTCCAATGCTGAAATCTTTGGAGAAGACGTAGTCGAAATTGGCGCCGAACATCAGCTGGTCTTTGAGGGCGAACTCGTTGTCGTTCTCGATGGAAATGGAAATGGGGGTTCCGGAGTTGAGGACGCCTTGGTTGGTGATGGTCAGCGTTCCCATGTCATAGTTGACGGTGTAGTCCACGTTCTCGGTGAGGGTGATGCCGCCTGCTGTGACACGTACGGAACCCTTGGCTACATTGGTGGAGTTGAACCGGTATTCGGAGCCGTAGGAGGACTGATAGCTGCCTTCAAGGTAGTATTTGTTCTTGTTGGTGATTTGTTGCGCCATCGTCTTGGTCATCGTGTACAGGGAGTCGAAGGCGTAAAGGTCGGCAAGATCTTGTTCCTCAGGCGGGAAGACGGCGCGCAAATCCTTGCCGAAAGGCTCAACGGTCGGGAAGTAGATGCGGCCGTTTTGGGCGTTGATGGTACCTCCAGTGGTCGCCGCCCCGTCAATGAAGTCGAAGATGCCGTCGGGATGAGGATCCTGCTGCTTGTTCAAGCGGTCAAGTCCTAACAAGCGAATCAATGGAATACCCTTGTTGGAGCCCTGGGTGAAGAATCCGTTGGCTATACCGTCGGCATCGCCCTTGTAGAGGATGTTCAGGATGAACTTGTCGGGAGAGACCTGATAGGCGGAAAGGTTGTACACATTCTTCATCATCAACTTCCACAACGGCGACTTGGTGTCGAGGGTTGTGCTCTTCAACAATTTCACCCGCAAACAGTTGGGAGCGGAGACTTCATTGGAGAATTCACCGACTTGGTAAACGTGGTCGTCGCCGATGATGGTGTATTGGAAGGCCACAGCCAACACCTGGTCCGAGTTGAGGGCGGAATTCAACGTAATGAAACCCAACTTGGAGTTGAAGGTGTACTCGTTGGGGGAGAGCAGTCTCGCGCTCTCGACCTTTTCGTAGTTGGTGCCTGACTTGAGGCCGATGGAATGCATGTTGTTGGAGACATTGGCGATATTGCGGATCAAAGAGGAATCGGCGATGGTAACCAATGTGTTGATGTCGTTGTCAGGATGTTCTCCTCCAGCATACATGGGGTTATAGTTAAAGCCATTGAACTGCGGATTGGCTTCGCCAAGGTCGGTGAAGGCTACAATGTTGCGGTTCTCATTGGTGGCCGCGCCCACAGTGGTGCGCCACACCTCTATCTTGGTGATGACGATGGGGGAGCTGACCAAGGGCAGAGTGCTCAAGTATTCGTTGTAGTGGTCGCGGAAATACTGGGCAATGAAAAAGTGCCGGTTCTCTTCGTATTCGTCGGCTTTGAAATAGAACTCCTCTTTCTCGGCGCCGCCCGTGATGGTGATGGTCTCGGAGTTGCTCTTCTTCTGGGAAGCCACGGCGGTTACCATGAGATTGCCGAACTTCAACTGCGTCTTGATGCCAAACAAGCTCTGACTGCCCGTGATCAGTGTGCTGTTCAAGGGCAGCGTGACGTTACCGAACTCGATCAGTTGCAGGATGTCGTCTTCTTTGCCGGCATATTTCAGCTTGATCTTATCCATGTTGTTGTCAAGCCGCAGTTGGTCGGTGGTGTAGTTGAGGTTGAACTCGATTTTGTCACCGATTTTAGCGATGAGGTTGAGTTGGATGTCCTGCTCAAACTGGAAATTGGTGCTTCTTCTCTGTTTGGGAGGCAAGAGTGGGTTGTTGACGCGGTTGTGTTTGACACCAAACTTAAGTTCGAGGTTGCCGGCGGGACGGATGTCGATGGTGTTGCTGCCGAATATGCTCTCGAAGATGTCACTTCCGATATGCAGCTGAGGGATCAATCCTCCACCACCTCGGCGGTTGCCGCCGCCGTAAGAGGTGCTATGGTTATACCAATAGTCGTTGATGCTTTGCTGCAAGTCGTATCCCAAGTACTCGTTCACGTCCATATAGGCGCCGGGGCCGAAGGGCGTGTTGCCCGTCATGTACTGGAAATTGTAGGTGTTGGTTTCCGGATCGTATTGGATTTGGGTGCCGATGCCAGGCGGATTCTGCAACCAAAACGGGCTCTGGTATGAATTGTCGAGGGGGTTGTTGTTGGGTTGTGGCACCGTGCCGGGCGGGTTGGTGTCTGGCGGGAAGATGTTCAAGGACTGTGTGATGGTCCCGACAGATACATGTGTCGAGTGTGCTACCCCCGCGCGTGCCACAAAGCACGTCATCGCGAGAATGACGAAAAATATATATAGTGTTTTTTTGATAGTCGATTCCAAGTTTCTCTCTTGCTATAACAGTTTCAAAGACTTCTTTATCAAATCCTCCACGCTCAGATTCATCCCCTCGGCCTTGATGATCTTGTCAAGAACGGACTCTGCGCCCGCCTTCGGAAAACCAAGAGCAATTAAAGCAGTTAACGCATCGTATTTGTTATTATTGTATGAGGTCGAAATTTTTGTCGATGTTCCCCATGTCGCCTTCTTGGTTTTGTCTTTCAACTCCACGACCAAACGCTGCGCAGTCTTGGCTCCGATGCCCTTGACCGATTGGATGGCCTTGACGTTCTCCATGGAAATGGCGTTGAGCAATTCGCCAACGCTCATCGAGGAAAGTATCAGACGCGCCGTGTTCGGGCCGATGCCGTTGACCGTGATCAGCAACTTGAACAACTCTCGCTCCTCTTCTTGCAAAAAACCGAAAAGCACTTGCGCGTCTTCCTTTACAATAAAGTAGGTCAATAACTTGACCTCTTCATTTTCGTTGGGGAGTTCCGAGAATGTGGCCAAAGAGATGTTGATGCAATAGCCTACACCGCCCGCCGTCTCGATAATGACGCAGGTGGGGCTCTTTTCCATTAACTTTCCTTTGATATAACTAATCATGTTGTTTCTGTTTGTTAAACGAAGTGGATGTATGCCGCCGTCAAGGATGTACATCGTCTTGGCGAAATCATACAATTATATAATGAGGTCACGAGTCAAGTTCACGTGCTTTTTGTTGGATGAATTCGATGGCCTGCAAATTGCGCGTGGAAACAATGTCGATCCAACCGCTCTCGATGGGGAAGATGTGCCCTTGCTTGACGGCGTTGAGCTGCGTATAGGGATATTGCGACTTGAAGGCATCGCAATCTTCCGCACGGATGATGATGATGTCAGGGTCGGATTTGAAGAGAAATTCGCGGCTCACGTTCCAGTTGGCGACGGTTTCGCCGATATTGCGGCAGCCTGCCAATTCGATGATTTCGTGGATATGGGATCCTTTCGGTGCGGTGAAGTCACCGGCATCGCCGAACCCGACCACGTAGTAAACGCTTTTCTCGTTGCCCTTCTGGGCGGCTTTGTCCTGCTTGAGTTTCGCAATGCGGTTGCGCCAAAGGGTCGCCTCTTGCTTCGCACGTTCCTGGCACTCTGTGATTTGCCCGATGACCTCAATCATGTCGGCCATGCCCTCGATGTTCGACTCCTCCTTGATGGTGACCACGGGGATGTTCATCTTCTCGATGGCCTCCACATCTTTTTGCGAGACCATGGATCCTATGAGCAGGACGTCGGGATGCTGTTCAAGCAGTGACTCCATATTGATGTTGCGCATGCCGCCCACAGTGGGTAGCTTCGTGGCCTCCGGTGGATAATGGCAGAAGTCGGAGACAGCCACGAGTTTCTTCTCCGCGCCTATCATGTAGAAGATTTCCGTGATGGCAGGAGAGAGGGAGACAATGCGTTGCGGGACGGTGTCTAATACGACGGCACGCCCGTAAGAATCGGTCCATTCAAAGAATACCGAAGACTTGGGGTTGTCTGTTTGCTGGTGGCAACCAACAAACGACCCCAACAGTAGCGTGAGGGCAAGAATCTGGAGGAGTCTTTTCACGGGCTACTTCAGGACGATGTTGTTATAGTTCCGGAGACTTTCCAAAATGTTGGTTCTGACATGCACGAAGTCGTCGGCACCGGCGGCCTTGAGGTCCTCAATGGCCTCGGTGGGGTTGCCTGCCACGACGAAGGGGATGTCGGGAAGTTGGGCCTTGCACAGCTTGGCAGCCTCGACGCCGAGGGTGGCGTACTCCTCGTCGGAACTGCAGACCACGATGATGTCGGGCTTGGCCTCAATGGTGGCTTTCACGCCCTCCTCCACGGTGGCAAAGCCGGAGGATTCCACAATCTCGTAGCCGGCACAGCCGAAGAAGTTGGTGACGAAGCCGGCACGTGCTTGGCGCATGGCCAGGTTGCCAAGCTTGAGCAGATAGACTCTCGGGCGGTGGTTCTGGGCAGCGTAACGCTCGGTGGCAATGCGCAACTCCTCGAATGCCATCGCGCCGCGGTAGGTTTTCAGCCCCTCATCCTCGTCTTTCACCACGCGCTCGATCTTGTCGGCCATCTTCTCGTTGATGTTGGGATAATTGTTGGTGCCGAGCAGGATGTAGCGACGGGTGGCGATGTCCATGTCGCGTTTTTGGCAACTTGCTTCGATGGCGGCCTGCATGGAGCCGTCGGTGATGACCTTGAGGGCACCGCCGTTTTTCTCCACCTCCTGGAAGAGTTTCCAGGCCTGTTCCGCGATGGCGTTGGTGAGCGTCTCGATATAGTAGGAACCGGCAGCGGGATCCACCACGCGGTCGAAGTAGGACTCCTCTTTCAGCAGCACCTGCACGTTGCGGGAGATGCGGCGGGAGAACTCATCGGACTCCTTGTAGGTGACGTCGAAGGGCTGCAGCAACAGGGAGTCGGTGCCGCCCAAAACAGCGCTCATGCCCTCGGTGGTGCTGCGCAGCATGTTGACGTACGGGTCAAAGGTGGTCTTGTTCCAAGTGGATGCCACAGTGTTGATATGTATGCGATAGGCGCAGGGGCACTCGGGCTTGTATTGCTCCACCATGGTGGACCAGAGCAGGCGTGCTGCGCGCAGCTTCGCGATTTCCATGAAATAGTTGGAACCCACGGAGAGCGTCAGCTGGATGCGCGACGCAGCCTTGTCGGGCTTGATGCCATGCTCCGTGCAGAAGGCAATGTATTCGTTGGCCATGGCCAATGTGTAGCCTAATTCTTGCACGATGGTGGAACCTGCGTTGTTCAGCACAATGCCGTTCACGTTGATGAGCTTGAAGTCGGGCATGTGCTCCACCATGCGGAGCAACTCCACAGCCTGCATCATGTCTTCCTCTTCGCTATGATAAAACTTGTTGTGCTTCAAGCGATAAATCAGCGGGTCGAAGTTGATGCTGCCGGAAATCTTGCGGCGTTCGTAACCTTTTCCATCAATGTAGTCCAAGAAGAGCTCTGTCAGGGCGATATAGTTTTTCACGTGGTTGAATTGCACGCCCGTCGTGAGGAGATCCATGCCGTTGAGCAGGGTCTCCAAAGCCTTGGCGTCGGCAATCTCCCGTGCGTTGAAGGCGATGGTGGTGGCGCCGCGTTTCAGGGCGTCCAGCGCGATGGCGTTCGCCTTGGCGGGGTCGGCCTCCTCCACCTCCTGCACGATTTCCCAGTGGTTGTTGTCGGCTTTGGTGCCGCGCGTGTAGGGGAACTCGCCCGGAAGCGTGTCCAAATATTTGAGGTTGCTGAGGTGCTCGGCGCGATAGTAGGGTTGCACATTGAAGCCCTCATCGGTGCGCCAAACCAGCTTTTTCTGGTAGTCGGCACCCTTTAAATCCTTGTTGATGGTAGCCTCCCATTGCTCTGTGGAGATGGGCGGAAATTCGGTGAATAACTTTTCTTCTGCCATTATAAAACTTGTTTTTAAAAACGGCTGCAAAAGTACAAAAGATTTTCTTACTTTTGCACCTCAATTTGTAGTTGTTCTTTTAGAAATAAATTATTCAATAAAAAAGCGATAAATATGGCAAAAGTTCTCATCATCGGTGCAGGCGGCGTGGGTGCCGTCGTGGCACACAAATGCGCTTCCGTGCCGGAAGTTTTCACTGAAATCATGCTCGCCTCCCGCACTAAGTCGAAATGCGACAAGATTGCTGCCGAAATCGGCGGCAACCGCATCCAGACCGCCCAGGTGGATGCCGACAACGTGCCCGAGACCATCAAGTTGCTCGAGGCCTACAAGCCCGACCTGCTCATCAACGTGGCCCTGCCTTATCAGGATCTTCCCCTGATGGACGCCTGTCTCGCCACCAAAACCAACTATATGGACACCGCCAACTACGAGCCGCGCGACAAGGCCAAGTTCGAGTACAGCTGGCAGTGGGCTTACCAGGATCGCTTCAAAGAGGCCGGCATCATGGCCCTCCTCGGCTGCGGCTTCGACCCGGGCGTAACCAGCATCTACACCGCCTACGCCGCCAAGCACTACTTCGACGAGATCCACTATCTCGACATCGTCGATTGCAACGCCGGCGACCATGGCAAGGCCTTCGCCACCAATTTCAACCCCGAGATCAACATCCGTGAGATCACCCAACGCGGCAAATACTGGGAGAATGGCCAGTGGATCGAAATCGACCCGATGTCCATCCACCGTCCCGTGGAGTACCCCAACATCGGCGAACGTGAGTCCTACCTGCTCTACCACGAGGAGTTAGAGTCGCTGGTGCGTAGTTACCCCACCATCAAGCGTGCCCGCTTCTGGATGACCTTCGGGCAGAAATACCTCACCGTGCTCAACGTACTGCAGGAGATCGGAATGACCAGCATCAAGCCCATCAAGTACCAGGGCGTTGACATTGTCCCACTGCAGTTCCTGAAAGCTGTGCTGCCCGAGCCCTCCTCGTTGGGCGAAGGCTACCACGGCCAGACCTCCATCGGCTGCCAGATCAAGGGCGTCAAGGACGGCAAGGAGCGCACCTACTATGTCTATAACAACTGCGACCACGCCGAATGCTTCAAGGAGATCGGCGCCCAAGCCGTTTCCTACACCACCGGCGTGCCCGCCATGCTCTGCGCCAAGATGATCCTCACCGGCACCTGGAAGGGCNNGGCGTCTTCAACGTCGAGCAGTTCGACCCCGATCCCTTCATGAAGGAGATCGGCGGCTACGGCCTGCCCTGGCATGAGGTCATCGACCAACCACTGCCCGTGTACAAAATGGGGAATTAAGCATTCCCCTTCTATGTAGAAGGGGTGGCCGAAGGCCGGGGTAGTCGAAAACATTCTATAGCCCAAGGCCCCGATGATAAAAAAGCCCCGCTTTGAATCTCCAAGGCGGGGCTTTTCGTATAATGACCGTTATTTTTGTCCGTGATGCGGTTAAGCTATATCGGATTGAGACGCGATAGGTCCGCACAAATAAAAGCGTGCGGAAACAAACGTATTATCGAAAATATTGTATCTTTGCCGATTGAAAAATGTAACTATGGAAGTTGTTGACACAAAAAATGTTATTGATCTTATCCGAAAGACAGTACTGTCGGTGGATCCTACCGCGCGGATTTTACTATATGGTTCGCGAGCCAAAGGGACTGCTCGTCAGGACTCGGACTGGGATATTATTGTGTTGGTCAACGATCCTGACATGAATTTTGATGCACGAAGCGACATTTCATACGACTTATGGTGGAAAGGGCTCCAGATTGGAGAGGAAATCAACGCTTTTACATATAGTACCAAACAATGGGAAACTGCACCACCTTCCTTATTTAAATTTAATGTCTTAAAAGAACATATCGAACTATGAGTTTGTCAGATGAAGAAAGAATTGCGGTAGTGAGTTGCCGTATTGAAAAAGCACAAAATGCCATTAATGAAGCGGAAAAGGTGTTGGCAATTGGGTTATGGAACATTGCCGCCAATCGTTTATATTACGCTTTATTTTATGCTTCCACGGCAATTTTGATAAAGAAAGGATTGTCTGCCCATACTCATACGGGCGTGATTGCTATGATAAGCCTTCATCTTGTACAACAAAGTTTATTGTCAACAGAAGACATCCGACTGATCAGAAAATTATTCTCTTTACGACAAGAAGGTGATTATGAAGATTTTGTGGATGTTACCGAAGAAGATATTCAACAGTATTTGCCGATGGTGAAAGCATTGTTGGATAAGATGATTGATATTTGTAAGGAATTGTAGGTAAAGTTCAACTTCGCGGCATTTTTCTGGAATTATTGTGTATTTTTGCACCTACGATTTCAAAATCGGAATTATCATTAAAACCTAATACATTGTCTATGAAAAAAACTTTTCTGCTTACACTGCTTGTGGGGTTGATGTCGATAGGCACCACGATGGCCTGCACCAACTTCATTGTCACGAAAGGCGCCAGCAGGGACGGTTCCTGCTTCATCACCTACGCCGCCGACTCGCACCAACTTTACGGTGAACTTTACTACCGCCCGGCCAAGGACTATCCCGCCGGCACGATGATGGATGTCATCGAGTGGGACACGGGCAAGCTGCTCGGCCAGATCCCCCAGGTGGCGCACACCTACTCCGTGGTGGGCAACATGAACGAATGGCAGCTGGCCATCGGTGAGACCACCTACGGCGGCATCAAGGAACTCGAAGAGGGCCAGGGCATGATCGACTACGGCTCCCTGATCTACATCGCCTTGCAGCGCGCTAAGAACGCACGTGAGGCCATCAAGGTCATTGCCGAGTTGATGGACACCTACGGCTACGCCTCCGAGGGCGAGTCCTTCTCCATCGTCGATCCCAACGAAGCCTGGATCATGGAGCTCATCGGCAAGGGCGAGAAGATGCTCGACGCCAAGGGCAAGGTGGTCAAGGGCTGGAGCAACGGCGCCGTGTGGGTGGCCCGCCGCATCCCTGACGGCTATGTCTGCGGCCACGCCAACCAGTCGCGCATCTCCACCTTCCCGCTCCGCGACGGCAAGACCTCCATTACCAGCAAGGAACTCGACAAGATCTTCCTGCCCGAGGTGGAGACCGTCTATTCCTACGATGTCATCTCCTTCGCCAGACTGAAAGGGCTTTATCCCGCCGATCCCAAAAAGGCCCCGGATGCAGAGTTCAGCTTCTGCGACACCTACGCTCCTGTTGATTTCGGCGCCGCCCGTGGCTGCGAAGCCCGTGTGTGGGCCTTCTTCAACCGCTGCAACCACGCCGAAATGGCCCAATACGAGGACTATGCCCGCGGCGACAACCTCAAGCACCGTTTCCCCTTGTGGATCAAACCCGCCGACAAGAACAAAATCGATGTCCGCTTCATGATGGCCGCCATGCGTGACCACTACGAGGGCACCTCCATGGACATGACCAAGGACCTCGGCGCAGGCCCCTACCAGTGCCCCTATCGTTGGCGCCCCATGAACTGGAGCTACAACGGCAAGGAATACATTCACGAACGCGCCACCGCCACCCAGCAGACCGGCTTCTCCTTCGTGGCACAGTGCCGCAGTTGGCTGCCCAATATGTTCGGCGGCATCTTCTGGTTTAGTGTCGACGATGCGGCCAGCACCTGCTATGTGCCTATGTTCTGCGGCATCACTAAGATTCCGCACGAGTATGAGCAGGGCAACGGCTCCATGGTCGAGTACTCCCCGACCGCCGCGTTCTGGACCTTCACCAAGGTCAGCAATTTCGTCTATTCCCGCTATAACGATATGATCAAGCATGTCAACGAGAAGCAGAATCTCTTCGAAGGACGCTTTGTGAAAGATGTCGAGGAATTGGATCGCACGTTGGTTACCCTGTACGACTCCAAACCCGAGTTGGTGCTTCAGAAATTGAATGACTATTCCGAACAATCTGCACAAGAGGTGTGCAAAACATGGAACGACCTGTTTATCTACCTGCTTGTGAAATACAACGACGGCAACGTCAAGAAGGAGGAAAACGGCAAGTTCAAAGTCACCGACACCAAGATTCCGCAATGTGAATTCCCCGACCAGCCCGAGTATCCGCAGTATTGGTACAAGATGATTGTTGACGACTGCGGCAAGAACATCGAGGCGAAATAGCACGTGTGTGACCGCCAACAAAAAAAGCGACCCATCGGGTCGCTTTTTTTATGAAAACAGGATAAATTATCCCAGCATGGCGGTGTATGCGGCGGCATCCATCAACTCGTCAATCTCTGCGGGGTTGGTGATGTTGATTTTGACAATCCAGCCTTCGCCGTATGGGTCGCTGTTGACCAATGCGGGCTCGCCTTCGAGCTTCTCGTTGAACTCGAGGACCTCGCCGCCGACGGGCAGCATCAGGTCGGCCACGGTCTTCACGGCCTCGATGGAACCGAACACCTCGTCCTTGTCCAAGGTCTCGCCCACGGAGGGGATGTCCAGGAAGACGATGTCGCCCAGCTCGTTGGCGGCATGAGCGGTGATGCCTACGTAAGCGACGTCGCCGTCGACTTTCAGCCATTCATGATCTGTTGAATACTTCAGATTCTCGGGAATATTCATAGTCTTAGGATTTTGAAAATGTATTAAAAAATGTGAATAAATGTCTATTTATACGGTCATGATTTCCTTTTCCTTGGCCTCCATCATCTTGTCGACCTTGGCGATGGCTTCGTCGGTGGCCTTTTGGATATCGGCTTCCAATTTCTTGACTTCGTCTTCCGGCGTGCCGTTATCTTTCAGTTTCTTGGCTTCGTCGTTGGCATTGCGGCGGATATTGCGGATGTTGACCTTGGTTTGCTCGGCCTCTTGTTTGGCTTTCTTGACCAGTTCTTTACGGCGTTCCTCGGTGGGAGTGGGCACCACCAGACGGATGAATTCGCCGTTGTTTTGCGGGGTCAGGCCGATGTTGGCGGCCAAGATGGCCTTTTCGATAATAGGCAGCATGTTGCGCTCCCACGGTTGAATGACGATCTGATGGGCGTCCGGCGTGTTGATGTTGGCCACTTGCTCCACAGGCGTGGGGTTGCCGTAGTAGTCCACCTTCAAACCCTCCAGCATTTGCGGGGAGGCCTTGCCTGCGCGGATTTTCTGCAAATCTTTGTCAAAAAAAGCGACCGTGGAGTTCATATTCTCCTTCGCTTGTTTGAGGCATTGTTGTGTATCCATTTCTCTATCTCTTAAAAGTTGTTAAATTCAATGTCGGTGTTTTGCGGTGTTTAGTTCCGGGATTGTTCCTCTTTCACGGTGTCTTTTTGTATCTGCGCTTTCAACTCCTCGATTTTCTTGAGTTGTTTGTTGCGTTGTTTCTTGATGCGTGAGAGTTCCTTCTCCACCAATGTCTTGTTCCATTTGAACGCAATGCAATAATGGAGGATGACAAGCAACAACCATGCCAAAGTGATGCAAATGAACACCTTGAGGATGGCCCACTTGATGGAATAATCGGTGACTATAGCATTGAAGAGGGTGAAATATAGCACCCAGATGATGAGGTTGATGAGAATAAACAAGCCCAGATGGATTCTGAAGCGCATGCGGCTCGTGGCCACGTTCTGCATTTTGGCCTCTTCTTCCACGTTTACATCAGGTACAGTGGTTTTTTCTTGGCTTGTTGTCGGGATTGTTTCGTTTTCTTCCATAATAAACAATTATATAGTTATTGGAGCAGGGTTCCAATGCTTTCACCTTCCAGTACTTTAAGCAGGTTTCCCGGTTTGTTGGCATTGTAGACGTAGATGGGCATTTTGTTCTCCTTGCAGAGTGTGAAGGCGGTCATGTCCATGATTTTGAGATTTTTGCTGTAGGCTTCGTCGAAAGTCAGCGTGGTATACTTGGTGGCGGAGTGGTCTTTCTCGGGGTCGGCGGTATAGACGCCGTCCACGCGGGTGCCCTTGAGCAGAAGATCGGCTCCGATCTCGACGGCGCGCAGTGCGGCGCCGGAGTCGGTGGTGAAGAAAGGGTTGCCCGTGCCGCCGCCCATGAGGACGACGTAGCCGGATTCTAACAGTTCCACAGCCCTGCGCCAGGAACATTTTTCGCACACGCCCTCAATGGCCAGTGCGGAGAGCACTTTGGCTTTCATGCCCATCTCTTCGAGGACAGCTTGCACGGCCATAGCGTTTATGACGGTGGCCAACATGCCCATTTGGTCGCCCTGCCGACGATCAAAGCCCTTGTCGGAGCCTTGTACGCCGCGGAAAATGTTGCCGCCGCCGATGACCACGCCCACCTGCACGCCATGCGCCACAACGGACTGTATTTCGTTCACGTAATGGCGGACGTTTTGGTAGTTGATGCCGTAACCGTCAGCTCCCATCAACGACTCACCGCTTAATTTCAACAATATGCGATGGTATTTCATATCTTCTAAAATCAGGGGGCAAAAATACAAAAAAAATGTAATCGTCAGTTTGTGGCGACAATGTTGCTCGTCAAGACTGATTGCAGGAATAAACACCTCTATTTTACATGGATAACCTTGTGCACTTGCATGGATAGCCGCCACTTGGGGTTCTGAAGGATGAACGCCACACATTGTCCGATGATTTTCCTGTTCTCCTCTTGATCCCCCATGTCGCAGGGCTGCAGATAGTAGTGGCTCGCCTCTATGCCATAGTCGCAGATGTCATGTTTTCCGTCGAAGACCAGTTTGACTTCGTCGGCGCTCTTCACCACCACATCTGCGCTGGTCACGAATGCCGCCTTGGGCGATACCGTCACCCAGTCCATGCCCGCGGGGATAGGGCGTGTCCCGTTTGTCTCAATGGCCACCTTTTTGCCGATTTTGTGTATCCCTTCGATGAGGTTGTCCAGATTCTGCAAGGTGGGTTCGCCGCCCGTGATAACGACCCAGCGGCCGGGGTGGTTCTCAATTTGCCCGATGATGGCCTTCTCGTCCATTGCGACACCGCTTTGGTATTCCGTGTCGCAAAAGGGACAACGCAGGTTGCAGCCTGATAACCGGACGAATGTCGCCGCTGTGCCCGTGTTGGCCCCTTCGCCTTGGATGGAATAGAATATCTCGTTTACGTTCAGCATATCTTCTCTTTTTGAAGCGCAAAAATACACCTTTTTTGTCAATTTTGCCGTCTGCTTAGCCGGAAGCATTTTTGTCATAAACCAAAAAAGGGACGCTTTTGCGCCCCTTTTGTGTCTTCAGACAGTCTGGTTTAGCACTCCACGATGGTGCACCAGTTGTGCTTGTCCTCGATTTCTCCGTATTGGATGCCCATGAGGATTTCGCGCATCTTGATGCTCCAGGGACCGGGTTTGCCGTCTTTGGAGATGACGTATTCCTTGCCGGTTTCGCGATCCTGGATCATGTGGATGGGGGAGATGACGGCGGCGGTGCCGCAAGCGCCGGCTTCCTCGAAGGTGTCGATCTCATCGAGTCTGACATGGCGTCTTTCGACCACGAGGCCGAGGTCTTCGGCGATGGTGCGGAGGCTCATGTTGGTGATGGAGGGCAGGATAGAACCGGAGTCGGGGGTCACATATTTGCCATCCTTGATGCCGAAGAAGTTGGCGGGGCCGGCTTCGTCGATGAAGGTCTTGGTCTTGGCGTCAGCAAAGATGGAGGCGCTGAAGCCTTCGTGGTGAGCGCGTTCGCCGGCGCGCAGGGAAGCGGCGTAGTTGCCACCCACTTTCACATGGCCGGTGCCCAGCGGGGCTGCACGGTCATAGTCCTTCGCAATCTGCATGTTGGTCGGCTTGAAGCCTTCCTTGAAATAGGGACCCACAGGCATCACAAAGACGATGAACAGATATTCGTCGGCGGGCTTCACACCGATGGTGGCGCCGGTGCCGATCAGCAGCGGGCGGATGTAGAGGGAGCCTTCCGTGCCGTAAGGGGGAATATATTCCGCATTCAGTTGGATGACTTTTTCCAAGCATTGGAAGAAAAGCTCTTGCGGAATGGGAGCCAACATGATGGTGTCGGCGGAGTTGTTGAGGCGTTTCCAGTTCTCTTCCCAACGGAACAGACGGACTTTGCCGTCCTTGCCGCGGAAGGCTTTCATGCCTTCGAAAGCCTCTTGGCCGTAGTGCAGGCAGGATGCCGCCATGTGCATCGGGATGTACTCGTCGGAGGAAACTTCAATTTGACCCCATTCGCCATTTCTGAAATAGCAGCGAACGTTGTAATCGGTCTTCACATAACCGAAAGACAAACTTTTCCAATCAATATTCTTCATTGTTGTTATTGTTTATTTGTTTATGGATTAATTTTGGACTATATTTGCATTAAACTATGGACTTGATACTTGCCCAATTTCTTGCGCCCTTTCAGGGCGTTCAGCTCCATCAGGAACAGCAGGGTGATGTCGGCAGGGTGGAAATGTTCCACCAACTTGACGGCGGCGTTCATGGAACCTCCGGTGGCCAGGACATCATCAACAATGAGCACGCGCCGGTTCTCCTGCATGGCATCGATGTGCATCTCCACGGTGGCCGTGCCGTACTCGAGGTTATAGGTCTCCTTGTAGGTCTTGTGCGGCAGTTTGCCCGCTTTGCGCACAGGCACGAACGGGATGCCTAACTCGTATGCGAGCACGGGGCCGAAGAAGAATCCCCGTGACTCGAGGGCCACGATGACATCGGGCTTCGCCTCGCGCGCCACCGCGATCATGTCGTCGAGCACTTTGTGATACTCCTCGCCATCGTTCAGCAACGTGGTGATGTCGTAGAACTTGATGCCGGGCGTGGGAAAGTCGTTAATCACGCGGATTTTGGAAGCGTCGAACATGTTTTTTCTCTTTTTTTTTTCGAGGGCAAAGATACACTTTTTTCTCATGTGCAAATTCATGGACAATTCAAATAAATTCCGTATGTTTGCGGCCGATAAAAAAATCCTTCTTTTAAAATATAAAGATATGAGTATTACCAAATTAGACCAGTTAGTAGAATTAGTCAAGTCACAACCCAAGAAGCGTTTGGTGGCTGCCAACGCCAATGATGCCCACACTATCGAGGCCGTGAACGCCGCTGTGGAAATGGGTGTTATCGATGCCACGCTCGTGGGTGACCCCGCAGCTATCGAAAAGGTGTGTGCTGAACTTAAGATAGACATGAACAAGTTCAAGATCGTGCCCGAGACAGTGGATGTCAAGGCTGCCGCCACGGCTTGCGACCTCATCAACAACGGGGAGGGCGACATTCTGATGAAGGGTCTGCTGCCCACTGACAAATACATGCGCGCCATCCTCAACAAGGAGCGCGGTCTATGCCCGCCCAACGCTACGCTGACCCATGTGACCGTCATTGAGAACCCCAGCTACCATAAGCTGCTCATTGTCGGCGATGTGGCTGTTATCCCGGCTCCTGACCTCAAACAAAAACAGGTCATTCTTAAATATTTGATTGCTACGGGTAAGGCCCTGGGCATTGAAAAACCGAAAGCAGCTTTGATTTGTGCCACCGAGCAAATGCTTCCGGGCATGCAGGCATGCGTGGATGCTGCCATTATCTCCAAGATGGCCGACCGCGGCCAAATCGGAGGTGCCTATGTCGATGGTCCGCTCTCCTTCGACATCGCCATCAACAAGGAAGCCGCCGAAATCAAGAAACTCAAGAGTGACGTGGCCGGTGACGCCGACTGTCTGCTCTTCCCCAATATTGAGACTGGCAATGTCTTCTACAAGACCTGCACCAAACTCAACGGTGCCGAACTCGGCGCTTGCCTGATGGGCGCCAAGGTGCCTTGCGTGCTCTCCTCCCGCGGCGACACCGCCCGCACCAAGATGTATTCCATCACCCTCGCCGCCCTGCTCTCCAAATAATCCTGAGCCATGGGCATATTAGCATCGCTGAGCTTTATCAATTTTCGCATCATCGATGTCATTGACATCCTGATCGTCGCCATCCTCTTGTTTGAGCTGTACAGGCTCACCAAGGGGACGGCGACGGTCAAGTTGTTTTGGGTCATAGCCCTCCTGTATGTGATCTGGAAGGTGGTGGCCTATTTCCATTTCACCCTTCTCTCGGAATTGATGGGTGAAATCATCAACGTCGGCATTCTGGCCATCATCATCCTTTTCCAACCTGAAATTCGCAAGTTCTTGCTCTATATTGGCAATGGGCGCTTGTTGCATTTTTTCAGTGACAAGTTTGCCAAGCCGGCAGAAGGCCAGGAGTTTACAGAGGAGGTGGAGGCCGTGCGCGAGGCTTGCCAGGAGATGGCTGAGACCAAAACAGGTGCGCTCATCATCTTCGCTCGCCAGACACCGCTTGAAGAGTATCTTTCCACGGGCGAGACACTTGACGCCCGCCCTTCCGCGGAACTTTTGGAGAATATCTTCTTCAAAAACAGTCCCCTGCACGACGGGGCTGTCATCATCAAAAATCATCGCATCGCCGCTGCACGGTGTATCCTACCCGTCTCCAAAGATAAAAACCTCCCGCAGGAGGTTGGTCTGCGTCACCGCTCTGCCCTCGGATCCACAGAACTGACCGATGCCATCGCCGTCGTCGTTTCTGAGCAGACCGGTACTATCTCCATTTGCAAGGGGGGAAAGATGACCCGTGCACTCACCCCTTCGGATCTGCGACAATTTTTGTTGACGGAGCTTATTAAAAACGATTAGATCTCATGCGCTTTATCTGGCTTTCCACACAGAATCCACACCATAACTTGGCGGTGGAAGCATACTTGCTTCAAGAAACTGAAGACGAGGTTTTTATGTTATGGCAAAATGATAATTCCGTTATCATTGGACGACATCAGAACGCGTTGGCGGAAATCAACCGGGAATACGTGGAGCAGAACCACGTTGTCATTGCCCGCCGTTTGACGGGAGGTGGCGCGGTTTTCCACGACCTCGGCAATCTCAATTTCTCATTCATTCAGAACATTCCTTCCGGGGAACGCGAGATTGATTTTGTCAAGTATTTGCAACCCATTGTGGAGGCTCTGCATGCTTTGGGCGTAAATGCAGAGTTTTCGGGACGCAACGACCTGTTGGTTGACGGCAAAAAAATTTCGGGCAATGCGATGGCTTTTTATGGTAATCGTGTTCTCGAACATGGAACTTTGCTTTTTTCTACGGTGCAAAACAATCTGGTCCAGGCTCTAAAGGTTGATCCCGACAAGTTCAAGGACAAGGCCGTCAAGTCTGTGCGTAGCCGTGTCACCAATATTTCCGAACATTTGCCTAAGCCGATGACGGTCTTGGAATTCAAGGATTTCCTCATGGATTTTGTGTTGAAGCAAAATAATATGTCAGCCTTGGATGTGTTGACGTCAGAAGAGGAGTCCCGCATCGCGGAGCTCGAGCGGATACAGTTCTCCACATGGGATTGGAACTACGGGCAGTCGCCCAAGTATGCGCTGGAGCACAAGGTTCGCACGGCGGGCGGCACTGTGCAGGCTGTTTTGGATATTAAAGGCGGACGCATTGTCGCGTTGCGCTTCTATGGCGATTTCTTTTCGCGTCGCGACCCGCAAGAACTGGAACAGGCCCTCATAGGCACGCAATATACACGCGAGGCTGTTGCGGAAGTTCTCGGACAAGTCCCGTTGGAGGAGTATTTCAGTAATGTGACGAGTAAAGAAATCGTAGAGGTGATTTGCGGTTAGTTCATCCCTGTGAACTGTTGAAAATTCTGCAGAAAGGATTCCCACACCATCATTACAATCCTGCAATGCCTAATCACAGAATGAGGCGTCGGCATGGCCGGCGGCTGAGATTGCTGTTTTCAGGCCGTCAATTGCTGCGCTGACGATTCCGCCCGCGTAGCCTGCGCCTTCGCCCATGGGATAAATGCCAGGGATGTCGCATTGCCGGTTCTCGCCGCGCAGGATGCGCACGGGCGACGAAGAACGTGTCTCTACGCCGGTAAGTACGGCGTCGGGATCGGCAAAGCCTTTGAGCTTCTTGTCCATTTGCGGGATGGCTTGGCGCAACGCGTCGATTACATAGTCGGGAAGGCAACGACGGAGGTCGCAGAAGCAAACCCCGTGAGGGTAGGAGGGCTTGACGCTGCGGTAGCGGTCGGCCACTTTGCCGGCCAAGAATTCGCCCACGAGGTTGCCTGGAGCCCTGTAGTCACCGGCAATCCCAAAGGCAGCGCGTTCATATTGTTCCTGGTAATCCATACCGTCGAGGGGGCTTCCTTTGAGGTAGTCTTCCGGATGCACACTGACGAGCAGCGCGCTGTTTGCGTTGGCTTTGTCGCGGCTGCGCTCACTCATCCCATTGGTGACGATGGTGCCATCTTCGCTGGCAGAAGCCATCACGGTGCCGCCGGGGCACATGCAGAAGGTATATACCCCACGGTCGCCAAGATGGATGACGCCCTTGTAGGACGCAGGTGGCAAAATGCGTGCGGCATCCCCGTATTGCATGCGGTTGATGCGCCGTTGCTGGTGCTCGATGCGCACGCCCATGGAAAAGGCTTTGGCCTCCATGGCCAAGCCCTTGTCGTGGAGATGGCGGATGGTATCACGGGCAGAATGCCCTAATCCCAAAAGCAAATGTTGGGTGGTGAATTTTTTCCCTGTGTGGCAGGTTACCTGCAGCAATCCATCGCTTTCTTCGAAATCTGTGAACGTGTTGTTGAAATGAAACTCGCCGCCTAAGGACTCGATTTCGAGGCGAATGTTGCGCACTACGCGTTCCAAATAGTCGGTGCCCACGTGCGGGTTCTGAAGGTAGAGCACGTCCTCATCGGCCCCGTGCTTGTAGAATTCTTCCAGCACGAAGCGGTTGTATTCCCCATGCACGTTGGTGTTGAGCTTGCCGTCGGAGAAGGTGCCGGCTCCGCCCTCACCGAACTGCACGTTGCAGTTGGGATCCAGCTTCTTGTCGCGGAGAAAAGTTTCCACGGCCTGCTTGCGCTCCTCAATGCGCGCGCCCCGTTCGATGACGATGGGTCGCGCTTGGCATCGTGCCAGGTAGAGTGCCGCGAACATGCCCGCAGGGCCGAAACCAACCACGACGGGACGGTGTTTGCTCTGCCATGCAGGATACTCCATCTCGGGTTTGGCCGGCCATTCCGTCACATTCGCATCCGACAATAAATGCTGGTAACGGTCGGGGAGTGTCAAACCCACTTGGTAGTCGAAAATGACGCGGTTTTTCTTGCGGGCATCAATCGCCTGGCGCAGAATGCGGAACTTTTCGATATCCTTGCCATCGATGCGATACTGGTTGCACACCACACCCTTTACGTTTGGGTTGACGCTGACAGCTATGCGGATGTTGTTGATTTTGATGCGCATGAATTAGAAAGGCCTTAACCATGCAGGGTTGAGGGCTTAAAGACTTGTCGGGAAATGAAGGGGTTACCGATTCTCGTACATCTTTTTGTAGTACTCCACGTAAGCGCCGGAGGTCACATGATCCAGCCACTCTTCGTGCGAGAGATACCAGTCAACGGTCTTTTCGAAGCCTTCGTCGAATTTAACCTTGGGACTCCAACCCAACTCGTTTTTGATTTTGGTGGGGTCGATGGCGTATCGCAAGTCGTGGCCGGCGCGGTCGGTGACGTACGTGATGAGCGACAGTGAGGTGCCTTCGGGACGGCCTAACTTGCGGTCCATAATCTCAATCAGTTTTTTGATGAGGTCAATGTTGCGCCACTCGTTGTTGCCGCCGATATTGTAGGTGGAACCGGGCTGTGCCTGGTGGAAGATGAGGTCGATGGCCTCGGCGTGGTCCTCCACATAGAGCCAGTCACGCACGTTGATGCCTTTCCCATAGACTGGTAACGGCTTGTTGTTTTTGATGTTATGGATGAAAAGAGGGATCAGCTTTTCGGGGAATTGGTTGGGGCCGTAGTTGTTGGAGCAGTTGGAGATGACAGTAGGCATGCCGTAGGTGTCGTGGTAGGCGCGTACAAAGTGGTCGGCGCTGGCCTTGGCGGCGGAGTATGGACTGTGCGGATTGTACGGGGTGGTCTCCTTGAAACTTCCCGTGTCGCCTAATGCGCCGTACACCTCGTCGGTGGAAATCTGGTAGAACTTCTTGCCTTCGTAGTTGCCTTGCCAAATTGTTTTGGCGGCGTTGAGCAAATGCACCGTGCCCAGCACGTTGGTGTGGATGAAACTCATCGGGTCGGTGATGGAGCGGTCCACATGCGACTCGGCGGCAAGATGGATGACTCCGTCAAACAGGTGCTTCTGGAAAAGCTCCATGATGAAATCCTGGTCTTCGATGTCGCCCTTGATGAAATGGTAATTGGGCTTGTTGTCAACATCCGTCAGGTTCTCGAGGTTGCCTGCGTATGTCAGTTTGTCGAGGTTGTAGATGTCATAATCGGGATACTTGTTGACAAAGAGTCTCACGACATGGGATCCGATGAAGCCAGCGCCTCCGGTGATCAATATTTTTTTCATTTTATGTTTTTTTAAGTTAGTATCAAGGATGAACAGTTTTGAAGGATGTGATTACCGCATCAAATACTCGTCTATGGCTTTTGCGGCCTCTTTGCCGGCGCCCATGGCGAGGATCACGGTGGCGGCACCGGTCACAATGTCGCCGCCTGCGAAAATCTGTGGGTGCGAGGTGCGACCTTGCTCGTCGGCGGTGACGCAGCCGTGTTTGTTGATGTCAAGTCCCTTGGTGGTGGATGCCACCAGCGGGTTCGGGGAGGTGCCCACAGCGATGACAACCATGTCGACATCAAGCGTGAATTCGGAATCGGGGATGGCTATGGGGCGTCTTCTCCCTGAGGCATCGGGCTCGCCTAACTCCATGCGGATGCAGGTCATGCCGTGCACCCAGCCCTTCTCGTCGCCGAGGATGCACACGGGGTTGCAGAGCAGGTTGAACTGTACACCCTCCTCTTTGGCGTGGTGAACCTCTTCGGCACGGGCCGGCAGTTCCTCTTCGGAGCGGCGGTAGACGATGTATACCTCCGCGCCCAAGCGAATGGCTGTGCGTGCTGCGTCCATGGCAACGTTGCCGCCGCCTACCACGGCCACGCGACGACCCACAAAGTTGGGGGTCTCGTAGCCTTCTTTATAGGAAAACAGCAAGTTGTTGCGTGTCAAAAATTCATTTGCGGAGACCACGCCGCAGAGGTTCTCGCCCTCCACATTCAGGAAATTCGGGAAGCCAGCACCTGTGCCCAAGTATATGGCGTCGTAACCCCACTTGGTCAGCAGGTCGTCCACGGTCACGGTGCGCCCGATGACAATATCGCTCTCGAAACGAACGCCCAGCTTTTTGACGTTCTCCACTTCGGAACGCACCACTTTCTTTTTGGGAAGGCGGAATTCGGGGATGCCGTAAACCAGTACACCGCCGAACTCGTGCAGCGCTTCAAACACGGTGACATTGTAACCTTTCATGCGTAGCTCTTTGGCGCAGGTCAGTCCGGAAGGGCCGCTGCCAATGACAGCCACCTTGCGTCCGTTGTCAGCACCGGGGCTGGCGAAGACGAGTTCGTGCTCTCGCGACCAGTCGCCCACAAAGCGCTCCAATTTGCCGATGGCCACTGTGTCGCCTTTGCGGCCGAGGATGCACTTGCCCTCGCACTGCGTCTCTTGCGGGCAGACACGCCCGCACACGGCAGGCAGGGCAGAGTCCTCATTGATGATGCGTGCGGCTTTCTCGAAATCGCCATCCGCGACAGCATGGATGAAGGCAGGTATGTTGATTTGAACGGGGCATCCCGTGACGCATTGCGGTTTCTTGCAGTTGAGGCATCGTTTGGCTTCGGCCATGGCCTCTTCGGCGCTGTAGCCGTAGCAGACCTCTTCAAAATTGCAGCGTCGTTGTTCGGCAGGCTGTTCTCGCACAGGCACACGCCTTTTTGTGTCGATATTTGATGATATTGTCGCATTAGGTTCCCAACAGGTGCAATCTTTGTGCTTGTGCTCCTCGATGTGGTCGTACATGGCTTGGCGGCGCATGCACTCGTCGAAGTCGATGAGGGAGGCGTCGAACTCGGGTCCGTCGACACAGGTGAACTTGGTCTGGTCGCCCACGCGGACGCGGCAGGCCCCGCACATGCCCGTGCCATCAACCATCAGCGCGTTGAGGCTGGCCACACATGGGATGTGCAGCTCGGCGGCCTTGCGTGCCACGAACTTCATCATGATCATCGGCCCGATGGCTGTGATCTCATCGTAGTGACGGCCCTCTTGGCGCACCAGATGAGCCAGCATGTCGGTGACATTGCCCTTGAATCCCGCGCTGCCATCGTCTGTGGCGATGTACAAGTTGCGGCTGAGGTCGCGCAGTTTCTCCACATAGAACAGCAACGACTTGGTGCGAGCACCGATGATGACGTCGCATTCCAAATGATGCTGCGCCATCCATTTTACCAGCGGATAGATGGGTGCGATGCCCACGCCGCCCGAGATGAAACAGTATCTCGATTTTTTCAGTTCCGGCAAGGGACGGTGGATAAACTCTGACGGGCGTCCCAGCGGGCCGACCACGTCTTGGAAGGATTCTCCAACATCAAAAGTTACCATCTTGCGCGTGGAGTGTCCGATAGTCTTGATGACCAAAGCGATAGTTCCGTCGTTGAGGTCGGTATCGCTGATGGTCAGCGGGATGCGCTCGGCCTGTTCATCTGCTTTGACAATGACAAACTGTCCGGGCAACGCTGCCTGCGCGATTTTCGGTGCCTCCACCTCCATCAGGAATGTGTCTAAACCAAGTTCCTGTTTCTTTACAATCTTGTACATAATGGGAAAAATTATGCGTGCAATTTGGGAGCGCAAAGATACAAAAAAATACGGTAGAGCCAACAACTCGCAGCATAGTGGAGAAAACGATGGCCAGCATACGGCTCCATAGATGTCTGTTCTCAAAATCACACTTGGCTTGTCGAAGGATATAGACGCCTTGGAAGTGTTATTTTTCGTATTTTTGCGCCCCTTAATGATCAGAGAATTCCCGTTGGGAGATGTCAAATGGAAATAAATCTTCACGACTCGATAATGTTGCACACCATGGAGGATTTGCTTTATAAAAACAATCTCGACAAGGATGATGTCATCCGGCTGCTCAGTCTTCGTGGCGATGACCAGCGCCGGCTGCTTGCGCGGGCGTTGGAGGTCAAATTGCAGCATCTCGACAACAAGGTGCACCTGCGCGGACTGATAGAATACAGCAACCGCTGTTTTAAATCCTGCCTGTACTGCGGGGTCCGCGGTGGCAACGACAAGGTGCATCGCTACACCCTCACGGACGAGGAGGTGCTCGACTGTGCCCGGCAGGCCATGCAGCTGCACTACGGTTCCATAGCCATCCAAAGCGGAGAACGCACCGACAAGGCTTTCACTGACAAAATTGCCGAATTGGTGAAAGAGATCAAGCGCATCAGTGATGGACAACTGGGAATTACACTCTCGTTGGGCGAGCAGAACGAAGATGTTTACAGACAATGGTTTGAGGCTGGTGCACATCGCTATCTGCTCCGCATAGAATCTTCAGATGAAGAGTTGTATTACAAGATCCACCCACATGACGCCCGGCACGACTTCCGTCATAGGTTGGCCTGTATTGATGCGCTGCTGGATATCGGATACCAAACCGGCACCGGCGTGATGATAGGTTTGCCTTTCCAGACTGTGGAGAATCTTGCCGACGACCTGCTCTTCTTCCGTGACAAAAATGTGGCCATGGTGGGCATGGGGCCGTTTATCCCGCACCAGGAAACCCCGCTGTACCAATATGCAGCCACCATACCCCCTGCAGAGGAACGCCTCAATATGACTCTAAAGATGATTGCTGTCCTGCGCCTGATGATGCCCGAGATTAATATGGTGGCCGCCACCGCCGACCAGACACTGGATCCCTTGGGACGCGAGAAGGCCATCATGGCTGGTGCGAATGTCATCATGCCAAACCTCACTCCAACCAGCCATCGGGAAGATTATCTCATATATCCAGACAAAGCGTGTGTGGGCGATAAACCCGAAGAATGCCAGTCGTGCCTCGATATCCGCATGCATGCCATTCAACACCAAATCCTTTACGATGAATGGGGCGACTCCGTGGCCTTTACCAAACATATACAAAAAAAATAGCCGGATATTGCATCTTTTTGTATGGAGCTCGGCAGCTTTTTTGTATCTTTGCCGCCGATTTGAAAGGGGTGCCCACTGGGGCTGAGATTAGACCCGTTGAACCTGATGCAGTTAGTACTGCCGTAGGGATGTAGGATCTTCTGCTGATATTCAGTAACTTGTTGGCACTCTTTGTATTAATAAAAAACAAAGATGATGAAACTGTTTTTCAACAACAAGGAAATTTCCACAGAGGCCCAAACCCTCCAGCAGTTGGCCCAAGAACTCTCCCTTCCCGACAAGGGCATTGCCGTGGCCGCGGACAACAAACTGGTGCCCCGTCCCGAGTGGGACGCCTTTCTCCTGAAGGAGAGCATTCGTATTGTCGTCATCAAGGCTGTTTGCGGAGGCTAAAATGGATGATCGGGTGAAACTTCAGTTTATCACGCACTTCACGGAGCGTTATGGCTACCTTGACAGTGCCCGGATGGCGCTGGAGGGCGGTTGCCGCTGGATTCAACTGCGGATGAAAGATGCCTCGCTGGATGAGGTGGAGGCGATGGCGCAGCCCATACAGACGCTTTGCCGCCGTTACGGCGCTATATTTGTCATTGACGACCACGTGGAATTGGTGAAAAAAACCGGTGCCGACGGGGTCCATCTCGGCAAGAACGATATGCCCGTCGATGAGGCGCGCCGCATCCTGGGTCCCGACTTCATTATCGGTGGCACTGCCAACACCTTCGACGACATCCGTCGCCTGCATCAGGCCGGTGCCGACTACATCGGCTGTGGTCCCTTCCGCTTCACCGAAACCAAGAAGAACCTCAGCCCTGTGCTTGGTCTTGACGGCTACTGCGACATTGTGCGCCAGATGCGGCAAAATGGCATTGATTTGCCCATCGTGGCCATCGGCGGCATCACTTTATCCGACATTCCCGAGATATTGGGCACCGGCGTCACGGGCATAGCCCTGTCCGGTGTGATTCTCCACGCCCCCGACCCTGTGGCGATGATGGAGCAGGTGGTGTCGGCGATGAGGTAAAAGTTATGTTTTTATTGAAAGAAAGATTAAAAAACTACGAATATGAAAAAACTGATTATTGCAGGACGCGAATTTGAATCCCGCCTTTTTCTGGGCACGGGCAAATTCAAATCCAACGAAGTGATGGAACAATCCATCCTGGCTTCCGGCACCGAGATGGTGACGGTGGCGATGAAACGCATCGAACTCGACGACCAGGAGGATGATATGCTCAAGCACATTGTCCATCCCAACATCCAGTTGTTGCCCAACACGTCGGGCGTGCGCGACGCCGAAGAGGCGGTCTTTGCCGCCCAGATGGCACGCGAGGCCTTCGGCACCAACTGGCTCAAGCTGGAAATCCACCCCGACCCCCGCTATCTGCTGCCCGACTCCGTGGAGACGTTGAAGGCCACCGAGCAGCTTGCGAAGATGGGCTTCGTGGTGTTGCCCTACTGTCAGGCAGACCCCACCCTCTGCAAACATTTGGAGGAGGCGGGTGCCGCCACGGTAATGCCGCTCGGCGCCCCCATCGGCACCAACAAGGGCTTGCAAACCCGCGATTTCCTGCGCATCATCATTGAGCAGGCCACCATCCCGGTGGTGGTGGATGCCGGCATCGGTGCCCCGAGCCACGCCGCCGAGGCGATGGAGATGGGCGCGGATGCCTGCTTGGTGAACACGGCCATTGCAGTGGCCGGCAACCCTGTGGAGATGGCCGTCGCCTTCAAGGAGGCCGTTGTCGCTGGTCGCCGCGCATACGAGGCCGGGTTAGGAGCCGTGAGCAACAACTTCGAGGCCGAAGCCAGCTCGCCCTTGACCTCATTTCTCAATTAAGATTATTTTGAAAAACATCAAAAACAAAACATAATGGAAGAAAAGGACACTTATTACGCAAAGCGCGAAAAACACTATATACAAGGAAAAATGTTCCCGTTTATCAAGGTGGGAATGCAGAAGGTGAACCTCACCCCGACGGTGAATGTTGTGGACGGGGAGAAGGTGACCACCCCCAACGATCCGGTCTTGATTTACGACACCAGCGGTCCGTTCAGCGACCCCAATATCACCATTGACCTCAAGAAGGGATTGGCCCGTATGCGCGAGCCTTGGATACTGGAGCGCGGCAATGTGGAGCAGCTGCCCGAAATCAGCAGCGAGTACGGCCGGATGCGCCGCGACGACCATAGTCTCGACCACCTGCGCTTCGAGCACATCGCCCTGCCGTACCGCGCCCAGGCTGGCAAGCAGATTACCCAGATGGCCTACGCCAAGGCCGGCATCGTCACTCCGGAAATGGAGTACGTGGCCATCCGCGAGAATATGAACTGTGCGGAGTTGGGTATCGACACGCACATTACCCCTGAGTTTGTGCGCGACGAGATTGCCGCCGGACGCGCCGTGCTGCCCGCCAACATCAACCACCCGGAGAGCGAACCGATGATCATCGGGCGCAACTTCCTCGTGAAAATCAACACCAACATCGGCAACTCCGCCACCACCTCCACCATCGAGGAGGAGGTCGATAAGGCTGTATGGAGCTGCAAATGGGGTGGCGACACCCTGATGGACCTCTCCACGGGCGCCAACATCCACGAGACTCGCGAGTGGATCATCCGCAACTGCCCCGTGCCCGTCGGCACGGTACCTATCTACCAGGCCCTCGAGAAGGTGAACGGCGAGGTGGGCGACCTTACGTGGGAAATCTTCAAGGACACCCTCATCGAACAGTGTGAGCAGGGTGTGGACTACTTCACCATTCACGCCGGCGTGCGTCTCAAGAATGTGCATTTGGCTGACAAGCGTCTCTGTGGCATCGTGAGCCGTGGCGGCAGCATCGTTAGCAAATGGTGCCTCATCCACGATCAGGAGAGTTTCATTTACGAGCATTTCGACGACATCTGCGACATCCTCGCCCAATACGATGTGGCCATCTCCCTCGGCGACGGCCTGCGTCCTGGCTGCATAGCCGATGCCAATGACGAGGCTCAGTTCGCCGAGCTTGACACGCTTGGGGAACTCGTCACTCGCGCCTGGGCCAAGAACGTGCAGGCCTTCATCGAAGGTCCCGGACACGTGCCCTTGCACAAGATCAAGGAGAATATGGAGCGCCAGATCCAGGCCTGCCACAACGCCCCGTTCTACACGCTCGGACCGCTGGTTACCGACATCGCGCCGGGTTACGACCATATCACCAGCGCCATCGGGGCCACCCAGATCGGATGGCTCGGCACGGCGATGCTCTGTTATGTGACTCCCAAAGAGCACCTCGGTTTGCCCAACAAGGAGGATGTGCGCACTGGCGTCATCACCTACAAGATTGCCGCCCACGCCGCCGATTTGGCCAAGGGTCACCCCGGCGCCCAGATCCGCGACAACGCCCTCAGCAAGGCCCGTTACGAGTTCCGCTGGCGCGACCAGTTCCACCTCGGCCTCGACCCCGACCGCGCCCTCGAATATTTCCAGCAGGGACGCCACACCGACGGCGAGTACTGCACGATGTGCGGACCCAACTTCTGCGCAATGAAACTCAGCCGTGACTTGAAAAACGTGAAATCCAAAAAATAACTCCTATGTTTTCCGAAGAATTAGAACAAATATCTTGGGAACAGACCTCGGAAGCCATCCTCGCCAAGACAGAGTACGATGTGATGCGCGCTCTGGGCAAGGAGTACTGCGATGTGGATGACTTTATGGCCCTCATTTCCCCGGCGGCCGCGCCCTTTCTGGAACCGATGGCCCGCCTGAGCAAGAAATATACCGAGGAGCGTTTTGGCAAAACCATCTCCTTGTTCATACCGCTCTACCTCACCAACTCCTGCACCAACTCCTGCGTCTATTGCGGCTTCCACGTCAGCAACCCTATGAAGCGCACCATTCTCACGTTTGAGGAGATGGAAAACGAGTACAAGGCCATCAAGAAGCTGGGGCCGTTTGAGAACCTGCTGCTGGTGACGGGCGAGAACCCCGCCAAGGCCGGCGTGGACTACATCGCCAAGGCCCTTGACATTGCCAAGCCCTATTTCAGCAACCTCAAAATTGAAGTGATGCCGCTCAAAGCCGAGGAGTACAAGGCCTTGACCGAGCACGGGCTGAACGGTGTGATCTGTTTCCAGGAAACTTACCACAAGGCCAATTACAACATCTACCATCCACGTGGAATGAAGGCTGACTTTGAGTGGCGCGTGAACGGCTTCGACCGGATGGGCCAGGCGGGTGTCCATTCCATCGGTATGGGTGTGCTCATCGGCCTCGAAAAGGAGTGGCGCACCGACCTCACGATGCTGGCCTATCATCTTCGCTACCTCCAAAAGCATTACTGGCGCACCAAATACAGCGTCAACTTCCCGAGGATGTGTCCCTCCGAGAACGGCGGTTTCCAGCCCAATGTGGTGATGACCGACAAAGAGCTGGCGCAACTGACTTTCGCGATGCGCATCTTCGACCACGACGTGGACATCTCCTTCTCCACCCGAGAGCCGGCCTATATCCGCGACAATATGGCAGGTCTTGGAGTTACCACGATGAGTGCCGGAAGCAAGACTGACCCCGGCGGCTATTACAGCTATCCCCAGCAGTTGGAACAGTTCCACGTCACCGACGAGCGTGCCGCCGCGGATGTGGAGGCCGCACTGAGGAAAATGGGGGTGGAACCGGTGTGGAAAGATTGGGATGCCTCGTTCGACTTGATAGGGAAATAGATATTTGCAGGCTTGCTATTGGGCGCGTTTGAGTGTGTAGCGGTGTATTTGCTCCCAGTGGTGATGGCCATACTGTTCACCTCCGTTGTTGGCATATTCCTCGATGACAAGATTGTTTTTGTCGAGTTCTTTGATCGCATATTTCGACTCAGAAGCGATAATTAACGTGTCATCGACAATTTGCCAGTTGAATGTTGCGTAGGGGTTGTCAAACATTCCTTGTTGGACATAGAGGTCGCTTCTATGCCACCGAGAGGTTTTGTCGGCGTTGAACTCGATGGAGTCATAGCCGATATAGTTGGAGTCGGGCAGGGTGAACGACTTTGACTTGAAGCAGTACAACAAGCAGCAGAAAGCGCTGGCCAAGAAGAACGCCACCTACAAAGTGAACCTCAAGGACGGCGCGAAGGATGTTCCCAGCGGTCCTTTCACACTCGTCATCACATTCTCCAAGCCGATGCTAAACAGTATCGCCCTGTATATGAGCACTTCAGGGGCGGATTTCCCACCTGTCAAGAGTTATGCCTGGCGCGACGACAAGACGTTGGAGGTGATTTTCTCCCTGGAACCGTCGCACCAATACGGGTTCGTTGTCATGGGCACCGAGTTCCCCACGAAGGACGGGCACAGTGCCGGCAAGAACATGGAAATCATTTTCACGACGGGGAAATAAAGGTTTTGCGCCTATATTGTTTTTATAACGCGTTGATATGCAACCTGCTAAACCCAACTTTCGGGAGGGGGTGTTGTAGAGACGCAAAATTTTGCGTCTCTACAATATTCACATATCTTCTATCGAAAATGCACGTAACTCGAGTTTGTACCGCCCGAATTCTGATGCGGGCAGATTATCGACCTTGCGCTGCAGGTCCGAAAGGCTTATCTTGTCGGGATTGCGTTTGACTTCCGCGGCGATGCCCGTGTGGTCGAACTCGTTCAGGGCAATCAGATCAATCTCGTTCTTCCCCTTGCGATCCCACCAGTTGCCCACCGTGGTGTAAAGGCCAGTCTCCATCACCAGAGTCTGGAAATACTGTTCCAGCGTCCGACCCGTGAACTGCTCGTATCCGCGCAGCATATTCTGTTTCAGGAGCGAAAGCTGTCCGCGCTCCACCAACGACTGATACGGCCACACAAAGCGGAACCAGAACCTCAGGAACTGGTCTGAAATCTCGTAGGCGCTGGTTTTGCTGTTCGGCTTGGAAAGTAGCGGCTTCAGACGACTCACAAGACCATAGTTCTTCTCTAAATTCTGAAGGAAAGTGCCCATGTCCTTCTGCATGGTGCCGTCGATGTCCGAACGGCGATTCGAGCCGCCGGCGATAAGTTGCAGGATGGAGAAATAGGTGGCGCTCTCGTCGCCAAACTCCTGGTTCATCAGGTCGCGCCCTTCGGTAAGGAAGTAGGAGTCGCGTCGGCACACGTAGTTGAGCATCTTCTCCTTGGTATAGCAGCCCGCATCCATCAGCAGCTCCACATATTTGGCCACGCCGCCCGTAATCATATACAGGCATAGCAAATCTTCGTTGCGGTAGTTGGGGGCGTGATCACGGAAAATCTGTTTCAACACCTGTATGGTGAACGGACGAAGGGTGAATTTGGAAGTCGGGCGGCCGTAGAGGGGTTCGTTTTCGTCCTCGAAGATTCGCTTCATCAACGAACGGATGCTGCCCATCGTGATAAGATTGATGTGCGACTCGCGGTGTGTGCGGTCCCAAATGTCCTGCATCTCGCTGAAGATGGCGGGATTGACCTTGTAGAGGTTCTGGAACTCGTCGAATATCACTGTGAAATGACGTTTCTGCGACTCGCGCATGATCACATCGAAAAGGTCGCGGAAGTGCGTCAGCTGCCCATAGACTTGTATGCTCAACTGCTCTTCGAGGGCTTGCTGGAGTTTCCCGCAAAGGAGAGCTTCGCTGTCTTTCGACACAAAGAGATAGGCAAACTGCTTCCCCTCAAAGGCTTTCATCACCAACGAGGTTTTGCCCACGCGCCGTCTGCCCGACAGCACCGTGAACATAGCGTTCTTTTCCGCCAATTTTTCGTTCTCCTGAAGGATGACGATTTCCTCTTCCCTGTCGTAGAATTTCATAATGTAAATCTTCGTTTATATAAATACTTGTTTCTATTGTTGATTTACTATTAACTGTATCACAATGGTTTATAAAAATAGTAAAAGAAAAATTCGGTTGCAAAGATACAAAAAATTCAATTACTTGATTGCCTCCTTATTA
>DBYW01000022.1 GCA_002311645.1 Bacteroidales bacterium UBA1176
ATCGGCAACAATGTGGTGGTGGCGGCGGGGGCGGTGGTCACCGAAGACGTGCCCGACAACACCTTAGTCGGCGGCGTGCCCGCAAAAGTCCTCAAAACGATAGAAAATGACATCTGAACTGTGCTGACTGTCAGCCACATCCGCCACTGGCACGAGCCGAAACTGTTGCGCGTCGTCTTCATGGATGGCTATTATGTCTCAATGATGAAGGACGGTGATATATGATTCTGTCTGATGTTTTTTTGCACTATGGCTGGTGCGGTTAGTGTTGATAAGGAAGCGTTATTACAAAATGGTGGTGAAATAACAATATCGGGACCCACCAACTCCTCTGTCAGCACAGTGCTTTCCTTCAGCCCGATGCGGGTGTCGACGGTGTGGCGGTTGGCGCCGGTGTGGACCAGGGAGGTGTTTGACGGATTCGTTCCCGCATTCCGCTGAACCCCGTTAGGGGTTCCCTATCTGTAGCCGTTGGCGGTGCGGCATTCCCCACAACCCCGTATGGGGTTGCACCTTGGGTACGGCGATGTTTTGGTAACCCGTTGAATATGAATCCACTATGGGGATTTAAAACCGCGTGTGGGCATCCGTTAGCTACAGATAGGCATCCCCTAACGGGGATGAAGCGCCCCGCAAATATCCCTTTCCCCAAAAGTTGATGTTTACAAACTAAGATGAAGAATTATCGATAGTGTATTTTTAATGTGGTTATGACAACATTATTGTATCTTCTGTGATGAAAATTTTCGAGAGGGCTATAAAAGGGGCTGTTTACACTGTGCATTCCGTTTCTTTGATTATTTCTCCAGTTCTGTTTATATAAAACCATTTACCTCCTACTTTTCGTCCTCTATGATCAATCTCGCATCCGATATTTACATATGCTAAATTATTGAAAAAATCATTTGCTGCATCAAATTGCGGTTTGATAATTATGCTTCCTCTCTTATCTATGACACCCCATTTCCCTGTTGTTGTTTGTCCATCTAGTAAGTCAAAGCATTGTCCTATGTTAAAAAATGCTAATCCTTCTGAGAAATCATTTGCCAAATCAAATTGTGGTGCGCAAATGTATTTTCCGGCTTTGTCGATATATCCCCATTTTTCTTCTTCCATATCGTTCTCAACACAAACTGCTGCTATACCTTCGGAAAATTGTTTTGCACAGAAAAATATTGGTTTGATAACCATTTGACCCGTATAATCAATGTATCCCCAACCACTATCGTCTATGCTAATAACATTAGCTAGTCCTTCAGAGAAATCTTCTGCATATAAAAATTGTGGCTTAATGACAAATTCTCCGGACCGATTTATATAACCCCATTTTACATCATCACATTTGTTGACGATTTTCACGCAAGCCAATCCTTCTGAAAAATAGCATGCTTCGTCATATTGCGGCTTAATGATATATTCCCCAGTTTTATCTATATAGCCATATTTGAATGAATTATTTCGCACAATGGCTATACCTTCTGAAAAATTAAGTGCTTCGTCAAATTGTGGCTTAATGATGTATTTTCCAGTTTTATCAATATAGCCATAATTGCGTGGTTTATTACTTACAACAGCTACATCCTCTGAAAAAGATCTCGCCTCTATAAATTGTGGTTTAATAACAAAGTTACCTGACGTGTCAATATAACCCCACTTGCCGCCAATTTTTTTTTCGTAAAAGTCTTTAAAACATCCTATTTTGACATTAGCCAGACCTTCATGAAAATCATTAGCTTCATCGAATTGAGGTTTGATTGCAAATTGTCCAAATTTGTTTATATACCCCCACTTGTCTTCTAGTTTAACACAAGCTAATCCTTCTGAAAAAAAGCAAGCATCGTCAAATTGAGGAACAATGACTAATTTGCCAGTGTCGTCAATATATCCAAATTCACAATCAATTTCTATTGGCCTGAGAATTACATCAGTTTTAGTGCTTATCATACGGTAAGTTTTTATTTCAATGAATAAAAAAGATAAAAATTGTCACCCAAGTGATTTCTGTTAAAGTTATGATTTCTTTCTCCTAGGAACAGGAATATGTCCCTTTTGAGGTTCTTTTTCAAAATAGTATTCTGCTATTGCTTCGTTTATATATTGTTTGAAGTTTGCACATTCAAATGATTTCCATAAAAACTCTTTTGGAGTATCTATAATAATATTATTCTTTAATTTAACTTGGTTTACGATATTAAGGACAATATCTTCGTAAAAAGTACAACCATAATATCTCATAATATCATTATGGATGTTTTGAATTTTACGTTCTTCTTTTTTATTGCGAGGCTCACTTTTCCCTGTATATATTAGGCTAATAGATTTGATGGCAGCGGATGTTGCTCCCCCAATTTTTCTCAAAAAAATCAAAAGAATTTCGAATATGTCTTGACGCAAGATGTCATTAGAGATTTTATACCGTTTGGCATATGATTTAGGTATTTCTAACCAAATAATAGGAATGTCGCTAAAATTTTTTAGAAGATCCACATCTTCTTTTTTTCTGTGTAAAATTAAATTAGCATAATCTGGTATTGAGAATAAAAATATAAGATTAGGTTTCCAACTTGCCAATTGTAATTTGGCAGATTCATCAATAGACTCATATATCGTATGTGAGTAACTATTGGTGCTCGGATTGCGCATAATAAAATATGTATATTCTTCTATTTTAGGACAGCAAATAGTTAGAATTTCAATTTGATTGATAAGCTTTGTGATGTCTTTGTCTTTGTATGAATCTAGAATGGCAAATAAAAGTATAAATGCATAACTAGAATACGAAGAAGGGGTGCTTAAATCGTAGAAATATCCGGAAATAAAATCGTTTTGGACTTTGAAGTACGAATCTTGAATTTTTTTATTGTATTCATAAATATCCTCTTTTCTGTGGATAGATCCGGTGATTTTTTCTAATTTACCAACAGGGGATACAAGTCGTATGCTTTTTTTTTCAATATGATTCCAGATGTATGTGTCAAGAAACTTGTCTTTTTTATCTGTCTTTGTTGTTTCTTTATTATTATGCAAATCTGTGTGAAATAGGATGTCAAGTTTGCTAGGAATGGAACAGAGGGTGAGTTCTTTATTTTTTATTTTCAATACTGGAACGTATGTTCTTTTTTTATATACATATTCTAAACAAAGGATTATCACTTCGTGCTTTGTTTCAGAAATCAACCAGACATAAGTGTCTGTATAAGAATATTCTTCATTGATTTTAGCGATACTAATTTGATCAGATATATTAGAAAAGTTGATAGTATCAAAGAAATAGGTGTTTATTACAGCTCCGTAGATTTCCTCAGTTAGATCTGAAATATAATTGCACAATGCCAAGGCTTTCATTTGATCAGAAAAAGCAGAAAAATAGATGTAAATTTCAGAAATCACATTGTCCTTCGATGAGTGTATTGCTATTTCAACATTTTCTTGGAGATATGTCCCTTTTAATCGAGGATATAATCTACCAGTTGTTAAACTGAAACTTGAAGATTGTGCTTTTAATAAATAAATGTCAACGGTCGTGTCGGTTATGCCAATGCCATTTATAGAGAAATGAGATTCTTTGACTTTGAAATCATCGATAAAAACACCGGGAGAGTGTTGATTTGTTGTCAATTGATATGTTGTCATTTTTGAAAATTTAAGATGAGGAGTCATTCTTCTTATATTTGAGTTTGAACTTTAACTGAATTTGATTAAAAGTGTTCTTCCAATTATCAGGTTCATGTTTACAGGTGCAAAGATAGAAAAAAACCATACGGAGTAAGTGAATTTAATTATTTTATTTGAAAGAAAATGCAACGATGTGTTTCCAATAATTACGTCGAATTGCATATCGTTCTTGAATATTTCTTTGATTGATTTGTGAATAAACGAATAGGCATAGGTCTCGCGGGCGTCGGTGCGGAGGTGTTCGCTCTGACTGGCACCGCGGCGATCGCAGCAGCCTTGCGGGTTCCAAGTATGGTGGTAACGGTCGTAGCGCAGGTTGTTGTGTGTCGTGGAAAACCTTACTGACGCTGTACTTGCCGTTGGCCAGCTTAGTGCAGTAGAGAGCGCGTCGGCTCATCTCGTTGAAGATGTAGGTGAATGCATCACCGCAGACGATGTTTTTCTGGAGAATGTAGCGGAGGGATATGAGGTATGGACTCTCCTTCTGTCGCATCTCTTCGAGATGCTTGTCGTGCCCGCCGCACTCCATTACCACACTGCGTTTCGCTTGTGTGGTGTTAATTGCACTGCGTGCGTCTCGCCTCTCCGAGGCGATGAGGGAGTTTCCGAGAGTTTCTGGGGCTGGGTGTTGGGAGAGGACATACTCTTCGAGTCTTGCACGACACGCTTCAGCGTTGTCGGGCAGGATGTCGATGCCGTAGCAGGAGCCGACGGTGATGAGGCTTTGAAACTCCCATTCGGTATGGGATTTGATGTCTTGCAGAAGGGAGATTTTGCGACGGAGGATTTCAAAGAGGAAGCTGCCGTCGCCGCAGGCGGGTTTGAGGAATCGGCTGTCGAGTCGGAAGACTCGTCACGCACCAGATCGAGCATGGCATTCACCTCGCGGGGATTGGTGAACACCTCGCAATGGTCAGCCACCCTCTGTCGGCTTTTGCTCTGTTTTGTGTTTTGTTGCTGGGCATAAAAAAATCGTGGAATTTTGCTTATGCTATCATAGGTGTTCCACGTCCAGCCAAGTATAAGTAAGGCCCACGATTACTCGTGAGCGTTTACCGCTGCGCTAACTTGGCTTGATTTGTAAAACTACAAGATGACTAGATGGAGCGAAAAACGCTTTTTAATATGTAATTTATCTTCTATTTCGGAATATTATTCGTTAAAGTTTATATTTGTGATTGCTTGGGCAGCAATGACGGGGAATTTTTGGGAAAAGGAACTGTGTGGCCAAGTTTACAAGAAAAAATACCACTTTAGCGGATTAAATCCCCGGTGTCTGCTAATTGTTTTCGATCAAAGTTGCCAGAGAAGAATATTCTGCCCTTTCGAATAAATCGACTTCACCGTTTGTTCCTAATTTGATTATATCTTGACATTTTTTTAGTCGCGATAACATTGGCAGTATTATAGTTTTCCCGTGATTGATGAAATCATATAATTCTTCAACGCTTGATGGTATTTTATACCCACTTGAGCTGCTTGAAATAATAACATCTGAATCTCTTAATTTTGCAATAATTCTATTTCGGAATGATTGCTGCTTCATTTTTTCAAACCCTAAAAATTCTAACTGATTCAATAACTCTGTTGTTGGAATGTATCTTCGTGGAGACCTGTTCATAAATCTAAAAAGTAAATATTCCAGAATGGCAATTTGTTTTTGGATATCAATATCTGCGCTATTTTTGTGTGAATCAATAAAGGCTGTTGCTCTTCTATAACATATTTCAGCAACTTTTGCATTGTACGAAGGATTAATGTCGTTCTGTTGGACATTAAAACTTTCAAATGTTACAGGGAATTCTTTAATCATAAAAAGTTTCGGGTCTAATAATGATTTATAATTATACCCATCGGATTGCATTATTTTATGCTCATCATAACAATACGCCAATGATCCACTAACTATATCCGCAACTTGGATTATTAAATTTGATTGACTATTTTCAAATCGGAATAGACTTTCACCAAACAAATCGATTTTTATTTCATGGTCTCTGACATATCTTGAAAACGACTGCAAAAAATCATTGTCGCCAATTTCATCTGCTGAAATGACTAAATGGCTAAATGATGTTCTGAGTTCTTGATATGCAATATTATTAATAAATTTGTAGAAAGAATGTTTATACCTTAGACCTGACTGCTCATATATTTTTCTTTTATCACACACTAAAACAAAGATGCCAAAAGGAAGTCGTTTCAGCTCGTTTAAAATGGCAACTCGTCTTCTGTGATTTCTGCCTATGCTACTTGATTTAAGTTCTCCATTTGGGAAAAATCTATCACGTATTTGCCGTACTCCCTGTTTGACTATTTCAACATTCTCTTCGTCAACAATAATAGCTGTGACAATAAAATGCGTTGAACATCCTTCTGAATTGAAATTAAATCCAAAAGCGCCAAATTCATCAACAAATGCATACTTCATTGACATATCAATTGCTTCCTTTTCGTTAGTTAATTTGCCAAAAAACTGTCACTAAAAATGTTCGACATTATAACGAATAACGTGTTAACAGATTCTTCTCCAACTGTTCATCGCTAAATGGGTGCTGTGGGAATGCATCGTTACCTCCCATACTCCTTCTCCCTCATAAACTCATCGCAAACATACAAATCCCCATAAAGGTATAGCCCGGTGGACTTGTCGTGGAGGTCGGCGCAGGTTTGGCTTTCGTAGAACAGCTGCAGCGCTTTCTCGGGCGCAATGTTTAAGCGCTTGGCCAACTCCACAGAGATGGCACCGATGCGGTTGCTAATGATAATCTCTTGGATGACAGGAGATTTAATGGGATCTTCAGATTGATTCTGTTCCATCGAAAGTCAAGTATTTGTTGATTAATTCCTGTGAAAGGATGCACATCTGGTTGTTAGGCTGGTGCTGGGACAGACGAATAAGTGCGGTTTCCTCGTCCATAAGTCCTGCCATATAGAGGTTTACCGTGTCAACCACGCGGTCGTTGGCCACACCGCCTTCTATGTAATCGTAGTCGTCGGCCACTGGCTCACCATGACGGCTGGCTACAATGAATTGCAACCAGTCTCTGTTGTACGCCGTGAAGACTTTGCATCTGGCTTCTTTCAGTATTGCATCACGATTCAGGAGATATCGGTTTATAATTGGGGGCAACTTCCTACGGTCTGCCACTAAAGTGGCCCAGTCGACGGCCTGCTTGCGCAGATCGGTGACATAAAAGCCTTGACCAAAGTCCAAGTTGCGGCGGCCGAATTTGCAGATGGGCAACTCAACCTTTTCTGTTCCACCGTGATATACAATTATCTCACTCATTTTCTTGCCTCCCAATTGTTCATACATTCCACCAACCCCTCCGCGAGCTTTTCACGGCTCTCGGTATGCAGCGTTTCGTAGTGCGGAAGGATGTACTGCTCGATCAGCCCCACACGTTTCATCCGCTCATACACGTCCTTGTATGATGTGCCCAACCATCGTGCGGTGGTCTCGATACAGGTGGCCACAAAAGCCATAATCACCTGTGCCCTTGGTATTTCAATAACATTTTTCATCACAAACGAACGCTATGGTTTTCATCTTGCAAAGATATACATTTTTCCCGTGAGAGAGACGATGTTTCACAACTGTTTTTGTGTTTTTTGGTCAACCTGAAACTTGAAACCTGAAACTTGAAACTATTTTTTGTACCTTTGCACCATCAAACCAAACAATGAAAGATATGGGAAACACTGCTATCATCAACGGTTGTCGCGTTGCATCGGACCGCATTGCCGACCTTGGCGAGAATGAGATTTTTGTTTTTGGAAGCAACATCCAGGGAGCCCACGGCGGTGGTGCCGCGTGGTATGCCCACCAGAAGTTCGGGGCTGAATGGGGCGTGGGCGAGGGCCTCACAGGCCGCACATACGCCCTGCCCACTATGGAGGGAGACGCCTCGATGAAGAAGGCCGTGGAGCATTTCATCAGTTGCGCCAAGGCCCATCCAAAGCTTACATTCCTTGTCACCGCTGTGGGCTGCGGCATCGCGGGCTACACCCCTGAAGAGGTGGCCCCGCTCTTCCGTGAAGCCACCACCTTGGAGAATGTTTACCTTCCCCGTGTTTTCTGGGATGTGTTGAAAGCCTGACCGCAGTATGAAGAAGATATCCCTCACCACCCAGATCCTTGTCGCACTGCTGCTCGCAGTGGTGGCCGGCATATTGCTGCGCAACCAGGCCGACTTCGTCAACGGGTACATCAAACCCGTCGGCGTCATATTCCTCAACCTGCTGAAATTCATCGTGGTGCCATTGGTCCTTTTCTCCATTATGGCGGGCATCTTGTCAATGAACGACATCTCAAAGGTGGGCAAGTTGGGACTCCGTGCTTTGCTCTATTTTATGACCACAACACTCCTCGCGGTGACATTAGGACTGGTTATTCCCACTTTGCTGAAGGGCATCCTTCCGCTCATCCATATCGACACGGCAACGCCGGTGGAAGACATTGTGGTGGCGCACACGTCGGTGATGGATCAGATTGTCAATATGTTCCCGAACAACATCCTTTCGCCGATCACTTCCATGACGATGATGCAGGTTATCGTCATCGCCCTGTTCTTCGGCATTGCGATGGTGCATGTGGGCGAGAAGGGTGAGATGGCACGCAAAGTGACCCTCAGCTTCAACGATGTGGTGTGCAAGATTTTAGAGTACATCATGGCGTTGGCCCCCATCGGCGTGTTCTGCATGCTGACGCCTGTAGTGGTGGAAAACGGTCCAGCGGTGTTAGGCTCCTACGCCGTGTTGCTGGCATTAGCCTATCTTTGCTTCGCTATTCACGCGGGAGTGGTCTATTCCTCGGCGGTGGGGCTGTTAGGCGGCCTCTCGCCGTTGAAGTTCTTTAAGACGATGCAGCCGGCGATGCTGTTCGCCTTCTCCAGCGACTCGTCGGTGGCCACGCTGCCCTACACGATGCAGTGTGCGGAGAATTTAGGTGTCAACAAGGAGATCGGGCGTTTTGTGCTTTCGTTAGGTGCCACCATCAACATGGACGGAGTCGCTATCTATCTGGGTGTGGCCTCCGTGTTTATGGCAACCTGCTGCGGCATAGACCTCACGATGAGCCAGTATATGGCCATCGCCTTTGCCTCCACCGTGGCCTCCATCGGCACGCCGGGCATCCCGGGAGGCAGCCTGGCCCTGATGGCGATGGTGTTTGCGTCGGCTGGCATCCCTGTGGAGGGCGTTGCCGTGGCCGCCGGCATCGACCGCCTCATCGATATGGGGCGCACCGTCATGTCGGTCACCGGCGATGCCTCTTGCGCGGTGGTGATGCAGAAAGTGATGGGGAAGAAAATGTAAGACGCATCATGCAATTCCTATTAGACAAATGTCGTGTCTTATGTACTTTTGCATTTTAAATTCAAAACAAAGAAGCAATGTCCATGGTGAACCCGGAACTTGAGCGTTATGTTGAGCGGGAAATCATTCCCTTGTATGATCGTTTTGACAAGGCGCATCAGCGCGACCACGTGCGGATGGTGATTCGACAAAGTATGGAGTTGGCCATGCGGATGGAGGTGGACACAGACATGGTTTATACTATCGCCGCCTACCATGATACAGGCTTGTGCGAAGGTCGTGAGCGGCATCATCTGGTCTCCGGAAGAATTATCCGTGCCGACCGGAACCTGTTGCAGTGGTTCTCGCCTGAGCAGATAGAGATGATGGCATGTGCGGCAGAGGATCACCGCGCCTCGGCGGACCATGCCCCGCGCAGCCTCTACGGCCGCATCGTGGCCGAGGCCGACCGCTTTATCGACCCAGAGACAATTATCTGCCGCACGGTGCAATACGGGCTGGAACACTATCCGGAATTGGACAAGGAAGGGCACTACGGGCGGACGGTGCAGCATCTTAACGAAAAATACGGCCGCAACGGCTATCTCAAACTCTGGTTTACCGAGTCACCCAATGCCCAACGTCTGGAGCTCCTTCGCCAAATTATCGACGACGAACCCCAACTCCACCGACTTTTCGATGAATATTGGGAGAACATTATCAAACACTAACTAAACTACGATGAGCAATCCTTCCATCCTTCGTGTTGTCATCCTTTACCTCGTCGCCATCAACGTGGTCACCTTCCTTTTGTATGGCATCGACAAGTTCAAGGCGAAGCGGTCGAAATGGCGCATCCCGGAGTCAGTCTTGTTGGGACTTGCGGTCATTGGCGGCAGTGTCGGGGCTTGGTTGGGGATGATAGTTTGGCGCCACAAGACCCAGCATAAGAAATTCAGGTATGGGATTCCATTGATACTGGCCATGCAAATTGCCATTCTGATCATGGTGTCTTGCAAGACTGAACAAGCGGTTGAAACAGTCAAGCCACTGCCGGAAAATCGATATGTTCCCGAACACTCGCCGGATGTGTTCCTGATATCGTATGATGCGGAAACCGGGAAGGAACCCGTCTTAAAGGCCATCAAGAAATACAGGTGTGAGATTGTTTACGATTACCATACCTTCAATGGAATGGCACTGAAGAAACCCGAGGACAAAACGTTGGAGGAGACTATGCAGTATTTCAGAGGGGTGAAGGGCGTTTTGACGGTGGAGTATGACTATATCACACGCCTCGACGACCCGATCAGGCCGAAATTGGAGGAACGATAGGGCAGAGCTGCAAAAGAAAATAAAACCCCAAAAAATATGGACGCAACCGAATATATCCAGAAATTGGGCCTCGTTCCGCATCCGGAAGGGGGCTACTACCGCCAGCTGTTTGGCAACGACGAGATGGGCGACAAATCCATCTCCACTATCTATTACATGCTGACTGCCAACGATATGTCGGCATTCCATCGTCTGCACAACATGGTGGAAATCTGGTATTTCCACGCGGGCGAACCGCTCAATATTTATGTGATCGACCCTGACGGGACACTGGCTACCCATCAACTTTCCGAACAAGACGAAATGCAGGTGATTATTCAGCCGGAGCAATGGTTCGCCGCCGAGATTCCCTCCAAACGCGGTTACTGCCTCGTTGGCTGTGCCGTCGGTCCGGCCTTCCGTTTCGAGAACTTTGAACTGGGCCGGAAGGACGAGTTGATGAAGCTGTATCCGCAGCACGGGAAGTTGATAGAAAGGATGTGTAAGGAAGTTGGTTAGTAGGGAATTATGCATCGACTAGGGCATTATGCCGGAGGCATAAGATGCACCGCAGGTGCAATTAACACCACACAAGCGAAGCGTAGTGTGGTGACGCGGGCAAGTGCAGTGTGGCGATAGTCGGGCGCTGTCAGGACAGGCATCTCGGAGAGATGCGACAATCAGTCCTGAAGAAAATACTCCTCCTTGATCTCAACACCGTTATCGACAAGGAATTGTCGGTACTCCTCGACGAATGTCTCGTGCCGATGGTGCTCCTTCTGCTTGGCGATATACCCCACTATCATCGCTTTGTCGCGCAGATTGTATGAAAATCCGGCATACTCCTTCGTCCAACCTTCGAAAAGCGGGAAATGAGCGTTGGCCTTGAGCCACTTGCTGGTGGAGATTTTGAGCTCTTGGACAAACTTGGACATCGCCAAGGTTGCAGGCAAGGATACGAAAAGATGCACATGGTCGGGCATACCGCCAATGCGGTAGAGACGGGCTCCTTTGTTGTTAATGAAACCGAGCATGTAGGAATATAACTCTCGTTCGTGTTTCTCAACTATGGCAGGGATGCTGCAATGTGTGCGGAGGATGATGTGATAGAATGTCTGTGTATAACTCATAATTTTTATTTATGTTTATTGTTAAAATTTTGTTTATTTGATCAAGCAACGAAAAGACATTCGGATTATTGTGTCAGTCGCATCTCTCAGAGATGCTCGTAGCGCGTGCGCATACATCATCACAACACTGCGCTTGACTTCACCATAATGCGCTTCGCTTGTATGGTGTTAATTGCACTGCGTGCGTGACGCCTCTCCGAGGCCATGACTTATGAAGTGCTCTGTAACAACTTGGGCGTCATGCCGGAGGCATGAGAAGTGCCTACAGGCACAATTAACACCATACAAGCCGTTAGGCGCAGTGTGGTGGCAGACAGGCGAAGTCAGAGCAGGCATCTCGGAGAGATGCAACCTGCTCTGCGTATGTGCCGCCTCTCCGAGGCGATGACCCACACGAGCTGCAAACTTTCGTATATGACTTTTTTCTATATTTGCGCCGGCAAAACCCCATCAATATGAAAAAACTAACTTATGAAGAAGCAATAGAACTCCTGCAGAAAACAAAACGTTTGACAGGCGAACAATCCGAACAGATCAACCGTTTGGCGAACGCATTGATGGATGGACGATGGAATCTGACGCGAGACCAGCAAAAAGCTCTAACCCTTTATCGATTTGCAGCGGAGAAAGGCAGTCGTACAGCGGAATTCAACTTAGGAGTTTGCTATGATAAAGGCACAGGAGTGCCTCAAAACTATGAAACAGCGGTGGAATGGTACCAGAAGTCTGCCAAGCACGGCTATTATTTCGCTATGACGAACCTTGCCAATTGTTATTTCTGTGGGGATGGCGTAGAAAAGGATATGGTCAAGGCTGCTTATTGGTATAAACGGGCAGTGAAGAGAGGCGATACCCTTGCAAAACGACATCTTGCTTATTGTTATCGATACGGTGAAGGAGTGAGAAAAAACGCTCCCAAATCATTCCGGTTATTTGCTGAAGCGGCAGAAGAAGGCGATGCCAAAGCTCAAGGTGAACTATCCTACTGTTATTACAAAGGTATTGGCGTGGAAAAAAGTTTGGAAAAGGAGATTTTCTGGGCGGAAAAGGCTGCGAAAAGAGGGAATGACTATGCCCAAAATGTGATGGGATATTATTATATGAAAGGCATTGGTGTAGAAAAGAATCTTGAAAAAGCGAATACTCTTTTCTTGAAGGCAGCCCGAAAGCAAAACGAAAATGCCGCCCTGAATTTGGCAGAAAGCTACAGAAAAGGCATCGGTGTTGAAAGGAATTTAAAGGAGAGTCTGCACTGGTACCGTCTTGCCCAACGCTGGTGCATTGATTTGGATTACTGCAAATTGGAAAAGGAGATAAAGGAGGTGAAGGGGATGATAAAAAATGAATAAACGATTATGCCCACCCTCACTATCCGACATAAACGACACTGGTTCGAGCCGAAGTTGCCGCACTCGGTCTTCTTGAACGGCTACTTTGTGGGTATGCTGAAAGACGACCGGCTGCGGGGCGGGGTGCCGCCGGGCAGCTATGCCCTGAGGGTGCAGTTCGGGGGGCGTATCCCGATTGGCAAAAAAGGCAAGAGTATCGATTTGTCGCTGTCATCAACAGAGCAGGTGGAAGTCCCGCAGTCTGGAGAGGTGGTCTGCGAGTTCCACGACCGCGAACGGCTGTGGAACATCTTTTTCGACATCGACCTCGTGCTCTGGGTGGTGTCGTGGTTTGTGCAGATGCCGCCACTTTACAAGATTCTGTCGGATGCGTTTTTTGCCATCTGGCTGGTACGTTTGGTGTTGATACGAAAGAGATATTATAAGATTGTGACAAATGTTATAATAGAAAAATAAGTATCTTTGCCGTCAGAAAAGAATCTCTCTAATCAAAATCAAAGACAGACCAAATGATTAATACAGAACGTGTTTTCAGCATCTTCCGTGAGCTGAATCAGATACCGCGCCCTTCGCATCACGAGGAGCGCGTGGCTGACTATCTTTGCCAATTTGCAGAACGGCTGCAGTTGGAGTATGAGCGCGACAAGGAGAACTGCGTGGTGATACGCAAGCCCGCCACTCCCGGGCACGAGGCTGCCGCGCCCATAGCCCTGCTCAACCACATGGACATGGTATGCGTGGGGATGAGCGACCCGCTGAACGACCCCGTCGTGCCCTGCGAGGAGAACGGCTGGATGAAAGCCCGCGGCACCTCGTTGGGCGCCGACAACGGCATCGGCCTTTCGATGGCACTGGCTGTGCTCGAGGACGACAGCATCGTGCATCCCGCACTCGAGGTCATCACGACCACCAACGAGGAGGACGGGATGACGGGTGCATCGCAGCTGGGCAAAGAGTTTCTGAAAGGCCGCAAGGTCATCAATCTCGATTCGGAGGACTACGACACCATCACCACTGGCGCGGCGGGCGCCTGCCTGCAGTTCCACCGCATCCCGATAAGAAGGATGCCTGCACCGGACAACATTCTCAGCTGGCACTGCATCCGCATTGAAGGCGGTTTGGGCGGCCACTCCGGCGTCGATATCAACAAGGGACGCTGCAGCGCTCTCATACCTGCCAAAGCCATCCTGGAAACTATATGCGCCCAAGACAGCGGCATTGAAGTTGCCGATATCCAAATCGGCGAGGCCAACGCCTCCATTGCCTCGAAGGGCGAGATGGTGATTGGCATTGCCACGGAAGCGGCAACCGAGGGTGTAAAGAAACGAGTGGACAGCGTCAATCAGTGGTTGCGCGAGCAATTTGGCAGCAGCGACCCCAATATCACTTGCAGCGTTGAAGAAAGAGGAAAACAAGACACCGTCATACCCAAAGACGTTGTGGTGGCACTCCTGAAGAGTCTGGAGCAGGTGCCGCAAGGTATGGTCAAGATGAGCGAGGCGATGCCCGGCACGGTGGAGACATCCAACAATGTGGGGCGAATCGTGGCGGAAGCAGACCACCTCTTCGTCTCGACCCATACGCGCAGCTTCATCGACAGCAAAATGGCGGCATTGAGCAAGGAGATCGCCAAAGCCTTTGCCGCTGCCGGCGCCGAATCGGAAGTGGTGATGTCGGCGCCCGCCTGGCAGGAGGACCAGCAGTCGCCATTCCTGCAGCTGGTCAGCGACACGTTCCAGGATGTGTTGGGCTGGCGTCCCCGTATGGTAGCGATGCACTTCGTCCTGGAGGCGGGTTTCTTCGTGCAGCACTATCCGGGCATCCAGATCGCCAGCATCGGCCCGCGCATCGTGGAGCCTCATTCCACCAGCGAGAGGGTGGAGCTGAGGACCATCGACGACATTTGGCAGGTGCTGTTGGAGTTGCTGAAACGATTGGCGTGATATAAGAATTAAAAATGACTATGTATCACCACCGATATGTGCGTCTAGTTATACGTGCAGATTGACGCAGATTTTTAAAATCACAATACACTTAAAATTTTACAAGCAAATACGTGTGATACGCGGAGATGATTCTCCCGCAGAACGCGCAGATTGCCGCAGAATATTTTGCAAAATCACAACATCTAACGTCCAACATCCAGCGTCTAACGTTTCTTCAGCAGTGGTGAACGGCTCAGGTCGGTGGGGTTGGTGCCCGGGACTCCTTCGGGCACGGGGATGCCGAGCTTCTTGAAGTGTTTCTTCCAATAGAGGGGGATTTTCCCGTCCGCATCCCGCCAGTTCATGGGCTTGGCCTCGAAAAAGTGGTTGTCGCCTTTGTCTTCGTAGTCGTTGAGGAAGCATTCGTAGATCAGCTCGGAGCAGTAGAGTGCCTTGTTGTTGGGCCGGAAGACGTGATCGTAGGGTTGGCCGATGAAGGAGCGGGCACGCGTCAGCACGGTATTCTCGTCAAGGCGACCCACAAACTCGTAAACATCGGGGAAAGGCAGACTGTCACCGGGGTTGTACAGGAACGGGCGTCGGGCAACGCCATACTGCGGGGTGGCATCGATGATCCAGACGGTGTCGCCGACACTCTCCACTAAGGCCACATGCGAGTATTGTCCGGTGCTTGCCCGCACTGCACCGCCCATGCCCGCAGTGTCACTGAAGAAGAGCAGGTTGCAAGGCTGCAGGAAAGACAATGGGTTCAGGTGTCTGCGCAGATTCATGCCGACAGGCATCATAGGCCGCAGTGCCTTCCACAGCCCAGGCTGGCAGGTGGTGAAGGCCATGTCGGTCCCGCGAATTTGCATCGGCAGCAACCACGGGAAACATTCCCCACAGTCTTTCTGACTGCTGCCATGGGCTGTCAGGGTGTCGCCGTCACGATTGACGAAGACAACTTTGTAGCCGGCATACGAGGTGCAGCCGCCCAAGTTGTGGAATATTTCTTTCAAATCGACCGTTCCCTCATGAAGGCCGAAATCTTTCGGGATGGGGAAGAGACTGTATTGTTCACCAAGACGGGACAATGCCAGCTCCACACTGCTGGCTGCGATTGAGTACGGTTTATGCCAAGAGGGATCCACGGTGTTCTCGCTTTCCACAAGGTTGTCGCCAGAACGCGTATAGCTCACGATATGATCGTCATAATGGAAACATCCTCCATAGTAGGTCTTGATGGTCACACTTTCCAATCCGCTGTGTACAAAGGCTTCCGTTGGATTTTTGTAGATATAGGGTTCCGTGAGGCCGTTGGTGTCGATGCTGAAGTTTTCCCGAATATAGGCGTTGTTTCCGGGTCCGCGAAGGATGATGATGCGGTCGGTGTGGTCGGGGTCGGGGAATATTTCTTGCACCGACAACGGCTTGGCGATGCGGTACCAGCCTTGGCCGTCCTGCAGGTAGATGCTTTCCCCGTCGGTGCGCCACAAGCGGCCGCCGTGACGGATGGTGGGCAGAGCCTCTCTTCCGTATCGGCCATTTTGTTTTTCGGTTTTGTCGAAAAACTCGTCCAGGGTCATCTCCTCAGTGAAGAATCCGCAGATGTCTGCTTGCCCGTCTGGACGGATGCGCACCACACCATCAGGTGTTTCCAAATAAATATGTCCGTTGAGCGTGCCGCGGATGTTTTTATAGTACACATCATCGCGCACTAAACGCCAATGTTCCATATCCTGCATCAGCACCAGCTGGCCGCTGTCGGTGATGCCCCACAGCTCGCCGGTGGCGTCGTCCACCTCGTAATTCACCACATTCAGCGGCATGGGCTGCCAATGGAGCTGCGCCCCTATAGGGGTGTAGGCCACGGTTCTTGCCTCCGAGACAATCAGCCATTGCCGCCAGGGGCGTATGCGATGGATCCAAGTGTCTGTGTAGTACAGGTTCTCCAACAGTCCTTGATCAAGAGGGGTAGTGAGTTTTGTGGCGGTGTTCCAGTTATCGGTGGTGTGGTAAAGCCCATTGCCGTAGGTGCCGGCGTAACCATCGTTGGCATTGGTCATGTAGAGCTCTTTGATGCCGTTTTCATCGTCTTTCTTTTTTACGAATGGTGGCATAAGGGAGGTGTATGTGCGCCCGCTGTCGGTGCTGTAAGCTAAGTTCTCGAATTTGCGTCCGCTACAGGAGGCTATCCACAAGCGTCCGTCGGGGTGGAAACAGAATCCGCGTGTCCAAATGAGTTTCGGATCCACTTTGACAGTGTCCCAATGAGATCCTCCATCGGTGGTGCGCAACACATAACCGCTTTGATGCAGGTAGCCCGCAGCCACGGCTGTTTTCGGGCCAAATCCCGCCACATGTTCGAAGGTTTCCCCTCCCAGATAGTCATCATCCTCGGAAGTTAACACGGTACGCCAAGAGCCCCCCATGCTGTCAGCCATCCAAATGTGGCCGCAACCGTCGTACATCCACAGTTGGCCTGTGGTAGAGATGTCAACATTGGCGTAGCATGGAATCTTCAAATCGACGCGGCGGTCGCGCTGCTGCGACAACCCCATTTGCGCCAACAGCATGGCGGCAAACAGTATTGGGATTGTTCTTTTCATTTCATTACATTTTTGTGTTACAATGGTAGACTTCCAGTTATTACATTTTGCGTCACCGCAAACCAGTGTGCATAGTGCATTAATACACCAGAATCAGCAAACAAGGCGCAAAAATAATAAAAAATGGATAGTCGCGCGAAACAATCCATCTGTGGACTGAGATTTTGTATTTTTGCAGCCTTGATAGTTTAAAGTATGAAAAAGATACAAAAAATATTGTTTTTCGTGCTGGCAGTTTTTCTGCTATTTGCCTGCACCAGAGAGAATCCGATGCCGGATCCCCCACGGCCATCCGTGCCGCTAATCATCTTCGACACGGATATCGGCAGTTCCACCGACGACCTTTTCGCGATGCAAATGCTCTACCATTATGCCTCCCAGGGACGTTGCCAGCTGCTGGGCGTGGTGGTGGATCGTATGGGCGACACCAACGCCGTCGTGGCCGACATTATGAACAACTATTATGGTTTTCCGACGTTGCCGCTCGCCTTGGAGCGCAACGGCACGTACAATCGCTATGCGTTCATCAACTATACCCCCATTGCACAATTTACCGATGATGAGGGTAACCTGATGTTCGACCGCACCTACAGCGACTACTCCGTCCTCCCCGACGGCTACGTGCTGTATCGCCGCCTGTTGGCCCGTGCTCCCGATCACAGCGTCACTATTATGTTGACAGGCATCCCTTCGACAATCGCGAATCTCCTGACATCGGATGCCGACCAGTATTCGACGCTGTCGGGTGTGGAATTGGTGCGCCGTAAGGTGAAGCGGCTCTATTTTATGGCCACAAAACTGACACTGGATGGGGAACAGAACGCCAGCACCGGCTACAACATCGCGATGCATCCGGAAGCCGCTAGCACTCTCTTCGACCTCTGGCCCGATGACGTGGACATCATACTCTCGCCCAGCGCGGCTGGCGACGCAGTGGATTATGCTCCCGAAATGGTGATCAGCGATATCAACTGGACAGATATCCACCCCCTGAAACAGATATATATGCATTACGACTGCAACACGGGACAGCGAATGTGGGACCCGATGCTCCCTATACAAGAGATTGAAGGAGAGGGCACCTTCGCGCTCTCGCCCCGCGGGCACCTGACTCTTACCAACGACGGGCACGTCAATTTCACCTATGACCCCAAGGGCAATTGCCGTTACCAGATGCCCGGCGACGAGGCCTGGGCACAACGTATGCTGAATCTCATACGCGCCTCAAACCGCTGCGGAAATATAAGCACAAAGCAATCCCTGCCCACTAATCTCTAATCCCTGTTCACTGATTAATATTCACTGCTCCCCAAACACCAACTATGAACCCCGCATTTCACACGATAGACATTATCATTTTCGCCGCTTATCTGCTGGTGATTGTCGGCTTGGGTATCTGGATTTCCCACCGCAAGAAGAACAAGGACAAGACTGCCGAGGACTATTTTCTCGCGGGCAAGTCATTGCCGTGGTGGACGATAGGTGCATCGCTGATTGCCGCCAATATCTCGGCGGAGCAGTTCATCGGGATGTCGGGATCTGGCTTCGCAGGCGGCTTTGCGGTTGCCTCCTACGAGTTTATGGCCGCCCTCACACTCATCATCGTGGCCAAGTATTTTATGCCCGTGTTTGTGAAACAAGGCATCTACACCATCCCGCAGTTTGTGGAACAACGCTATTCGAGGAATCTCAAGACCATCTTGGCCGTCTTCTGGCTGGGACTTTTCATATTCGTGAACCTCACCTCCGTCCTCTTTCTCGGTGCCAAGGCTATCGACACCATTATCGGCACGGGCGACGGCTCACTCATCATCCCGGCCATTTTCGGACTGGGCTTCATAGCTGCGCTTTATTCCATCACTGGCGGGCTCTCCTCCGTGGCGTGGACCGACATCCTGCAGGTGGTGCTGCTCGTGGTCGGTGGCCTCATCACCACAGTGGTCGCATTGCTTTATGTGAGTCCCGACGGTACTATCGGATCGGGCATCCGTCATCTCTCTGATGCGGCAGGCGACCGGCTGCATCTGATTTTGCCCAAAGACGATCCCGAATACCACAACCTGCCCGGGATTGTGATGCTCATCGGAGGCCTGTGGGTGGCAAACCTCTACTATTGGGGTTTCAATCAGTATATCATCCAGCGCGCGTTTGCCGCCAAGTCGTTGCAGGAGGCGCAGAAAGGTCTGGCCTTCGCCGCCTTTCTCAAGCTGATCATACCCTTCATCGTAGTCATCCCCGGCGTTGTGGCCTATGTGATGTACACCGAAGGCAGTTTTGGCGCGGTGGAGGCGCTTACCAAGGCCAATGGCGCCCTCAACAACGACAATGCTTACCCGTGGCTCATCAGCACATTCATCCCCACCGGACTTAAGGGACTGGTGCTCGCCGCGTTGGCCGCTGCCATCGTTTCCTCCCTGGCCTCGATGCTCAACTCGGCCTCCACAATATTCACGATGGACATCTTCAGGCCCTATTTTGCCCCGAAAGTAAAGGAGAAAACTGGCAAAGAGGTTCGTTTGGTGCCTGTGGGTCAGATTTCGGCAGGAGTATTCCTTGTCATCGCTTGCCTTATAGCCCCGATGTTGGGCAGTGTGGGACAGATGTTCCAATATATCCAGGAGTATACCGGATTGGTGAGTCCGGGCATATTGGCGCTCTTCCTGTTGGGACTTTTCTGGAAAAAGACCACTAACAAGGGCGCCATCACGGGTGTGGTGCTTTCGATTCCCATTGCCTTGGCTCTCAAGTTTATGCCCATAGAGATGCCCTTCCTTGACCAGATGTTCTACACCTGTCTGCTTACAATGGCCATTATCGTGATGGTGAGTTTGAGCACCTGCGAGGGAGAAGATGATGTGCGGGCTATTCCTCTTGTAGCCAGTATGTTCAAGACGAAGCGCGATTTCCACATCGCCGCGTATGCAATCTTTGTGCTGCTGGTGGTGATTTATGCGGTGTTCTGGTAAAAAAGATGAAATAGATGCTTTATATCAACGACCATATTGAAACCTTGGATTGGGAGGCACATCTTCCGGAACTCCCGGAGGATAGACGGGAGAAGTGTCTGCGTATCAAGCATGACACCGGTCGTCGGCAATGTGTGGCTGCATGGCTGCTGCTGCGCGAAGCGCTGCTGACGGAATTTGGGCTGACAGACGTACCGGATGTGGCCATTGCTGCATACGGCAAACCCTATTTCCCCAATAGGCCAGACCTACATTTCTCGTTGAGCCACTGTACTAATGCGGTGGCATGTGCGGTGGATGCACGGCCCGTCGGTGTTGACATCGAGCGGGTTCGCCCTTTCAAGGACACCTTGGCGGCATACGTGCTCAACGAACAGGAACTCGCACACGTACGTCAAGCCCCCAATCCCGCCTTGGCTTTCACCATTCTATGGACAAAGAAGGAAAGTCTCCTGAAACTGACGGGAGATGGCTTGCGCAGAGACTTGAAGGAACTCCTGATGAATGCTCCGAACCATTTCCAAACACTGGTTGATCCCGATTTGCAATATGTTTGCACATGCTGCGGGGACGGCGGGGATTTGGAAGTTCGGAATGGATGTTGAGAACAGTGTCGACAACTGGTGTAATTGTCTAATCTCTCGTAAGTTCCCCTCTTAGGGGCTGGCCGATGTAATGCTTGACCTCCTCAAGGGACAAATCCTGTCCGAGCAGGTACATCACCTTGGTCACCGCCGCCTCAGTAGTCATATCGTAGCCGCTGATGACGCCCACATCGGCAAGATGCTTGCCTGTAAGATAGCGCCCCATTTCCACGCCTCCGCCGCCCTTGCACTGGGTGACGTTCACGATGATGATGTCGCGTTCCACAGCGCGCTTCAAAATGCTGGTGAATACGGAATTGGTGGGAGCGTTGCCCACCCCGAAGGTCTCCAACACCACAGCCTTCAGACCTGGCGTGTTGAATACAGATTCCAGAAATTCATTGCGGATTCCCGGGTAAATCTTCACTATGGCCACGTTGTCGTCCATCTGTGTGTGAAAACACAACTGTTCTTCCAAATTGGGTCTGAAGAGATTGGCCTTGTGATACTCCACGTGTGTGTTCACCTCGGCTAAAATGGGGTAGTTGGGCGAATAGAAGGCATTAAAACGGGAGGCATTGTCTTTGTAGGTGCGGTTGCCCCGGTATAGGTTGTTTTGGAAATAGATGCATACCTCTTGCAGCAGAGGCTTGTCATCCACATATTCGGAAGCAAAAGCGATGGCGTTCAGTATGTTGCGCCGTCCGTCGGTGCGGATGACCCCCAACGGCAGTTGCGCGCCTGTCAGGATGACTGGCTTTGCAAGATTCTCCAGCAAAAAGCTCATCGCCGATGCTGTATAGGCCATTGTGTCTGTGCCGTGCAGGATTACGAAACCGTCGTAGTTGTCGTATTCGTTCTTCACCATCCGCGCCAAACGGACCCAGAAGTCAGGGTTCGTGTCGGAAGAGTCGATCAGTGGCAACAGCGATTGGAAGGTGATGTTGGCATCAAGGAGATGCAGCATGGGCAACTGCTGGTAGATGTTCTTGAACTCGAAAGGTACCAAGGCCTTGCTCTCAGGATCCATCATCATTCCGATGGTCCCGCCGGTATAGATAACTAAAATCTTACGTTTGCTCATAGCGAAGAATGGATTATGGTTTGACGAATGAATCGCAGATCGCAGTCAGAGGACACGTCTCGCAGTGGGGCTTGCGCGCCATGCAGATGTAGCGTCCGTGCAGCAGAAGCCAGTGATGAGCTTTGGAAAGGACCTCCCGGGGAAATTGGGCGACGAGTTGTTTCTCGACGGCATCTGGCGTGTGAGCGTCCTTGACAAGGCCCAGTCGGTGCGCCACACGGAAGACGTGCGTGTCCACGGGCATGGCGGTCTGGCCGAAGGCAAAGGCGAGCACCACATTGGCCGTCTTGCGCCCCACACCAGGCAATCGCGTGAGCCCCTCCATCGTGTCGGGCACCTCGCCACCGAATTCCGCCATCAGCATCTTGGCCATAGCCGACAGATGCGCGGATTTGCTGTTGGGGTAGGAGACCGACTTGATGAATGTTAGAATTTCGTCTTCCGTAGCTTGGGATAGCGCTGCAGGGGTGGGGTAGGTATCGAACAGCGCGGGCGTCACCATATTGACGCGCTTGTCTGTGCATTGCGCTGCCAGCATGGTGGCCACCAAGAGTTGATAGGCACTCGTATACTGCAGCTCCGAATGGACATTGGGCTGATGCTCTTCGAAATAATCGACAATGAACTTGATTTTGTCCTTGCGCTTTTTCATCGCGGATAGGTGAGATGGGATGTGACCTTGTCCAAGTAGGTCTTGGAAACGGGAATTTCAGGAATGTCCTTGTTGCCAAGGTCAAGGTAAGGACCGTCCTTGTCCTTGCGCAAAAGCGTGACCTTCGCGAAGTTGACGATATAGGAACGGTGACAGCGCACAAAACCGTGCGGCGTCAGCAGCTCTTCCTGCTTCTTCATGCTGCTGCGCAACGTGAACCGGGCAATTTCGTCCTTGGTACTATAATATATTTGCACATAGTTGTCAAAGGCCTCGACATAGTAGATGTATTCCGTCTTGACCGAGAGCTTTAGCTCTTTTTTTTCATCGAAAAAATTAATAATATCAACATTTTCAGGAGATTCAAGGCTCCTGACGCCAGTGCCTGATTCGGCTTCTATCTCAGGGGTGTCGTTTTTCAAGGCAAGCAGGCTGTCAATGGTTTTGTCCCTTTCCTTGATGCCAAGGTAGAGATAGGTTATTATGGTAGGAATGAGCATAATCAGAGGCACATAGAGCACTGCACGCGTGAAAATCTCTGAAAATGGGCGTGTGTCTTTCGGACTGAAATAACACCCGCAGGTATAACATGTGGCGATCAGGATGACTTCCAATGCAATCCATGAAAAGTATTGCACAATGGTAATGCCGTACTTGCGATGGATGAATGACATCAGCCAACGGCTTAATCCCAGTACCACGATGCCGCCCAATACCAAGAAAACTGTAAACAGAAACAAGTCGTAGCGTGACGCACTCTCTGTGTTGTACCACGCACCCTGAAACGGTGTGAATATGTTGATGAAGATTATCGAGAAGAAGGCAACAAATATCAAATAGGAGATGACATTATTCCTATCTATCAGATAATCAGGCATATATTTATTTGTCATTGTCTTTGTAAAAAAGCTTGCAAAGGTATAAAAAAAACGGTATAAGTTGACCACTCGCCTGAAATTTCGCCCCTCAGGACGGAATTTCGTCCCTGAATACGGGATATGTCCCCTTAGGGCGTGACGTTAATCACATTTTGAGAAGATTCTTGTGAAAAATTTGTTTTTTTGCATCGTCAAACTAATAATCAAATTATTTTAACTTATGGAAAACGTAAAACGTATTTTTGACATTATGCTTCAGTATGAAGCGCGTCACCCCGAACAACAAAAGGCTCTTTCGTGTAAAGTCGATGGCGAATGGAAATTCTATTCCCCTAAGGAATACAAGGATACGACAACGATCTTAAGTTATGCTTTATTATACAAGGGTATTCGTCCCGGCGATCGTGTGGGCATTATCTCCACCAATCGTCCGGAATGGACCATCACCCAAATGGCCGTCACGCAAATCGGTGCCATCCTCGTGCCCGTCTATCCGACCATCTCTGCCGATGACTATTTATATATATTGAACCATAGTGGCATCAAATTGCTGATTATGGAAGGTGCAGAAGTGATGAAGAAGATTCAGATGGTGCGAGGCAAGGTCCCCGAGCTGCTGGATCTCTATACTTTCATCGACCGCAAGGATTTCCCCTATTGGGACCAGTTGTTGGACCTCGGACGTCAAAACCCAAATCCTGAGTTGTTGCAGCAATGTCGCGATTCGGTGGACGAGAAACAATGTGCCATGATGATCTACACCTCCGGCACGACGGGTACGCCCAAGGGTGTCATGCTATCGCATTACAACTTGATGCAGCAGATCGAACATCTCAAGCACATTCCTGCCAAGTGGTCCAAGAAAGCCCTTAGTTTCCTGCCGATGTGCCATGCCTACGAGAACATGCTGGTGATTCTGTATCAGTATTTGGGAATGACGGTATATTATGTGCAGAACCTGGCTGCCATCCAGAGTTCCATCAAGGAGGTTCATCCCACCATGATGTCCGCCGTGCCGCGTGTGTTTGAGAAATTCTACGATGGCATCGTTAAGAACGGCAAGGCACAAAAGGGCTTGGCGCAAAAGATTTTCTTCTGGGCTGTCAATGTGGCGCGCGATTACGTGATAGAGGACAGCGAACGCACTTGGTGGTACAACTGCAAGCATGCGATTGCTGATAAACTGGTTTACAGTAAGATACGCCAGGGCCTCGGTATTGAGAAGTTTGATATCTTTGTCTCCGGCGCCGCATCCCTGCAACCGAAGCTCTGTTCCTTCTTCTCCGCCATCGGCATGCCCGTGTTCGAGGGTTATGGCATGACGGAGACCTCTCCCGTGATTGCCGTTTCCTGCCGCGAAAAGTACGGTCGTGAGGCCAACACGGTGGGCTTCCCGTTGGGCGGCGTTGAAATCGCCATAACCCCCGACGGTGAAGTCATCTGCCGAGGCCACAATGTCATGATGGGCTATTACAAAGACGAGGAGCTTACCAAGGAGATTATTGACAAGGACGGCTGGTTGCATACGGGTGACTTGGGACGTTTCACCACTAAGGGGCAATTGGTGCTCACGGGGCGCAAGAAGAACCTCTTTAAGACCTCGCAAGGCAAGTATGTGAACCCGCAACTGATTGAAGACATGCTTGTTCGCTCTCGCTTTATTGAGCAGGTCGTGGTGGTCGGCGAAAACCAGAAGTTCGCTGCAGCCCTGGTTATCCCTGATTTTGAGTTCCTCAAATGCTGGTGTGAACGCCATGATGTGAAATACACAACCAAGGAGGAGATGGCGCAGAACCCGCAAATTATTCAGCGCATCAAAAAGGAAATCGACAAATGCAACCAAGAACTCGGAAAGGCTGAAAATATCATGAAATTCGAGCTGATCACCGACGAGTGGACGCAAGGCAACGGCTTCCTGACCCCGACGCTGAAAATCAAGCGGAACAAAGTCTTGCAATCCTATGCTGAAGTCATCAATCGTATTTATGAGCAATAAAAAAAGGTGGTTATATACATGATGGCACCAGGCTGGGATAAACGCCACATTTTTCCGACGTCTCCCTTTCGCGGCGAGCAAATTTCATGCATCTTGGATGCCGACTCCCGCGCCGCGAGAGGTTTTCTGTGCCGTCGTTACACCCCACACGGCCGTGTGGGGTTAC
>DBYW01000046.1 GCA_002311645.1 Bacteroidales bacterium UBA1176
GGCACGCACGGCGCAAACAATGCCAATGTGCGCCGTTATATCGACTTTGCCGCCGCCAACGGCTTTGACGGGCTCCTCATCGAGGGCTGGAATGTGGGGTGGGAGGATTGGTACGGCAAGCAGAAGGATTTTGTTTTCGATTTCCTTACACCATATCCTGATTTCGATTTGCCTGCGTTGAATAAATATGCCCACGGAAAAGGCATCCGGCTCATCATGCACCATGAAAGTTCCGCTTCTACGGTCAACTACGAGCGTTGGATGGAGAAGGCCTACACGTTGATGAACCAGTATGGTTACAATGCTGTGAAGGGCGGTTATGTGGGCACCATCATCCCGTTTGGCGAGGGGCACTACAGCCAGCCCATCAACAACCACTACCATTACGCCATCGTAGAGGCCGCCAAGCACCATATCATGGTCAACTCGCACGAGGCGGTAAGACCTACCGGTTTGTGCCGCACCTGGCCGAACATGATCGGCAACGAGAGTGCCATGGGCACCGAGTTCCGCGAGCGCATCCATCCCGGCCACACCTCCATCCTGCCCTTCACGCGTCTGCAGGGCGGCCCGATGGACTACACCCCTGGCATCTTCGAACCCGACATGGGCAAAATCGTGCCGTGGGGAAAGAAAATGAGTCACACCATTTGCAACCAGTTGGGACTTTACGTCACCTTCTATTCACCGCTGCAGATGGCCGCCGACTTCCCCGAACACTATGAACCCTACATGGATGCGTTCCAGTTTATCAAGGACGTGGCAGTGGATTGGGACACCAGCATCTATATCATGGCAGAGCCCGGCGATTATATCGTGACTGCCCGCAAACCGAAGATTTCCACGTTGAACAAGGCCGCGGAAGGCGTCGGCACGTTGTCTGACGGGAAAAAGAATGTGATTTCCAACGCGACACGGTTTGTGTATGCCATTCCCGATTCCGTAGAGACGTTTCAGGAAACGTCTCTACGGAATCCACGTGATGTTTGGTACATTGGCGGCATCACCGATGAAACCGCCCGTGAGGTTTCCGTGAAAATGGATTTTCTGCAGCCCGGTGTGAAATACGAGGCCATTATCTATGCCGATGCGCCCGATGCGTGCGGTCTTCCCGATGATTCAGAATTCAGGCCTCAGGATTTGAAATTAAAATACAATCCGCAGGCTTATACCATCACAAAGAAGATGGTGACGAGCAAGAGCGTGCTGAAGATGAAGATGGTTCCGTGTGGGGGATTTGCGGTGTCAATAAGGGAGAAGTAGGCAATCTTCGCTGGTCTCCTGTCCTGTCCGTTGGTAATGTTGTGGTAAACTTTATTGTTCCCGTACATTGCTGCGCAATGCTTGATTGATCTGTTGCTTCAATTGCATCACGTTTTTCTCTACGACGTTTTGGCGCTCAGGCTTGTAGAAATCTGCATATTTGGCCTTGCCTACTTTGAATTTCAGCTTGTCGGTGCCGATGATGTCTAACCCCAGGCGGATAGGTTTCAGCAAGGAGATATTATAATTATAGGTCATGTCGAGATTATGGCGTCCCGACAGGATGGCTTGGTACTTGTCGATGGACACTGCGAAAGGATAGACGTCGATTTCGTTTTTGAAGATGGTGGCTTCAGCGGACAAGCTGTCAATCCTGTTTTCTGTTTTCTTGTTGAACCTTAGTTTTTTAGAGATGTTTTGATAGGTCTCGTTGTCCAATACGACGAGATTGTGCCCGTTGATGGCAGCAGCTCCGCGCAGGGTTGAGTATTTGAGGTCATAGTTGGACTTGAGGTAGGTCTCTACGGCAAAGTGGAACTCGGCGTTGCCCGCGAACGACTTGAGCATCGGCAGGATGGTGTCCACTTCAGGAATCATGGCTATGAGTTTGTCAATTTTGATGTCCAACAAATGGAAATCAAGGCCAAGGAAGAGGTGGTTCTTGCGTGGCGACTTGTAGAGTGCGGTGAGTTGCATGCGTGCAGCATCGGAGGTGAGGCCCATCTGGTCAAGCACGAGTTGGCCATCCTTGATGGAAATATAACCGCCGACATTGCGGATTTCGGCCTCCTCAAAAAGAGCTTTTTTTATGGTGGTCTTGACGTGCAAGTTAATGCCGTAGGGAACCATGAAGGGGTCGGATTCAGAATTCTCAGGTTTCTCGGCCAGCAAGGAGTCTGGTGCGTTGAGTCCGCTGATGAGATCCATGATTTGGTTGAGGTCGAGGTAGTCGGAAGTGAGATCCAAGTTGGCCGTGAGCAGCCCGCGGTTTTCGTAGTATTTGTCAATGTTGGTTATTTCACCGGAAAGGTTACACTCGGAGTTCCCTATCTTGATACGGCTGTTTTTTATGTTGCTGCGTTTCAGGGTGAAGTCTATGTCAAGCGAGGGTATTTCCAAAGGCTTTTCCAATTTTTGGAAGGAGGCGTTGCCTTGTGCGAGTTTGAGTTTTACATCGGGATTCCAGCGCATCAGCATGTTTTTGCCATGTTCGTTATAGTGCGAATTGGCGGTGAATGAGATCTTTCCGGTACGGGCGGCGACTGTTTTGCCTACCGTGGCGGCGATGCCGTCGCCGGCATATTGCAGCGAAAGTTTGTTGTTGTCGCGCATCACGAAGGTACCGGTGGAATTTTGCATGGTGGCGAGGAGAGTGTCCATTTGGCCGTTCACGGTCTGGAACTGATAGTGTGTTCCCAACTTGAGTGCGAGGGTGCTGTCGAGCAAGTTGTTCACGTAGGCGTCGATGTCTGCGGTAGAGGCTTCTAAATTGCCAACATCCACCTTACTGCCGCTAAGGTGTGGGGCTTTCAGGTGAATGTGTGCCCACTCCCCGATTTTGTAAGGCTGTTCCTTGACGGGAAACTCGATTGCCACATCCATCGAGGGCGATTTCAAGGCGAGTGAGTCATCATAAAGCACGTCAACATCGGAGAAGAGAAGTGTGCCCGTAGCGTTGATCTTGGAATATGCGCCGGATGTGATTTGGTTATGGTCGAAAACGGTTTTGATGTCGGCCTTCGCACGGGCGTTGCAGCGCGTGAGTTTGCTGGGCAGAAAATCCTTGTAGTCTTGCACATGCAGGTCGCCGTTGATGGCAAGGTCGCAAAGCATTTTGCCGAGGAGATCCTTGACGGTGCCTTGCGCTGTGATGTGATTGCGTCCGTTATAGGCGTCCAACTCTTTGATGGTCACGTTTGTTTCATTGTTGAGATCCATGTCGACATGACAGAGCGTGTGGATGCGGTCGAAAACGAGGGGAAAACCTTCCATGGAGAAGGTGCCGTCGTCAAGGGTGATGTCGGAGGTGATGAATGGCGACTGGAGCTCGTTGTAGTGTCCCATCACGGTGCCTGCGAGTCCGGCGCGTCCGTCAATGTGCAGGCTGTCGAGGGCGGAGCCGACGAGTGCGCGGGGTAGCAGGTCGAGGACCTCCTGCAGAGGCCACGTTTCTGTGCGATAATTGAGGTTCATTGACAAGTCGCCAGTGGCGGTGTCGCGGCGTGCGTTGCCCTCCACGGCGAGTTTGTAGTCTCCCAAGGAGAGAGCGGTCTCTCGCAGGTCGATCGTCTGATTGGAAAGCCCCACCTTGAGGTCGGAGGCGAGTGTGACATCGAGCGTGTCCACGTAGGGGTCGTCGCCTACGTGCAACACCAGGTCGGCGATGTTGATATTGAGTGTACCCAACAGGGAGTCCATCTGCAACAGACTGCCATCGAAATGGAGATCGAGATCATGGCCCTTGGCGAGCAGTGGGTTATCGTCTAATGTGACAAAACTAAGGGTCTTTGCTCCTAATTTGACATCGCCTTCCATATCGTTGTTGTCGTACGTGCCTTTAACTATAAGGTCGAGGTCGTTCAATCGTGCGCGTCTTTTGGATTGGAGGTCGATGTAGGAAACATGAATATTGTCGGCCTTGACTTGTTCAAGATTGATGGTGTACGAAAATTCCGAAGAGGTGGTGTCTTTGGGTAATCTAAAGATGTTGGTGAAATTGGTTTGCCCTACGGGATTGGCAAAGAGGTTGGCAGTGCCGTTTTGGAGGGTGAAATCCCGGATGGCGACATGTTTGTCCTTGACGAGTTCCCGGATGTTGAGGGAGGTGGCGCAATGTTTGACGTGTAACAGCGTGTCGGTAGGCGCGCCGTATACGGGATTGATGAGTACAAGCTCGTGGAGATCCAGGCCGATATGGGGAAAAGTTTTGAAGAAGGTAAGGTCGACCTTCTCAATGTGAAATTTACAGTTCAGGAAATTAGGAGCCTCTTTGTTGACGAGCTTGGTAAGGCGTGCGGGGGAGAGCAACGACCACAGTGCGAACACCAAGGCGATGATAACGAGCCCGAGCAAGGAACCGAGCGTGATGAACGTGATTTTGAGACCCTTTTTCATCTCGCATTACGGTTGTTTGGTGAAAGTGTAGCTTTTGCCGTAATCGTCTTGGTAGACGAGAGTTGTGGTGTTCAATGTCTTGAGGGTATAGGTCTTGGGCACGATTCCGCCCATCTCCATGAGATGGTTTTGGGTGAGTGTGGCTTCGTCGAGCGTCCAATTGAAGGGTTGTGCCTCTTCCTCGGTCACATCGTCTGCTGTGTCCCAAGTATAGCCGGTGCCGTTGGCGTTGTAGTATTCGTGCAACGTGCCCGACTGCCAGTATCCTGGTAGCATGTTTACATCAAACTTTTTCTTATTAAACAAGTTACAGCCATCGAAGCAAAGTGCGATGGTTATGACTAAAAGTATAATAAGCTTGCGTTTTTTCATGTGTGTTATTTTGCAATCATGTCAGATGATGTTTACCTCCGGAGTCAACGTAACTTGAAAGAGGTCTTTCACATCGGCGATGACCTGTCTATAGACATTACATATTTCTTCAGGTTTAGCGTTCCCGTAGTTGACGATGACGAGAGCTTGTTTGGGGTAGATGCCGGCGTCGCCTTCGCGGCGGCCTTTCCAGCCGGCCTTTTCAATGAGTTGGCCGGCGGAGAGTTTCATCCTTCCGTCTCCAGCGGGGTAGGAGACAAGGTCCGGGAATCGATTTAGCAGTGTGGCGTGTTGTGCTTGGTCAACGACGGGGTTTTTGAAAAAGCTGCCGGCACATCCGATTTGGGTGATGTCGGGCAACTTGCTGTTGCGGATGGCCAACACGGTCTCGGCTACGCTGTCGAGAGTCGGCTCGCGTCCCTCCATCGCTTGGGCGAGTGCCTTGTAAGTGAGCGTGAAATGGGGCTGAGAGGAGAGGCGAAACCAAACGTGCGTGATGAAACATCTGCCCTTTAGCTCATGCTTGAAGACGGAATCGCGGTATCCGAAACAACAGTCGTCGGATGTCAGAGAGAACGGTTGCATTGTGTCGGTGTAGTACCCTTCCACTTTTTCGATGCAGTCTTTGACTTCCACGCCGTAGGCGCCGATATTCTGTACGGGTGCGCTGCCCACAAGGCCGGGAATGCCCGTGAGGTTTTCCAATCCGTAGAGATTGTGTTCGCGGCAATAGTTGGTGAGGTTTTCCCAAGGCTCGCCCGCTGCCACACGCAACAACACCGAAGACGAGGGTGTTCCGTCCGAGGTTGGTGTGCTTTGTGATGTCACCTCGATTCCTCCAAAGACAGGGTGCAGGATGGTGCCGTTGAAGTGGCCGGTAAAGAGAGTGTTGCTACCTCCGCCAAGGATGTAGTGCGGTGTGTCGAACAAGTCGGCCATCTTCGGAATTTCGTCTGCCGAGTCGATCTGCACAAAGTGTGCACAGGTGACGTCCATCCCGAATGTGTTGTGCTCCTTTAGCGGGAAATTGGTCGCAACTTTCATGATTGCAATGTGTTAGAACATGTAACCTACTTTAACGTAGAAACTGGAGAGACTGTGGTTGTCGCGGCGGTTAAAGGGCGCGGCCCAGTCGATGGCGAGCACAAAGTTGTCGTTCATCATCAGGCGCAGGCCGATGCCGGCGGCGAAGTGGGGACGGAAAATCTGTGCTTGCTTGCCGAAAAGGATATAGTTGTCAAGATCAGCGATGTCAAAGTCGGGATCGTTCTCAGCGATGTTTTCAAGGAGTTGGTTTTCGTTGATTTTGTAGGGTTGCAATATCATGCCGGCGTCAAAGAAGGGGTTGAGGCCGATGAAAAAGTGCTCTTTCTTGACGTCGAATTTGAAGATGTTGAAGCGGAACTCGATGTTGGCGAAGGCATAGCCGGGGGCGGTGATGCGGTGGCGTAGGATGCCGCGCATGGTGCTGCCGCCACCAAGGCCTTCATAGATGGCTCTTTGAATGAAGAGGTTGTTGTAGTAGTTGTTGAGGTAGAAGGGCGAGTTGCCAGCCACAGTCATTTGGGCGGCCACGCGGTATGCAAAGGTGATTTTGTCCTGATACACGGGTACATAGTGACGGAAGGCGGCGTTGAACATGAGGTTGTTGAAGCCCTTGTCTTCGCCGAAGGCGGCATTGTAGGTCCAAAACACATCGGCGTAAATGCCCTTGTGGGTGTTCTGCTCACGGTCGCGACTGTCGTATATAAACCCGCCGCGCAGGTAGGGGTGCCAGCCGCCGTTGGCTTCGGCGGGAGAGATGAGGCCCCATTTAATGTATTTCTCGTACATGCCGTCGATGTCGGGCAGTATGTTCTCCTCTTTTTTGCCCCGGTTGATCATCTCAAGATTGACGCGTCCGACATTGTACCAGAGCAGTCCGAGGCCGGCGCTCCAGCGCCAGTTGCCCCCGATGGGGCCGTCAATGTCAGCAGCCAAGCGGAGCAGGTCGCGGTGCGACTTGTAGAAAGCGCGGGAGATGTAGTCGTCGGATTTCTTGCGTGCCCAGCCGGCATTATAGACCGACTGGTAGCCGTTGTAGCCGTAGAAGTCGCACAGGGCATCGGGCAGGTAGGCGGCGTCGAGCGACAGCCGATGTTTGGGAATGAGGTATTTGGTGTCGTAGGAGAAGCGGAAGATGCCGGAGCGTTTGGTGGTAAAGGCCGCCTCTATGCGCATCGACTGCTTGTATGCAGGGTAGGTAGACCCGTCACCGAAGTCGTAGATGTTGGCCAAAACACCGTATTGGAACCCTTTGTCGGCATCGTAGGCGATGTCGGGCAGTATTCCGAAAGTCCAGCCAGTACGGATTTCACTCTTCTCCTTTTTGACCTTTTCTTTCTTTGACTTGGGCTCTTTCCCGCTCTTGTTGCCATCTTGTGCATTGGCGGTGTAACAGAATGCCATAAAGGCACATATTAACAAAAGTACAAGTTTCTTCATAATTAGCGCAATCTAAAAAGTAAGTCGCAAAAGTACAAAAAAAAAGACAAGTATATACATGTTGTCACAAATATAACAGCATCTGACAACGTGTTGTTCAGGCCTGAAGACATGCATCTGTTCGCAGAATGCGGACGAGAGGCGCATGTTAGACTTTAAAGCGGTATCCCTGTAAGTTGGCTAACTCGTCGTTGGCCTTGACGATCTTCTGCTTGAGACCCTGCTTGTGGGCGATGACTTTCTGGAACAAATCGGGGTCGTTATGGGCCATGATTTGCATGGCGAGAATGGCGGCGTTTTGTGCACCGTTGATGGCCACGGTGGCGACAGGAATGCCCGGCGGCATCTGTAGCATGGCCAAGGCTGCGTCCATGCCCTCTAAGGAGGATTTGACGGGCACGCCAATGACGGGCAGTGGCGTCATGGCCGCAATGACCCCTGGCAGATGGGCGGCCATGCCTGCAGCCGCGATGATCACCTCAATGCCGCGCTCGTGCGCATGCTTGGCGTAATCTGCCACCTCGTCGGGCGTGCGGTGTGCCGACAGTGCTTTTACCTCAAAGGGGATTTCATTGTTTTCGAAAAATTTGAAAGCAGCTTCCATTACCGGAAGATCCGATGTGCTGCCCATGATGATACTCACTCGTGCATTCATGTTGGCTATGATTTTAGGCTGCAAAAATAGCATTTTTTAGCTATGTCCGCCCACTATCCAGGCTTACGTACACAGCACGTAAAGGTCGTCGCGCTGGTTAATGCACAGCACGGGGAATTGCGTTGCGTTGCCTACGAGTTTTCTCTCGGCAGGGCCGACAAGGATGTCGCCGAGCGTGCGATAGCGGGTCATCATCGTGACCGTCAGGGTTGCGCCCACACGTGGAGCATATTCCAAAGCGTAGTGGTCGATGTTGGGTTGCGGGGTGACCTCGTCGAGTTGGTACTGCACCTCTAAGTTTTGGTAAAGTTTCTCTACGAAGGCAATGTTGTCAGCCACCTGCCGATGCAGGCCTTCGTCGGGATAGTTGCAGTGCAGCACATGGATGGTGGCTTTGTAGAAGCGGCTGAAATAGCCGGCCCAGAGTGCTTTTTCCTTGGCTTGCCGCTCAATGTCGATGGGCAGAATCACCCGTTGGAATGCATTGTCCTCAGGGCCTTTGCGCCCCACCGTGAGCACGGGCAAACGCGATGGCTTGATGAACCGCAGTGCCCGTCGCTTGTTGAAGAGGGCGTCCTTGTCTTCGTCGTCCACGCCGATTACAAACATGATGGTGTTTTCCTCATCGGCATAGCGATAGAGGGTTTCCGGAAAAAAATAGCCGTCAGGTTGGAGGTGCCCGACTTGGGAAATCGGCGGATTTATGGATTTCTGTTTCTTCTCCTCGTATGAAAAACCAAAGCGCGTGACTACTGTAAGGGTTGCACCGAACACCTCGGTGAGTTTCTCCCCGAAACACAAGGCGTTGCGTCCGCAGGCAGAGTCGTCTGCGATGGCAATGATGTTCAGCTGTTTTTTCTGGTCTATGGGCTCGTGGATTTCCATGAATGGAAAGAATATGATTATAAACCTTTTACATGGGGCTTGGCGGCCACGTATTCCTTGAGGTAGAAGGGCTCGAAATAGGCGGTGTCCGCAAAATCTTGGGCTCTCCAGCGCTGCAGGGCGGGTGCCAACAGATGGTGGGCGGAAATCGGGAACTCCGAGAAACGGGCATTGGCATGTCGCGCAAGCAGTTCCCGGCATTTGGGCATCCCGTTGCCACAGAATATCACATAGCCTTTGGACAGCGGCTCGTCAAAGGAATGCTCGTCCACGATGAGGGCGGACGGAGCTGACAACTCATGCAGGCTCTCGTCATATTGGGCTGTATAGACCTCCATGCGACGTGCGTCGATCATGGGAACAATCGATGCCCCTTTGGGGATAATGACATCATCAGCGTCAGGGAACATCCTTATGCGGGCACCGTTAGCAATGCTTTCTAACGTGCCGATTGCCATGACAGGTACGTTCAGGGCGTAGGCAATGCCTTTGGCCGTGGAGACACCGATGCGCAGGCCCGTATAGGAGCCGGGACCAATGCTGACGGAGACACCGTCGATGTCGCGCAGCGTAATCCCATGCATGTCGTGGACGGATTTGGACTGAAGGGTACAGTTTGCATCGTGGAAAAGCCTGTCAATGAACGGCAACAAGTTTTTGGAGTGTGAGTTGCCGTCGTTGGACGTGCATACCGCCAATATGCGCTCGCCCTCTGATAATGCGACAGAACAAACCTCCGTGGCCGTCTCGATGTGCAACAATATGGGATTATCTTTCATGATGTCAATCTTTGTTTTTGATCATTTCCACTCCCTCATAAATCAGTTCATGCGATTTAAGACGGATGCCGCTTTGCGACAATTTGTTGGGATAACAGTCTGGATAGACGCGATTGGAGAGGAATACGAAGGTTAATTTTTCAGCAGGATCGCACCACACTACGATGCCAGTGAAGCCCTGGTGGCCGAAGGTCTCCTTGTCGGCGGCTTCCGGCACGATGGAGGTCGCTCCACCATGCTTGGGCGTGTGGTAGCCTAATCCGCGCACGTTGCAGCCGTGCATGGGGCATGCCGATGTGAAGAGACGCACTGTCTCTTCGGCAAAGAAACGAATGCCATGGTAAATGCCGCCGTCTAACAGCATCTGAAAGATGGCCCCCAATTCGGGCGCGGTCGTGAAGAGGCCTGCATTGCCCGCATTGCCGTTCATTAGCGCCGCGGTCTGGTCGTGAACGTACCCTTGCACCACCTGTTTCCGAAATTCGGTGTCGTTTTCCGTGGGTGCGATATTGTCTTTGGCAAACCCTTTGTCTAACGGATTGAAGCAAGTGTGCGTCAACCCCATGGGCTCATAGATGTTCTCCATAAGATACTTCTCTATGGGTTGACCAGTGAGCGTTTCCACCATGTCTTTGAGCAACAAGAAATTGAGATCGCTGTAGACATATTTTTTTGCCCCTAATTTGCAATGAGCCACCTTATAGCGAACGGAGTCGGGGTATGTGGTCAACAGGTAGAGGTCATCGGCCACCTTGACACCATAATCGGGACTCTTCGTTTTCTGGAAATAAGCGGGTTTCCCTTGTATGTCTTTGTAGAATGGGATGAAAGCGGGCAGGCCTGACGTGTGTGTCAACAGTTCGCCGATGGTGATGGTCTCCTTGTTGGTTCTTCTCAGGTATGGCAGATATTTTCCGATGCTGTCGGTGAGCTTGAAATGGTACTCGTCGTAGAGTCTCATCACCGCGAGTGTGGTGGCAGCAGCTTTCGTAAGTGAGGCCACGTCGTACAGGGTCTCCAATGTCACGGGTGACTTGGTCTCGTACGTCAGATTCCCGAAGGCTTTCTGATAGATGGGCTTGCCGTCCTTGAGGGCAACCACTGCGCAGCCGGGGTAGACCTTGTCCTTGATGCCGTCGGTCAAAAGTTTGTCGAGACGATCGGTGACGGATTGCGGCAATGCAGAGAATTCCTGCAGCTCATTCTGGGCGCCCAGTCCCGTGCCGGAGGGGTATTCCTTGGTGGAGACGGGCAGCAGCCCTTCGCACTGAATCTCCCCGAAGCAGGCTTTCAGTGCTGATTGAACTGTGGTAGGTGTGAATTGGTAAGCAACCATCACCGCCTTGAAGGGTGCGGTGGTGCCCAATTGGTCGAGGGCGTAAGGATTGCCTAAATGGACCAGTATGGTTGGCTTGTTGCGTGCCAGGGTGCGCAAGTATTCGGCCACTTTGCTGTCCACCCCATAGCTGGAACCTGCCATTTGGTTAGAGCCGCCAAAGAGCACAATGACGGACTTGTAGGATTGCAACTTTGTTGTCATCACGGCATAATCCTTGGTGAATTTTTTAGGCAATCCATAAAAAGTCAAGTTGTAGTTGTCAGCTGCTTTGCGGTATTGTTCTTTATATTCTTCCCTGCCGATGCAGAGTACGGCCACTTCGTTGTTGAGTGCAGCATTGGGTGATATGGGCAGGACACTCTCGTTTTTTAAAAGGGTCAACGCCTTGGTCTCCAACAGCTCGTTGAGGGATTCGCTCGATGCGAGATTCATGCGTGTGCGAATGGACGAGAAGTCCAGGGGGGGAGCGTTCCAAAAGCCTTTCATTTCCTTGAAGGAGAGCACGCGCAGGCAGCGTTCGTTGATGAGTGACAGAGGCACGATGCCGCTGTCCACGGCATCTTTAATGGCTTGGATAACTTTGCCAGTCTCTCCGGGCAAGAGCAACAAGTCGTTGCCCGCGAGCAGTGCACGTATCTCGATGTCGCCCTCAAAACGGTTGCTGTTGCGCACGCCTTTCATTTCCAGTCCGTCTGTGATGACTAATCCCGAATAGCCCAGTTCTTCTTTCAAGAGACCCGTGACAATGGGTTTGGAGAGGGAGGATACGGACTTGTGGCTGTTGTCGAGGGCGGGGATGTGCAGGTGTGCGACCATCACCATTTCGGGATTGCGGGAGAGCAGCCGATGATAGGGATAGAGTTCTGTTTCTTCGAGCAGAGCACGGCTTTTGTGGATGGTGGGCAGTCCGAGGTGCGAGTCGGTTTCCGTGTCGCCGTGGCCGGGGAAATGTTTGATGCAGCCCGTGATGCCGCCGGCCTGCATGCCTTTGAGGTAAAGGGATGCCTTGTCGGCCACTTTTTCCCGATTTTCGCCGAAGGAGCGGCTGTTGATGACGGGGTTGTTGGGGTTGTTGTTGACGTCTATGCAGGGGGCGAAATTGAGATTCACGCCGATAGCGTTGCATTGGTTGGCCACCTCGTATCCCATCAAGTAGATGAGGTAGTCGTTTTGGGGGGCGAGGGCGCCGAGGGTCATCTGGCGTGGGAATGCCGTGCAACTGTCGAGGCGCATGGCAGGACCCCATTCGCCGTCGATGGAAACGAACAAAGGCACTTTGCTCAGGCGTTGCATTTGTTGGGTGAGATGTGCCTCTTGCATGGGGCCGCCCTTGAAGAAACAGACACCGCCGGGCTGATAACGCTCGATGTCGGCCAACATCTTGGCTGTCTCCTCAGGTGTGCCCGTGGAGCTGACGCGCACAATCATCAACTGCGCAATTTTCTCCTCTAACGTCATCTTCGCCAGCACGGAATTCGCCTTCTGTGCATAGGCGGGGCATACACAAATGACTAAGAGCCACAGAAGCGTCCTTTTGAAATGGTTCCACCATTTTATGTTCATAATATTCGCCATACCTTTTTATTGCATATCCCCAAAAATCACTTTCGTGTCGGGTTCATACAAACCGTTTTCGTTAATCATGATAAAATCTGCAATGGAATACTGTTTGTACTCCACGGGTAACTTGCCCGGACTGTCCAACAGAATCTTGCGGGTTTCATCACAGATTCCAACGACCACATCCGTGGGATATTGCGTATGGTGTTTCAAATATTCCTCAATGGTGTTGCAGAGGTTTTCGGCAATGTCTTTAAATCGCTGATAATCGTATTTTTCCATGATAAATAGGTTGTAATGGTTCGGATGTGCAAAGATACAAAAATTGAGCGTAGCCCTGCGCATGGCGTTGGCCAAAACAAACATCATGCTTGTTATTCAAATCGCACCGCGTTCACCGGTGTGATTTTGCGTCCCACCACCCAGGCGGGAATGACGAGCACGGCCATGCAAACGAGGAAAACCCCGAGGTTGAGGCCTATTACAGCCCAAGGATCGTAATGGACGGGCACAAAATCGACATAATAGGTTTCGGGATTGAGCTTCACGAAATGGAAACGTTGCTGTAAGAAGCCAAATAGCAGCGCGATGGCGTCGCCGATGAGCATGCCGCGCAACAGGATGCGACCCGCCACAATCATGAAGGTGTGGACTACGTGGCGCGTCTTCATGCCCAATGATTTCAAAATCCCGATGGTCTGTGTCTGTTCCAAGACGATGATGAAAAAGATGCACATCATCGTGACGATGCATACACACGTTGTGATGAGCAGCAGCACTGCCACGTTGGTGTCGAAAAGGGCGATCCATTCGAAAATCTCGGGGTAGGTCTGGAGGATGGTCTCCGCCTTCAGCTCCATGGGGATGCGATGGTGCACGTAGTCGCCAATCTCGCTGATGTGGTCGAAGTCGTTGGTGAGCACTTCGATGCCGCTGATAAGATTGTCGGGCCAATCGTTGAGTTTTTGGATGTGCCTCAGGTCGACGAGGGCGAAGTGCTCGTCATATTCGGGCAGGCTTGTTTGATAAATGGCGGAAATCGTAAATTTGCGGGCGCGCGGCGGATCCTGCACGAAATAGGTTTGAACCTTGTCGCCCACGTGGAGCATCAGTTTGTTGGCTAAATATTTGGAAATGATGATGTGGTTGTCGGCCACTGTGTCGCCCAACTGTAATGTGTCGCCTTCCAGGATGTTACTGCTGAACAGCGCCTGGTTGAAGGTCTTGTCCATACCCTTGAGCACGATGCCCTCCACCTGGTCAGCCGTCTTGACGATGCCCACCTTGGTGATGTAATTTTGTATGCTTGTAATGTTGGGGTTTTGTCGTAATTCCTCTACAAAAGATTGGTCTTTGCAAAAGGGGACCTGCTCGAAGGAATAGTTCTCGTCATAGTGGGAAATGCGGATGTGGGAGCCCATCGCAATGACCTTGTCGCGAATTTCACGTTTGTAGCCGGAGGTGATGCCGATGGCGACCATCATGACAATCAGCCCCAAGGAGACACCGCACACCGACAGCGCGACGATGGGTCGCGAGAACCGGTTGCCCTTGTCCCGAAGGATTCGGTCGGCTAACAGGAAATGGAAGCGGGCCTTGGACATGGCAGACTAAAAGTCGTATGTGATGCCCACGCGGGCAAACATCGGCACTATGGAGGAGAAATATTCGTTTTTTTGCGGAATCGGGTGAACCTCATACAAGGCATACAGACTCAGATTCTGGGCAATATAGGAGCGGAATCCGACACCCAGGGCCAAGGCATGGTAGTTTTTACGTTCCGACAACAAGACTAAATCACCGTATTCATCAAAACCCTGATACAATGACGGGTAGTTCAGGTACTCATAGCCGGCGTGCAAAATCAGGTAGCGGACCAGGAGGAACTGGGCATACACTGTGGCGCCAAAGGCATTCTCGGTGCCGTAATCGCCAGTATAGGGGTCCATATAAATGGACAATTCGTAGCGGGGACCTGCCCCCACGGATAGCCAGTCGGTGATATGGACGCCTCCTTCCAGCGCGAAGGCCATCGTAGAACCGAAGTTGGAGTTGATGTTACCGCCGATGAAAGGGTGGATTTTCTTGTCGGTACTTTGGGTGCGATTGGTATTCGAACTAGTGCGCAGGCTGCGCGGCAACTGGATAGTGTTTTGGGCGAGCAGCGAGAATGCGAGCAGGACTCCTGCAAGAGTCAAAACAAGTTTTCTCATAGTGGTGATAATAAGAAAAGGCGCGGTTCCCATGCGGCAATGGCAAGGGGAGACCGCGCCTTGTGGTGATCGTGATTAGAACTTGTTGCCAGCGGCCTGGCAGGCGGTGATGGCCACGAGGCTGACGATGTCTTCCACGGAACAGCCGCGGGACAAGTCGTTGATGGGGGCGGCCATGCCCTGCATCACCGGTCCGATGGCATCGGCACCGGCCATGCGCTGCACTAACTTGTAGGCGATGTTGCCCACTTCGAGAGACGGGAACACCAGCACGTTGGCCTTGCCTGCCACAGGGCTGCCGGGAGCCTTCTTGGCGGCCACTTCCGGAATGATGGCGGCATCGGCTTGCAAATCACCGTCAATGACGAGGTTCGGGTCCATCTCCTTGGCAATGCGGGTGGCGTTGACCACTTTGTCGACGAGTTCATGCTTGGCGGAACCCTTGGTGGAGAAGCTCAGCATGGCCACTCTCGGCTCGATGCCGGCGATGGTGCGGGCGGTCTGTGCCGTCACCACGGCAATTTGGGCCAGCTTGTTCTCGTCTGTGTTCGGGTCGGCGGCGCAGTCGGCAAACACCATGATGCCGTCGTCACCCCACTTCTTGTCGGGGAAGCACATGATGAAAGCACCGGACACCACGGAGATACCGGGCAGCGTCTTCACAATCTGGAAAGCAGGACGGAGCACATCGCCAGTGGCGTGTTGCGCACCGGTCACTTCACCATCAGCATCGCCGTTCTTGATGAGCAACGTGCCCAGATAGAGTGGGTCTTCCACCAACTTGCGGGCCTCTTCCATGGTCATGCCTTTCTTCTTGCGAATCTCGCACAGCATCTCGGCATAGTATTCTTTCTTGGGGTTGTCCATCGGGTCGATGATCTCGGCCTTGGAGAGATTCTTCAGCCCCCATTCGGCGGCCTTGCCTTCGATAACGGCTTTGTTGCCTAACAGTACAATGCCGGCGTATCCTTTTTCCAAGATGATGTCGGCGGCTTTCAACGTTCTTTCCTCTTCGCCTTCGGCCAGCACGATGCGCTTTTTGGCTTCGATGGCATTTGCTTTGATTTTGTCAATTAAGTTCATTCTTCTGTATTTTTTAAAGGTTGGTGTCGTTTTCTTTGTTTTTCATCTCTTCAAAACAATGCCGGCAGAGCGGCAAGTAGGCATCCTTTTCTCCCAACAAGACCTGCCCCTGCTTGGCCACAATGCGATGAGAGAATTGCGCCAGGTCACCGCAACGCGTGCAAATGGCGTGTTGTTTGCTTACATATTCGGCCACGGCCATCAACTTCGGCATCGGACCGAACGGAACCCCTTGGTAGTCCATGTCCAGGCCGCTGACAATCACCCGGATGCCCGCATTGGCTAACGTGTTGCATACATCGACAATGCCATCGTCGAAAAATTGGATCTCGTCGATTGCCACCACCTGCACCGTCTCCATGTTCACGTATAACAAAATCTCGGACGAATTGTTTACAGGCGTGGAAACGCGCGAGTTCTCATTGTGCGACACGACTTCCACTTCGTCATAACGCGTGTCAATGGCTGGCTTGAAAAGCTCAATCTGCTGGTTCGCGAACTCGGCACGACGAATTCTGCGCAACAATTCCTCGGTTTTCCCCGAAAACATGGATCCACAGATGACCTCTATCCACCCTTTTTTGTTGTTCCGACTGGCTTTGTTTTCTAAAAACATTTCTCTTTTTGAATAAAAGAATTTTGTATTTTTGGCCGATTTTTGAAACGGCAAAATTAGCAATATTTCGTTTCTGTCAAACCATTAATTTATACAAAATGCAAAATTCTTTTGAACAACTGACTGAAATTCTTGAACAACTTGAACTTACATGCAAGAATGGTCTCTCGTTGCCTGATATCGAAAAGGACATCGTATTGGAAAAATTGCGGATGATTTATACATCTTTGAAGTCGGGAATACAGTCTTTGAATCAACCTGAAGAGCATAAATATGGTGTTTATCAAGGACTTGATGAAAACGTGGATCTTTTTTTCGATACGGAGCACGAAAGTTATGCGGCAGAGGAGAAAAAACATCATACGGATGAGCAGGCAAAAATAGCCGAAGCCAATCGTGTGGAAGAGGAACAGAAAAAACTTGCCGATGAGCAAAGGGAAGAGATGAAGCGTATCACCGAAGAGTTGAGACGCAAAGAGGCGGAGGAAGAAAAAAGACGTCTCGCTG
>DBYW01000026.1:0-62933 GCA_002311645.1 Bacteroidales bacterium UBA1176
AAGTTTCTACCGACTCCACTTTGAACAGGGATATTACTCCCTAAAAATGAAAGAAATGCACTGATAATCAGAAGATTGTCGGTGCATTTTCTGTTTATAAAGCCCGCAGCTCTCCGAAACAAGGTTCCACGGGTGAGAATCCGGTTGCCGGGTGCAGAAAGTGTCTGATACACCGACAACTATCCATACCCCTATCCCTCCGAAATGATGTCCGGATACGGTGGGGATGGTGGATGGGAAAGCTACAACAGCTTGTCGCTCACCTCCTCCACCCGCTCGATAATGGTCTTGGGTAGGAGTTTCGCATATACCGCCTCGGTGGTCTTGGTGCTGCTGTGCCCGAGTACCTTGCTGACCGTCAGCATATCCACCCCTGCATTCAGGAGGAGTGTCCCGCAGGTATGACGTGCAAGGTGGGAGTGCAAAGTCTTCTTGATTCCGCAGACCTCCTGAATCTCCTTCAAATAGGAGTTGTACTTCTGGTTCGACAGTGTGGGTAATAGATACTGGTGCTTCACCAGTATCTCCTTCACGACAGGGAGAACGGGGATATACGCCATCACGCCGGTCTTTATCCTTTCCTTCACTATCCATTCCTTCCCGTCATCATCCACCTTGATGTCCTTCTGGGTCAGACTTGACATATCGTAGAACGCCAAACCCGTATAACACTGGAAGATAAAAAGGTCCCGCACGTTTTCCATAGACCTTGAACCCAGAACCTTGGTCCGTATCCTCCGGACTTCTTCAAGAGTCAGGGGGTCGGTCTTCACCTTGTCTTTATGGAACTTGAATGAAATGGGGTTGGTGGTGATATACCCCTCACGGATTGCATAGATGAGGATGGTTTTGAGTTTCCGCATATAACAGATTGCACTGTTGTTCGCCATCCGCCCCAACATATAGGTGTAGATGTCCTCCATATCGGAGGTGGAGAGTTCGTTCATCATCTTGTCGGTCTTCATCGCCTCCTTGGTATAACGGATTGTGCATTTGTACTTCACATAGACTGCTTGTGTAATCAGACCGACCTTCCTTTTCTCCTGCTGCTTCACCATAAACTCGTCGAAGAGTGCATACACGGAAATGCTGTTCTGCTTGATTCCGTACTTGAACGCATAGACGAAGGTGTCCGCAGTGAAGAGGAGACCCCGCTTCAACATCTCGGTCTGCAAGGTATAACACTTCATACGGACCGCCTCGATGTATTCGTTGGTCTGGGTGTCGCCTTTGACCATCTGTCTTTTGTTGTTGAACGCCTTGGGGTTGATTCTACGGTTCAGGGAGACGTACCGTCTTTTACCGTCAATGATTACATAGAGTTCAAGGGGTGATAACCCGTCTTTCCCTGATTTGCTTTGTCTGCAAACGAAGTTGATTGTCATTTTCCTTTCAATTTTATGTTATACAATAAGTTATGAAGAGAAAAATCGGTCTCAGTTGAGAAAAACTCGGTCTCAGATTTGGAACATTTCCCATCCACCATCCCCACCGTATCCGGACATCATTTCGGAGGGATAGGGGTATGGATAGTTGTCGGTGTATCAGACACTTTCTGCACCCGGCAACCGGATTCTCACCCGTGGAACCTTGTTTCGGAGAGCTGCGGGCTTTATAAACAGAAAATGCACCGACAATCTTCTGATTATCAGTGCATTTCTTTCATTTTTAGGGAGTAATATCCCTGTTCAAAGTGGAGCCGGAGGGAGTCGAACCCTCGTCCAAACAAGCCGCAGAAATGCTTTCTACAAGTTTAGTCCTCGTTTGCTTGTCGGCTGCTGTATGGTACGGGACTGACCTTGCAGCAGCTTATCTTCTAAAGTTTCGCGCGCGCATCGAAGCCTGCGCTCGCTATCAGTCCTTTTACGACGCCTCGGACCGGACGTTGGACGGAAGAACTTCCGGGGAGACGCCCGCGGCTGCGGACCTTGTCCGTGCGGCGGGATCCGCGGCGGTTACGCTGCGAATGCATAAGAAGTTTCGCCGTTTATTGGCATGGGAGTTGACTGTTGACGGAATCGGCTCGCAAGTTCCGACCTGCTTACATTCCCCCGTTCTCGCTGTCAAAACCAAACGGCCCCGGGGAATAAAGGAGAGGCTAAAGAACCTCTCCTTTCAGTTGTAAAATCACCCTGTCCGTGTTGGCATTGGACAGAACTGTGATTCTCTTGCTGATGAGCCCTTTGTTCTTGGCGGTGTAGGTGGCCTTGATGGTCCCTTGCTTGCCCGGCATCACCGGCTGTTTGCCCCAGTCCACGGTCGTGCAGTCGCACGAGGAGATGACGTCGTCCAAGATCAGCGGTTTCTTGCCGATGTTGGTGAAGGTGATGGTGACCACTTTCACGTCGCCGACCTTCAAAGTGCCGAAATCAACAGTCGGTTTGTCGAATTGTATTTCGGCGCCGGTGCCTGTATAGACGGCTTTGGCGGGACTTTTCGAGGAGGATGTCTTGCTGGTTTGGGCTTGAAGCCCCCACATAGAGCAAAATATCAGGCTGAGAATCAGTATTTTTTTCATCGTCGTGATTTTAAGGGTGTGTTATTGGGCTTTCACGGGGCTGCTCTCATTGGCGGGAGCGGCTTCCGCTGGCTTTGCGGAAACATTGCCTTTAATGTTGAGGACCACGCGGTTGTTGACGGCGTTGGACTCAACCGTGATGCTCTTGTTGATGAGGCCGATGCGGTTGGTGTTGTATTTCACCTTGATGACGGCCTTCTTGCCCGGAGCGATAGGGTCTTTCGGCCATTCAGGAACGGTGCAGCCGCAACTGGAACGGCAATTTGTCAAGATCAAATCTGCCTTGCCGGTGTTCTTGAAAACAAACTCACAGGTGCCGTTGTCGCCTTGCATGATTTCACCATAGTCGTGAACCAGGTTTTCAAAGGTGATTTCGGGCTCTTTCACTTTTTTGGGTTTGTCAGCGTTTGCGTCTTGGGCTACTGCGGAAAACACAAAAGCCATAACGATCAATAAACTGAATACTTTTTTCATAATAGTGTATTTTTTGAGTTGTTGTAAAATTATGTTGCCTATATAATAAAAACAGTTGCAAAGACTACAGTTTGGTGCCGTAGTTTAAAAAGGCTGAATTTTTTTTATCGCTTCGATGGCAAGACGATAGCTGTCAAGGCCGAAGCCGGCGATGAATCCGAAGCATGCCGCAGATATGGCAGAGGTCCGGCGGTATTGTTCGCGTCCGAAGAGATTGCTGATGTGCACTTCCACGACAGGACAAGACGTCGTGCGCACGGCATCGGCAATGACGACGGAGGTGTGTGTGTAGGCGCCTGCGTTGAGTACGATGCCGGTATAGCCAGTGGCCTTGGCGATGTGGTGCGCCAGGCGGGTCTCGTCGTCCTCCTGCACAAAGTCGATGTCCGCATCGGGGAACTCTTGGCGAAGTTTCTCCAAGTATTCTTCAAAGGAGAGGCTACCATACACATCTATCTCCCTGGTGCCGAGTTGGCCGAGGTTGACCCCATTGACAATCAGAATGCGTGTTTTGTGCGACCTATTCATGGATGATGATGAAGACATCTTCGTTTTCCTTGTGCATGTTGAGGTGCTCGCGAGCGTATTTTTCCAGCAGGACAGAGTCGGCGTTGAGCTGGTCGAAGGTGTACACATTGCCCACCTGGTTTTTGGTGTGCGTGATTTTGTTCTCCAAATTGTCAATCTTGCGATTCAGCTCGTGCTGGGTCTTGGGCGTGTTGTCGGAGATGAAAAACAGATACAACAGGAACAGCACGGTGGTTACGCCGTACAGGATCGCGAAAAAGCGGATTCTTTTTCTCTTGTGTTGTTCCTGTTCCTGTTCCTGTTCCATGTCGTTTTATCTTGCGTAGTTTACGGAGCGTGTTTCGCGGATGACGGTGATCTTGATTTGGCCGGGGTAGGTCATCTCGTTTTGGATCTTCTTGGAGAGGTCCATGGAGATGCGGTTGGCCTCGGCGTCGGAGACTTTTTCGGCGCCGACGATGACGCGCAATTCACGGCCTGCCTGGATGGCGTAGGTCTTGACCACGCCGGGGTAGGTGAGGGCGAGGTTCTCAAGGTCGTTGAGGCGCTTCATGTAGGCCTCGACCACTTCGCGGCGTGCGCCGGGTCGTGCGCCGGAGATGGCGTCGCACACTTGGACGATGGGGGCGATGAGGGTGGTCATCTCCATCTCATCGTGGTGGGCGCCGATGGCGTTGACGATTTCGGGGCGTTCCTTGTATTGCTCAGCCAGACGGGCACCGAAGAGGGCGTGCGGCATTTCAGGTTCGGTGTCGGGCACTTTGCCAATGTCGTGCAGCAGGCCGGCGCGGCGGGCGATCTTGGGATTGAGCCCGAGCTCGGACGCCATAGTCGCGCTCAGGTTGGCCACCTCCTTGGCATGCTGCAGGAGGTTCTGTCCGTAGGAGGAACGGTAGCGCATTTTGCCGACAAGACGCATTAGCTCGTGCGGCATGTTGTTGATACCCAGATCAATGCAGGTGCGCTTGCCGATTTCGGCAATTTCCTGCTCGATCTGTTTCTTGGTCTTGGCAACGACCTCTTCGATACGGGCGGGGTGGATACGGCCGTCGGAAACCAGTTTCTTGAGGGACTGGCATGCGATTTCGCGGCGCACGGGGTCGAAGCTGGAGAGCAGGATGGTGTCGGGGGAGTCGTCGATGATGACATCCACGCCGGTGAGGTTCTCTAAGGTCCGGATGTTGCGGCCTTCGCGGCCGATGATGCGGCCCTTGATTTCGTCGTTCTCGAGGTTGAAGACGGAAACGGTGTTCTCGATGGCGGCTTCCACGCCGGTGCGTTGGATGGCGTTGACCACGACCTTCTTGGCTTCGAGGTTTGCGGTGGCCTTGGCCTCGTCGAGGATGTCCTTGACAAGCACCACAGCGTCAGCACGGGCTTCGTCTTGCATCAGTGCGATGAGTTGTTCCTTGGCTTGCTCGGAAGTCAGCTCAGCGATGGATTCCAGCTTGGCCTTTTGGATGGCCGTCTGGTTCTCGAGTTCCTTCTGTTTTTGGGCGACGGCTTGCAGTTGCTTGTCTAATTTGTCCTTGAGGGTGTTGTTTTCGTTGGTCTTGCGGTTCAGATCTTCCATCTTTTGTCCCAACGTGTTTTCTTTCTGCTTGATGCGGTTCTCGGCGGCGGCTAATTGCTGGTTGCGTTCGTTGACCGTTTTCTCGTAGTCGCTCTTGAGTTGGAGGAATTTTTCCTTGGCTTGCAGTATTTTCTCTTTCTTGAGGAGTTCACCGTCCTCTTCTGCTTTCTTGAGGGCCTCGCGGCCTGCTTTCGTAAGTTGTTTCTTCAATAGGGTATAGGCGAGTCCGATGCCGGCCGCAAGGCCGATAAGAATGCCTATCACAATCCAAAGTCCTGTCATAATATATTATGGTATTCGTTAAAAATTAGTTTGTTAAGTTTTTCAGTTTATATTTTTGGTGACGGGACAAGCAATAAAAAAACCGCATAAGTTCCATAGGGTTTCGAAAAACTCCTATGTGATAAGATCGAAGGTGCCGTCCGACTTCGAGCGTCCCAGGGCTGTTAAGCCATCTAAAAGATTCGGGCCTGTTCTTGGCGAACGAGCGTCCCCTTCGTTTGTGAATGTGTTGAGTTTAACAAACGTATCAGAACTTATGCGGGATGGGGTCTTCAAAGAACGATTAATCAACTTGAAATTTGTCAGTCAATGCCTTGAGGGATTCCATCATGGGCTCTATCTCCTCCTCATATTCTTGCAGCCTCTGTTCATCTTCGAGCCATCTTACTACAAAGTCGACCAGTATCATTGACATCAAGTCCTGTTGATCCTTATATTTCCATTTTTTGGCAAAATCCAAAAAACTGTCATTGATCACTTTCTCGGCTTCCCGGAAGTAGTGTTCCCATTCTTTCTTTATCACGATGGTCAGGGGGCGTTGTGCTACCGTGACCGTGATCTTTATCCTGTTGTCGTCCTCCATGACTACTTGTTCTTGAGAAGCGCTATGCAATTGTCTATCTCCCGCACCCAGTCGTTTATCTGCTTTCTCGTCTTTTTGTTGTCTTCGTTGTTTAGTATGGTTTTAGTTACGGATAGTATTTTCAATTTGTCCTCCACATCCCGGGCCTGTTCGTGCAGACTTTCGTTCTCTTTCACTAACCTGTCCCGCTCCGCACGCAAGGCTTTGTTCTCACTCTGGAGGTCGTCCATCTTCGCCAAAGCCGCTTTGACGTTGTATTCTATCTTGAGGTACAAACTATCAAACTTGGCCATTTGCGATTTTTTTTGACGTGCAAAAATACACTTTTTTTGTGCTTGTCAAGTCTCCGATATTTTTTATCAGTATGCGTTTGATGCTTTTTTTTGACCATATCTTGCTGTTTTTCAGCTTGTAATTTCAATTTATAAACACGGCTGTGTTTTTATTTTTCAAAAAAAAATTGCATGTTGTGTTTTTGTTTTAAAAAAAATGTATTTTTGCCAGTCTAATAAACACTTTTTGTAACCCTCAAAAAAATATAGGAGACCTGCTATCGGATAAAAGTTCTACTTTCTTAGTTTACAAACACTTAAAAGAAAGGAGTGCAAGATGAAAACGGCTATGTTGACCGACAGCCAGTTGATAGCAAGTTATCAATCCGGTAATGAATTGGCACTGAAAACTCTCATTCTCCGCTACGAGAAGCGGCTCTTCTCTTATATCCTTATCTCGGTGAAGAGCAAGGAACTTGCGGAGGACATTTTCCAGGACACCTTCATCAAGGTGATCAATACCATACGTTCAGGCAACTACCGCGATGAGGGCAAGTTTTTCCAGTGGGTTATGCGCATCGCCAACAACCTCAAGATCGACTATTACCGCAAGATGCAGCGTCTGCCCGTCTTTGAGGGCAACGGGGAATATGATATTTTCGACCTGTTGAGCACCCGCGAGGACTCTGTTGAGCAGAAAATCGTCAAGGAGCAGATCTTTGCCGATCTACACCGCGTGGTTGAGCTGCTCCCCGAGGAACAGAAAGAGGTGCTGAACATGCGCATCTACCAAGACTATAGTTTCAAGGAGATTGCCGAGCTTACGGGTGTGAGCATCAACACCGCGCTCGGACGCATGCGTTATGCCCTTATTAACCTTCGCAAAATTATTGAAAAAAACAAGGTTGTCATCGAATCCTAAAGGCAACAGACTTTTTTTTGATGAGAAAATGACCCAACCGTCGGCGGCAAAGAAAAAAAAACGTACTTTTGCCGCCGATTTTTTATATTAACCAAGATGTAATCTTTATGGCAACAACAGCTGATTTTAAGAACGGTTTGTGCATCGTCTATAACAATGAATTGTGGACGATCGTCGAATTCCAACACGTCAAACCCGGCAAGGGAAACACCTTTGTCCGTACAAAATTAAAACATATCAAATCTGGTAGAGTGCAGGAAGTCAGGTTCGATGCCGGTATCAAGATTGAACTTGCGCGCGTGGAACGCCGCCCGTATCAGTACCTTTACAAGGAAGGTGAGAACACATACAATTTCATGCATAGCGAGACATACGAGCAACTCGCCATCGAAAAGGATCTGATTAATAACCCCGACCTCCTCAAAGAGGGGCAGGCCGTGGAAATCATGTACCATGCTGATACGGATACTCCGTTGACATGTGAATTGCCTCCGTTTGTGGATCTTGAGGTTATTGAAGCCGACCCGGGTGTGAAAGGTGACACCGCCACAAACTCTCTCAAACGTGCTGTTGTTGAGACAGGCGCGGAGGTCTATGTGCCCCTGTTCATTAGTGTCGGCGAGAAAATCAAGGTCGACACCCGTAACAATAAGTATTCAGAAAGAGTTAAAGAGTAATCATGAAGTTCCCGCAACCCATCACGGTTGACGAGGTCGTCCGCATCATTGGACGTCCCGTCGGACGCAAGGGCTGCCACGACGGGCTTGTCACTGGCCTGAACGAGTTCCACTCGGCAGAACACGGTGATGTCACTTTTGTGGATTGTGACAAATACTATAATCGTGTACTGGAGAGTCCCGCAACGGTCATTATCATCAACAAGCGCGACGTGGATTGCCCCTACGGGAAGGAATTGATATTCAGTGACGACCCTCTTCTCGACTATTTGGCCATCGTCAATTTCTACAAACGCTACGAGCCGCAGACGGTCGCCATTCATCCCGACGCGGTTATCGGCGAGGGCACGGTGGTTGAACCTCATGTGTTCATTGGCCGGAATGTCCGTATCGGACGCAATTGCATCATCCATTCCAACGTGAGCATTTACGAGGACACGACAATCGGCGACAACGTGATTGTCCATTCCAACACCACCATCGGCGCGGATGCTTGTTATTTCCAGAAAAGGCCCGACGGCTGGGTGAAACTTCAATCGTGCGGCAGTACGTTCATCGGCAACGATGTCGAAGTGGGCTGTAACTGCTGCATCGACAAGGGGGTTTCCGGCGTCACGTACATCGGTGACGGTACCAAGTTCGACAACCTTGTCCAGATCGGCCATGACACTCACATCGGCAAGCGCGTGCTCTTGGGAGCCCAAAGCGGCATCGCGGGATGCACCTATATTGATGACGATTGCAAGATTTGGGCTAAGGCTTGTGTCAACAAGGACCTCTATGTTGCCAAGAACACAGTGCTTTTTGCGTGCTCCGCACTTGACCGTAATATCACGGACGAGGGCACAACCCTCCTGGGCGTGCCGGCTGTGGAGTCGGCGAAAAAATGGAGGGAATTTGCTTATCTTCGAAGACTCTCCCTGTTGTTTGACGATGTCAAAGCACTGAAAGAAAAGATAGAAAAAATAGAAGGCGGGAAATGATTCCCGCCTTCTTTGTTTTGTGCTTTTCGAAATTGCTTGGTTTTGCTTAGTTTAGTTGTCTCTTGGCGGAGTCAATGTCCTTCTGGAGTTTGTCGATCTCTTTCCCTTTTTCCTCCAATTGCTTGGCGTTCTTGTCCAAACTCTTGTTGAGTTTCTCCATTTGTTTGTTCATTTTATTCTTGTCCTTGTTCAGGGCTTTTTCCTCCTTTTTGAGTTTGGCGAGCTGGGATTCCAGGGCGGAGATGTTTTGCTTGGCTACATATTCCTGTACGTATGCGGTGAAGTCGCGGAGAAACACCTTGACGTAGTCGGCGGTGGTGGGATCTGTGGAAGAGGTGATGGCATTGTAGTTGCCGGAGCTGACGATGAGCGAAAGCTGAGATACCTTGTTCTTTTTCTTGCCGTGCTCGCTGACGGTGAAGTAGAGGTCGTAGTTGGCGGAGCCGAAGGGCTTGAAGGGCTGGTTGAGATAAGCGCGGAAGCCACTCTCGGAAGAGGCCTTGAGGTTGTATTGTTTCTCCAGTTTGTCGCGGAAAGCAGCCTCGACGGTCTTCATGTCAGCACCAGGGATGTCCAACAGGTAACCGGATAGTTGTTGCTTGCCCATGTTCACCATGGACTCTTTGACGGTTTGGGCGGACGCCATGGAGGCGAACGCGATGACAAAAACTAATAATGCTAATTTTTTCATAGGATTGATGTTTAAAATTAAAGTCGAAATTAGGAGGCTGCAAAGATAAAAAAATTATTTTTGCAGCCGCAATGGAAAATTCAATTCAGCAGATATTGGCCTCATTTGACTTTCCGGTTTACCTTGCTCCGATGGAGGGGGTGACGGATCGGTCGTTCCGGCTGGTATGCAAGGAGATGGGGGCGGATGTGCTTGTCTCTGAATTTATTTCCTCGGACGCGTTGTCGCGAGAGGTGGACAAGAGCCTGAAAAAGATGTGCTTCGACGAGCGCGAGCGACCGTTCGGCATCCAGATTTTCGGCCATGACGAGCAGTCGTTGGTGACGGCGGCGCGCATGGCGGAGACCGCGAGCCCCGATTTCATCGACATCAACTGGGGCTGTCCTGTCAAAAAAGTGGTCAACAAGGGCGCGGGATCCGCCATCCTGCAGGATCTGCCCAAGATGTCGCGATTGACGGCAGCGGTGGTCAATGCCGTGCATTTGCCGGTGACGGTCAAGACCCGTTTGGGGTGGGACAGTTCCAACAAGCCCATTGTCGAGGTGGCCGAGCGCATGCAGGACGCGGGCGCGCAGGCCATTGCCATACATGGACGCACGCGAGCCCAGATGTACGGCGGCGAAGCCGACTGGAGCCTGATAGGGAAGGCTAAGGCCAACCCACGTCTGAAAATCCCTGTTATTGGCAACGGCGACATCGACGATGCTGCCAAGGCATTGCAATGTCGCGACCGATATGGTGTGGACGCCGTGATGGTGGGCCGCGCCGCCATCGGGAACCCGTGGCTGTTCCGGCAAATCAAGGGGCTTGTCCGTGGCCAGGAGATTGCCCTCCCCACATACGAGGAACGTGTTCGGACGGTGTTGCAGCAGCTTCGGGCGGCCGCCTCCGAAAAGGGAGAAAGACGCGCAGTGTTGGAAATGCGGACGCAGTATGCGGGCTATTTCAAAGGCCTTTATAATTTCAAACCAGTCAGGATGCGTCTGGTGCAGGCCGGGACCATAGCTGAGTGTGAGGATATATTATCTTCTTATTCAGAGTTTTAGCCTGTCTTATTCCTTCTATTTTTTTTGAAAAAAAAATCAACTCTTTTTTGAAAAAAAAGTGTATTTTTGTCGGCTTATTGTGAAAACTGCTATCATGTATGCATTTCAATTTGTGAAAAATAAAAAACACCATACGATGAGAAAAAAACTGTTATTACTGTTTGCCTTGTGTCTGCCTTTCATGCTGAACGCACAAGTGATGGACATTGACAATGTCATTGATGAGAATTTTGATGGTGCCACTTTGTCCGTGGTACCTGCAACCTCAGGCTTCAACCCGTCGGGCGACTGGCAGCTGGACAACACCCAGTACCTTTCCGCGCCTTCATCTTTCCATTGCCCGGTGTACTCTTCCAGCGGCCAATGTCTGATGACAACGACGCCTATCGAGTTGGCGGCTACCAGTGTGCAGAATGTCAATCATTTTTATCTGGAATTCGACCATATTTGCAAGGTCAGCCAGTTGGACCAGACTCAAATCGTCTATTTCTTAGGATTCGTGGGTGCCAATGGCATGGTGCAGTGGGGTACTGCCCAGCAGCTGACCTTCACGTCCACTTCGAGTTTCTATTATGGAAACGCGGAATCGAGCCTGACGAACGGACGATTCAATGACGCATGCTATACGATTTGGAATGCCAGCAGCACGACGGCTGTCCCGAACAGTACCTGGTGGAGACACGAACAGTTCGACCTGTCTTCATTCCTGTTGAACCAGACAGTCACTTCCGCCGGTGTCCAATATCCTGTCACACACGTCAGAATCGGTTTCCGTGTGAACAAGACCTCCGCAAGCGCCTCCGGCACGCAGGCTTGTGCCGGTTGGTATATCGACAACCTCAAGTGCACGCTTTCCAACTGCGAGCTTATCAGACCCAAGATCACGCTCCAACCCACGATCTATGTGAACAAGAACAACAATTTGCTCAACAATATCGGACCTTATACCATCAAAGCCAGAATCGAGGATAACGACACGATCAACCTGAACACGTTGGCATTTTCGTATTCCATCAATAGCGGACAACAAGTGACGCTCCCCAATACGATCACTTCCAACACCTTGAATGCGAACGGCCATGTGGTGTTGTCCGAGTGGAATCTTCCTTCCATCTGTTATTACGACACCATCCGTTATCGTATTGTGGCCAACGACGTGCACGGCAGTGCCGCCAACACTATTGATACGCCTCTCATCGCATGGCATAACCAGACCAACATACACTATAACGACTGTCATCTTGACAGCTTGAACACGTTCCCCCATTGCTTCATTACGGGGACACCTGAGCCGGTGACGGTCTATTTCAAGAACAAGAGTGACGCGACCAACTCGCCGGGAAGCCCATACCAGACCAGCTTGAACGTTACGCTGAAAGTGGAGAACGAGAACCACGTGCAAACGCACCTCTCTACCCATAACTGGACCGGTTCCCTTTGCTTCGACGAACGCGATAACTTGAGCCTTTCAACCTTCACCCCGACGCATGGTTTCAACTACATCACGGTCTGCATCAACACCCGTAACGGCCAAGCCGATGGCTTCCATGGTAGCGGAACCACCACCAACAGGAGCGACACCATCCGTTTCGTGGGCTATGCCTGCGACAGCCTGCTGCACGGCGACTATACGGTGGGTGGCACCAACCCGGACTTCGCCACTATGATAGATGTTAAGGCCGCGTTGGATTATTGCGGCGTCAATGGTCCCACGACTTTCCACTTGCGCCCTGGAACCTATCAGGACTTTGACTTTACGGATAATTACATCGGTCAATCCGCCACCAACACCATCACTTTCCAAGGCGACAATGTGAACACGGTGATTGTGACCAACGGCAACACCGATGCCGGTAACAATATCTTTGGTGCCTTGACACTGGTGCATGCCGACAATTTCGCCTTCAAGAACATTACATTCAGGGCTAATAACACAGCGGTGTCCCGCGGTGTTGTCCTCAGAGGCAATGGTAGCACCAATGTGTTGATCGATGGATGCCGCATCGAGGCGTACCCGACCAATAGCACGGCCAACACCAGCTTCGCTATCGGTCGTTCGGTTGCTGCTGCTGCCACCTCCGGCCAAGTGGCCCAGTCCGATGATGTCATTATCCGCAACAGCACGATCGTTGGCGGTAACTATGGTGTTTACTTTGTGGGTTCTGCACAACGTCGTAATGTACTCGCCATCCAGAACAACCGTATTATCTCCTGCTACCGTGCTGTTCAAACAAGCTACTGTAACTGTGAGATGACGGGTAACCACATTTCCCAGCATCCGACGGGCAGCACACATCCCAATTTCAGCGGTATCTACTCGGAACAGTTGCAGGCTCTCGACATCAATGGCAACACCATCGACAGCACATACGATGTTGAATACGGTATTTGTGTGAAAAACGCATCCACGCAGGATTACTTCATCCGCAACAACCACGTGATCGTGGGCAATTCCAACTTCGGTATCAACGTTGAAAGCAGCAGTTCCACGGCATCCGACACGGGCTACATTTATAACAACGAGGTGATCCTCTACCCGGTTGTCGCTGCCGCATCCTATGCGGCTCAAATCAAGTCTTCCAACTATCTGCAGGTCACCAACAACAGTTTCTTTATCAAGTCTGACGCCCCCTACAACAATACGGCAGCCTTGAGAATTGAGAACAACAGCAATACTTATCTGAACAACAATGTGTTGTTGAACATGGTGAATAGCAGTGACAATACGAATTATCCGCTTTATTTGAACAACACATCCACGGTTACGGGTTCGTATAATGATTTGTATTCCGCATCGGGTGTGATCGCCTACAAGACGGTGTCCCGCAACACTATCGCAGAGTTTGAAAGCGCCGTCACGACGACACATAACAACATCAGCTTGTTGCCTCCGATGGCTAACCCGACACTTTCCCTGATGCCGACGGACTACACGGGTATGGAGTGCGGACGCAATGCACATGTCACCTCGGATATCCGCAATGTGTCGCGTACGTCGCTGACCTACATGGGCGCATACGCCAATGCCATCCCCGCCACCGATGCCTCTATCGTGGCTCTCGTCAACCCAGTTTCGGGTTCATGTCCTCAAAACCCCTACAACATTACAGTGTCTGTGGCTAACAAAGGTTCCCAAGCCCTCAACTTCGCCAGCCACAATGCTACGATCACCGTCCATTCCGACTCTCTCAACTTGACACAATCCGTTACAGTGAACAGCGGCACCATACCAGTTCTCGGTGCCCTCAACGAAGTTGTTGCAAACAATGTCAACATTCCCGTCAATCAGGTTATTGACTTAACGTTTATCATCCGCACCGTTGGTGACAACAACTATGCGAACGACACGCTTCGCCTCTCGTTTGTGTTAGAGGCTGCCATTCCCGAATATGAGGAGGATTTCAGTATGGGCACAAAACAAACCTGGACTATCGAGCAGATCGCAGGTGCCGGTAACTGGTCGTTCCAGGAAGGTGCAGGCGTATACCCGACAATCTCTCCTGTGTATGGTACAGGCCGTCTCTTCTTCAACTCCAAGAACTTTGCCAACAACACTGAGTCAAGAGCCATCATGCCGGTGGTTCAGTTGAACAACTCTGTCAATCCTATCTTGGAAGTCTGGTTTGCCCACGACAACACGACCAACAGCGCTGCTGAGGGTGTCACGGTCAAGATCTCTACCAACGGCGGTACAACTTTCACAGCCTTGACTCCGCAAGGTCAGAGCACATCGTTGCTGAAGCGTTATTTGAGTTCGGCAAACCCGGCTATTTGGACGCTCTATACGTACGACTTGTCTAACTATGTCTCTTCCGGTTGTGTCTATATCGCTTTTGATGCTAAATCACAGCACGGCAATAATATTAACATTGACCGTATTCGTCTTAGAAACTTGTATGACAACGATATTGCGGTTACGAACATTTATGCCCAGGGTGAGACCCCTGCGCAATATGATGTCGACGGTGTCGTGAGTGCCTTGGTGCGCAACGAAGGCCGTCAGGCTCAAAACAACATTAAGGTCTACCTGAATGTGGTGGGTGCAGCCGAACAATACCATGACTCGTTGACTATCGCCAGCTTGGCATCAGGAGCCGAGACTATAGTGACGTTCCCCGATCATCACTATAATGTGCTCGAAGCCAAAGATGTGGAGGTTCGTTCCCGCAACGACCAGGTCAATGACAATAACGCATCCCATTGGCGCATGGAGGTGACCAACAACATCGCCAACTATGCTGACACCTCATCGGTGGGATTGCTTACCGGCGACTATAGCAACGTGATTCGTCCTTGCGTGCGTTACAGAGCAACGAACGAATTGGTGGTTTCGGCCGTGAAATATTATTATGACCAAACTTACATCGCTGACCCGTCCGAAGGTTTCCGCGCCTTTGTCGCTAATTCAGCAGGCAACATCGTGGCCACCTCGGAAGTGATTAACTTCAGCCAACTTCAACAGGGCGCATGGAACACCATCCCCATCGTCAACTACGCCCTTACCAACATGCACGACTTGTACGTGGGTATCGAGATGATGGCACACGGTGACTATTTGTGCTCCCAAGTCGAGACCCCGCTTCGCGACTCGACGTTCTATTTCCTGACTAATGGTACATACGTGCCGCAGACATTCGGACGCTTCATGATCGGTGCTGTTATCGATACGCCGCATGTCAACGACTTGGGCATCCTTTCTCTTGTCAACCCGACCACACGCTGCGATATGGGACATGAGGCCATCACGGTGGAAATCACCAACAACGGCTCTTCAGACATTCTCCCAGGAACAGTGTTCAACTATTCAGTGAATGGCCAGCCTACGGTTTCTCAGACCTTGAATGACACAATCTATAGTCATCAGACGACCACTTTTGCTTTTAATACATTGTATGATTTCACGAACAACCAGGTCAACATTGATGACAACTATAATATAAAGGTATGGGTTGTGAAGGGTGCGCACGATCGTTTGCAATATAATGACACCTTGAACTTGACCATCCAGTCCTTGGGTAAGTCAGCCACGCCGATTGTGGCACAGGACACCGTGAATATCAGTTATTACACGTCAGAAACCCTCACAGCCAGCTTGCCAGCTTCCATTACCAATGGCGTGTTGGGATGGTTTACGAGCACTGGATATGAGACCTGGGAGCTGAAAGCCTATGGCAACACCTATACCACGCCGGTTACTTTCTTTGACACTGTTTATTATGTTAATGCCAATCCTGGTGAAATCAATGACACCATCGTTGGCACGGGTACATTGACGGGAACGCAACCGTTCGTCTTTAACAATGGATACTCCCGCGGCAAGATGTTGTATACGGCCGAGGAAATCGGTCATTTCGGCACGTTGACCCAAATCGGCTTGTATGTGAATACTGCAGCCAATGGCGCTGATGGCATTCCCATTAAGATTTATATGAAGAAGACCACGGATGCCATGCTGCCTACTGCAGCTGCAGCGGTGGATTGGGATGCGGAGACGTCAACGGCCACCCTTGTCGTTGACAAGCGCATCTATTTCAATCCGACAGGCTGGTGCTACATTGACTTGGATGTCCCGTTTGAGTATGATGCTGATAACTTGTTGATTTATACGGAAACGAACTGTGCGGACTACTGTACGGGCACGGGTTCTGCATGCAACACTTGTGGAGCAGCCGTCTCCGGTGGCGCCACCCTGCCGATATTCCGGCAGACCAACATGGGCAACGGCTATGTCTTATACAAGTCCGGCAACACGACAGCATCCCTGATCGGCAATTACAATGTTTACGCTCGTCGTCTGAACATGTACTTCAAGATTGCCGACTTGGCTTGCGGTAGTGAGAAAGTCCCCATTCATGTTCATGTCCCCGATATTCCTATTTATGACGTCCAGACTGAAAGCTGGAATTACCCGCAAGGTGGTTGTGCTCTTTATGACGAGCATATCCAGGTGTCGGTCAAGAATATGTTGAATATGCCTATTCCTGCCAATAAGGTGATGGTTCATGCTATCGTGAACGGTACACATCTTACACAGATGATTGCGGAGCCGTTTGCTTCAGAGGAGGTTAAGACCGTGACATTCTCCACGACGTACAACTTCGACGCACCGGTGAGTAATACTACGTTCAGCTATGTGGTGTATACAGATATGCCGGACGAGAGTATCGTCTATCGCGGCAATGACACCATCTCCGGCACGTTGTCTTCTACGTATACGGCGCCGTTGTTGGCTTCTTACACCTACACGGGTGAATACACGCAAACGTTGGAAATCCTCCAGCCTGCCGATCGTTTGACCATGACGGGCTCGAACGCCCAGATCACGCGGTATTTGTTCTACACGGATTCGACATCGACCACACCGATTACTCTTTCGCCGGCCACAGCCCAATTCTATACAACACCGGTGTTGTATGACTCTGTCACGTATTGGGTGGAGGCTATTTCCCGTACCAGCAACTGTACAACCCGTCGTGCGCCTATCCATATCAATGTGTTCAAGCCCACCTACGACCTTGTCACCAATAGCCTTGTCGCTCCTTCCGACTACCAGTGCGGTTTAGCGCAGTCACCGCAAATTCAGGTGAATGTGGGCAACACGGATACAACTTCGACATCCGTTATTCCGGCGGGCACTTTTGCCTTGACAGCCAGATTCGTGGACGGCTCGCAAAATGTGACCGGCAATGCCACGGTATCTACGCCGATCAACCACCTCGCCAATACCGATGTGGCCATCACGATGAACAACTTGAGTTCCACCACGCAGAACTATACGTACAATTATAATATATATAGTAATCCTGTCGGCAATATGGCAGTGTATCGTCGCAATGATACCATCAGTGGCGTGTTGCACGTGCCTGCAAATCCGGTGGCACCCGCTCCCATGACGATCAACGCCACCTATGGTAACCCCGCAGTCATTACTCCTTCTGCGGCTCCGTTGAACTATTACTATTTCTACGAAAACAGCACGGGTGGCAATCCGATAGGCGAGGGTGCCAGCTATACGACAGATCCTATCTTCAGCCCGACTACGTTGTATTATAGCGGTCGTATTGAGTCAAACGACTTCAAAGCTTCTGTCCAGGCCGGAACACAAACTGTGGCACAGTCCGCACCGTTCTATACGACGCAGGGCCATTCATACGCCAAGATTCTCTATTCCAACGAAGAGATGGGCGGCTTGGCCGGCACCATCGACACATTCTTCGTCAATGTGACCACGGCCAACACTTCGGGTGCAGGCATCCCGGTCAAGATCTGGATGAAGAACGGTCCTGATGCAGACGGTCTCTCTGCGACCCCCGCGTTTGTGTGGAACACCGAGACTTCCACCGCTCAACTGGTCTTCGACGGTGAAATGGAGTTCGCCCAGACGGGCTGGATGGCCGTTCCTATTCTCGGCGGTTTTGACTATACGGGCGGTGCTCTCTATATCTATGTGGAGCATGACTGCGGTTCTGCAAGCTGTGTCACGGGATTGGGTGTCATTGAGCCAAAATTCCAGAACAGCACCTATTCCACCAACAACCAGAAGAAAGTGCTGCAATACCATAACAACAGCGCCGTTTCCTCTACGGCAGCCACTACGTTCACATTGATCAACTACAGATGGAATACCATATTCAAGTTCAACTACACTTGCGAATCCCCGCGTGCCGTTGTCAACATCAATGCGACCATTCCACAACATGACGTGGGCGTGGAAGCCATCACGGCACCTGCCGCAGTCAATCCTGCCTATACGGCCAATGAAACGGTGACGGTGACCTTGCGCAATTATGGTTCCCAGGCTGCCTCCAACTTCCCTGTCTCTTATCAGTTTGAAAATAATGCCCCTGTTACTCAAAACTTCACGGGCACTATTGCCTCCGGTGCAACGGCCAATATGACATTCACCACACCGGTGGATCTGCACACGGTCTATTATGAGACTCCGTTTAAGGCTTACACAGGCTTGTCCACGGATTCCCACCATCAGAATGATACTTTGACTATCCAACTTAGTAAGGGTGATCCTTGTACCTCTCATCCGACGGTTACCTTGACCGACGGTGCGGACATCTCCAACGTCACTTTTGCCGGTATTAACAATGGCGCAGGTACTCCGTACATGAACTATACACCTGATGGCAATGGTTTGTATACGGACTACACCCATACGGTGGCTCCCGGTCAGATTGTGTTAGGCCAGACCTATCCGGTCTCTGTCACGCATTCCTTCACGACTTCTTCCGGTGCTACGGTTTACAAGTGGGTTTATATCGACTATGACCGTGACGGTGTCTTCAACAACAATGAAGAGCTTGTATATACTTCTGGTGCTGTCAATCACGTTGCCAATGGTTCCAGTGCCACTACGGTCGGTAGTGTGACCATTCCTTCCACTGCCACGACTGGACTGACGCGTATGCGTGTCATCTGTGCTGCCAGCAATATCAACACCACGTACAGACCTTGCGGTGTCTACACGGTGCGCGGCGAGACGGAAGACTATGCCGTCAATATTCTGCCTCCGTATAACACCGACTTAGGTATCGCCTCATACGTCCATCCTGTTGGCGATGTGTGTCCGGATACTGCTGGTAGAATTCGTGTTACGATCAAGAACTTTGGTGGTGAAACGCAAATTTTCAGCACAAGCAATGCTGCGACCATTACGGCTACGGTAACGGGTCCTGTTCCGGGCACCTATACTACGACGATCTCTTCCGGCAGCCTCGCCTCCGGTGAAAGCAAGGTCGTTGTCTTGGATGGCGTGAATATTAGCGTGCCGGGTTCCTATCAGATCAACTCCCACGTGACATATCCTGGTGACATGTATACGCAAAACGACCAGATGTCTGTGACGGCTAATGTGGTGAGCCTGGCCAGCACTGCAACCGGCTATGAGACTCTGCCGTATAGCCAGAACTTCGATTTCAACAATAATGATGATGCCAACTGGTTGCCTCAGTACTGGAGCAAGGAGCAGAGTAACGCCAACTACACATGGCGTGTCTATACAGCCAGCAGTCCCAACAGCGCAAGCAATGCCGGCCCGACTGCGGACCATACCTATCCCAATAGCACCTCCGGCCATTTCGCCGCTGTGCCCAATGGCAATGTCACCACCTATCAATCACATTATGCTGCATTGACGACCGGCTGTATCAACCTGCACTATGTGAACGGTTATCCTGCCGAAGTGAATTTCTATGACTATTTCCTGGGAGCTGCCAATGCAGACTTCGACCTCCTCGTCGAGGCTGGATCCGGTTCTTATTATGTGACTTGCGACACCTTCCACAAGGCAGATGCATCCCAAGTGACCAATACCTCCCCGTGGGAGAAAATCACGGCTACGCTCAATGGATTTGACGAGGTCGGTCGCGTGCGTTTCAAAGTGACTAACCATCACCACCGTCTGGATGTTTGTATTGACGATGTCAACATCCAGGAAGGTCTTCCTGATCTCCAGATTGTGGGCATCACCTACCCGTATGACTTCCGTGACTCGGTTGAACATCCGGATGCTTGCCTTGCAATTGGCGACACGGTGCATGTGAAGGCGCTTATCAAGAATAACGGACCTTCTGCGTTTACGAATTTCGACCTCTATGCGTTTATGAATGTGGGTATCAGCCACGACACTATCGTGGAACACATTAATGACGTGATACAACCGGGAGAAACCGTTGAGCACGTGTTCAGCCAAGGCTTCTATATCGATGAATTGGTCGGATATTTGCAGTTCAGCGTCAGAGGCGAAATCGCACTTGACCGGAATTTGCAGAACAACATCAAGACGATCACCTCTTGTACGAACATCGGCCTGCCGGATGATTATGAAATCGGCGGCGGAATGGTGCTCTATCAGAACATCCCGAACCCGGCTGTCACCACGACACGCATTCCGTATCTGATGGGAGACAATGAGAAGACTGTCTTGAAGATCTACACCGCATTGGGACAACTCGTGTACTCCGACACACAAGACGCTCAGTTTGGCGACAACTATTACGATGTGGATGTCACTAACCTGCCTGCCGGCGTCTATTACTATACCGTGAGTAGCAACACTGCTTCGTTGACCAAGAAGATGGTTGTTCAAAAATAACCCTCTTTTTAACATATTTCCCAAAAACTACTCGATGCCAGTCGGGTAGTTTTTTTGTTTAAACCAAGTAATAGAAAACTGTTTTTTTCGTTAAGCATGGATATGAAACGGTTTCTCATAGCTATTTGTATCGTCCTGTCTGTATTGTCTGGAAGATCCCAAATCACCGTGGGGGCGGCCTGCACGGACCATTATTTGCCATTGTTGGAGGGCAAGCGCGTCGCGGTGTGCGGAAACCAAACCTCCATGGTGGGCGCCACTCACTTGGTGGACACGTTGATCTCCTCTGGCGTGCGCCTCGTCAAGATCTTCTGCCCCGAACACGGTTTCAGGGGCAATGCCGAGGCGGGCGCGCACATTGCTTCTTCCATAGATGCAAAGACGGGCATCCCCATCATTTCCCTCTATGGCAAGAACAAGAAACCTACTCCCGAACAGATGTCGGATGTGGACGTTGTCCTGTTCGACCTTCAAGATGTGGGGTGCCGTTTCTATACATACATCTCCACGTTGCACTATGTGATGGAGGCGGCTGCCGAAAATGGCAAGCAGGTCATTGTGCTCGATCGTCCTAATCCCAATGGCTTTTATGTGGATGGTCCTGTGCTCGAACCGAAATACACTTCCTTTGTGGGGATGCATCCCGTTCCAGTGGTTTATGGCATGACGATAGGGGAGTACGCACGCATGATCAACGGCGAGCGTTGGCTTAAGGATGGATTGCAATGTGCCCTGACAGTGATTGAGCTGGAAAACTACACGCACGAGACACGCTACGTGTTGCCTGTGTCCCCTTCGCCAAACCTGCAGACCCCGGAGGCGATCCTTCTTTACCCGTCGCTTTGTTTTTTCGAGGGTGCGGGTGTTAGTGTGGGACGTGGCACGCCAACCCCCTTCCAAATCTACGGCTTCCCCGGATTGCGCGGCGGCAACTTCTCTTTCACACCGGTGGCCATAAAAGGAGTGTCCGAAAACCCGCCCTACAAAGGTGTGAAGTGTGAGGGATTTGACTTGACCCAAGTGGCGAAAGATTACCTTGACAGTGCCGGATATCTTCGGATAGAATACCTGCTTACCGCCTATAGGTTGTTCCCCGACAAGGAAAAATTCTTTACGAATGTCAGTTTTTTCGACAAGTTGGCTGGCACAGACCGCCTGCGCCAGCAGATTGTAAGAGGTGTCCCGGAAAAGGATATCCGCGCTTCGTGGCAAGAAGGAATAGACAGATTCAAAGTCGTGCGGGAGCGATACTTGTTGTATGAATGACAAATGCCTTTTTTTTCTATTTTTGCATTTCCAAAAGTGAATGAGTATGAAACATAAAATCAACATCCTTTTCATCGCCTTGGTGATGATTGTCATGGGTGCCCGTGCCGATGAGGGCATGTGGCTGCCGTATTCCATTAATGGTAAGAACCTGGCAGAAATGCAGCGTCTTGGCTGCAAGCTGACTGCCGAGCAAATCTTTAGCTTCAACCAGCCCAGCCTGAAAGATGCCATCGTGCAGTTCGGCGGCGGCTGTACCGGCGAGCTGATTTCCGCCGAAGGCCTGCTGCTCACCAACCACCACTGTGGACTCGGACAGGTGCAGGCACACTCCTCCGTGGAACACGATTACCTGCAGGACGGCTTTTGGGCACGCAGCAAGGACCAGGAATTGCCCAATGAGGGCCTGACAGTTTCCTTCCTTAACTATATCGAGGATGTGACGGACAAGATTCTGAAGGGCTGTTCCGACAAGATGACGGAGGAAGAACGCGCCAAGCTCATTCAGGAAAATGGTGATAAACTGATCAAGGAAACCAAGGGCGAACGCGATGTGGAGGTGGAAATTGTTCCCTTCTATCACGGTAACCAGTACATCTTGTTCGTATATGATGTCTATAAGGATGTGCGTTTGGTCGCCTGCCCGCCTTGGGGTATTGGAAAATATGGTGCCGATACGGATAACTGGACGTGGCCGCGTCACAAGGGCGACTTCTGCATCTTCCGCGTGTACACCGCTCCTGACGGCTCCCCCGCCAAGTATAGCAAGGACAATGTGCCGATGAAATCCAAGCATTTCCTGCCTATCTCCCTGAAGGGTGTGCAGCCGGGCGACTATGCGATGATCCTGGGCTACCCGGGCTCCACAGACCGCTACTCCTATTCCGAGGCAGTGCAGAACATCATTGATTTGGAAGGTCCTGCCGTGGTCGATTGTCGCACCACCAAGCTGGAACAGTATCGCAAGCACATGGATGCCGACCCTGCCGTCTTTATCCAATATGCCTCCAAACAGGCCAGCGTCAGCAACTATTGGAAGTATTATATCGGACAAGTGAAGCAGTTGCAGCGCAACAAAGTGGTGGAGAAGAGAAAGAAACAGGAAGAGGAATTTGCCCGTTGGGTGGAGCAGGATAAAGATCGGAAAGCCAAATACACTGGCGTTTTTGATGAGATGCATAAATATTGGAATCATCAGAATAAGTATACCAAGACGTTGATTTATCACCGTGAGGCGGGTTGGCGTGGCGGTGAGGCTGTTGCCTTCGCTTTGAAATTCAGAGCATTGAACAATGCCTTCTCTGATAAATCCGTCTCGTCTGCTGACATTGCAGCGTACGCGCAGCGTATGAAAGGCACTGTGAAGAGTTTCTTCAAGGATTATGACAAGTCCTTGGACCGTGATGTGACCATCGCCTTGCTGAACCTCTTCTATAAAGATGTCAATCCCAGCCAACTGCCACCTATGGTCAAAAAGATAGGCGACAAGAACCACGGCGATTTCACGGCTTTCGTGAACAGTGCTTTTGAAAAATCCGTTTTGGTGGATGAAGACAAGTTGATTGCCTATTTGGACAAACCCAAACCCTTGTCCAAGGATCCCATCTATGCCTTGATGTTCGACATTGTCAATTCTTACATCGAATTACAGGAACAGGCTGATGCTGTGGACAACTCTCGCGCCGATCGACTCTATATGAAAGGTCTGATGGAAATGCAGAAGGATCGCAATTTTTATCCTGATGCCAACTTTACCATGCGCCTTACCTACGGTAGCGTCCAGAAATGCGAGCCTTCCGATGCTATCACGTATGACTATGTCACCACCTTGGATGGTGTAATGGAGAAATACAAACCTGGTGACTGGGAATTTGATGTGCCGAAGGATTTGATCAAGCTCTGGGAAAACAAGGACTATGGCCGCTATGCCGACAAGAACGGCAATTTGATAGTGAATTTCATCACTACCAACGATATCACGGGTGGCAACTCCGGCAGCCCTGTTATCGATGGCGAAGGTAACCTTATCGGTCTGGCTTTTGACGGCAACTGGGAAGCCATGAGCGGCGACATCGCGTTTGAGAATGAGGTGCAGCGCACCATCTGCATGGATATGCGTTATCTGCTCTTTATCATCGACAAGATGGCGAATGCGCAAAATCTGATGCAGGAACTGAAGATTGTGGAATAAACAATCCGGAACTTTCTTCTCCCGCCCAACGCTGATTTTGTATATTTTTGCACCCGTAATTACCAACGCTATGCAAGACACCATACAAGTCCTTGACAAGACCTTTGTCAAATATATAACTGATGCGCAGATACAAGAAGCCATCCGCAAGGTGGCGGAGCAGATCAACGAGGACTACAAGGACGACAATCCCGTGATTCTCATCACCCTCAATGGGGCGGTGTTCTTTGCCGTTGATTTGCTGAAACAATTGCGGATACCATGTCGCATCACTTGCGTGAAGTTGGCTTCATACAGTGGCATGCAATCTACCAACAAAGTACAAAGCCTTATCGGGTTGACGGAAGATCTCAAGGATGAGCGCGTTCTGGTCGTCGAAGATATCATCGACACGGGACGCACGTACAGTCACATCGCCGAAATGCTGCGCGATACGGGCCTGCGTGATATGCGTATTGCCACGCTGACCTATAAGCCCGATGCCTATAAACTTGAGTTGCCCATCCATTACGTCGGGTTGACTATCCCCAATAAGTTTATTGTGGGCTATGGTCTCGACTACAATGGCTATGGTCGTAATTATTCGGATATATATCAAGTGATAGAATAGTTTTTGAAATCTGAAAACCTAAAAATAACCACTATGAATATCGTTCTGTTCGGCGCCCCTGGCAGCGGCAAGGGTACACAAGCGAAACTTATTGTTGAAAAATATGGCTTTGACCATGTCTCCACAGGAGACCTCTTCCGTTATGAAATTTCCCATAAGACTCCGTTAGGCCTTAAGGCACAGGAAATTATCAATCGTGGCGATCTTTGTCCCGATGACATCACGCTTGGCATGCTTAATAACCATATCCAGAAGCACGCTGACAGCAAGGGCTTTATTTTTGACGGTGTGCCCCGCACCATCAAACAGGCTGAGATGCTCGACGACAAGGCGCTCTTCCCGAACCTCGACATCGATATGGTACTGTATCTCTATGTGGAGATGGAAGAGGTGGAAAAACGCATCCTGAAGCGCGCTCAACTTGAAAACCGTGCCGACGACACCCCCGAGACCGTCAAGGCGCGTGTGGCCAATTTCTTTGAGCAAACCATGCCTTTGGTGGACTATTACAAGAGTCAAGGCAAGCTGATACAACTGAACGGCATGCAGGACATTGAGCATGTCTTCGCCGACATTTGCGCCACCATCGACCAACAATCCAAGTAAGATGGAGGGGACGGCACATAAGCGGCGCATTGCCTTGTTGGGCTCTACCGGTTCAATGGGCATGCAGTCGCTGGAGGTGATTGCGCAATATCCAGACCTGCTGCAGTTGGAAGTCATCGCGGCCAACTCCAGTGCTGACCTGCTCATACAGCAGGCTCGGCAGTTTAAGCCTAACATCGTGGTTGTGGTGCAGGAAGCGGCCTATAAGGTTGTCAAGGAGGCGCTGGCCGACGAGGATGTCAAGGTCTTCTGCGGTGAACAGTCTCTGTGCGATGTGTGCGAGATGGAGTGTGTCGACATGGTGCTCTCCTGCATCGTGGGTGTGGCCGGATTGCGTCCCGTCTATCACGCCATCGAGTGTGGAAAGCTCATTGCATTGGCCAACAAGGAGACGCTTGTGGTGGCCGGCGAACTGATGACCCGCAAGGCGCTCGAAATGCAGACCGCCATCTATCCCGTCGATTCGGAACATTCAGCCATTTTCCAGGCGCTCGCCGGAGAACAACACCAATCCATAGAAAAACTGATCATTACCGCGTCCGGCGGCCCTTTCCGGGGCTGGACGCGTGCGCAACTCGAAGAGGTGACGCTTGCCAAGGCCCTGCAGCACCCCAACTGGAGCATGGGTCCTAAGGTGACCATCGATAGCTCCACACTGATGAACAAAGGACTTGAGGTTATTGAGGCCAAGTGGCTTTTCAATATCCCGATCGACCGCATAGAGACTGTGGTGCACCCGCAGTCGATAATCCATTCCCTTGTGCAGTTTCACGATGGCTCCATCAAGGCACAGCTTGGCCTGCCCGATATGAAGTTGCCTATCCAGTATGCCATCACCTATCCGCTGCGATTGGAAAACAACTTCCCACGTTTCGATTTTGCCAAGTATCCCCAACTCTCGTTCGAGCAGCCTAACAGGGAACTGTTCCCTTGTCTTGACATCGCCTATTGCGCATCCCGGCAGGGTGGCAACATGCCGTGCGTGATGAATGCCGCCAACGAGGTCGCGGTACAATGGTTCCTGCAGGAGAAAATCCGCTATGTGGATATCCCGAGAGTCATAGAACAGGCTCTTTCAACGGCCGACTTTTGCAAACCTGAAAGCGTGGACGAATATCTTGCTGTCGATAAGGAAACAAAGGAACGTTTGTTTGCCTCCAATTTTCCACGCAACTGATTGCCTATGAAAGGATTGGTGGTAAAATCAACAGGGAGTTGGTATGATGTTCTCATTGAAGATCAGGATTCGCAGTCAAAAATGGCTGAGTTTTCAAGAAATATCCTTTCCTGCCGCCTTCGGGGACAGTTCCGCATTCACGGTATCAAGATTACCAATCCTGTGGTGGTGGGCGATCATGTGACGGTGGAGCGTGAGCCCGACGGCACGGGCACTATTGTCGACATCGAGACGCGCCGTAATTACATTGAGCGCAAATCGACCAACCTTTCCAAGATTAGTCACGTGTTGGCTTCCAATATCGACGTCTGTTTCCTGTTAGTGACGTTGCGAGAGCCACGCACCTCGTTAGGTTTCATCGACCGTTTTCTGGTCTCCGCCGAAGGCTTCCGAATTCCTGTCTGCTTGGTGTTCAACAAGATGGATATCTACAACGAGCAGGAACTCGCTGTGGTGGAGCGTCTGTCGCAACTCTATATGCACATCGGCTACGATGCCATCAGGACGTCTGCTGTGACAGGTCTTGGCATAGGGGAACTTCGAAGCCGTATGGAAGGGAAGGTCTCCCTGTTCAGCGGTCACTCCGGCACGGGCAAAAGTGCCCTTATCCAGCAACTGGACCCCACATTGCAAATCAGGGTGGGGGAGATATCAAAACAGCATCTCAAGGGCCGTCATACGACCACGTTTGCCGAGATGTTTCCCATCGCGGGTGGCTACATGATGGACACGCCCGGCATCAAGGAGTTTGGGCTGATACAGTACTCCAAGGAGGAAATCCGGGATTATTTCCCGGAAATACGTGCTTATAACAACCAATGCCGCTTTGACGACTGCATTCACCTTCATGAACCCGGGTGTGCCGTGCAACAGGCTGTGGAGGCTGGACGCATCGCGGAATCCCGCTATCTCAACTATCTCTCCATCCTTACCGACGATGACATGAAGGTTGCGGATTGGCAATTGGAGTAGGATGGAGATGCTGTGAAGCATGATGCCGTACACATTCGAAAATTGACTATATTTGCCGCCGTTTTTGTATATAAACCATTACCTTTAAGCAATGAAATCCAGTATTCTTATCGCATCCTGTCTGCTATCCCTGGCGCTGGTCGCTTGCCACTCCAAGAATCAGGACAAGACCGACGACGCGCAGGCTACTCAGACAGAACAACAAGGCAATCCGTATATTTCTGACACGCAGGCACAGGACACGCCTGTGAAGGAGGAAAACCTTTCGGGAGAAGTTGTTGTTTTGACGGCTTCAGATTTTGTGGATCGTATCACAGAGATCAACAATGAAAACGGCTTCCGCTACAAGGGCACGACCCCCTGTATCGTGGATTTCTACGCCGACTGGTGCGGCCCCTGCCGCCGGATTCAACCTATGATGGAACGAATGGCCAAAAAATACAAGGGACAGCTTATCATCTACAAGATCAATGTGGATCGCGCGGGAGACATTTGCGAGCGTTTTGGCATCCAGAGCATCCCGACGTTGATGTTTTTCCGTCGCGACGAGGCTCCGGGCAGAATGGTAGGCGCTCCTTCCGAGAGAGAATTGGAGTCCACAATCACGGATTTCCTCAACAAGTAATCTTTGAAAAAAGCGTTTCTTCTCATCGGACTCTGTTGCTGCGCCTGTTTTTTGCAGGCACAGGCGCCGTGTGCACTTCCCGACTCTCTCTTTAGCAAGTGGGAGCGCAGGTTGGACCAACTCAACACGGAGGATCCAGAGATCATCACTCTACACTATCTGTTCTTGCAGGACATCCAGCGGGAAATTACACGTTTCCGCGACACCAAACTTGCCGGTTATGCCAAATGCCTGCAGGTCGACTATTATCGCCTGAAGGCGCAGTTCGGCAAGGTGGCGTATAAGGCGCAGGCAAAAGAGGATCTGCTGCTCGTCCAAAAAGGACTTGTCGACAGGATTTTCTATGAGCGCGCTTTGGATGAACTGAACTATCGAGACACGAACAATGCCCTGTATAACTTGGATCGTGCTTTGGAGTTCAATCCGCATCAGCCCGATGCGCTCTTGCTCAAGGCGAAGTTGGTGCTCAACCGGAAGCAATATCGTGAAGCCGTGGACCTCATCCACCTGTTGTATACGCGATGTGAGTTGAATGAGCAGCAGGAACGAGATGTCTCCGATTTCACTATGGTTTTGTACGACCGCCTGTACAATACGGGCAGTGCGCTCATCGAGAAGGGGTATGCTGCCGATGCATTGGAACTTTTTCTCGCCTTGGAGCAGTTTTGTTCCAACATGCCTTCCGGCTATTGCAACGACGACTATTATCACGGCATCTTGCTCTCTCGCGAGGGGGTGTACGAGTCATACCTGACCATCGCGCGAGAGGCTGAGCGCCGTCACAACATGGAGATGGCGCGGAAATTTTACAAGTACGCGGAAGAATATCGGAAAGCAGGAACTGAGAATTGATTTTTGGGAGTTGCAATTTTTTTTCATAGATTATCCGATTGCGTCCCCCATTAAGATATGGGAATACGGTATTATTCTTCTTTTTAAAAATAAATTAGCAATATGGTTGAATAATTAAATGTTTATTGTATTTTTGCAGCCTGAAAAATAAATCAAACTATGGAAAAGAAGAATCCCATTGAAGAAGCACGCCGGTATGTGGCTAATGCCGAAGAGGTCATCCAGAAGGCCAATTACGACCCTGAATTGAAAATCTATACGGACGGAAAATACATCAAAATGGCGGGAAACACCTTATGGAACGGTTGTCTGATTGCCTTGGATGCCGTTTTGGACGTGCGAAAGGGCAAAGGTCGGCCCTCTATTGAGAAGTACAAGGAGGCGGCTGGTCAGCGCGACCGCAAACTGTTAGCCGCCATCGTGGCTGGTTACGACACGATGCACCTCGTGATGGGCTATGACGGGAACAAGGGTAAAAAGGTCTGTGATGCCGGTTTCGACTATGCGGGTTTCATCATCGACCGCTGTGCCTTGCTAATGCCTAAAACCCCGCAAACGGCATGAACAGTGGGGGCAGCAGCAGCAGGAAACCAATGACGATGAGGGCGAGGAGGAATTTCCAGATAAACTTGAACCATTGGGCGTAGGGCACGCGCGCCACGCCCAGCACGCCGATGAGCACGCCCGAGGTGGGGGTGATCATGTTGGTGAAGCCGTCGCCGAACTGGAACGCCAACACCGTCAGCTGACGCGACACGCCCATCAGGTCGGACCACTCCGCCATCATCGGGATGGTTAGGGCTGCTTTGGCGGATCCAGAGGGGATGATGAGGTTGAGGAGATTCTGCACCACGTACATGGAGGCGGTGGCTCCGATGCGGCCGGCATCGCCCATGCCTTGCGAAATGGCGTACAGCATCGTGTCGATGACCTTGCCGTCCTCGAGGATGACGATGATGCCTCCTGCGAGTCCCACGACCAACGCGGCGGTGAGGATGTCCTTGCAGCCGTCCAAAAAGAGACGCACGATACGGTCTAAATTCATGTTAAAGGCGAATCCGGCGGCAATGCCCATCGCAAAGAAAAGACCGGCAATCTCCATAACGTACCAGTCGTAGCCTAATACGCCCGTGACGAGCACGATGATGGTGAGCAGCAACAAGGTTAGGATGAAATGGTGTGCCGAGCGACGTGCAGCGATAAATCCGAGCAATATAAACCCTCCAGCAATGAAGGGGAACAGGATGATGCTGCGGCTGCCCGTGCCTATGGTGACAGCCGTGTGTGGCATGGCGATGGCGCAATAGAGCAATACGGCCGACACGATGCCGTAGACCACCCACGTGCCGACAGAGGAATTTGTCAACTTCTGCTCTGTCTCTGTGGAGGCGGCCTTGTCGCGCCAGTATTGGTCCAGTTCATACATGATGGACTTGGTGGGGTTGCGTTTCACCCAGCGGGCGTAGAACAGCGTGAAGACTATGGCTACCAGCGTGAGCAGGATCCAGCAGAAGAACCGGTAGCCCAAACCCGAGAAGGTGGGTAATCCAGACAGCCCTTGCGCGATGCCGATAGTGAAGGGGTTGAGCATGGCGCCCGCGAATCCGATGTGGGCCGCCACATAGCACATCAGCACGCCCGTGATGGAGTCGTAGCCCATGGATATGGCCAAGGGTACAAAAATGACAATGAAGGCGATGGTCTCCTCGCTCATGCCGAAAATGGATCCGAAAGCGCTGAACATTAGCATGATGGCGATGATTAGCAGATTGTCAACCCCCACTCGTCGGAAAAACTTGCGCTGCTGCATGCGTTGCATGCTGGCAAGGAACAGGTGGATGCCCCGGTTGATGGCATCAGTCTCGTTCATGATCCAGAAAGCCCCACCGATCATCAGGATGAATACGATGATGGGCGCCGTGCGCTCGAATCCTTTGAAAAAAGAGGTGAAAACCTGCCATGTCTGGGGCTGTTTGTCCACATGGTGGTAGGAATTTTCGACCACGATGCTGCGCTCGTGTCCGTCCACTTCCACCACTTGGCGGTCGAACTCGCCGCCGGGCACGATCCAAGTGAGCGCCGCGCAGGCTATAATGATGGAAAAGACGATGGTGAAGGTGTGGGGTATCTTGAATTTGCGCATGGAGTTAGAATTCAATGGTGATGGTGTAGCCGTTTTGGGATGCAGGCTTTTGAACTTTGTCGGTCTTCTTCTCCGAGGAGACTACATGGTAGGTGATGGTGGACTGGACAGGTGTAGGGGCTAAGTGGAAATTGATGTTTAACTTGCAGTTTACCTTGAGTCGCACACCGCGGTTGCGGGCTTTTTCGTATTGCAGCATCTGCACTAATCGCAGCGCCTCGGCATCGCAAGATGGCGAGAGGCTTTTGATGACGACGGGACTTTCCACGATGCCGTCGTCATTTACTTGGTAGCCGATGGTGACAGTGCCTTCAACTCGCTGGTCCATGGCGTCTTGCGGGTATTGAAGATGCGCCATTAGGAACTCTCGCAAGGCTTTTGCACCGCCAGGGTATTGTGGCTTGTCTAAGAACTTCTTTTTCTTCTTCTTGTCTTCCATATAGCCAGCACTCGTTTTTTTGTGTTTTGGGGTTGCAAAAATACAAAATATAGGGATAATGGAGAAGACTAATCCTCATCATCTGTCTCTGAAGGTTGACTGTCTTGCGTTATTCCTGATATTATGTTTGTATGATTTTGACAAACTGTTTTGAATAATTGTTATTCAATTATTTTACGAATCAGCTTGTCGTTTGTTTGGGGCAATATCTCCTTGAAATGTTGCATTATGCGGGCGAAAGATTCTTGCGGTGTGCAGTTGCAGTGGCAGGCGGTGCGTCCGACCGTGTTCTCCGGTGTGTTGAGCAGCGCCCAGCCGAAGCCGTAGCGTTCGCCTTGTTTGTCTCTGGGATAGACAAAGTCTTCCGTGACGATACGACATTCCATCTGGAGCTTGGTGATGTAGTTGTCGAAGCGGCTTCGCATTTTCGGGCCAGTGAAGCCGCAGGCCTTGCGCAACTCTCGGGTGATCATGGCCCCGTTGAGTTCGAGGATGTCGAGGATGGCGCGTTCCACGCTGTTCTCGGCGGGGTAGGGGTGTGTGCCCCGCCGGTAGTTCATCAGGTCGGGCCACCACTCCAGGCTGACGAAGCCGGCGCGCCCGCCGAAGAACTTGCCATAGACGCAGGGCGTGTTCTGCACGGCGGGACCTTTCCAGTCCCATAGTGGCCAGCTCCAACTGCCGTCGTTATAGCGTTGGTAGCGGCACTCGATGGAGGCCATCTCCTCGGCGGAGAATCCCGGTATAGGGTTGTATAGCAGTGGCAGGAAGCCTAATTGTTGGATGAGGGCGGTGAGGTCGTCGAATTCGTGAATGGTCATGATAGGGGCAAGAATTAGTGGCTGAAGGCCGTCGTTATTTATCGTATCTCCACCCTGATTCCATCGCTGTGCGCCTGAAACTCGGGGGCGTACATACACTCGATGCTTGCCACACCGTTGGCGAAGGTGCCGCTTTGTGTCACGTACAGCTCATACTCGAACACATAGCTGCCCTTGCCGAGGAAGGGGATGAAGAAGTTGGTGGCTGCGTCGCGGGTGGCTTCCTGATACCATATGCCGCCTTGGTATTTGCATTGCGTGAAAACCTGCGTCGGCTCGAAGGCGGCGGCGCGCATGTCCTTGAGGTGTACGTACTCCAGATCGCGGTCGCTTTTGAGCACGAGACGAACCTTCACGCGCTCGCCTTTCGCTAAGGGCGTGTTCTCATCAATGGCGGTGAGTACATCTCCTTTGGGCGTGCGCTGCACGTGGTAGAGAGTCTTCTCGACAGAAAGGCCTGCGTCGGCAGCGGTCACCTTGTCAAGTTCCTCGAAATATTGCCAGTAGAGACTACCGTAAGCCGGGCCTTTGTTGGCCTTGTTGAGGACGACGTCGGCCATGTCGGGTGTGATCTCATTGCCGTCCCAATGCGTCTTGAAGTAGCCGGTACCCGCTTCGACCTTTTCTGTGCGCAGGTCGAAGTGATGTCTGCCTACATCGATGGTGACGGGATGATCGGTGTCCAACAGATCCTCACCGCGCAGCAGCAGTGCGTAGGTGGCCTCCGTGGTGGCCTTGGTGTTCGACCAGTTGCGGGTCTGCTTCTGCTTGATGAGCCACACCTTCATCTTCTCGATCTCGTCAGTGTTGGGCGATATCTCGGTGAACATTTCGATGAAGAGTGCCTGCCGCTCGATGGGCGCCTCGTTCCAGCTGTAGTAGCGTCCGGCATTCGACTTCCAGTACATGCCCATCTCTTCCGACTCGAAGGCCTGCTGGCGGATAGACTCGGCAATGTCCGCGGCCTCCTTCTCCATACCGAGACGATGGAAGGCGAGCGCAACGACGGCCTGCGTGTAGAGGTCCATGTCATAAACCTGCTCTTTAGCCTGCTTTAGGTAGAACTGCACGAACTCTTTCTGGGCAAAACTCTTGCTGGCGGTGAAGCTGCGGGCATAGAGGTAGTGTGCGTCAAAGCTGCTGAAATAATATTCTTTCTCCTTTTTCCAATATTCGGAGTTGATGGTCTTGTGGTATTCCTTCTCCATCTCAGCGTCCAGGTATTTGCAGGCCTTGCTGATCATGGCCAGCGAGAAGTCGATGTCCACGCCCAAGTGGCGCAGGTGACCGAAGCCGGCCACGATATGCTGGGTGACAAACTGGCTGGCGGGCAGTCCGGCGAACCACGACCAGCTGCCGTCGCCGTTCTGGGCTTTGCGCAGTTTGGCAACCTGCTTTTCCAACTCCTCGCTGATGCGCTTGGTGTCGAAGAGTTGGCCGACAGCGCGTCTTCGCTGGCTTTCATCCTGGGCGTCGCGTACCCACGGCGTCTCTTCTAACAGGAGCGTCTTTAGTTCTTCGTTGCGCTCAAGGGGCGAGTTGAGGACTTCGGCGCCGTCGGACTTCCACTGCTCGAAGGTCTCCTTGATCTTCGGGTTGGAGTTGACGATGTGGGAGGCGAGTGCGTTAGCATAAATCTTGGAGAAAATCTGCTCATTGCAGTCATAAGTGTACTCCATGAGGTAGGGGAGGGCAAGCACCGCGTACCAGGCGGGCGCCGCGGTGAACTCTAAGGTGTAGCCGAAGTGCTGTAGCGTCTGCGAGGTGTTGCCCTTGAGTTTGTCGAAGGTGAAGCGTTTGTTGCCGGGGCCGTTGACATAGACGGGCATCGTCTCCGTGATGAGCATCCGGTTGGGCAGCACGGGGAGGGTGAATTCTTCGCCGTCGGCGAAGTCGCCTGCTCGGGCAGTGACCTTGTAGGTGATGGCGGAAAGTCCGAGGGGAATGGCGATGCGCCAGCTGAGCAGAGCGCTACCGGCGGTGTCGCAACGGAAGGGCAGGGTGGCGTTGCCCATGACAATGCTTGGCAGCTCCTCGCCTGTAAGGGCGTTGAAGAAGCGGATGCTGCCAGAGCCGTTGAGGGCGTGTTCGGAGAGGTTGACGACCTTCACGGCGAAGTCGAGGGTGTCGTGCTCGCGGAGAAAGCGCGGGCGGTTGGGCTGCACCATCAGCGACTGACGGCTCTCGATGCTCTTTTCCAGAATCGCGCTCTTGAGGTCGGGGGTGTGGGCCAAGGCGAGGAACTTCCAGCGGGTGAGCTGTTCCGGCGTGGTGAACTCGATGAGGATGTCGCCGTTGCCGTCGCTGTGCAGCTGCGGATAGAAGAAGGCCGTCTCTGCAAAATCACTGCGTAGGACGACAGGCTCCTGCTGGCCCTCTTCAGCTTCCATTGCAACATCGGCATTGAATTCAGCTGATTCTGAGATGCCATTAAAGGCCACCATGTCAACAGATCTTTCTTTCGCAAGGGGCATTCTTTTCCCACCGGCTGCGCCAGTGGCCATTACAATACGGTCGTGCATGGTGTTGAGCATGATTCCGTCTCCCATCCAAAAATCGTAATCAAGGAAATGTATCGGCATTACGTAGCTGTAGTATTCTGTCTTCGAGAAATTCCATTTCCGTATGTCTCCGGAAGAAAAATTGATTCTTATGTCTTTCGTCGTATAGGCAGGGTAAGGGGAGAACCTCAGGTCGTTGCTGCGGAAAGCGTCGAGGCTGGCATCGTACATTAGAGCCAAGAGTTCGGCATTGGCCGCGCTCTTGTCGGGGTTGAGAATCCTAAGTTGCCAACGCTCATGGCTGCCAGGGGAGAGCGGGTCGCTGATGTGCTCGGTGACAATCTCCAATTTCTTATGGGTGAACGGTACTTGGCAGGTGGCGGACGCTTGTCGTTTCATGTCGTTCTGCACACAGAAGGCATTGGCGACGATGACGCCGCGATGGTGCTCTGCCACCGGGATGTCAAGGTCGAAAACGGACTGGGATAGTTTGTGCCAGGCGCGGTGGATGATGGAATCGTTGCATTGGATGATGAGCATTGCATCAATATCCTTTAAGTAGGAGCCGAGACGAAGGTGCAGGGTGTCTCCGGGCTCGATTCTGTAGCTTGAAAGCTTGAGGGTGAGCGGCTCGTATTGGCGTTGGTGCGGATCGTTGGAAAGGTTGACGACGAAATGTTCCACGCAGGAGATCTTTTTCCCGTCGGGCGTGGTGGAAATGGCTTCGATGCGGTAGTAGCCGCCCTCCCATTTGCCGGGTGTAAGACGGATGCCAGTGGTGTCGCAGGTGCGAACCGTCTGCTGCCAAACCTTTTTTTCAACAGGCCAGTTTTCCGCTTTGATATCGCGGTTGTCGTAGGAAAGATAGGGGAAATGCTGGTAAAATTCTTGGCTTGATAATTGTGGATGGTCGATGACAACATCTGTCCTGGGAAAACGGTACTCTTCGGGTGTTTGCAGGCGGCTGATGGTGACGGTGGCCATACGCTCTATGGGAGTGTCATCGTATGCGAAAAGGTCGATGATCCAAGTGCGCTCATCCTGGTCTTCTATGAGTGCATCGAAGGCGATGCTGAGCGAAAAGTCCCTGTTGTTGCGCAGCGTGAACGAACGAGAACAGGTGTGGGTCTCGCCCGTGTAATCTACGAGGTCGATGTGGACGATATATACTTGCATTTCGCTGTTGTCCGCTCTCTTGGTGGGAAAGGAAAGGTTGAACTTGCCATTGGCATCTGTGACAGTCTCGCCCTGGGATACAAATACTTCTTTGGAGGAATAGTAGAATTTGCGATACGGACGGTAGGTGACCGTGTATTTGACGGTGGCATTGTCGATTTTAAAGCCAGCGTAGGCCTGCGCGCGGCCGCTGACCTGCACCTCGTCGCCAAGGGCGTAGGTCTTGTCTAACTCGTCAATGATGACTTCGAACTGCGGACGCTTGTACTCCTCCACCGAGAATGAAACGCTTCCGTTCCGGGTGGAGGATTCAATGAGGAAATCACCGGTGTGTCCGACCAAAGGAAGCTTGAATTCCCCTTCAAAACTGCCGAACTCGTTGGTGGTTACATTCAAGGTGTCGATTCTCTGGTAATTGGCGTTCTTAAGGAATAGCTTAAGTGCTTTTCCTGTGACAACCGTGCGCTCTTTCACGCCGCCCCTGTCGGTGTAAAGGATGCCTTTGACATGGACGGTTTGTCCAGGGCGATAAATGGCTCTGTCTGTGAACAGGGACAAGACTTCCTGAACGGCTGAAGTATAGTGGTTGTGATAGGATTGTGTGGTGATTTGATCATTGCCCTTCTGTACCTTAATGGTGAAATTATGATAGCCTGTCGTCTGGTCGTGATGATGGTAAAGTCCTGTCGGATCTGTCTTCCCCGTTGAACTGTTCGTTTTTTTGCCATTCCTTGTCACTGTCACATCAGCGTTGGCTACAGGTTCCCCCGTGGTGGCATTGACCACATAAAGGTCCAAATCGCCGTTCTCGTTGTTGTATATGACGACTTTCAGGTTGGAGATTTGGCGGGCCTGCACGTCCAAAATCTTGGACTGCATGATGTCGGGTTGGTCGTGCAGGACGATAAAGTAGTACCCGACGGGAAGCCCATCCATGACCACCTCCGTGGTATGGCTCTGATAGTCGTTGGTGGCGGGAAATTGTACGGTGAATTGTCTCGTGGGAATGTCTTTCAGGAGCAGAAGGAGACTCTCTCTTGAAATGTAATGGGATTCCAGAGATTTGAGCGTGGAAGCAGTGGTGGAGTAAACGGACACGTTCAGCGTGGAGATGTTTTCGTATTGGAAGGAGAGCGGAATGGGCTTGTCAGGAATATTCACTATGTCGTCCATGATGGAGGCGGAGGGTTGCTTGATGGCAAGCATCCCTTTTTCTGCCAGCGTGCGAATTGAGCTGTCGCATGGCTTCTGCAATATACCTTTATAGGTGTCAAGTGCTTTCTTTTTGTAAGGTTGGAATTTTTGGGTTGTCTCAGGCGAAGAGTGTTGGTATTCATCTCCAAGTCTGAGGAAATATTCAGCCTTGAGCATTTCGATACGGCACTGGTAACTGTCTCCTGGATATGCCTTCTGCAGATTATTCAGGGCGACATAATACATGGATTGTTCAAGTTCGGCGAGCTCGTTTTCGAAAAGAGAAGTCTCTTTGTGGTAGTCCAATTTTAGGAGTTCGTACATGAAGAGCGTCTCATAGTCGGGTGACGGCGCGGCGTAGTGCATGCGCATGATTTCTTGCAGGGTACGGAATTTCTGGTAATATCCGTTGAGCGTGTCTTCAATGTCAATCTTTTGGTTGATGAAAGAACGACCGCATTGGAGCAGTTTCGGATTATACTCTAACAGATCGAAATATTGCGTGTTTGAGCCGGAAAGATTGGACAGAATAACATGGGCAAGATAGTCGGCTAAAGTGGTCTTTTTGTCGATTTTTGTCGATTGGCTGGGCAAATAATCGAACTCTGCAGCTGGTGTTCGCAGGAGCTTTTGTGGCTCATGTCTCAGGATTTGCCTGAAGAGGGATGTGATTTCCCGTTGAAAGTCACTTTCGGACCATTGCTCGATGTCGAGGTTGTCAGCATCTCCGATGGTGGCGCGTTGGGAAAGCTTGTAACGGTTGAATTGTACATATTGTCCCAGCATAAAGCCTTTGGCGACGCAAAGGATGTTGTAGTAGGGCGCATCATTCCACTGCATGCTGATGGAATCGGCATAGCGATAGCCCGCGAGCTCGTCCTCCTCGTGCTCATTTTTGAGCCGGATGGTCTCGATTTCCACACGGAAGAGGGTGGCACGGTCGTTCAGGGTGATGGCCTCCTGCCGTATGTCGTCGAGCATTGAATAGGCTTCTTTCACCTTGTTGTGATTCGTCAATTCGGCAAAAGCGGTCCAGCGGTCGTCTGCGTTCTGGGAGTGGGCTGTCATGGCGAGGATAATTATGATGTTGATGAAGATGATTTTTTTCACGATGTTGATGGTTTTGGGAAAGATGAAACAATAGGTAAACAACGTGCAAACTTGGGGAAAAGTATTCAATATTCTTCCCCCGAAGAATATTGTTTTGTCTGTATTGATTATCCTGTGTGTATTGCTGCGGATATTGTCGTTGATGTTTTTGCTATTGGATAGAGATGATTTCGATTTGCAGTTCTCTGCGCGGAGTTCTGACGGTCACCACGTCGCCTTTTTTTTTGTTCATCAGGGCCTTGCTCATCGGCGACAGGAAGGAGATCTTTCCTTGCTCGATGTTCGCTTCGTCCACCCCGACAATCTGAAATCGGGATGTCTTGCCGCTGCCCAGTTCCTTGTATTCCACGTTGGCGCCAAAGGCGATGCTCTTTTGGCGCTTCGGGTCGAAGTCGAGGACTCTTGCGGTGCGGATGCGGTCCTCCAACAGCCGCAGCTTTGCCGTCAGATAGTTCTTCTGCACGCGGGCGTCGTTGTTGTCAACGCCTTCGTATGGATGGCGCTCCGACAGAAGGGCTTCGCGCTCTTCAAGCAGCGCGGCAAGTCCGGCGGATGTGACGAAATTTTCAACGCCGGCAGGCAAAAATGCCCTTGGTGTGACTAATGGGACTTCCTCTTGGTCTCCTTCTTTTACAAATCCTCTGCTCATTTGTTGAATTATTGAATGGTTGAACTGTAGAATAATCGGGTGTGTTATTTTTTCACCACGCGTCCTTTACCTTGCACTTCCAATTTGGCACCCTCTTTGACGATCAGCTTGCAGCCGGGGCGCAGCACGAGTTTCGCGCGGTCGCCGACAATGAAGGTGCTGCCATTTTCCAAGACCAGCGAGCTGTTGTCGGTGAGGCGCATCGTGGATTTCTTGTCGAGTATGAAAGTGGAGCCGTTGTGGCAGGTGAGGCGCGTACGTGGCGCGAAAAGGTGGGTCTCCCTGTCGCGCGAGGTTTGCGCTACGGTGAGGTTCTGGGCTAACGTGATGGTGTGCCCGCTTGTGAGCCGCGCCATCTCCATAAGCGCGATGTCGCCCGTCCAGCGTGCATCGTTGGTGATGTCGTAGTCGTCCCAGCGAATATGGACGAGAAAGTCGTGGTCCTCTAAGGGCACCATCTCAATACCGAGTCCGGTGAGGTAGATGGTGCGGGTGTCTTTGTGCGGGTTTTGCTCCTTGATGAAAATCCCTCGATTGGTGGCATGTCTGGTGGGGGTGTTGCAGGTGCTCGGGTTGGTGCCCATGTTGATTCGGGTGTGCGTGGCGAAGGCATCGTACATGTCGCCTAAGAATGGGATGGCATCGTCGTTGTTGCCTTTGACACGCTTGCGCCACATGGTCGTTTCTGCACTTGTCATCAGCAAGGTGTCCTCATCGTTGGGGAAGAAAAAGAGGGCTTGGTCCTGCGCTCCGCAGAAGGGATTGGGCTTTTCGCGCACGAAGGCGCGGTTCAAGGTGTTGAAGGCCACGCAGGCGTGCCAAAAGGAGTCGGGCTCGCAGGAGAAGTCGTAAAATCCCTCGGCGGTGATGGACTTCAAGTTGTCACGGTCGAAATGATCCCACACCTCGCTTCTGGTGCCCGATAGGATGTCGCGTCCCACCTGATAGTAGGCGTAAATACCGGCACGCCCCGAAGGACGGCATTCGGAGTCGTTGGAATATTGGAAAAAGTCGAGTTTGTTGTTGAAGCCGATCTGGTGGTTCTCCAACCAGATGTATTGGTTGGAAGAGGTTGTGCTGTCCTTGTATGGCAGTCGGATGCGGATGGCATCGCCCCACGTGAGAAAGTCGCGTAGGCGGAACGAGAGGTTGCCGTCGTCGCGGCTGATGTCGGAGGGTAGGGAGTGTGTGTTGCCCACATCGTGGGCGGCAATGGTGCCGGCAGCCTCAGGATGCTGCCAGCGCATGCGCCACCGCTCGTAGCCGTTGCAGCACACTAACGACGAGTTGGCCGCCCCCATCAGACCATAGCCCCCCTGGATGTTGAGGAACGACATGGAACAGGCTGGCGCGCGGTGGTTGCCACCCGACGCATGGAAGTCGTTGCCTCCAAACAGCAGGTGCGAGATCTCGTGTGATACGATGTTCGCAGGGTTGATGGCGAAATTGTGCGCGCCCACGCACTGGATGGTCGATTTCTGCATGGTGTACTTCTCCCCGTCGATAAGCAGGGGATGACTGACACCGCAGTCGCCAAAGCCGCAACCGATGTCGGTGCCCCCGTAGGCGCGTCGAATATTGCGGATCATGATTTGCACTCCATACAAGACGTTCCCTTTGCGCAGATAGCTGTCGATGTGGTCGTGCCCGTACACTGTGTGCAGTCCGCCGGTCTCGTTGATCATGTCGATGGCTGTTTTGATGATCTGGTTGTATCCGAACGTGCCGTATTGTTTTAGCACCCGACTTTCGGGCACGTTGACTACCACAAAGTCGCCCGTCAACTGCATGGTGTCGAAGGATGCCTCCCCATAAAGCCTTGTCATTGTGCCGTGTAGCTCGCCAGGACGATATACGGTGTCCATGAAGTCGAGCAAATAACTGGGGATGGCCTCGTTATTGATACCTGCATGATGTGCTTCCGGCCAGAAAGTGGTTGACTCGACATCAGACTTTTCGGGATGGACGTCGTAGATGACGTTGAGGAACAGGTTGAGCACACGGCCCTTGGTGTTGTAGGGTAACGACAAGCCGTCCCAGCTATGGCGCTCTTGCGCCAGAAGGCATAAGGGTAGCGCCAGAAGCCAAAGTGCGAGTGCTTTTTTCATGGGTGTAACAGTTGTGGCTCGGGAATCTGCTATTTTATGGCCGCTTTGAGCAGCAGGTCACCAAGTCCGATGCGATAGCCTTCGGAAAAGAGTGTGATGGTGCCGTTCTGGTCAATGACCACGCAGACGGGATTGGCCCCTTGGTGCTCGTTGGTGAGCCCTTTGAGGATGGTGTCGCGCAGCTTGGCATAACCATCTGTGAATATCGCCAAATTCTTGGGCTGTTTTGCCTCCGGTTTCCATTGGTTGTTTTCGGCGACAAACAGCACCGGCCCGTTCCATTTTTCATAGATGTCTTGCAGCGCGGCGATCTCCTTCGTGAGATGGTTTACCGGTTCCGTGCCAGGGGTGACTAAGCAGAGGATGAGCCTCTTGCTGCCACTCTGCGACATCCACTGCTGCAACGACTTCCCGTTGACATAGGTTTGGTCGGCATCGATGCGGCCATATTCACCGGGTCGTTCCGTGAGGGGACGCAAGGTGATGTTCTTTTCCACGTATTTGCCGGCAGGCAGGTCGAAGAACTCCAGACGGGAGAGCACGTCGCCGTTGCTGTAACGGTTGCCGGTGGACAGACAGTATTTGCCGGCGGGCAGGTTCAAGACGATGTGGGATTTCGCCACACGCGGGTCGTTTTCAAAGTCGTAGGATACATACTGCCCGTTCTCCCAGCGTTGCAGCGTGTATTGCGGATAGTAGGCGTAGTTGTTCGGATTGTGCAGTGTGAGGGTTCCCATGGCATTGATGGAACCCCTGTACTTCTTGGTCTGATTTTCTGAGACGGCGGACTTGTGCAGTTGTGGCAGCTGTACATTGTGCCACTCGTTGTTCTCCCAAGCATAGAGGTCGCCGTTGGAGTTGTCCATGAAGGCGGGAATGCCGTGCGCCCGGCACAAGGCCACGAAGAAGATGCCGAGGGAGTGTGCGTCGGCACATTTGTGCCTAACCACACCGCCGGGACTGATGGGACAGTTGTAGTAGTTGCATTCGGGGTCCACCACAATGTTTTCATTCGTGTATTTGACAAGCGTGGAGATGGATGGATTGAGCTTGACAGCGTCGTATGAGGTTTTGAAAAGAGTGGCGTTAGGGGATCGGAGCATCTCGTTGGAGATGCGCGGCGCAAGCAATCCTTTGATGAAGACGTCTTTGGGGATGTTTTCGTAGGCTTTGTAGTTTATGAGGTTGGCGTCAAGAATACTGGCGGTGGCGTCGCGCAGGTCTTTGTCGGCCAAGGATTCAATGTATTCGCGCAGGAAGAGCCCGTTCTCTTTTTTTGGATGCATGTTCAGGAACGTCATGATTTCCTTGTGGTTGCCTTCGCTGCGGCGAATGATGTCGTAGAGCTCGTCGTCCGTGAAGTACTCGTTGTGGAAATTGCTGGCGACAAGTGCCTCAGGGGTGGGGTATGTCTTGCGGTAGGCGGCGCGCATGGCGTCCTCGGAGGCCTTGCGCTGGTCGTTGAGGGCTGTGCGCTCTGGACTGGCTGTCTGTATGCGCACACCGCCGACTGGCGGATAGATGTCCAATTCCTCGACATAACCGTCAGGCATACCTGCGGTTATGGATTGGAAAGAGACACCGGAGTTTGCATTTTTGGGTATTCTTATGGTGATTGACGGTTGGGCGCGGCAATCCATCTTGGCGTAGTTGAACTCGTCGCCTTTGCTCACCCAGATGAGCAGGTCACCCTTGCCCGTGACCAAGGTCGCAATGCCGTCGGGACCGGTTTTGCGCTCGGCGAGGGTGTAGTATTCCGCATAGTTGTACAGTTGGAAGCGTACCGTGGCATCAGGTACGGGTTCTCCTTTGCCGTCCACCACCTTGACGGTTGCCGTCACGGTTTCGGCATAGTTGGAGAGAACATTGATGCAGGAGTAGTAGCGGGTCTGTTTGTTCACCTCCTCAGGTCCGTCATATTTGCCGAAAACGTTGGTGTGGACCATCATGGTGCGGGAGGCCGGCACGGAGAACCAGCCCATGTTGAGTTCCGGGTCGGGCTCGCAGGCTCCGAGATATTGCCATTTGCCATCGACCCAGACCTCCACCCAGGCGTGGTTGTCGTCACAGTGCGCCCAACGCGGGGTGTAGCATTGACGCGCGGGGATGCCTACGGCGCGCATCGCGGTGACTGTCAGCGTGCTCTCCTCTCCGCAGCGCCCGTGTGAGGTGCGCAACGTGGCCAACGGCGCGGATGTGCGCACGTCGGAGGGCTGGTAGTCCACGTGTTCATGACACCAATGGTTGACCTCCAAGGCCGCCTCGTACATCGACAAGCCACGTACGCGCTCCTTGAGCTGGTGGTAGATGTAGGCGCGCGCCGTGTCGAGGTTCTCGTTGTTCACGCGGTACACCAGTACGAAATGCCGGAAGATGTCATCAGGGATTCTCGCGCCCCACGTGAAGGTTTTGCGCCCCTCCAAGGCGATGGCGGCCTGCTGCTTGAAAAAACAGAAGTCGTAGTCGCACAGGTCGCTCTGCGGCATGTAGGCATACAAGAACAGCAATGCCTCGCCTAACGCCCTGGAGTTGATGTCGCGGGCGTTGTAATAGCGATTGATGCTGTCTGTGAGCGTTTGCAGTTCCCGACTTGTCATCTTGCGCGAACGCAACTGCTCCCATGCGGCTTCGCTGTAGGCTTTGGTATCTTGGCGACTGTCTTGTTCAACTTTCTTTTGTTGCGCTGATAATGTGCTGATTGATAAAAAGATACAAAATAGTAGTGTAAAATGGCGTCTCATAGTCTCTTATGAAGTTGTTGTTCTGAAATAAGGAGGGCAAATGTACATAAATTTTGAATATACACAGGTGTAAAGGAATTGCCATGTGGAGACGGGCACGCCCCGTCTCCGCGAATAACAGGAAAAAACTAAAAAAGAAAGTGCAACCCCGTAATCCAATTTTTTTGTCTATTTTTGCAGATTGTAAAAACCGCAGTTTGAATATGGATAATTTTATTGTATCAGCCCGAAAATACAGGCCTTCGACTTTTAACTCAGTGGTGGGTCAGGAACATATAACGTCCACGTTGAAGAATGCCATCAAGACGCAGCAGGTGGCGCAGGCCTTTCTGTTTTGTGGGCCACGAGGCGTGGGCAAGACCACATGCGCCCGCATTTTTGCCAAAGCGCTGAATTGTCAGCATCTTACGGAAAATTGTGAGCCATGTAACGAGTGCGAGTCCTGCCGGTCGTTCAATGACTCGGCTTCTTTCAATGTGTTTGAACTTGACGCGGCTTCCAATAGTTCCGTCGACGATATCCGCGCACTTCGCGAGCAGGTGCAGATACCGCCGCAAGGCGCCAAATACAAAGTCTATATCATCGACGAGGTGCACATGTTGTCAGGCAATGCCTTCAACGCATTTCTCAAGACATTAGAGGAACCTCCTGCTTACGCGAAATTTATCTTGGCCACCACGGAAAAGCATAAGATTATGGCCACGATCCTGTCCCGCTGCCAGGTGTACGACTTCAAGCGCATCACCGAAGGCGACATCGTGCGGCATCTCCAGTACGTTGCCGGAGAGGAGGGCATCACTGCCGAAGAGGAGGCTCTCCGCGTGGTGGCTTCCAAGGCTGACGGCGCTCTCCGCGACGCACTCTCCATCTTCGACCAGTTGGTTAACTTTACGGGCAAGAACATCACCTATAAACAGACCGTCGAGAGTCTGAATGTCCTTGATGTCGAAAACTATTTCAAAATCACCGACTACCTGTTTGGCGATGAGGTGGCTCCCGCGCTCCTTCTTTTCGACAGCATCTTGTCCCGAGGTTTCGATGCCCAGCATTTTATCGCGGGATTGGCTTCCCATTTCCGCAACATGCTGATGGCAAAAGATCCGGGCACGGTGCAGCTTCTTGAAAGTTCTGATACGATAAAGCAGCAACTGCAGCAACAAGCCCTCCGCGTTGACCGGTCACTTCTCATCCGGGCTCTGGAACTCGCAAACCAGTGCGATTTCAACTACAGGGCCTCAAGCAACAAGCGTCTGTCGGTGGAACTTTGCCTGATGCAGATTAACGCCAATTACCTGTTCAAGAAAGCGAGGCAATCGCAGGAGCGGTAACCCCCCAGAGGGCGGGACGGCGCCCGCCACGGAAAACTCCTCTCAGAGAGAAGCCAATTCCGAAAAGCCGAAAATTTCCAGCAGGGCTTTTGTTAACCCTGGTGTGATACCCATTAAAACTATTCCCTCCATCAAGGATGTCTTGAATGCCCCGATTGTGGAGGCAACACCGCGTGTGGAGGAAGTGACTCCGTCTGACGACCCGACACTTTCCGAAGATGTGACAAATGTCCCTGATGGCGAGTCTCAGGTGGCTGTGGATGCAGTGCGTACCGGTGATTCTGAACTTGAATCGCCTGTGGCTGCGGAAAAAAATGTGGCCTCTGATGCAGCTGACGAGCCTCTACTAACTGTTGAAAATACCCCAAACGTCCCTTTGTCGGATGACATTGAGTATGAAGAGGAGGAAGATGATGATGAAGATGATGATCTTGAAGACGGTGTTTCAGATGACGGGGATCCAGATGAAGACGAGGCCCCTGTCGCAGTGAATCCTGTAGCACAGGTTGAAGCACCACCCAAAGAGGATGATGAATTCACGCGCTGTTGGAAACAGCTTTTTGAGACAATGTTCAAGAAGAACCATCTCATTTATTATAGTCTGAAGGATGAAGTGCCTCGTTATGAGAATGATACTATTTTTATTGAAGTGAAAAACAATATCCAGAAAGAGCAATTTGAGGTGAACAAGCGCGCCATTGCAGAGTATTGGCGCAACCATTTCAAGCTGAATATCGACGATATTGTCATCGAGGCGAACGAACATAAAGAGGTTAAAAAGGTGATTATTAACAGCGAGGATAAGTTGAACAATATGATTGAGCAGAATGCAGAGTTGCCGGAGTTCTTGCGTATCCTGAAATTGCGGATTAAAGAGTAATTTGGATAAATAAATACATGAATTATGAAAAAGATATTTACTACGATTTGTTTGTTGGCGGTCATGCAGGCCGCATTCAGCCAGGCCTGGATCGACAGGGCTGTTCCGGATGGCCGTGTGGATAGCGTTTGGAACGCGATAAATCTTCCGCAGGCCTTCACGGGCGAGGGCGTCATCATCGGTTTCGTTGATTGGGGGTTCGATTACTCGCATCCTGTTTTTTACGACACCAACATGGTGGACTATCGCGTTTTGCGGGCATGGGACCAGTTCAAGACTTCCGGTCCGGCTCCTGCAGGCTATAACTACGGAACGGAATATGTCGGACGCGACCAGCTGCTGGCTGCCCAGTGTGACACGTCCAATTGCTATGGCTACCATTACCATGGCACGCATTGTGCCTCCATTGCGAGTGGTGCGGGTGCGGGTACGAAGTATCGGGGCGTGGCCTTCGGCGCCAATCTGCTTTTCGCCTCCCTCTACTTGGATTCCATCCAGCGAGTGATGGATGCCTGGAATTGGATGTACGAGGTGGCGCAGAGCGAAGGCAAACGTTTGGTCATCAGCAATAGCTGGGGATTGTATTATATGGATAACATGGATGGCACGGGCTTGTTAGCCAATGAGATGCAACGTCTCACCGACCTGGGCGTGCTCTTCGTGGTCAGCGCCGGCAACAACGGCGACGTTGATTTCCATGTTCACCACGACTTTGCTGGCGAGGGCGACACCATGCGTACGCAGTTTATCTTCCCTTCAAGTGGTAGCACGGGATGGGGCTCCTCCATCACGATGATGAACTCCGCCAACAGCTCGTTCGAGTTCTCTATGATGGTGATGAACACCAATATGGATGTCGTGGAGGCAACTCCGTTTATCCCTACGGCTGCCAATGATGGTTATGTGGACACTTTTCTCGTGGTGAATAACGACACGCTCATATATACGTATGACATACAATCCTCCAATCCATTCAACCATTCGCCGGTTGTGCGGCTGCGTGTCAAGCAAAACAGTTCCTATCGGTTCGGGCTGGCTGTGACAGCTCCGAACGGCTCGTTCCATGCGTGGAATGTTGCCGAGGTGACGCGCGCATACGGTAACTGGGGCGGCGATTTCCGCGCCCCCAAGCCCGGCTGGGTGTCGGGCGACATAGAGTATGGCATTAGTACCCCCGGCAATATCGACTGTGCTATTACAGTGGCTGCTCATAGCAAAAGATTTGTCAACGTGGCCGGACACCTGATAGGCGGTTCCATCGCAAGTTTCTCGTCCTCGGGACCAGGGTTCCATGAGATTCGCAAACCCGAAATCTCAGCCCCGGGCCTGAATATCGTCGCTGCCATATCTTCCTATAACAATGACTATACGGGTACCTATACGAAAACGGTTGTCTTCAACGACCGCACGTATGGATTCGGTTCCCTCTCAGGAACCTCGATGTCAGCCCCATTTGTGTCTGGTGTCTCCGCGTTGGTGCTGCAAGCCAACCCCTACCTGACACCGGCCCAGGTGAAAGAGGTGCTCACCTCAACGGCTTATCAGGACAATTATACGGAGCAGTACGGCATCGACCGCTTCGGCTACGGCAAGGTGGACGCCTACCATGCCGTGCGCTTGGCATTGACTATGACAGGGGTTGAGGAGCATACCGGCAACTTGGAGACGCGCTACACACTTTTTCCGAACCCCGCCTCGCAGCAGTGTTTCATCACGGCCACGACGGAAAATGCTCAGACTCCCTGCCAACTCTATGACCTCTCTGGTCGCGTTGTGCGCTCCGAGACGCTCAGCCCCGGTGTGAACACGCTTTCCCTTGCCGGTCTTCCCGCCGGATGCTACATCCTGCGCGTCTCAGATGCCAACCAGATTGTTACAAAAAAACTTATTGTCCAATAATTTATACCCATTTTTATAACCATTTAACCTGACATGTCCGAATACGTACCCAACGAAGTATTAGAAAACAAGACCATCGTCCGGAAATATCGCGAACTGCTGACTGTGCTATGGCCCAAGACTGATGCGGAAGAGCGCAAGACCATACGCAAGGCCTTTGTCTTGGCTACAAATGCCCATAATGGCACCAGACGCAAGAGTGGCGAGCCCTATATTTATCACCCGATTGCCGTTGCTTTGATATGTTGCAAAGAAATAGGCCTGGGCTCAACCTCTGTGATCTGTGCCCTCCTGCACGATGTGGTGGAGGATACCGACTATACCCTTGAAGATATTCGCGACCTTTTTGGAGATGTCGTGGCAAACATTATCGACGGACTTACCAAAATCGACGATCTCGTTTTCGATAACAAGAGCCAGTCTATCCAGGCTGAGAATTTCAAGAAGATATTCCTCTCCATGTCCAAGGATATTCGCGTTATCCTCATTAAGTTGGCCGATCGTCTTCACAATATGCGGACATTGGACTCCATGCCTCCTGAAAAACAGCTCAAGATTGCCTCCGAGACCTCCTATTTCTATGTGCCTTTCGCTCACCGCCTTGGCCTCTATACGATTAAGAGCGAGCTGGAAGACTATGCCATGAAATATACCGATCCTATTGACTATTTCTCCATCGCCAACAAGTTGCAGGCTACCGACGAGGAACGCCGCCAGCTCATCGCCGAGTTCGCAGCGCCTATCCAGGAGTCTTTGAAAGCCAACGGCATCGAGGCGACCATGTCTTCCCGTACGAAGTCCGTTTACTCCATCTATCAGAAAATCCTCAACAAAAAGGTCAATTTTGAGGATATCTATGACATTTTTGCCATACGTTTTGTCTTTGACAGTCCGGTGGAACAAGAATTTGAGATCTGCTGGCGTATCTACAAGATCGTTTGCCTGCTGTATCCTACGAATCCTTCGCGCGACCGCAACTTCCTGACCCATCCCAAACCCAACGGCTACCAGTCGCTGCACCTGACGGCTATGAGCAAGGCCGGCAAATGGGTGGAGGTGCAGATTCGTTCCAAACGCATGGATGAGATTGCGGAAAAAGGTCTTGCCGCCCACTACAAGTACAAGGAAGATAATTCTGCCGAGGCGGACCGTGAAATGGATGACAGATTGGAAAATTGGCTGATGAAGACCCGCGAGATCCTCAAAAGCCAGGATTCCGACGCCCTCGAATTCTTGAAAGAAGTGAAACTCAACCTCGGTCTGAAGGAGGTTTATGTGTTTACCCCCAAGGGTGACATGCGCACCTTGCCCGCAGGTTCCACCGTGCTCGACCTCGCCTACCAACTGCACACGAACTTGGGTAATCACTGTATTGGTGCCAAAGTTAACTATAATATCGTGCCTTTTGATCGTGTGCTGTCCAATGGCGACCAGGTGGAAATCATCACCTCCAAGAAGCAGATTCCCAAGGCCGAGTGGCTCGACATTGTTCGCACGGCACGCGCCCGCCGCTGCATACGCGATTTCATGCGCAACGAGCAAAGCGGTATCAACGCCGCAGGGGAGAACCTGCTCAAGAGCTACTTCGAGGAATTTCAAGTTGAATATTCTCAGGAAAACATAGACAAAATCTATACGGCGACCCTTTCGAAATCTTGGGATGAATTCTGGAACAATATCGTGACCCATAAGATCTCCAAGAACAAAATCCGAAAGATTATGGCCATGAAACAACCCAAGGAATTGGCTGAGTTTCAGAAGAAAATCGAGGAGGAAATTGAAAAAAAGTCCCTCGACGAACTGATCGATGAACAGTTCACCACTACTCCGAATGCCTTCTTGCTCGACAATGACTATGAACGCATCAAGTATGTGCTCGCCGACTGCTGCAATCCGTTGCCAGGCGACCAAGTGGTGGGCTTCCAGGTGACCGACGACAAGATTGTCATCCACCAGACCTCTTGCCCCAACGCTATCGAGCAGATGTCCAAGTTCGGCAAGCGTATCATCAAAACCAAATGGCGTAAGGGACAGGATATCGCCTTCTTGTCCGGCATCCGCTTTTCCGGCTTCGATCGCAAGGGCATGCTGAAAGAGATTATCGAGATTGTCTCCTCCCAGATGGATCTCAATATGCGCTCCATCCACATTGAGGCCAAACAAAACATCTTCTCCGGCACTATGATGCTTTACATCCAGAGCGTGCGTGCCCTGACCGACCTCATTGAGAAACTCCGTGGCATCGACCAACTTGAAACCGTTGAGCGCATCGGCTACGACGTGAACTGACGTGTTGATTGGTGCGGTGGATTTTTATCGGTGATGAAATTAGGTCAGACCTTGTTTCATTCAAAAATTTGTGTACCTTTGCCGCCCCTCCGATATCGGAGGGACTTTATTTTTAATTAACTGCAAATCAGTTTGATATCTATGAAAAAGTATGCTCTTATAACTTTGTCATCGGTACTTTGTTTTTTTATTCTCACAAGTTCCACGACTATGACGACCAAAAAGAAACCCAAGAAAGCAAAATCCGGCGTGACATTGTCCAACCTCGACAATACGGTCGCACCCAACTTTGACTTTTACCAGTACGCCTGCGGTGGCTGGATGAAACTCAATCCCCTTGGGGCTGAATACGCCCGCTACGGCAGTTTTGACGCCCTTGGCGAGAATAACCAGAAACAGTTGCAGGACTTGGTGGCCAAACTGGCATCGCAGAAACATGCGCAGGGCACTCTTGAGCAGAAAATCGCCGATCTCTACAACATCGGTATGAATACCGACCAATTGGAGAGACAGGGCAACCAGCCCATCCAGGCGGAGTTGCAGGGTATCGCCCGCTTGCAGCGCGCTAAGCTTTCCACCCAACTGGCGGAGATGCTTCTCGAAGGCCATTCCTGCTTCCTTGGCATATACGGCTCCGCCGACCCTGACAACAGCAGCATGACCATCGCCCACTTCTGGCAAAGCGGCCTCGGTCTCGGCGACCGCGACTACTACCTCGAAGCTGAACAACAGCATATCCGCGACGGCTACGTCAAGCTGATGACGGACATGTTCCGCATGTCTGGCTATAGCAAACTTGCCAGATTCGAAGGCAACGAGCAGGAGATGGCACAGCGCGTACTGGCCCTTGAAACCTGCATGGCGGACGCTTTCATCGACAAAGTGACGCTGCGCGACCCCTACCAGAGCATCCATAAATGCACGGTGGCCGATTTCCAGAAGATGATTCCCGCCATAGACCTCAATGCCTACCTCAAGGTGCTGAAGGTCAACCCTGATACTGTCAATGTGGGCATGCCGGCCTATTTTAAGTCCCTCAGCCGTGTCCTGACCATCTCCGACTGGGAGGTGGTGAAGGCCTATCTGGCTTGGCAGGTCATCAACTCCGCTGCCTCTTACCTGAGTGACGAGTTCGTGAATGCCAACTTCGACTTCTACGGCAGGGTGCTCTCCGGCAAGCAGGTGGACCGCCCGCGCTGGAAGCGTGTCATTGGCACGTTGAACGGCACAATGGGCGAGGCCCTCGGCCAGATGTATGTGAAGGAGTATTTCCCTGCAGAGGCCAAAGCCCGCATGGAGCAGCTTGTCAAGAACCTGCAATGGGCTTTGGGCGAGCGCATCAAGAACTCCACATGGATGACTGACGTGACCAAGAAGAACGCCCTTGAGAAGTTGGCTGCCTTCCGCGTGAAGATCGGTTATCCCGACAAATGGCGTGACTACAGCTTGTTGCAGATCAGCAACGACAGCTATTATGCCAATGTGGTGCGTGCCCGCCGCTTTGAGACCGCATACGAGCTGGCCAAAATCGGCAAGCCCGTCGATCCTACGGAGTGGTTCATGACACCGCAGACTGTCAATGCCTATTACGAGCCCAACACGAACGAGATTTGTTTTCCTGCCGGCATCCTCCAACCCCCGTTCTTTGACATGAACGCGGATGATGCCGCCAACTACGGTGCCATTGGCGTGGTCATCGGCCATGAGATGACGCACGGCTTTGATGACCAGGGCCGCAACTATGACGCCAAGGGAAATCTTACTGACTGGTGGACTGCAGAGGATGCGGAGGCCTTTAAGTCACGCGCCCAACTTATTGTTGACCACTTCAATGCCATCGAAGTGGCCCCCGGCGTCTATGGCAATGGTTCCTTTACCTTGGGTGAGAATATTGCCGACAACGGAGGCCTCAATGTTTCCTACACCGCTCTTCAGAAAGCCAAGCAGGATGGCGGCATCCAGGGCAACATGGACGGTTTTACGCCTGAGCAACGCTTCTTCTTGGCGTATGCCGCAGTCTGGGCCAACAACATCCGTCCGGAGGAGATTCTCCGTCGCACCAAGACCGACCCGCACTCGTTGGGCAAATGGCGTGTGAACGGCACACTGCCCCATATCGATGCCTTTTATGAGGCCTTCGGCATCAAGAAGGGCGACCCGATGTGGCTCGAACCCTCCAAACGCGCTAAAATTTGGTAATTAATCACCGGAGAGACCCATTGGCGCTCTCCCTAAATCCCATACAATAATTTTATGACACAAAACAAACTCGCCGTTATTGCCTTTGGCGGCAATGCTTTGTTGAAAAGCAATCAAAAAGGCACCTACGCTGAACAAATTCAGAACGTGACGGAAACTTGTCGCTGTCTTGTGCCGATGATGAAAGCCGGCTACCGCATGGTCATCGGCCACGGCAACGGCCCGCAAGTGGGCAACGTGATGTTGCAGCATAAGGCTGGCGCAGAGACCTACGATGTGGCAGAGATGCCTCTGAACTTCTGCGTGGCTGAAACCCAGGGTTCCATCGGTGCCCTTATTGAAGAAGGATTCCGTTGCATCTTTGCAGAAGAGGGTTGGGACCGAGACACGGTGACGCTGCTTACACATGTGGAGGTCGACCCGAACGACCCGCTCTTCCAAAATCCAACCAAGCCGGTTGGCCCCTATTGCACCAAAGAAGAGGCTGAGATCTACCATGACGAGACGGGCGACATCTACCGTGAGGATCCGAAGGGCAACGGCTGGCGCAAGGTGGTGGCCTCCCCGAAACCTATCCGCATCCAGAACATCAAGCTGGTGCGCCAGTTGGCCGACCAGGGCATCATCGTGATTACCGTGGGCGGCGGCGGCATCCCCGTGGCTAATATCGATGGCTGTCTGCGCGGCGTGCAAGCCGTCATCGACAAGGACCTGGCCTCTGCTATCACGGCAGTGGAAATCAACGCCGACGAGTTCTACATCCTCACCGACGTGCCCAAAGTCTATATCAATTTCCGCAAACCTGACGAGAAAGCCCTCAATGTGATTACGGTTTCAGAAGCCAAACAATACTTGGAAGAGAAACAATTCACCGAAGGCTCTATGGCGCCCAAGATGCGTGCTGCCATTATGTTCGTGGAGAAGACGGGCCATACCTGCATCATTACCGAGGCCGGCCGTTTGGGCGACCCCGCGTGCGGAACCCGCATTGTTCCCGACAAGGCATAAAAAGCTCTCGTGAATCTTTGAATAACAAGAAAGCCCGGCGAACATCTGTTCATCGGGCTTTCTTTGTTGGGTTAGATTGCGGATGTGGATTACAGGTCGCTGTAGTTGCCTTGGAAGGTTGTGCCACCGTTGATGTCACCGGTGGTGAAGCCCTTCTTGAGCCATCTCATGCGTTGTTGGGAGGTGCCGTGGTTGAACGACTCGGGAGTCGCATAGCCGCGCGCCTTTTTCTGAAGGTAGTCGTCGCCGATGACGGAGGCGGTGTTGATGGCTTCCTCCAAGTCTCCGTCCTCGAGGGATCCGAACATCTGGTTCTCGTGGTGCGCCCAAACGCCGGCGTAATAGTCGGCCTGCAGCTCGGTGCGCACGCTGATTTGATTGCTCTCTTTTTCACTGACTTGGGCCATCTTCTGGTGGGCTTGTGAGAGGGTTCCGCGCAGGTTCTGCACGTGGTGCCCCACCTCGTGCGCGATGACGTATGCGTAGGCGAAGTCGCCGTCAGCGCCCAACGACTGGCGCATGGTGGAGAAGAACGACAGGTCGATGTAGACCGTTTGGTCGGCAGAGCAGTAGAAGGGACCGACAGCGGCGGTGGCGTTGCCGCAAGCCGACTGCACCTGGTCGGTGAACATCACCAATTTGGGCGGAACATACTGTTGGCCGATCTTTTTGAATTGCGCGCTCCAGACGTCCTCGGTGCTGGCTAAGATTTTCTTGGTGAACGAGGCCAGTTCCTCTTCTTCGGCAGTCGGTGTGTAGTTGCTCTCAGTTTGGCTGCCCCCATTGGCTTTGTTCACAGTTTGCAGCACTTCAGAGGGGTTACGCCCCATCAGGAGGGCGATGAGCCCCACGATGATGGTGCCGCCGATGCCCAAGCTGACGCCGGCTGCTCTTTTTCCCCGTCGGTCTTCGACGTTGGTACTTTCTCTTCTTCCTTCTAAATCCATTGTTTTAAGTGTTAAAGGTTAATAATTGATTTGTTGATTGTCTATAGTTTATGATGTTGTCTCGATGCATTCCACGATACCGTTGCGTGTGGATGTGATGCGGAACGACCGATATTCTGTCTGCTCGTCGTGTGTGAACTGTAATACAATGTATAACGGGTAGATGCGCTGGGTGTGGATGGTGGCAGGCTCTCCGTGGCGGTTGACGGTGCCCAAGGCCAAGTCGGGGTCATCCATCTTTAAAGTGAAGTGTTGGATGTGCAGGCGCATGATATCGTGGATGCCGGAAAAACCGTATCGATTGTGCTTGCGCAGTTGCTCGTTGTCAATATGGACCTGCTTGCGGTAGAGCAGGGTCTGCTCGCCCAAGAGCGAGTTGTCGGCTTCCATGCCGGAGCGATGACGAAGTGACAGCACCTTTTCGGGAGTCTTGCTCTCGTCGATGTAGTCCACACCCTCCTTCATCCAGCCCATCTCTGTGCCCTTGAAGCGGATGAGGGTCTTGTTGTCGAAATACTTGTCCTTGAGCCGGTAGGCAAAGCGCCCGCGGAAAAATTCCTTGATGCGGTCTTTGAGGATGTAGGAAACAACCAAAATTACCAAGATGAGCAGCGGATAGTTGCCCAAATAGGCTTGGAGGGGCAGGGTGATGAGCACGTAGATGAACATGGCGATGCCGGCGGCAATGCCGAAGAAAAGCTGTTGGGCAGCCTGACTGTCGGGCTCTGCGGCGGCCTTCAGGTAAAGAGCGCTCTCGATGTTCTTTTTCAGCAGACTGTGGCGCAGTACCAATTCGCGGTTGCCGTTGTCATCGCCCTCCTCCAAGTGACTGTAGCCCTGTTGGGTTTTGTAGGCGCGTTCGTGCAACAATAGGTCTGTGAGAAGGGACTGCGCGGTGCCGGTCTCATTGGAGGAAAATTGACGGAGGTGCTGCAGCAGCTTGTTGACTTGCACGTCGGTCAGGTGACTCAAGAACTCGTCGGCATAAGCATATACATCCACCTCCGGACGAGGTGTGTTGACCGTGCGGATGGCCCGGTATTGCTCCAATACTTGGGTGATATGCGACTCCAACAGACGGCAGCCATCTGTCAGCCGGTGTTGATCTTGCAGGAAGATTAGATCGGCTACCTCGTTGCGCAGGGCGCTCTTGAAAATGGCGGCAAACAGGCGGACGTGGAAGTTGTACTCGCTGAGGTTGGTCTCGGTGGGCTGCTCGAGATACTTCTGCAGCAATTCTTGCACGTTGTGCAGCGGGGAGGATTCTCCCTCAACCATCTCTGACAGGCGGTAGCTGGGCGTGATCAGGCGCACGTTCGACTTCACGTCGCGGTAGAACTGCTCCTTGCCGTAGGTGGCGGGGTTGATGTCCAAGCTGTAGGGCACGAAAATCCACGAGTTGACCGTGAAGTCGTTCACGCTGTCTTGCTCGCTGCCGGCGAAGCCGACCTTGAACTCGATGGAGAACTTGTCGTGGATTTTAGTGGTTACGTTAATCATACGGACATTCGCACTAAGAAAGCGCAAAAATAATAAAAATTGCGAAAACATAAAAAGGTTCACGATGAAATCGGAATATTGAAGAGACGTTTCATGAAACGTCTCTACGGGTATTTCATGAAACGTCTCTATTGATATTGTTTTTAACCAATAATTGTTAAATATGATTGATAATCAATATGTTACAAAAATATGTGTTTTTGCAGCGGTATAATATTTTGAACGATGGAAAAATAGAATCAATAAAAACAACTCGTTCAAAAGGAGGGCAAATGTCAGGTGAAACCAACGGTGACAGAGGCCTTGATGAAGGTGTTCTCGTAAATGTTTGAAAAAAACAAAAGGACGCGAAGTTGTAATCTCGCGTCCTTTGATGTTTTTGGAGGTGTGGGATTATTGTTTCACAACTTTGCGAACACCCATCACATTGCCATTGGCCACGGCCTTGACGAAATAAACGCCGGGGGCGAATGGGGAGAGGTCGATTTGTGCGGTTTGCGCGGATGACCCGGGTCCGCCCGCCTGTAGAGACGTTTCATGAAACGTCTCTACACCCACCAATTTCCCGTATGCATCAAACACGTGAATATGGGTGATGGGTGAATTGTGATTGGTGAATTGAACATTGACGATGCCGTTCGTCGGGTTGGGATAGACCGACATAGACGCGGCTAGATCGTGGTTGTCGATGCCGACGGTGATGGTGAGGTGCAGGGTCACCACGCTGTCGCAGCCGTGGATGGTCTGGAGGTTTTTGATGTAGTCGCCGGACTGGCAATAGGATTCTCCGTTCCAGATATAGCAGGAGTCGGGGCATTCGATGGAGAACTCAGAGGTGGCGGGTTGCCACACATTGACCGTTGCGGAGGCCATTGCGTTGCACCCGGCGGCGTTGTATCCGATCACCTGGTAAGTGCCGGCCATACCCACAGTGAGGGTGTTGGCCGTGGTGCCGTCGCTCCAGAGGTAGGTCTCTCCGCCATAGGCCGTGAGGGTTGTGCTCTCACCCGCACAGATGTCCGTCTCGCCGGAGATGGTGATGACAGGCGGTTGTGACACGAGAACTGTCACGTTGGCCGTGTTGCTGCAGCCTGCCGTGGAGGTGCCGGTGACGAGGTAAACGCCGAATGCGCTGATGCTGACCGATGCCGTATTGTCGCCCGTGGACCAGCTGTAGCTGTCCGCGCCAGAAGCGGTCAAGGTGGTGCTGTTGCCTGCACAGAGCGTCGTGTTGCCACTAATCGAGATGGTAGGCAGCGGGTTCACCGTCACGGTAACGTTCGTCGTGGCGGAACAACCTTCTGCGTTGGTGGCGGTTACGGTATAGATACCGCTCTGGCTCACGCTGATGCTGCTGTTGGTGCTGGCATCGCTCCAGAGGTAGGAGACACCGCCATTGGCCGTGAGGGTAGTGCTTTGGCCCTGACAGAGGGTAGTGTTGCCAGAGATGGTGGGCGTGGGCACAGGTCTCACGGTAAAGGTGAGTGTCAGCACACTGTCGCAACCGTTTACGGTTTGCAGCGTGTGCGTATAGGTGCCTGCCGTGGTGAGGTTCTGTCCGTAGAAGTTGTAGCTCTCGCCCTGGCAGATGCTGTGCGTGAGCGGGATGTTGTAGGTTGGGTTCACGGAAACCGAGGCGCTGGCGAGGGTAGAACAACCATTCGTGTCATTTATTGTAACGGTGTAGGTGTTGTTATCGCTTACTCGGATAGTATTGCTGGTGTCACCGTTGCTCCATTGGTAACTGAAAATATTTGATAGGTTAGAACTGACTGTTGCAGTGAATGTGACACTATCCCCAATACATATATTTGCTGCCGATTGAATGATTGTGGCCTGCAAGTCACAGGCAAGAGTGGTAAAAGAGTTGTTGTTTCCATAGTAGGTAATTCCATTTTTTTGAACAAAAAACCGATATTTGTAGGTGATGCCACTTTGCAAACCGTTGAGGTGATACGTGGCAGGATTATTACTTGGGACATAAACTCTGATATAGTTTGTGGATAAACTGTCCTTATAATCAAACCCTATAGAATCCACATTTCCCATATAGATGCCGTGTAGAGTTGCTTCTGTAAAGGAAATAGAATCGGCGTTTTGCGTGAGTGTATAAACGGTGTTGCCAAATATCGGATACCCATTGTTAATGTTGGGTGTTCCGTCCATCACATAAACAATACTATCGGAGTTTAGCAAAAAAGGGAATGAGGCCGACTTCATTGATGCCTCCGTTTTAGGAGTGCTGCCATCGGGCATATTGGCCCCGCAGGTCTCTAGATAGTAGCAATTTATAACGTTGCAACAACCGTCGCTATATATTCCTTTACAACGGATTCCGGAAAGAGTGCCCGTATTATAACTATTATAAATATACCCACAAGCATTAGACGAGGAGATACTTCCGGCAATTCCACCAGAATTATCTGAGGATATAATATTTCCACTATTGTAGCAACTATAAATAGTAGTACGACCACAACCGATAATCCCGCCAGAATATAAAACAGTTCCAGATGAACTAAGAGGGATAGATTGAACGATTCCGGTGTTATAGCAATAATAAATATCAAGATTGCCTTCGTTGGAACCCACAATTCCGCCAGAATAATAGTACGATGACACGTTTCCTGTATTATAACAGGAAACAATTAGAGTATTACTACCCGAGTTGATTTCTCCAACGATACCACCGGCCCTTAAACCATAAAGTGTTCCCGCGTTATAGCAATGTAGTAAAACAGTGTTAGTACCCATAATTCTTCCAACCACACCACCACAATAAGACCCTGACGAAGTTTTTGTATTTACGCCGAGATTTTCACATCGAAAGCCATCACCAGTTATGCCAAAGAGTCCGTTGTAACCATAGTTGCTTGTAATGGAGATGTTATCAATAAAATGGTTGTCGCCATCTAGTTTGCCGCAAAAAAGATTTGTATAACTGTTTCCTATGGGTATCCACGCAATGTTGTTCATATCAAGGTCGGAGGTGAGTTTGAAACACACACCGCTATAGGTGGTTATGCCATTGTTCACCATCTCTGAGATCCAAGCCAAGTTCTGCGCTGTCTCAATGAGGTAAGGATCAGTCTCTGTTCCGCTGCCGTGTGTCCATATCGCAGCGTAACCGTCCCATACCGAGACGTTTTGTGCTTCTACGTGCTGATACATAAATGGCATTGTGTGGAGTATTAGAATGCTCCATAGGTAAATCTTTTTCATAATCTTCTTTCTTTATTGTCGTATTAATTGAATTTCAGTTATTAATTATCAGTTTTCGCTCTTTTATTCCAAACTTAAAAAACCGTGGAACTTTCTGTCTATCGTTGAGGTTCTCGACAACCTGTAGTACAAACAAAAAGCCCACGGATTTTTACCGTGAGCGTTTCTGCTTTCTTATGTACTACATATCGAAATTGTCGAGATTCCAACGATGCTAAGAAAAGCGAAAACGCTTTATTTCAATATGTTATAATTTCAATTCTTCTTATGGGTGTTTTTTGGGGTTTGGTGAAAAAATGGGGTTAATAATCTATTTTAATTGGCAGAGAGTGCCAGTTGTCTCCGTTTCAGGGCAAGGGCGATGTTCATCTTCGCCATGTCGTTCAGGCCGGCGAAGGTTGTTCTGTCTTTCAATTCAGAAAGGGGCATGACGAGCAACAGTTTGGCGATGCATTCGTCGGCGAAGGCGTTTGCCACCACGTCCACGCCACTGAAATCAAGCACCACTTTGCTGTCCTTTTCCATCACAGACAATAAATCCTCCCTAACCTTGGCCCCCAGAACCCGGGTGCCGAGCTGATTCCCGTAATCTTTGAATGTAAATGTTGTCATACTTTTATCTTACCATAAATTATCTAAATCATCATCCTCTAAAAATGTCTCGTTGAAATCCGCTGCACAATCCGTTCTGTTGTCAACTACGTCGTTGGCATCGATCTCTCGATTTGTGTTTACTGCCATGAAAACTACCGTTCCGTCCACTCGCTCAATCTCACTAACAGTACTTTGCAGACCATCATACTTCAACTGATGCTCTCCAGATGCGATAATTAACAACCCGCCGGCAAAAGTAATCAAATTTTTTGTTGTGTATAACCCAAATCCCATACCTTTTCCGTCTGTCACTTTGTCCAGAATTACATGCTGCAATGCTTCTTTCTCAGTTAAATTTCTATATAAATCATTTTCTATCAACGATTTGTGTATGCCCATTCCATCATCAGCCACCAAAACCTGTATTTGTTTCTTTTCTGCAGAATATCGGGAAACCAAAACTCCCGACATCTTGCCCGAATGTGTCAAAACATTATCCAGAACCTCATATAAGCAATAGTTGAAAGACTGAACAATAGAGAGCTCTATGTCGTTGATTTTCAAGAATTCAGCAATTAATGCATTGCATTCGGCATTGATGCTCTCCGCATCAAATGTGAAAATCTCGGGCACCGGAACACTTTCAAAATGATGGCTGATGAGTTTTTTTATGTTCATTCTTTATTATGCTTTGTCTTTTGAAAAACGCTCTATGTCAATATGTTAAAAAGTCTGTTCTGTCTCTATACGCTATAGGGGTTTGGTGAAAAAATAGGGGGGTGAAAATTAATTATTTGTCTTGTTCAGACAACAGGGATTTTATACAGTCAATATAGGATATAGCTTTAGTCCTCAATTCGTTAGCTTCGTCTTGGTCGCAAAAGACAAAATCATCGTAATCCCCACTTTGTCTCCTTTCAAAAAGTGTTGCGAAAGTTCTTCCCGTTTCGATGGGGATCAGGCCTTTGGAAACCAAGTGTAGCCCAATCATTGTTTTCACACCGGAATGGGTTTGTGTTTGAATACCCTTCTTCAGCAGAATGGCAATAGAAGCATAGTAACAGGCATAATACAATCTGTTAATTGCTCCATGATAAAGATGTTCATTAATCATTAAGTCCGCCTCTCGCAACGTTTCATCTGCACGATTCATGCGATAAGCGATTAAGGCATCTCTGCTCTCGTTATCCCATTGTGGTGTCATAATGCTATGCCCTCCCTCATGACATTAAGATAAAAAGGTGTGACGAAAGGACGGTTGTTCCAATCCTTCTTCAAATATATCTTTGGGCTAACGCTGATGCCCGTTTGTATTTCGAGCAACATCATTTGACCGCAGATTTCCATTTCACGATCAATGGATTTCTTATCGCCCGAAAGCAGGACGAGCAAATCGATGTCGCTGTCGGGTCGGGCATCACCCCGTGCCTCGCTGCCAAACAGGATAATCTCCGCATCCGGCTCGATGGACCGGATGGCCTCCTTGGCCTTTGCCACTATTTCTTTCCTGATCATTGTTGTTTTTTTCTGCGCAAAAATACGATTTTTCTTTATACAATGATAGGAAGACGCATTATTTTTGTAATTTTGCGGCCTCAAAGCCAAAACCTATGCTATCCCTTTACTCCCAGAATCTTGAGAACGCGGTGAACGAGATCGCCAAGCTGCCGGGCGTGGGCAAGCGCACCGCCCTGCGGCTCGCCCTCCATCTCATCAAGACCGAACCCGAGGACGTGCAGCTCCTCACCGACCGCATCTCCAAGCTGAAGTCCGACATCTGCTCCTGCAAGGTGTGCTACAACATCTCCGACCACGAAATCTGCGACATCTGCGCCAACCCCAAACGCGATGCCGCCGTTATCTGCGTGGTGCAGGACATCCGCGACGTCATCGCCATCGAGAACACAGGACAGTTCAACGGCCTATACCATGTGCTGGGCGGCGTTATCTCTCCCATGGAGGGCGTGGGCATCCGCCAGCTGCGCCTGCAGGAACTGTTCGACCGTGTGGAGCGACAAGAGGTGCGCGAACTCATCCTCGCTCTGCCCGCCACCGTGGAGGGCGACACCACCAACTTCTTCATCTATAAAAATGTGAAGGAAAAAGTGTCCCTTATCACCACCATCGCACGCGGCATCGGGGTGGGGGAGGAACTGGAGTATGCCGATGAAGTAACCCTCGGAAGGTCGCTCGTCGCGAGATTGGATTTCGACAAAGCGTATAAACGGTAAAACTAATTTTTTTCCCGCTGTTTCAAATAAAAAGTGTATGTTTGCAGCCGCTAAGAAAAACTCAAAAACCAATAATATCAGATAAATATGCCAAGTAGAAGAAAAGAATTGTTCCCCAACGTTGCCGATGCTGAATGGAACGATTGGAGATGGCAGGTCCGCAACAGAGTCGAGACCCTCGAAGAACTGAAGAAATATATCGAACTTACTCCCGAGGAGGAGGAAGGCGTGAAGAAATCGCTGCAGACGCTCCGTATGGCCATCACGCCCTACTATCTGAGCCTGATTGACCCGAACAACCCGCACTGCCCGATCCGCCGTCAGGCGATTCCGACAGGCGCTGAGGTGCACCAGTCGCCGGCCGACCTGCTCGACCCGCTGCACGAGGATGAGGACTCCCCGGTTCCCGGCCTCACCCACCGCTATCCCGACAGAGTGTTGTTCCTCATCACCGATATGTGCTCGATGTACTGCCGTCACTGCACCCGCAGACGTTTCGCCGGCCAGCACGACTGCGAGTCCACACAGGACCGCATCCAGGCCGCCATTGACTACATCGCACGTACCCCGCAAGTGCGCGACGTGCTCCTTTCCGGCGGCGACGCCTTGATGGTGGGCGACAAGATGCTCGAATCCATCATCCAACGCCTGCGCGCTATCCCGCACGTGGAGATCATCCGTCTCGGCTCCCGCACCCCTGTGGTCTGCCCGCAGCGTATCACTGACGACTTGGTGAATATGTTGAAGAAATATCATCCGATTTGGCTCAACACTCACTTCAACCACCCCAATGAGGTGACGGAAGAGTCTATGGCCGCTTGTGCACGTCTTGCCGACGCCGGCATCCCGCTCGGCAACCAGACCGTGCTGTTGCGCGGCGTGAACGACGACACCGAGATTATGAAGCAGCTCGTACACGACCTCGTGCGTATGCGCGTGCGTCCGTACTACATCTACCAATGCGACCTCTCTATGGGTCTGGAGCATTTCCGCACGCCCGT
>DBYW01000026.1:62977-65111 GCA_002311645.1 Bacteroidales bacterium UBA1176
GTGCCGACCTTCGTGGTGGACGCTCCCGGCGGCGGCGGCAAGATTCCGGTGATGCCTCAGTACGTCATCTCCCAAAGCCCGCACAAGGTGATCCTTCGCAACTACGAAGGCGTCATCACCACCTACACCGAACCTGAGGACTATCAGGAGAACACCTGCAGCCCGCTGCCCGACAAGAAGCACGTCGAAGGTGTGGCCTCCCTCCTCCACGGCGAGCAGATGGCGTTGGAACCCAACGAGCTGGCGAGAAAGAAACGCCACAGAAAATAGTGATCAGTAGAGACGTTTCATGAAACGTCTCCACGCAAATAAAACATACGAGGTGTGGCAGGATGTCTGCCGCACCTGTTTTTATCTCTCTCTCCGTTCAATCACCTCTTTCAAACGATATCTATCGCCGGTAGAGGGGCCAATGGCATTGATGAACTGGATATCATAACCTGGGGTGTCGTAACCCCAACGCTGGAAGTTTCCGTCTTTGTCAACCTTGCGTACCACTTGGTCGTTATACCTGACAATCAGATATTTGGCCAACTTATCCCACCTTTTCATCATCTTGTAAGCATAAGCGATGCTTTTCTTGTTGAGGTAGTCGCGACGATCGGCGGGAGTCATCGTCTCGATGGCCTTCTGCACGCTGTCCTGGTCGGCGAAGTAGTAGTCCTCCAACTCGCACTGGGCCTTGCGGAGGTCTTCGATCATCATCGAATAGCGCGGATAGACCATGTTGGCGACCCAGTTGTTCATCCAGAAGGCCGATTCGAAGCTGAATTCCGTGCGGGGGTTGTTCTCGGGACGGAAGCAGTCGGGAACCTGCGTGATGCAGCAGTAGAGCGGCACATAGGCCACCATGTCGGCGTCGTCGCAGTTGAACCAGGTGACGCCGCCCACGTCGTCGGGCAGCCACGAGCGCATCTGGCAGGTCATCGTGAAGCCGCTCTGCTGCGTGGCGATGGGCCGCTCACGGAAGTAGCTCACGCCAGCGGTATCGCGGAAGTGCATCGGCAGCGGCCGGATAGGCATTCCCCACGGACCGGCGGTCATGTCAGCGGTCATGTCTAACGGCGTGTTCTCGAAATGGTCGCGCATGTCCTCCTGCAAATCCCGGAGCGACAGCGGCGCATCGGGCTTGATCCACAGCGGCAGATGGTCACACTTGTCGAAGTCGCCGTTAAGATACGGCAGGTACTTGTCCATCTCCGCCTCATCGTAGTGGTGCCGGAAGAAGCTCCACACGCGGGCATCGGCGTAGCGCACGTTCTCGAAATCGATGGGACAGTAAGCGTCGCGGAAGGAGAAGTCCGCATCCTTGCCGCTGAAGTACCCCTTCTCGCGGGCGAACTCGATGACGTCGGCGGCATAGACGCACTCGACCTCGGGACGGGTAATGTATTGGAGGTGCTTGCTGCTAAGAGATTTGTGGGGTATTTTGGGCGAAAAATTTTGGGGTTCCTGCGGGAACTGCCTAATACGGCTCAAATTGGCGTGGGCGCAGATGCAGTCGTCGGGGATGCGCAGGGCGACCCAGACGGCGCCTTTCCTATCCTTCCCCTTGCCGATAATCTCCATGATCCACGCCTCGTTGGGGTCGCAGATGGTGATGCTCTCGCCGCTGCTGTTATAGCCGTACTCCTCCACCAGCTCGGCCATGCACTTGATGGCCTCGCGGGCGTTGGCAGCGCGTTGCAGCGCGAGCCGCATCAGGGAGAAATAGTCAAGTAGTCCCTCGCGGTTCTGCAGTTCCAAACGCCCGTCGAAGGTGGTCTCCACGATGGTCAGCTGCTTCTCGTTCATCAAGCCGACGACGTTGTAGGTGTACTCGACTTGCTTCACGAACTGCCCTTCGTGCGCGGGTCCCCACCCGTGGATGGCAATTTGCTCGCCCGGGGCGTGGCGTCCGGCCGGACTGTGAAACAGTGACCCGGAGAATCCGAAGCCGTCGCAGTTGTAGGTGCACATCACGCTGCCGTCAGCAGAAGCTTTCTTGCCGACGATCAGGTTGGTGCAGGCCGCGGCGGGGAAGAGGGTTGCGACAAGGAGGAGGAGGGTTGTGAGGAGGTTTTTCTTCATATCTGTGTGTTTTTTGATGTCCCCACACTGCGGCTTCGCCTTGTGTGGGGTTATTAGCGCTTCG
>DBYW01000026.1:65119-67707 GCA_002311645.1 Bacteroidales bacterium UBA1176
CCCTTCGGGGCTGCTTAAGGAATATTCTTTAATATTATTACATCCTCAAAATACAAGCGAGAAACCGCACGTCCTTGCCGCTGTGGTTGGCGATGCTGTGACGGGCGCCGTTGCCGGTGAACATCACGTCGCCGGCGCGCATAATGGCGGTCCGGTCATTGTCGGTGACTTCCGCCTCCCCTTCCAGGATGTAGTAGATCTCGGCATCCTCGATGTGCGGGTGCTCCTTGATCCGGCTGCCGGATGGAAGGGTGATGATGTTGAACATCGAGGCGCGCTCCAGCATCTCCGCCGGCGTGAGGATGATGTCCTTGCTGATACGGCCTTCAATGTTGCCGCTGTTTTCAACGATTTCAATTCGGATGTCTTGCTTGTTTTTGATCATTGTAGTTTATTTTTTAAGGCAAAAGGCAATAGGGAACAGAGGGAATTGCAGGTATGTCATATTGTGGTACCCGCGGTCAATCTGTGACGGTGATAATCTGATTCAAGGAATATGAATAGGCGAACTTGCACTTGTAGGCCGTGCTGTACACGAAGAACATAGTCAAGTCTTCCGGGCGGTAGAGCAGGAAGTTGCAGATGTCTGTCGGGGTGATAAACGGATTGTCTTTCAGGTGCGAGTGCATAATGGTCTCGACTTTTCCACCATCTTCAGTTTTCGTCTGCGTTGCGATAAGCGAACGATGGTACTTGCGAAAAGCCACCGGTTCCAGTTTTTCGTCAAAGTCTATCGAATAGTCGTTGCCGAATGGAATGACGTCGGGCTTGATAGTGCCCTGCAGAAAATAGAGCCGCGTCAGCTTGCTGTTGATACGGACAATGTCAATATTCGGGGAGCCGAACGACTGGTTGGCGAAATAGAGGCTGTCGGCATACCTGTCCACCGCCTGCTCAATCATCCGCTTTTTCCGATTTATCTCGGTCTGTTCCAAAGACGAGATCGGGCGTGGCACATCCATGGATTCCTCCTGATTCGAAACAAAATTGTAGCGGTATTCGAAAATACAGTTTTTAGCGCCACTATCATAAAAGACTGCCGCCCAGACACTGTCGTTCGGTTTCCAAGTCACCGATCCGCCAATCGCGTCCATGTCGAATTTTTCCAGAACGAGGTCTGAGGCAATCCAATTCACGCGTTCCGAATAGTAGAGTTGCCATCCCTCGTTCACAATGCTGTCGAGGGTGGCAAAGAGTTCCGAAGGCGGCGGAAGCCGGTTCAATCCGCTCATTTTTGCGCTGTTTCGGGTTATGGAGCACGAGAAGAGCATCGCCACCGCAACACCGCAAGCCATCCACAGCATTGTCTTTTTCATGTATTTTTACGATTTAGTGATTTCAAAACTATCCAGCAAAAATAGAAAAATAATGCATACGAATAATACGCGGAGATAAAAAAATGTATCTTCGCGGCGTAAAACAACCGGACTATGATGACCATACGCAAAATTACCCTGATTCTCGCGTTCCTGGCCGTTGCGTTGTGCAGCAAGGCTCAGGACTTCCTCACTCCTGAGTCATACGGGATATATGATTATTATGAGAACGGAAACGAAACGTTATTCCGTCTGTTAGTTGCCGACGAAAATATAGAAAATAGAAGCGCAACATGGATGGCAAGATACACCACTTACTACCTCTGTGCCCCGAGCTTTTCCCCGGAATATGCCCTTATAGTTGGCAAGAATCAGTTGATTTTGAACAAAGCGAAAGAAAGCGTTTGGTATTACATAACGGCGGTTGATTATGCCCAAGCAAAGGATTTCCGCAAACGCGACAAAGAGCAGCAAAAACAAATACAATCACTGGTAAACAGGTTCAACACAAACCCTGTCGACCGATTCACCCTGCATATTTCCGAAGAACAATCCCAATGTATAGCCGAGCTGTTTGAACATGCCACCAAGACAGCCACTCACCTCCAGAGTTTGATTCTTGGTAATGACGGCACCACCCATTATTTCAACTATTGGGGACAACTCGCTTCGGTATGGGTACCACAAGGAGGACGCACCGCAAGACTGACAAGCATAGCTAACAGACTTTGTTACGCCGTGGAACACCAGGACACAGCTGTGTTGAACCAGCAAAGGGAATTGTGCAGAAGACTGACGAAAGAATTCAAGCAAGAATACCCGAATCGTTATTTCCAACCGTCTTGGGTATCGAGATCCTCGGGCGACAAAGGGCCCTGGCATTGCGAATTAAGCGGAGACAACTGTATGAGATTGGAAGTTCTTTTTGACACCATGGTAAGTTCGGAAACCGCCCAATTAGTAAGCGACTTATACACAGACAGTCTCGCGGCTTGGTCTCGGGAGATCTTTTTGATGAACAACAAGCCAAGGTATCCTTCCATTGTCATCGACAATCACACCGACACTGCCATTTGCGAGTCCAAGGAGGGCTGGCACGATATCACCATATCCGACAAGTTTTGGCGCCGCGACGTCATCCTCTCCGCCGCGATGCTGCCGCCGGGGAGATACTATTTTGTGGAAGGGCAATGGAAAAAGGAAGAATAGCCTTAAGAAAAAAATGGATTATTTTGTCAACCCATTTGTTGACATTTTTTGTATTTTTGCACG
>DBYW01000026.1:67885-68242 GCA_002311645.1 Bacteroidales bacterium UBA1176
GAAAATCCAGAACGAATACAAAATCCAGCAATACAAGGAGAGTCTAAGAAGAGAGTTGTTCGAGAGACTGGAGCAGGCGCACGCTTTCTGGTCTTACGACAATGTCACGGCAAACAATCTGCCTGATGAATTGCTGATCGAAAAAGTGTTTGTGCATCTCGACATGGATGATATCGCAAANNAGAGACCATTACAACCAGTCGGCGTTGGCAAGGGAATTGGGTATCTCACGTCAGATGCTGAGCTATATTGTGCTTGACCAAAGAGAAATAACGCTTCCATTGTCCCTGAAAATCGAATCTCTGTTTGCTCTTCCCGAAGGCAAAATCCTGAAAATCCAGAACGAATACAAAATCC
>DBYW01000026.1:68376-68649 GCA_002311645.1 Bacteroidales bacterium UBA1176
TTATTCGAACTTTTCCCTAAAAAATACATTCAAAAAGTATGGCGTGAGAATATGGCCGTCCAAGGGGAGTACCTTTTCGACCTGAATGTGATGATCGCGCTCGTCTTCTTCCACATCAAAAAACCTGAAGCGTTCCTCCACCGCCAGGAAATGTCACATCTGAAAAAAATAACTCACTATGCGTAAAGGATTAACCCCGAACATTGAAGCCATCATCGACAACGTGTCACAACTGGAATGCATCAAACCCTACACTTTGTGCGGCGGTACGGC
>DBYW01000026.1:68675-88270 GCA_002311645.1 Bacteroidales bacterium UBA1176
TGGATTTTATGCTGTGGCGAATCTCCAAAGCGGAGAAGCCCGAGGTGGACTGGCCTACGATTGAGAAAGAGATCCAAGAAAAGGTTGGCGAAATACAACATCGTGACATCCTCGGTTTTGACCAAGTCGCTTTTGTGGTCAATGGGGTGAAACTCTCTTTTTTTGTAAGCAACAATTATTCCCCTGTCAACCAAAGAATTGAATATCAAGGAAATATATATATAGCCGATATACCTGCCATCCTTGCCATGAAGATGGAAGTGATGCTTCGCAGGCTTAAATACAGAGACTACTATGATATTTACTCTATTGTGAAAGCCGGGCACTCCCTACGTGAGGGTATCGAAGCGGCTGTGAAATATTCCGGACATAAACTCTCTTCCAAGTCCTTGATGATAATGCTTTCAACCAACCGGATTCCTTTTGACAACGACTTTTCGCAAAAGAGTCCGATGTATGATGTCTCTACAGAGACGATGCGTGAATTTTTGGTAAAGCATCTTAACGAGTGAGGCTCTAAACCAACCAACAAAAACCAACTTATGCCTACTACCAACCATACCATACGCATTGACATCCACGGTATGTACGTGGAGGACGCGCTGGAGCTTCTGCGCGAGCGGGTGGCACGTGCCCCGCGCGGAACAGAGAAGATCGTAGTGATTCACGGTTACAACCGTGGTTCCGCCTTGAAAGAGGCCATCCGCAGATTCCGCGCCCCACGAGTGGTGGAGGTTGCCCCGTCATTCCTGAACGAGGGCGAAACTGTAATATGGTTGAGAAGCTAAGCCGCGCTGGAACGTCAAAAATCCGTGCAGATACGCGAGATACGTGGAAATTAAAAAAATGTATCTTCGCAGTCTAATATTCAATGATGATGAAAAAGATTGCAATCCTATTATTCTGCTGTCTGTCAGCATTTTTTGCAACCGCCAACGATGGCGTGTTCTACGCTTCCGGCAACCAGCTGATCCCCATCACGGAGACCGACATCAGCGTGAAGAAGGAGGTGCTGACCATCAACCGGGTGGGCGACCATATCGAGGTGACCGTCTATTACGAGTTCTTCAACCCCGTGGGCGAGAAGGAGCTGCTGGTCGGGTTCGAGGCCGAGTCGCCTTACAACAGTGGCCGCGACCCCATAGCGCTGTTCCCCGACCACCCACACATGCGGAACTTCAAGGTGGTGGTGAACGGCCAACCACTTCACTATGAGATTGCGCACGTGATGAGAGGATCATACGACGAGAACGACAGGTACATCATACCTCCCTATTACACCAATGGACAGTTCAAGGACTGGTCGAAGAAGCAGTGCGGAGACTCCCTGAAATCGTGGGATTACATGGCTTACCCCTTCGACTACGTCTATCACTTCAAGGCAAAATTCCGTCCCGGACTGAACATCGTCCAGCACACCTACGAATACGATCTTTCCTTCTCCGTAGGCGAGGAATTTCATTTCCCGTACGTCCTGACGGCGGCCAACCGCTGGGCCAACCACCAAATCGACGACTTCACGTTGAACATCAACATGGGTGACCGTGAGTCGTTCCGCATCAAACAGACTTTTTTCGAAAAATCCACCGACTGGACCATCAACGGGCTCGGCATGGCCATGAATTGCGACTGGCAAACTTGGGACACCGTGAAAAACGGGGTAATTTTCCATATCCAGAAGGACGGCGTCAGCTTCCACAAGAAGAACTTCCATCCTGACGGGGAATTGCACGTGGCGAAGGATGATCTGATCATGTATATGTGGAGTGACTGGAATAACGGGCAGAGCATCTCCGAAGAGGAGAAACTCATCAAGGGGATAAAAACCCAGTATTTCTCCCTCGACACCGCCTTCATATCTGGATACTTCGAAAAGGTCCCGCAATTCACCCCCGAGCAACGCCGCATTCTCAAGAACCTGCCCTTCGCCTATCGCGGCTACAAATTCAAGGACAAGTCGTTACGGAAATATTTCGAATCCACCGAATGGTACATCGTGAACCCGAAATACAAAGGCGAAATGGACGGGTTCAGCGAAAAAGAGAGGAAATGGGTGGAATTTTGGAAATAACCTTCTAACCCTTTAACCCCAAACAATGGAATCCATCAAGAAAATCTTCAAAATAGGCTACGGACCGTCCAGCAGCCACACCATGGGACCGCACCGCGCGGCTGAAATCTTCAAAGAGAGAACCCCCGACGCAAGCGGCTACCGCGTGACCCTCTACGGCAGTCTCGCAGCTACCGGCAAGGGCCACTTCACCGACAAGACCATCATCGACGCCCTTTCGCCAAAGCCCACCGAAATCGTCTGGAAACCCGAGATCCAGCACGAGTTTCACACCAACGCCATGCTCTTCGAATCGCTCAAGGGCGAGGAGGTGACCGACCAATGGAAAATCTACAGCATCGGCGGCGGCGAGATAGCGGACGAACACTCCGTGATGGACCACGAGGAGCGCTATGAGGAGAACAGCATGTCGGAAATCGTGAAGTTAGTCGAAAAATACGGCATGAACTTCTGGGAATACGTGGAAAAGCACGAGGACATCGACCTCTGGGATTTCTTGGAGGAGCGTTGGAAGGTGATGCAGTCAACCATCGAGAAAGGGTTGCAGAACGACGGGGTGCTGCCAGGCGGGCTGTACGTCAAGCGAAAAGCCACGCAGTATTACGTGAAGGCGCGCAGCTACAAGGCCTCGTTGCAAGGCCGCTGTCTCGTGTCGGCCTACGCCCTGGCTACGGCGGAGGAGAACGCCTCGGGCGGCAAGATCGTCACCGCGCCCACCTGCGGTTCGTCGGGCGTGCTTCCGGCGGTGCTCTATCACCTCAAACACAACCACGACTATAGCGACAAGTTCATCCTGAAGGCGATGGCCACAGCCGGACTCTTCGGCAACATCATCCGCACCAACGCTTCCCTGTCTGGAGCGGAAGTGGGCTGCCAAGGCGAAATCGGCTCTGCGTGCGCCATGGCCGCTGCCGCCGCCAACCAGCTCTTCGGCGGCTCACCACAACAGATCGAGTACGCCGCCGAGATGGGCTTGGAGCACCACCTCGGGCTTACCTGCGACCCCATCTGCGGTCTCGTGCAGATCCCCTGCATCGAACGCAACGCCTTCGCCGCCCTCCGCGCCCTAGACGCCAACCTCTTCGCTATGATGTCCGACGGCAAGCACCTCATCAGCTTCGACAAGGTGGTGAAAACGATGAATCTGACGGGCAAAGACCTGCCCAGCTTGTACAAGGAGACGGCGATGGGTGGATTGGCAATCGTGGAGTGAGACATAGCGTTTCCATTTTAACGGCTAACAGCTAATGTCTAATAGCAAAAAAAACGTATTTTTGCACCTCAAATCTATCAAGATGACAAAAGATATTCGCAAGATACTGGCTGCCGGCAACGGCAACTTCTTCCTCATTGCCGGCCCTTGTGTGGTGGAAGGGGAGGAGATAACCCTGCGCATCGCACGTGAAATCAAGGCGATATGCTCCGAGCTGGAGATCCCGTTCCTGTTCAAGGCCTCCTACAAGAAGGCCAACCGTTCCTCGCTGCACTCCTTCACCGGCATCGGCAACGAGGAGGCGCTGGCCGTGCTGCGCAAGGTGAAAGAGACACTTGACGTGCCCATCGTCACCGACATCCACACAGAGCCCGAAGCATCGTGGGCCGCCGAGGTGGCCGACGTGCTGCAGATACCGGCGTTCCTGTGCCGCCAGACCGACCTGCTGGTGGCCGCGGCCCAAACGGGCAAGTTCATCAACATCAAGAAGGGACAGTTCCTCTCCCCGGAAGCGATGTGCTTTGCGGTGGAGAAGGTGCGCGATGCCGGCAATCCCAACGTGATGGTGACCGAACGCGGCACCTCCTTCGGCTATCAGGACCTCATCGTGGATTTCCGCGGTGTCAAGGCACTGAAAGCCAACAACTGTCCCGTGGTGCTCGACTGCACCCACTCGCTGCAGCAGCCCAACCAGCCCGCGGGCGTGACCGGCGGGCGTCCCGACCTCATCGAGACCATCGCCAAGGCCGGTGTAGCGGTCGGCTTCGACGGCCTCTTTATGGAGACACACCCCGATCCTGCACACGCCCTTTCCGATGGGGCCAATATGTTGCCCCTTGATGAACTGGAACCGTTGCTTGTCAAATTGTTGAAAATACGCAAAGCCATTCTATGAAAAACAAACGTATCCACAAAATCATCCTCATCGCCGTAGTGGCCCTCTTCTATTGCAACACCCTGTCGCTTGACTATGCCCTTGACGACAGAATGATGATGATGGAAAGCGAGTATACCCTCGACGGTAGTTGGGACAGCGTGAAAAAAATCCTTACCACAGACTCGTTCACGGGGTATTTCGGAAATGATCAAACCATCGTGGTTGGAGGACGTTACCGCCCGATGTCACAGTTGACTTTTATGTTGGAATTCAAGCTCTTCGGCAAGAAAATCAAGGAGCAGATCGGCGATGTGCACGATTTCGACAATGTGCACAACCCTGACCATGAGGAGTTCTTTGTGGGCTCATTCCTGGCTATGTTCAGCCATCTGATGAATGTGGTTTACTTCATGCTGCTCTGCCTGTTGGTGTATGAGGTGCTTGCCAAATTGTTTCGGAAATACCAGGGCGACAAATGGTTCCAGTCGCTGGCTTTTCTGGCGGCGGTGCTCTTCGCCCTGCACCCCATCCATACCGAGGCGGTGGCCAATGCCAAGGGCCGCGACGAGATTTTCGCGATGCTCGGCGCAATGACAGCCCTCTGGTGCAGTCTCCAATATGTGGACACCCGCAAATGGTGGTATCTTGTACTTAGTCTGTTAGCCATCACTTTCGGCCTTTTCTCCAAGGAAAACGCCATCACCTTCCTGGCAGTCGTGCCCCTCACGCTCTTTTTCTATTCCAGCGACAACAAGAAAAAAATTGATTATCTCACAACCCTGCTGCCACTTGTCGTCGGCAGTGTCTTCTTCGTGTGGGTGCGCAGTCAGGTGTTAGGCGGATTTATGCCAGAAGACACCACCAAAAATATCCTCAACAATCCCTTTGTTCACTCCACCAAGGTGCAGGAGATTGCCACGGTGCTCGTCACGTGGGCTATTTACTTCAAACTCCTCTTTTTCCCGCATCCGCTTACGCACGACTATTATCCCAAACAAATCGCCATCACCGATTTCTCCAACCCGCTGGTATGGGTGGTTCTCGCTGGCTGCATTGCATTGATGGTGTATGCACTCCTGAATCTCAAGAAAAAATCTGTCGTTGCATACGGCATCTTGTTCTTTGTGATCACCTTCTCCATCACCTCCAACTTGCTCTTCAATGTGGGCACGTTTATGAATGAACGTTTCGTCTTTATTCCATCCATGGGATTTACGCTGATTATTGGCTATTGGCTCTATTTGTTGGCTACCTCCAAGAACGCTTCGCTGCAGAAACTTTCTGTCGGCATCCTGGCGGTCGTCGGACTGCTTTTCGGCATCAAGACGTTCACCCGCAATTTCGTCTGGGAAAATGATTTCAAACTCTTCCTGACCGACGTAAAGACTTCGCGCGAGAGCATCAAATGCAACATCTCGGCGGGTGGCAGCAAGCTGCAGATGTGGAAAAAGAGCCACAAGGAGCGCGACAAGGTGGAGGCCTACCGTTATCTGGAAAAGGCGCTCGAGTTGGACGACCACGCCCTCAACGCCTACCTGTTGCTCGGCGAGCTGATGTTCCTCGACGGCAACAAGAGCGGGTCGTATCAAGCCTATCGCAATGCGGCACTCATCGACCCCAATAACAAATTGGCGCAAGACAACCTTGCTTTGGTTACCTCCGTTGCGGAAGACGACTTGCTCAAGCCGATTATGAATCTGTTGGACGAGGGAATTGCCCAACAAAGCATGGAGAAAGTGAACGAAGCTAATCGGCAAATAGACGAATATCTGCAGGAACATCCTGAAAGCCTCATTGCTACCAACATCAAGGGAAATATTGTCGGACGGGGCATGGGACGTCTCGATGACGCCATCGCTATTTACGAGCAAATCATCGCGAAGGATCCCACGTTTGCCAGTGCCTACGAGAATATGGGCATCGCGTATGCCATACAGGGCGATTTCGACCGCGCCGAAAGTTTGTTCAATAAGGCTCTAAAATACTCTCCTGGTAATCAAAACATACTGTTTAATTTGGAAAGCCTGAAAAAAGACAGGGCGGCAAGGGTACAGGCAAAACAATAGTCATTGATTGAAATTTCTTTATCAAAAACAAGTCAAAGTCAAAATATTTTTTTATTTTTGCGACATCTTCAAATTAGGAAAAATTTGTTTTTACCACTTTGATTATTAATAACTTAAAATAAAATACGGTATGAAGAAGATTACAAACAACACGATGCTGGGCAAGTTGACGATCGTCTTGAACGTCGCAGTCCTGGTTTTCTTTATCATTTCGATGTTGATGTTGATGAAGTTTGACAAGACCAACAAAGTAGTTGTTTCGGAGCGCAACGGCTACGAGAAAGCATACGAGGAATATGCTATGGCACAGCATCCGCTCAAGCAGGACAGCGCAGAAGTGGCCTACTATCAGTACAAGATCGATACGCTGCAACAGCGAAACCCTGCGTCCAAGGATGAACGTAAGGCATTGGCTCAAACCATTGAGGACAACAAGCAAATTCTGGCCGAGAAGGTTAAGATCCGCAACGAGCATTTGGCACAAGTGGAAGAACTTGCCGGTTCTTATAACAGCATCAAGGCCCATTGGGATGAGATCAATGACAACAATGACAAGGCCAAACGCTCCTTTGTGATGGTGGCAATCCTCACATTGGTTCTCTTTATTTGCAAAACCATTGTCTTGGCTCATTACGGATACAAGAATTCCAAGAACCTGCACAACGTGGCTTCTTGGATGAAAGACGGTATGGCCCCGTACATGTCATACGTCTCCTGGTTCGTGCCCGTGTACAACCTGCTCAAGCCCGTCTCCTTCATCAAGGAGATTTGGGAAGAGACGGACTACGTGCTGGAGAACAAGGGAATTCTTGCCACTGATTCCAATAAGGTGGACAACTCTGGACTCTATCTCGGCATTTGGTGGGGACTGATGCTCATCAGTGTCTTGTTGATGAATTTTGTGCTCTACAAGACCTTCTTTGCCGAAGGTGCCTTCTTCCTGAAATTCAACCATGGCAGCATCGCCATCGCGGCTATCGTGATCATGGCCTGCTGCATGTTGTTGGAAACATACCTCATTCTCACCTACAATAAAAAGAACAAGTTGATGGTGGATAACGAGGAAAAACTCTAAAAGGGCAATCTTTTTTCGATATACCGAAGCCTCCCATACAGGGAGGCTTTTTTTATGCGGTTGTTTAAAATGTTGTCATAGTTGACGTTGCGTGCCTATTATTTTTTTTAGAGAAAAATAGGGGATGGAAACGAAAAAAGTGTATTTTTGCAACCTCAAAAACGGCGGGGTGTAGCGCAGTTGGTAGCGCGCTACGTTCGGGACGTAGAGGCCGGAAGTTCGAGTCTTCTCACCCCGACCAACATATTCAGCATTTATGCCCGGAGAGGTGGGTGAGTGGCTGAAACCAACAGTTTGCTAAACTGTCGTAGGGGAAACCCTACCGCGAGTTCGAATCTCGCTCTCTCCGCAAAACGTCTTAAACCAATCAGAATCAGCAATTTACGCAAGTAGGTTGCTGATTTTTGCGTTAAAACTGAGACAGAAACGGGACAAAGTGTATTTCTTTGGGATTTGTCAGATTATCACTGTGAATACCTGGCAAAACCAAAAAAAAAATGTCATTGAATCACAACAGGTTAGCAGTATCTTCCGAGTATTCCGCTGTCAACTACCTGCCGGCTACTCTGAAGACCAACAAGTCGGGATGGCTCATTGAGTACTATGTGGAGAATCCACAAACCCAAGAGCTTGCAAGAAAGAAAATCCGGCTTTCGCGGCTTATGAGCCGTTATTCCTCCAAAAGCGAGGCGAAGAAACACATCAACAACATCATCATTGCCTTGAACATGAGGCTCTCCACTGGGTGGAACCCGTTCTTCCAGGGCGAGGATTCGCGAATGTACACCCCAATCAAGGATGTGGCGGCGCGGTATATGGAGGATATAGAGAAGACACTCCGCCCTGCCACATACCGCACTTACAAGACCTTCATCAAGGTCTTCTGCGAATGGGTTGAGAAACAGCAGCCTAACATTTATTCCTCCATGATTTCCCACACTATGATTGTGCGCTTCATGGATTACATCTATTACGAGCGAAAAGGAACGTCGGGAAACGAAATCACCGCCTCCGCTTACAATTCCTACATCAAGCAGGGCAGCGCGTTCTTCTCGTGGATGATGGACAAATGCTATTGCAAGGAGAACCACTTCCAAAAAATCAAGGCGAAAAAGGTAGAGGATAAAAAAAGAATCCTTATTCCCGAGGAGACCCGAGAAAAAATAAACGAATATTTGAAGGTCAAGAATCCGATGTATCTGATTATGCTCAAGTTGATATACTCGGGACTGATAAGACCTCACGAATTGCGGGGGCTAAAGGTCGAGAACTTGTCGTTTGCCGACATGCAGATAAGGATTCCCAAGAATGTTGCCAAGAACGGTCACGAAAGGGTGGTGCCGCTGTCGAAGGAGATACTGCTTGACTTCCTGGACATCGGGGTGCAGAACGCGAAGATGTCGGACTACATCTTCGGCGAGCATTTCAAGACCTGTTCCACCCGTATGGCTGATGCCACAATGCCGAAGCATTGGGTGAAGCTGCGCAAGGCGTTGAACCTGCCGAAAGAAATGCAACAGTACTCCTTCCGCGACACGGGTATGACCGAAATGATAAAGAACGGGATAGACCCGTTGTCCGTCAAGCAGCTGGCCGACCACTCCTCCCTTGCGATGACCACCATCTACACGAAGCATGTTGACCCGAACCTGCGTGATATTGTGATTTCCAAGACACCCAAATTTGCGAAAGACAAAGACGAAGCAAAACCCAAGCCGGATTCTATAGAGACATCCTCATCTTTGCAGCCTCCACTTCTGCAATGACGGACTGCGCCCCCTCGGTGAACTGGAAGGTGATTTTGACGGGCAGGCTCTTCACTCCGGCAACCAGCAGCCAGCGGGTGTGGCTCTGCGCCCGCCCGTCCTGCGGCTTCAGCAGCCGCCAAAGGTTGAGGAACTCCGACAGCGGCAGCAGGAAGCGGTAGCGCACTTTCTCGTAGTTGGCGAGGAAGTCCAGCCACGGACTCACCCACAGCTGTCCCACGGAGTTGTCCCCTTGGACGGTCAGCGATACGCCGTCAAGGGGGTCACCGTAGCGGGAATGCCGTGTCGGCTGCGCCACCTCTATGAACGGGTTGCCCGCCTGCGGGATTTCAAGCCTCCGGCTTCCCAAGTAGGTCTCCAGCACCATCGGGAAGTCCGTGTTCCCCGTGTCGAAGACAGGACTGCAGCCCGCTTGCTCGATGCGCATGACAAACTCCGGGTGTTCGGACTTGGAGTCCGTGATCTCCATCACGGGAACTTTCAGCGTGGGTGTCATGCTCTCTTCGCTTCCCTCCCCTGTCTCCAAAGTTTGATTTGCGCCGCCCTGCGGGTTCCAGCGGAACACCCAGTTGGCGATGCTGTCCCCCTCCCGCTCCGCCTTTCGGTAGCGGTTCTCGTTCTCCACGAAACAGACTTTTCCATAGTTGGACGCTGCGTCCGGCAGCCAGTCCGCCGTGGGCACTGCAGGCAGCGTCTTGGTGCTGTCCGTTTCGTCCGTGGTCACGCCCTCCAGCTTGAAAACGTATTTCCGTTCATCGGTTTTCTCTATGGCGGTTTCGCCGTCCACGGCGTATGCCGTAAGGTCGAGAAAGCCCGACTTTTCAAGGATGTCGCGCACGAAAGCGAACTCCGCCCGCTTGGTGGTGGAGTCAAGGAACATGGCCAGGCCGAAGGTCTTGCACAACGTGCCGATGAAGTCCGCGTTGGTGAGGTCGGGGACGTGTTCGCCGTAGCGCAGTCTGTCGGCGAAGCAGTTATAGACCTTGCTGTACGAGGTCGCGTCAGCGGTTATCGGCACGCTCTCGAAGTCTTTGATCACCAGCCGCTGGCCGTATCCGCCGACTTCCTCCATCATTCCCCTGCACTTTGCGAAAGCAAACATATACATCTGGTTTGCTCTCATATCGTTGACGGTGAAATCAAACGTTATCTCATAGAAGCCCGCTCCGGCATAGCCGAATGATGACAGCTGGTGGGACTTGAACGTCTTCACGTAATACGGTTGGTACCAGTGGCCAAACAACGAATCCATGTCGTCCCAATTCCCGTAGAGGCTTGACGCCGTGGCTTTCCACAGATTGTTCAGCCTGTCGGTCATCATGAAAACAAGCGCCTCCTCGTAGTGCCGGGTCACGGTGTTGCCGTTCTCCTCCACTTCGGTCGTGCCGTTCTGAACCACGTTGGCGGGCAGGTAGGTTCTGACAACCACGTGGAAATGGTGCGTGCCGTCGGCCTTTGGATAGAAAAGATACTGCTCGTTGCCGTCCGAATCGGTGAACGGCTGCATCATCGGGGGCATCCCCGAAAACATGATGTGGTAGTAATCCACGGAGGGCGTGATTTGCGCACGGAATGCGGCCTCCTCGGTGAACTGCGTGAGCAGCCCGTCCATGGCGCGGAGGCTCTGTGAATAGATCTTGGCGGTGTCGGGGCTGTCAAGGAAGCCGCCCTCAGCCAGATACCCCCCGTTCGCCACCACCCTGTCCAGCAGCCATGTGAGCTGAAGGGCTGGGCAGAAAGCGAAGCTGTTGGGGTTGTCGGCCTGCCGGTTGTTGAACACCCGCACGCCACGGTTGCCGGGTCTCTCTTCAATCACATCGCCGCTGGCGTTGAAGAAGAGGCGGTTGACATAGCAGCGGTCAAGCCCTATGTTGTTGTTGGTGTTCAGCGAGGCCTGGATTCCGCTGGCGTTCTCCGGCGCGTTGTCGTACTGCGTGAGGAACCAGCCGAAATCGTTGTTCCCGCTGCCGTAGAAAGCCGTGTCCAGGAACAGCGGGAACTTGACCACGGAATCCGGATGGAGGGTGGACTTGAGGAACTCAAGCCACTTGGCGTTGTGTTCCGTGGCGTTTCGGCTGATGACAACATCGTCGCCGTAGTAGTTCTCTTTCAGTTTTCTGTCGGCGAAACCCGCAGGCCACGGGTTGATGACCAGCCCGCAGGAGTAGGTCGTCATGGTCGCCTTTTGGATGTAGAGGTCGCCGCGTGCAATCTCAATCCCTCCCGCCTTGACGGTGCAGGCGTACTTCTTGAGCCGCTGCACATAGACGAAGCGGGCGTGCCGGAACACCGTGTCGTTGCTCTGCGCGGGCACATCGAAGGTGAACATCACATCCCCCTCCACCCCGTCGGTGGAGAAGAGGCTGCTGTTCACCTCCATCTGCAGGGAAGTCCCCCGCTTGATGTGCAGCGCGTTTCCGTTGACCTCTATCGTTAGCATCAGGAGAAGGAGTATTCGTAAACGACTTTCACGCGGTGCACCGTGATGGCGGTGCTGTTGACCTGCAGCTTGCCGCCCTCGATGGCGAATGTCACGCCCTCGTTGACGATGGCGATTCCGTCTTTCGCGATGGTGAAGGCGATGACGTTGACCAGATTCGTGGCGTTGATTTTGTCGTCAAGGGTGAGTGCTGTGGCTTTCTTGAGGATGGAAAGGTCGTTGTAGGTCACCACCTTGAGGCACTTGTCCTCAAGGTTGCTGTGGAGGTTTGAAAGGTTCGAGGCGTTGCTGTTGGCGGTGGTGTTGGCGGTGTTCGCCAAGTCGTAGGCGGTCTTCACCGCCTTGGCGGTCGCCGCCAGCGCCTCGGAGGTGCTGGTCACCGCGCTGGTCAGCTTGGTCACGCCGTACTTGGAGGTGGTGGCGAGGTTGACGGTGGTGCTGGTCACCGATGTCCCGTCCGTGAGGACGACGGTGATTTTCGGACCCGCCGAGGAGGTGCCGTCTGTCAGCGTGACGGACTGCACCTTGGTGTCGGAGTCCGCCGGAAACAGCGACTGGATGAGGGTGGCGAGACCCTCCACCTGGTCGGCGCTGGTCTTCGGATAGAGGATGTCGTAGTCGGGAGCGCCGTTCACCATCTGTCCGTTGAAGGCCTCCTGCTGGTATTTGATGATCTGTCCCATGAGGTTTGAGTTTTGGTGAGTTATTGGGTTAGTTATTTGATGACGCGCAGGTACTGGTCATTGAGCTTCAGCACCTCGTGCTTGAGGTAGTCAATGAGGTCTCCGAGGGTGGTCTTGTAGGCGTTGCCCTTGTCGTCGCCGATGACAACGAGCATGGAGCCGCTCAATTCATACTCCCTCGGCTGCAGCGTATTGAAGTTCCCGTCCAGTTTGGTGCGGACACTTGCCGCAGCAGCACCCGCCGCCGTCTCTTCGGCGAGGGCGCGGATTTCGGCCTTGAACGTCCCGTAGTCGTCGATGCGGGACGCGGGGATGGTGAACTCGTCAAAAGTGGTCTGCGAGGTGAGCGTCACCCCGTTGATGGCGGGGCGGTTTTCAAGGTCGTCATAGCTGCCGGACACGCTGTCCAGCTCGTTGACCCGTTCTATCAGTCTGTTGAGGATGCCCCGCACCTGGGCGAGACCCATTCCGTTCTCAATCGTCTCTATCATTTTTCTCTGAAGTATTGGTTAGCTATCTCGTTCTGCCGTGCAGTACTCCGCTGCAGGTCGTCAATCCATAGAAGAAGGTCGTCCCAACGCTCCAGCGTTCCAGGAAGAATCGGCAGGTTGCCCGTGCTTGTGGTGGTGGCGGGCTTGTTGAAGCGGTACTGGAACTCCGCCTCCATGAGGTCTTCGGCGGTGTCGGTCACGGTGAGCGTGTCGGGGATGACGGCGATGGGGACGGCTCTGCCGCCGATGATGCGGTAGTTGTGGCGGCTGCGCATGGCGTCCGCCACCAGCTGGATTTCCCGCGCCGTCCTGTAGCCCGTGCGGGCGGTGTGGACGGTCGCCGTGTCGGTGATGTCCGCGCCGACAACGCCGTTCTTCACCGTGTCGCTGCCGTCCGTCTGCTCCTCCACGGCTGACGTGTACGTGGAGAGGCTCTCCAAAAGGCCGTAGCGGCTTTGCAGCAGGAACTCCTGCGCCCCTATGGGCTTGCGTCCGAGGACGTAGGTGCGCGTCCATTTCGCCCCGGACTCGTTGCGGATGGAGACCGTGTATGAGAGCATGCCAGAGGGGTCGAGCCCCAACGCCGCCACGGACAGCTGAAGCCGCACGATGTTGTAGTTGGCCACGGTGACCTGCCCCTGGTTGGCCGTGTGGATGCCGCCGTCCCTCATCCGCACGATGACCCCGACGTTGAGCTGGCGGGAGTGCGAGGCGGATTCGAGGGTGTTGAAAAGCAGGAAATAGGCGTATTGCGGAAGTTCCGCGTAGGAGCGGACAGTCAGCCCCGTGGGGCTTCCGAAGTCGCGGATGTCCGTGTATTCGGACAGTTTGGCGGCGGCTCCCATGTCGGTCTCCCAGTCGGCGAGGTTGAGCGCCTGGTGCGTGTCGTCGAGCCTGCCCGCCGACAGCATGGCCTCCTGCGAGTGTTTCAGAACACCTACTTGGGGAATCTCCCCGGACACGTCCGAATAGGTGAGCCGGAACTTCAGTGTGGCGTACTGCAGCGGATAGGCGGCGAAGGTCTCCGCAAGGCTGGGGACATCAGCCGCCGTGAAGTAGGAGCGCAGGATGTCAAGGGGCAGCTCCGCGAGGTCGTCTGCGTCAAGGTGCAGGATCATGTCGGGGGTCTCCAGCGTCTGCACCGCGCCGCCGCTGTAGCGCGTGACCTCGAAGCGGGCGAACACGCCGTAGTTGGGGTGCAGCACCCGCGCCACACCCGCGACCTGCTCCAGCTGCTCGATGTCCCCGCTGCCGTTGCCGTCAACGGTCACGACCTCGCCGCCGTACTCCTTGGAGAGGAACGTGAGGGTGAGGTCGTCCGCCAACGTCACATCGTAGTGGCGGGTAATGGTGTAATGCTCGGCTATCTTGCTCTGAAGCTCCTTTTTCAGCATGGAAGTGTCGTTGTAGCCCGCTATCCTGTCCGCCCTGTCGCGTGCCTGGTATGGCGAGGTGATCTGGAAGTCAAGGACGGTGTCGCCGAATCCGACCGTCAGCACGGAGGACGGCAGCGCGTTCACGCGCCACGCGCTCCGGCTCTTGCTTCCGGCGGTGGCGACGGGCGTGCCTTTCAGCAGGAAGCGCGGGCGGTTCCCTGCGAAGTCAAGGGGGTGCGGTTGTTCTCTTATCGTTACTGCCATTGCTCACTGTTTTAGCGATGCCGCCCTGCGGAGGAAGCTCTCCTGCTGCTCGAACTCAAGTTGGAGTTCCCGGCTGATGACCGCCTGCCTGTTCTTCGGGTCGCTCATGTACTGGCGCAGCGCGGTCAGCTCCTCCAGCATCCTGCCCATCGTACCGTCATCCGCCTGCGCGGTGTGGTAGTGGTTGCTGGTGACGGCTCTCTCTGTTCTTTCGGGGGCAAATGTACGGCTAATGGCGGTGGCCGCCAGGGACACGCTGCGGCTGTCCGGCACTGCCATCTCAAGCTCCCGCAGCGGGGCTTTGTTGCCCTTGCGGTATTCTTCAAGGGCTTCGATGACGGGCTTTGTCTCGGGGTCTGTCACCAGCTCGTTTGAGGCGATCCACTCCCTGCCGCGCTCTCCCGCCACGATGTTTTTCTCCCGCTCGATGTAGCCGCCCTTGGCGTAGGGTTCCGGCTGCGAGGCGATGGCGGCGACCTGCACGCCTGTGGCGGCTAACGACAACGCCATGGAGATAAGCCCCCACGGGAAGCCGCCGCCGTTCTCGAAGCTCTTTACGGCGGCCACAATGCCGGAGATTATCGCCTCCGCGATGGCCGCTTTCTTCTCCCTGCGGAACTGCTCTATTTCAAGCTGCTTCTCCTTGGCGTCGCGCTCCTTGTCCAGCTGCTCCACCTGCGCGTTGTAGTACTCCTGCGAGATGATGCCTTGCTCCAGCTGCCAGTCCAGCTTCTTCTTCCGCTCGTCATACCCTTTCATGTACTCGTTGAGGGCGGCTTTCTCCTTGTTGCTCTGCAGTTGGCTAATGGACTCAAAGAGTTGCATGGCGGTGTCGGCGAAGTCCTTTATCACATCGGCGATGTCCGACAGGTTTTTTCCCCAGTCCTTCTTGAAGTTCTTCCAATCGATGTCGAGAAGTTTGCCGATGCCCGTGGTGGCCTTGCCCTTTCCGGCGGACTTCTCAATCGCTGCGGTCTCCTCGTCCATCTTCTGCTTGAGGGCTTTTATCTGCTCCTCAAGCTGCCGGATGCGGTCTTTGTTCTCCTCCTCGCCTAATGCCTTGAGCTTTGCGATGGCGGACTGGGCGGCGGAGATTTTCGCCTGGTACTCCTTTTTCACCGCCGCGATGCGCTTCTCGGTCTCCGTCATCAGCGCTTCGGTGATGTCGGCTTCGGCACGCTGCACGATGGACAGTTCCTCCTGCGCTTCGAGGGCTACGGCCTGCCGCTTCTGCTCCTGCAGGTCTTCAAGGAGTTTCAGCTCATCCTCGTTCAGACCCGCGCCTGTTTCTGGGTTGTACTCCTCCTTGGCCTTGCTCTCGTAGTAGGCGATGCTCTTGTCAATCTCGGAGATGGTGGAACGCCACTTCCGCTCCACCTGCAGCAGTTCCGTGGAATAAGTGTCAGTGAGGCTTTGGTTGAGCTTCTCCTTTATGGTCTGGAACTGCTCGCACAGCTTGTCGTACTGTTGTGTGACTTTCTTCATCTGTTCGGCACGGGCGGCGCGGTCAATCTCGTTTATGGCGTTGGCCATGTACTGCCGCACCTGGTCTGCGAGGTCTTTGGCCGCCTGCCCCTTGCTGTCGGTGAAGGCCTCGATGCGCTCCACGAGGTCGCCGTACTCCTGCCGGATTTTCTCCTTGTCGGCGGCTACTTTGTCCAATCCGATGAGTTCGTCTTTTTGGAAGAGCTTTTTCACCTCCTTTTGGAGGTTCTCCCATTCGGTCAGCTTCTTCTTGGAGATTTCCTCGGCGGTCTCCCCGCTCCCGCTTCCGGGTTCGGGAGTGGTCTCCTGCTCGATGTCGGTGATGACAGCGTCCAGCTGGTCGCCGATCCACGGGGCGAGGCTCTCCTTTATCTTCCCAATCTTTGCCTGCTCCTCCTCAACAATTTTGGTAATGTTACGAATCCACAATTCCTCTTTCTCGTTCAGCTTCCTGTCTTTGAGCAGGTAGCGGTTCAAGTTGCGGATGATTCCCTCGGAGTTCATCCCGCCCTCGGCAAGTTCTACTGTCTTGTTCCCGATTTCCGGTGAGAGGTGCTTGAGGGAGGGAGCCAACCTGTCCATCTCTTTCTTCATTGCCTCCGTTATCTGCTCCTGCTGGATGTCAAGGGCTATTTTGCGCTTCATGGCGGTGATGACCTTGTTGTAGGCCTGCTCGATGTCAAGGATGTTGCCCTTCTCGTCCAGCTGGTCCTGGAGAATGGTCGGGTAATTCTCTATGATTTTCTTCTGTACCTTGTTGTACTCGTCCGTCCCTTTTCGCAGTTCGCGCAATGCCCCGAAGAGCCTGTCTGCTTCCGCTTTCTGCTCTGCGGTGCGCTCGTGGAAGTCCTTCATGGCTTTCTGCGCCGCCGTGGTGCGGGTGGCCAGCTTGTAGATGGCCGTGCCAGCCGCTACGATGGCGGTGGCGAGCGCGACCCACGGCACGGCGTTGGTCGAGGCGTTCATTTTCCTGACCGCTGCCGCCGCCCTTTCGGTGTTGCCCGCCATCTTCGCTTGCGCTGCGGCCACGGCATAAACCGCCGTCTTGTAGGCGGCTTTGATGACCACTCCGGCTTTCTCCGCCGCCGTGAGCAGCAGCAGACGCGTTTTCAGCAGCGTGACCTTGGCAATGTAGAGAGTCAAAGGGGCGATTATGGCCAGCACCACACCCTTGTTCTTGCTGATCCAAGTTGTTGCGCTTGATATGGCCTTGATGCCCGCCGTGCTGGTCTTGGTCAGCTTCAGCAGTATCGGGTAGAGCTTTTGTCCCAGTTCGAGGCGGGTATCCTGGAACTTCTTGCGGGCTTTCTCCAAGCTGGCCTGCATGTTGTTGTTCTTGACGGAGAACTCCTCGTAGCAGGACACGCCCTCCAGCATGGCTCTGTTGGCCACCTGCTGCGCGGCCTCCACCTTGTCGAGGCTGTTGGCCATTGACGATATGGCGGCGGCGGCGCGTGCGCCGTCCAGTCCCAAGTCTTGGAAGATGGGCAGCAGCTTGTCGAAGCCGCCCGCACCGGAGAATCCCTTGAGCACTTTCTTCAGTGCCTCGTTCATGTCGGTCTCTATGAGCTGCTTGAACTTGCCGAGTTCCATTCCGGCAATCTTGGCGAACTCTGCGGGCTTGGATATGACTTTTTGGATGAGCTTTTGGAAAGCGGTGGCGGACATCTCCACCTTCTGCATGTCCTGGTCCAACGCGGAGGCGAAGCCGAGGATTTGGTCGGCGGCGAGTCCGGCTTGGACGGCGACGCCGCCGAGCCGCCCCGTGAAGTTGACCATGTACTGCTCGTTGGCGGTGCTGGTCTTGCCCAGCTCGTTGACGGCGGAACCAAGCGAAAGGAGTTGCTCTTTGAGCGACTTGTCCTTGAGCATGTCGGTGGACTTCTTATAGACGTCCACCATCTTGCCGATGGCCAGTGTTGCGTCATCACCAAGCACGTCCCCCATGGAGACGTTGATGATGTCCGCCGCCTCTACGAACTGCTGCACCAGCTCCTTTGAGGAGATGCCCAGCTTGCCCGCGATGTAGGCGAGGTTGTTGAGCTGCTCGCGGCTGGTGCGGGTGTCCAGGTTCTTGAAGCTCTCGTTGAGTTCCTCCACCTGCTCGCGGGTCAGTCCCGTGGTCTTGATGACGTCGGAATATACATCGTCCATGGCGGCGAGGTCGGTGGCCACCTGCTTGAGGGTGGAGGTCACGTTGTCGAGGGAAGAGAGGATCTGCGTCAGGCCTCCGATGCCCGTACCGAACTGCAGCACCTTGTTGTACATTTCACTCCACGCAGAGGCGGCGGAGCCGATGTTCTGCGCGTGCTCCTTGAGGTACTGGCGCAGTTCGCGGATTTTCTTGGCGTGGGCGATGTACTCGTCAGAACCGATGACCATGCGGTTCTGCTCGTTCACGAGCTTGTTCATTTCCGCCCGTATCTGCTTGACGGAGGCCTCCACCTCCTTGCCGTTGATGTAGATGGTTACCCTGCGGGTACTGCTCTTTGCCATAAACGTTAAGTTTTGGCAAAGATGCTTTAAACGTCCGTCACATTTTGGGACGGTTACGGGAAAACGCAGTCGTTGGCTTTGACTGCGTTTTTGTCTTCCTTAATACCGCGACAACGATAGGAATGGTTACGAGCGGCTTGCCGCGAAGTTTGAATGGATAGCGTGCCCGGTCGCCCACCTCTAAAACATATTAAATAAATAAGTCTCTTGCATAGAAAAAGGTTTATTTTCCTAATTCCAACTGGTCTTTTACTAATGTAAAATATTTCCCTTTTAACTTTGTTAGTTGAGCATGCGTGCCTTGTTCTACAATTGTTCCTCTGTCAAGAACAACAATATTATCTGCCTTTTTTACTGTACTTAATCGATGAGCTATTATCACAACTGTTTTTCCTTCAAAATAATTGTTCAGATTCTCCATTATCTTTCTTTCATTTTTAGCATCTAAAGAATTAGTTGCCTCATCAAAGAACAGATATTCTGGATTTTTATAAATAGCTCTTGCTATTAATATGCGTTGTCTCTGCCCTCCGCTTATGGGTAGTCCCGTTTCTCCGATTTTTGTATCCAAACCCATGGGCATTGAGCTGATGAAATCCCGCAGGCAAGACAGCTTTATGGCTTGCTCAAGGAGGTTCTGATTGATATTCTTTTCGTCTAACGTGATATTTTGTTTGATGCTTCCGCTGAATATGTAGCCGTTTTGCATAACCACCCCGCAGTGACGTCGCCAATCGTCGCAACTTATTCGGGAAATATCATGATTACCTATGAGCAGTTCCCCTTTTGTTGGTAAATAAAAACCCATCAATAGTTTCAGTAAGGTTGTCTTACCGCTTCCACTAACGCCAACAATAGCTGTAACTTGTTGTTTATTGATTTTCAAATTGATGTCATTGAGGACATTGCGACTGTTCGTTCCGGGATATTTGAAATCTACATGTTCGAAATAGATGTTAGCTTGTAGTGATTCCTTTGAAATAGGTTCTTTGTCTCCGTCGTTCTCTTTGGGATGCCCTGTTACCTCTTGAACTCGATTGTTTGAAAGTTTTGCATATTGAGCTTGTCTTGAAAATTTCAACAATTGATTAATAGGACTCGTAATCTGTCCTAAAAGGAAACTTATGGTCATCATTGTCCCGATAGTCATTTGATCATTGACAACCAAAAAGGCGCAGATCCCTGTGACAAACAAATTCATGACATTGTCAATAAACCCTATTCCTTCTGAAAAAAATGTTTCAAGAAAAAAAGATTTGAGTTGATATTTGTTGATTTTTTCTTGAAAGGCA
>DBYW01000026.1:88276-96540 GCA_002311645.1 Bacteroidales bacterium UBA1176
TTGATTTTAATATCAGGCATCCCCATAATTGTTTCATAAATTGAATTTCTACGGGAGGATTCGAATGAAAATAGAGAATAGTCAATCTGTCTTCTTTTTTGTGAAAACAACAACGTATAAAGCAATGACAGCGTGGTCCCACATACAAAGATAAGGAACACCATTGGATTGAAGTAGATGAGAATAGAACTGAAAACCAATAGATTAAGAAATGTTAGTATCACACCACCTAATAAATCTACAATCAGGTTGTTTACCCTCTCCTGATCACTTATTCTTTGTATCAAATCGGAACTGAAGCGTGTCTCAAAATAACTGATAGGCAAATCCACAATTTTTTTAAGGTATTTTGCAATAAGATTTGTTCCGAATGAAAAACCTGTTTTTAACAAAACAACCTTTGAAATGCTATTTGTAATGATAAAACCCACGTTGAAAAGCAATTGCGACATCAGCAATAACCATATCAAAGGGATATCCTTATTCAGTATGCCGTCATCAATTGTCTTTTTGAACAGCAACGGCATAATCCAAGTTATCGCCATGGATAGCAAAGTCAAAATCGAGATAATTGAGAAATGCTTCTTGTACAGATAAAAGATACGCCATGTGAGTTTCCGTAGAGGATGGTCCTTCGTCTTATCTGCATCTGGATTTTTAGTCTTGAAGGTGTCATCTGGCTCAACCAATATACAGACGATGCTATCATTGATGAACATTTTCTCTATAATTTCATTTTGCGAAAGACTTATTCTTCCGTCATCTGGGTCAATAATATGGAATCGTCTTTTCCTATCAATTTTTTCCAGAACCACAAAGTGGCCGGAATTAAAATAAAGGATGGCAGGGAGAGGTATCCTATAGATGTCATTGAGAGATATGCTGACAGCAACACTCCTCAACCCGATTTCAGTACATATAGTAGAAATATCGCTGATTGTACAACCAATTCGCGATATTTCGCAAAATGATTTCAATGTTTGCAATGAATATCTCCTCCCATAGAAGTGTGCAATCATCTGCACACAAGTCGGCCCACAGTCATTGCACTCCAACTGATGATAAACAGGAACCCTTCTCATTACAATCTTTCTTGAATCGTACTATTCCGTCTTTGGGAGCCTTTGGTTTCGCGATTTCCAAAACGCATACTGTAGGAAATCCAGTATGTTCTCCCATAAACGTGGGAATAGTGTGTATATATGTAATTCTGTGTTGCGAGCGACTCCTTGCTTTGCCAGTCAAGAATATCATCAACTCCAAATGAAATGGTTCCGCTCTTGAATTGCTTTGTGATGTGGACATTCCAGTTCACACTTTGATTGAGATTGCCTCCTACATAAGAGGATATGGGAACATAATCCAAAGTGGTTGACAATTTCCAATCTTTCTTTTTACAAAGTGCTGTTGATATGGAAAGATTGATGGAGAACTCGCTTCCCTTGACATTAAATGCCGTAATCCTCGGACTCTTAATCCTGTATAGATCAAATTCATAATAGATGCTGGCAGACAACAAGACGTAATTTTTGAAAAGCTGTTGGTCAGTTTCCAGCTCAATGAAAAAGAAATGTGCATTGCCATAATTCTCATCCGTAATTCGGGTGGAATTGGATTCTGGGGTTGGAATGCGGAATTCATTCCAAATATTTTGAGAATAGGAGTATCCCAAAATCAACATATAATCCCAAAAAAGGGTGTATGAAAGTTCTGCATCATATATCCTACAAGGACGCAAGTCAATATTATTCTCTCTGTATAATGTCGGGGAATAATAGTATCTGAAAGGATTCCTTTTCGCATAACTAGGAATAACCTGGCGACTGGTGAAATCCAGAGCAAATTCATGGTCGTCATTAGGAATAAAAACGAGGGAAAAAGACGGGAAGAGATTGAGGTATTTATTGGAGATGGTTTCTTTTGTGACCTGCTGTTGCCCATGATAAAGATAAAACTCACCTCGCAAGCCGGCTGAAATCGACCACATGTCGGATATTTCCCAGTCACAGGTAGCATACAATGCTGCGGTTATATCCTTGTAAACGAAGTGGTTGCTTTGGTCAAACCCCTCCATATACGCTGCTGATTGTTCTATGTTTGAGGTGTAATCGTCGTCAACCACGCTCCCGTAGCATTCCAATCCTGTTCGCAAATTCAAGGTCTTGCTGAATTTGTGGCTGTATTTTGCCTTGAAATCGATTCCATTGACGACCGCCGCACTGCTTGTGAAATAGGATGCCATTTCATGCGAAGGGAATCTCTGGTTTCTGTTTGTGTAAGATGAGATACTTTGGTTCCTCGTGTAAAAAATATCGAAAGTCAGCAATTGCTTGTCATTGATTTTCATATTGTAATTAAGATTGGTAAAAAGTGAAAAATTAGGCATGTTCGATATCTGGCAGGAAGAAGTGATATCGGAGGAATCTGCCAGATTCCTATGTCTATGGTAATAATCACTACGGGTACCCGTGCTGTCGAGCAGACAATGGCTGATATTCGTTCCCGCTTGGAATCCCAAGGTGTGCTTTTCGTTGATGTGCCATTCCATCATCGCATAAATATTTTCGCAAAGCACTCGGCTTCGGCTCAAACTCTGAAAAGCATTCGTTGTTGTATCGTTGTCAGCAAAGTGGTGATGGGCGCTCTCTGTTCCGCTACGGTTAGGTCTATATATCGTTGAGAAACTTATGGTTGCATTAACGTTTTTCTTCTGTAGTATCACAAAGGCATCCAAAGAAGGGCTGTTGAGTTCCCATCGTTCCTTTTGCCTATCCTTGACAATCAGTGTGGCTGCAACCCCGTCAGACGGGTTCTTCCGTAATATAACGTTCAGTATCCCATTTTTCACTGTGGAAGGGAATTCGCTTCCAGGATTTATTATAACCTCTATTCTCTCAATGTTCTCTGCAGGAATATTCTTCGGATCAAGATTGCTAGGTCTTCCATTGATGTAAATAGTAGCTTTACCTTTGTGTAATATTTCAAGCTCATCCTTAGACGTGACATTCACCAATGGGACATATCTTAGAATCTCTACAGCATTGTGTCCAGAAGCCAATGGTGATGTGTAAACATTGTTGATGGCATATCTGTCAGGCTTTCGCTCAATGGATAGCGCATTCGCAGAGATCGAGACTTCCTCCAATTCTGTCCAATCTCGATCAAGAATAAAACTCGTCTGACTTATGGCCAATCGTGTGGGTATCTGAATGGCGCGGTAACCGAAAGCCTTGACATAAACATTGGTTTTCTCAATATCTTGTGGCAACAACAATTCAAAGATCCCGTTTGTATCTGAAATGCTTGAGGAAAGTTCCTTGTTGTCACCAGAAACAACAGCCACCACAGCCATTTGTATTGGCAAGCCGTCCCCATCTGTCACCCTCGCCTGTATAATCGACTGCGAACAAAGATTGTTGCGGAGTACAATCGTCAAGCACAGAATCATCATAATCCTAATGAAAGAAGAATTTTTCATAAAGCAATGTTTTTCAGTTTATTGGAATTTGCACTTGTTTTTCACAACATAATTATAGAATCTGTTAAGAATAATATCTTGCTTTTTTTGTTCATCAATTCCGTAAATGCAGACATTATCCTTCTGCTCTTGGCGTTTTTGTATGCACCCTCCGCCACATAAGGGGAAAATCGAGCAAGTCGAACATATTTGATGAGGTAATATGTTGGTTATTCTTTCCTTTGGTGTGCCTTGCATCCAAACGACACTACCATCATCCTTTAAAAAACCATGCCGACTCTCTTTAGAAAAATCACGAGCAGTACATTTGTACACATCCCCATTGTAATTTACTAATAGCTGGTTAACACAATCTGCGTAGCAGGGGTGGTGTAAATAGTCAAGATCAAGCAACGGTGAAGTTATTTCGAATCCCCCCTCCCTAAAAAGTTTCATCGTTGGTCTAATTTCAAGTTCCTTCGCCCCGTCCTGCCAGATGCGCTGCAGATCCACCTGGACATACTTTCTATCTTCCTCATTCCATTTTTTTATATCACTTAAAATCGATAAAATTGATGAAAAATTTTTAGCCGTATAGTTGATACGGAGAATTACAGGTATCTGATTTTCAAGCAAACAATGAATATTACGAATGATTATATCGTAGGTTCCAACATTGCCTTTGGTAAAACGAGTTTTATCATGCTCTTCTTGAGCTCCATCCAATGTGATTTGAAATGTAACATCCAACTTGTTTTCCTTGAAAAAAGACACCATTTCATCATTGATTAAAACCCCATTTGAGGTAAATGAGATTCCAAGTGCAATACTTTTTTTCTCGCAACACACCAATGAGTGTAGGATGATTTTCCGAACAGAATCAAACTCTAATAATGGTTCTCCCCCAAAAAAAGAAAGAATCAGCTTCTTGATATTTCGTTGCTCTATGCATTTTTTTGAAATCAAGCCAAGAATGCTATTCATTATTTCCGAGGATATAGATGACCCTTTTACGTGTTTTTCGTAACAATACCAGCAATGTAAATTGCAATCCAAAGTCGGATTTATCATCAGATGAAAAACCCCTGATTCCAACCTGATTTTTTGAGAATTTCTCAACTGTTTCTTGTACTCGTCTTCCTCATTTGAAACTATAGCACCAGCACCACATAGTTCATTGTACAAATCCTCATTCAATCGCCTCAATTCAGCAGGTGGATTATTCAGCCAATTGCCCCCCATAATTAAGACAAAAGAATCGGAAGCCGAATTATAAACAGCCTTCACCGTGTCTGTTAGATCGATAAAGTTGTTATATATGCTGTATTTCATACACAGAGATTTAACACACACCTCCAACGATGTTACTCAGATTTGAGTAGTTGAAGGTGTGTGTAATTATGTAGCAAAACTTATTTGGTTGTACCTGAGCCTTGATTGTCACAAATTCTTCTGTTTATCGCATCATCGCATTTGCTTTGGTTCACACAATATACACGATTTCTGGAAGAATCGCAGCTGCTATTTGTACAATCTCTGTTGTGACTAAGACCACCAATCAAATTTGGCAAAACGGATATCGTCATCATTTGTCTTTCACTTAAAACAGACTGCTCTAACGAATTAACAAATTCTGTAATCTCTGAATATTTAGCAGGTTTCATAATACATTAATTTTCTTTTCTTAATTAAACATACTTCCCTCTTCCCCGCAGGGTGTGCTGGCACTTTGCACGGCACTTTCGGGTCTGTCATTCGAAACGGAAAAATTGTATCTTTGCCGCTTGATTACTGTGCCATCGCGTGACAGACATCACGATATATGCGACCTAAGGTGCTTTGCGGCAGGGAACATCGCTAATGGTTCCTTAAACACAAATGCGATGCCCCTGCTTGGGCACCTTTCTTTTCTTGCTCCGCTATCGGTCCGTTGCACACCATAACGGAGCTTTACCCAATGAATTTGTTCTTGCCTGACCATTGCAGGTCAGAGGCGTCGGTTTCTATGTGAATTACTTTTTTCATGCTTCTTCTTCTCATTCAGCCGCAAGGATGCGGCGGCTCCTAATTTCTCATTCCTAATTTCTCATTCCTAATTGTTTGAGTACGCTGCTGTTTCGCTGAAGAAGAGTCCCGTGAATGTGAACTGCAGGGTCGTGGTGTCACGATAGATCATCTGCCCGGGGATGTTCAGGAAGATGTGGTTGCCCTTCTCGTCCGTGTAGTTCAGCGAGCGATCCGGCACGAGGAAGAAGTCCTCCGAAGTCAAATCGAACGTGTCCGTTGTGGTGGCGGTAACTGCGGTACCTATTTGTTGTAGCTGGACAGCAAACGTATATGCACATTCGTCACCTGCCCCCATACAATTGATATGTATGCGATGTCCGTCCATCATCACACATCCTTTACAATCTTTGCTGCTATGTCCCATGCTCATTGCAAACAGGTGTGTTGAGTTTCCTGTTTTGGCGTTGCCAGACAGTGCAACCACACGGTTGAGTGTTTGTTCTTGTGTTGCTGTTTGGTTTTCCACTTTTTCACATGCGCCAAGCAACGTGACCGCAAGCAGTGTCAATGTCAATACTTTTTTCATTGCGCTTTGATTTTGATGTTAATTCATTACTTTTTCGGCGGCAAAAGTACAAACTGTTTAAATACCATCAATCCCCTCACATCGTGAATATGAACCCCTCGTAATACAAATATGAACCCTTATCCCTTTAAGGGGGGGGGGTAGTGTATTGATATTCAGCGTGTTATTTAATTTATCATTCCCTCGCATATCGTCAAATTTGCGAGGGGATTGTGGGTTTTTGTGTGAGGGATTGCACAATTGCCGTGTCCTGTGTCGGAAAATTGAGTATCTTTGCTGCCGTTTTCAAAAACATAATTGATATGAAGCGAAAAAAAACCGTTGTAACTATTGTGCTAAATGTCTTGTTCTGTGGCATAATGCTTTGGCTTTTTACCCGTAATTCCATCCTGCGACCATGTTCGGACAGCATTTACAAAGAGGCGCTTGCAGGATTACTATTGTTAGGTTCACTGTATGTCAATTACTTTCTGTTGTATCCGAAAATCTATCGCAATCGTCCGCTCATATACTGGTTGGTGATAGTGGCCATGGCTGTAGTTTTGGGCTTTGTTGATTTGGCCATTGCATACAACGGCATTGTATCGTGTAATGCCCAGGTTATTCAATATGTTGGTCGCTTGAGCTTCTTCTCAAAGATTCTGTTTTTTATCATTGGGCGTAATCTTGCCTTGAATTTCTTTCCTTTCTTGCTAAGGGAGCGGCAACATTTCCAACAGTCCTTAGAGAAAGAGGTAAAGGTCGTTTACCAAACAGTCCGAATGTTTGATGTGACAGATATAAAGAACAAGTTATATCTGGTCAACATTGATGACATCTTCTATTGCTACCAAGAGCGAAACAGTACCAGTGTCCATTTAGTGCAAGATGTATGTTATTATCGTCTTGGATCCATGAAACATCTTGAACAGCTGCTTGGAAATAAAGACTTCATCCGTATTACAACCAATGTACTGGTACCTTTCCGTTACATCAGAGAGTGTAAAGACAATATGGTGATTATGAAAAAAATGTCTTGGGAAAATGAACCCACTATATTCCACTTGGAACCCAAGACTCAGAAGGAGATTTCAAAAAGGGTGATAGAGGGTGTTCAGAGATACAGAGGAGAAGTCGCGGCTGGGGATAGAATCCCCAAAAAACCAACCCGCCGAAAAGTCAAGCGTAAACCGGCAAAACCTTCGGATGAGAAAACCCAAAAAGTGCTTTCTTACATAGAAAGCCACCCGAATTGCAACTCAAAAGGGATTATTGATGGAACAAAAATCCCGTTGAGTAGTGTTGAACGTTGCATTTCCGTACTCAAAAAGCAAGGTCTCATCAAACACACTGGCAGCAAAAGGAATGGTGGCTACGATGTGGTCAGTCCTCGCCCGGAAAGAGAAAGAGTGGAATCTGTACAACAGGAGGAAAAGGGTACCACAATAAAATTAGTCCAAGAAACACACGACAAGGGAAAGCCCGCAGAACCGTCATCCAAGGAATAGGTCTCTTGCGATGCGGCAGCTGTTTGGTGCTGTGTTAGTTTTTCTACTGTTTCTTTACTCCGAAGAAGTTGACCAGACACTCGTCACCCCAAAATTCGGCTGCGAGGTCGAAGAGGCGTTCCGCGTTGCGGTCTATGGGTTCGTCTAACCAGTCCACCACGGAGCGGCGGATGCTGGGGTGCGGGTTCACGTACTTGCCGGGAACACGGGGCTGGCCGTAGCCCACCGCCCACTCCCGCCATATCCCGTGGATAGGAATCTTGAAACTCACGGCCTCAGGGATTCCGCCATCATGCTCTATCTTGTACTGTATGCTGTTGCGGAGCTTGCGCTCCACCTTGCCGCTCTTCTTGGTTATGGAGGTGACCTTCTTGCCCTTGGTGAACCGCAGGGTGTTGCGCCTCGCGGCGTTGCGCACCGCCGCTGCCCACCGCCGCGCCTGCCGCAGGAACTCCTCGGCGGTGAGGATGTTGGTGTCCGTGGTGTCGGTTATGGTGTGGTTCATTGCTGCTGGTCTATTACTTCCCAATGGCCGTTCTTACGACCTCCAATCCTTTTAAGGAGCTTCATTTCCTGCAATCTCGCCACGGCGTATTTGATTCCACTTGCGCTATATCCTTGCAACACCTGGTTCATAGTATCCCGTGTGGCAGTGGGATTGGCACCAAGAAAATCCAATACTTTCTGCTGTAAATCTGTCAGCTGCACCTTTTGGTCAGTCTTTTGG
>DBYW01000026.1:96568-110777 GCA_002311645.1 Bacteroidales bacterium UBA1176
CAGTCTTTTGGTCAGTTGTCGGGACCGCCTCAGCTTTCCTCCTTTCTGCTTCAATAAATGGCATCACACTGGGTGCTGCGTCGAACCGAACCATCAGGTCGCAAGGGTGGATGATGTAAACAGGTTCGGGCGAACCGTAATTGCGGCACGCCTTGCACATTTTTTCAATCCCGCGTCCCCAGGCTTCGATGAACCCCGCACGGAAAAACGTGTTGGCAATATTGGGATTTAGCAAAAGAGACTGATGGGAAGAAAGAAGTGTTTCCGCTGTCCAACCTTCGGTCAGCAAGCAACTGTTGGAAATAAACAACCTGTCATCCTCAACGCGGATTTGAATCGGATTGTTGGCCGACCAGTCTGAGTGTGCCAGCGCATTGAAAATGGCTTCTCTCACCGCCATTTTCGGAAACGGATAGGTTTCAACCCTGGTAATGTTTTCGTAGGTGATGAATGCCTTGAGGTACTTTTGGTACAGCAGATCCTGCACACGGTCGGCCTGCATCATCAGTGAGCCGTGAACCTCATCCATATACAAGATGTCGGCCTCTTTGTTGAACATTCCGATTTTGGTGTAACACCCTGTGACCAACTCTTCCGGCTCGCGGTAAAACAAGAGTACCGCCGCCCTTTTCAGCTTGCCATCAACGGTGAGTTTCAATCTTTCAAGCAATTCCTCATCAGAACAGGCGAGGTCGTCTTCTGTCATACGTTTGCTTCGCAGCGCCTCCCTGCGGAAAATATTGAAACTCTCTCTGTCAAGGTCCTGGTATGTGAAATTGTCAACGGTGACGGAATCCCATTTCGTTCCGGTTCGTTTAAGTAGAAAATGGGTGAGGGCGGAACCCTGCAGCGTCTGCAATGTCGCACCAGACCGAATGTAATAGTCTCCCTTGTAATTGAGAGGGAATCCGCACGGTTCGGTTTCGATTCTGATGTACGACTTGCCGTCTTCCGTCATCAAATCCACACCGACAATGATTCCCATCGCATTCTTCACCTTGTTGGGGATGTCCTCCAAGAGGCGTTTGGCGTTGTCCACACCGACCACCTCGCCCTTGTCGTTCATGCCGATGTAGAGCGTGCCGCCCTGCGCGTTGGCGAAACCGCAGATCCACTTCAGGTATTCGTCACGCCAAGACTCCTTGTATTCAATATTTTGCGTTTCCATACAACATTCAAATTCCGACCGCAAAATTATAAAAAATCTCGAAACAGAAGACCGTCATTTCCTGCCTCCCTCCCGAATCACCTTGTCGAGCCTGCCGAGGATGACGTGGACGTTGGAGGCGAAGAATTTGCTTTCGTCATAGAAGCGGTCGCCCATGAGGTCGCGGTGGACGGCCACCCACGAGAACGCGGGCGGCTTGTCGTTGGGCGAGGTCTTGGGACGTTTCGGGGCGCGGGCGAACACGTTGGGGTAACGCTGTTCAAGGAACCGCTTGCGCAGGGACGTGTAGCACAGCACAAACGCCTCCAACTGGTCATCGGAAAGGAGGTTCATCAGCCGCATCCGGGTGTCCGCGCCGTAGATGGTGAACGGCACGCGGCGGTCGGTCTCGCCGTCGTAGTCTTCGCGCTGCGGCCTGTAGAGCACCGCCGCCGCTTCCTTGTAGCGGCCAGCCAGCATATAGCCGTCCGCGTAGATGAACTCCTCCCAAGTGGTGTTGGAGAAGGTGGGCTGGTAACCGATGAGGCGCACCCCGTCCGCCTCAATCCAGGGCAGCAGCTGTTTGGTCATGTCCGGCTGTTTCCCAAACGCGAAATCGAAGAGGCGCATCAGGAAGTAGCGTTTCCCGAACGGTATCTCCTCCCACGTCTCTTCGGGGATTCCCGACAGGGCTGAGTAAAAGGCGGATTCGGAGAGCGTGCCGCCGACTGCGGCGCAAACAGCCAAGAGCTGTTCACGTGTCAGCTCGTCAAATCTGTCGGGAACGGTGTATTCCGTCCCTTTGTCGTCTATTTCTACCTTGATCCTATTCATGGTCTCCAGTTTCTTGTGTCTATTTCGTTCCAAAAAGGGGCGCTGGTGGTGAACGTGTAGCGCATCCCCGCGTAGCGTTCCCGGACGTTCTGAATCGGGATGGCCGTCACCTCGTCAAGGCGGAACTCCTTGACCACCATGCAGGCGGCCTCGTACTTGTCNNAGGTTCATCCTGCGGATGATCTCGTCGCCGATGCGCTCGCAGAGGTCGAAGGCCTCATAAACCGCGTCATAGTCGTTGTCGTCCGGATAGGACTGCACGACCATGAACGAGGACTCCCGCTCCTTGAAGGCGTTGTCGGCGTTGTCGCTGGTGAAGCGCACCTCGCCGCCCTCCTGGATGAGTGCCGGGAAGTTCACGCGGTCTCTGAAACCCGTGTAGAACTCCTCCAGCTCGCCACGGAAGAAGTGCGGCTCTTCGGGTGTGTGGTTCAGCGACTTGTGCCGTGCGGCCAAGTCCTGCAGGTAGCGGCTGAACGCCTGCGGGGAGTTGTGCAGGTCTCCCCGATAGTCTTGCTCGCATTCTCTCATATCTCTTGGTTTTGGGTGTTTTTGCCCATTCTTTCGGGGCAGTCCTTGCGGTGGCACTCCCAAGCCTGCGAGAGGGACAGCCGCCGTTCCAGTTCTATCTTTTCGGTCTCTATGCGGGCGGAGTTGCGCTTGAGGGTGGCGATGAGTTCCCGCTGCTTGTCGTCAAGCTCGTCCCGCGCCTGCTCGTTGCTGATGTACTCGGCGATGAGCTGCTTCTGGTACTCAATCTGTTGGGTGAGTGCCTCGAAGCGCTGTGTCTCAAGGCTGGTCTCCTTGCTTTTCTCCTCAATCTTGCGCAGGCGTTTCTCGGAGAGCCACTGGATGATGCTCCAAACTGTGGTGCCGCCCAGCAGGAAGTTGAGGACGGCGGAGCCGATGGTGATGTAGTCTAAAGGTTCCATAACTTATGCGAAGAAGATTTTGCGGTTGGTGTTGTCGCGGCGGAATACCTCGTTCTTCGGCGCGTTGTCGCCCGCGAAAGCCCTGTACGCCGGATAGTCGGCGATGTGGGCTTTGAGGGTGGACACCACACTGGCCATGTACCGCTCCGCCTTTCTGCGGTACTCGCTGGCCATCTGCTCCAGCTCCTGCGGCGGCACTACGGAAACGGCGGTATCGGAGCCGGATGCGGCCTGTGCGGTCTCGAAGACCATGCCCTGCTCGGTGGGCAGTCTGTGGAGTTCCCCGATACCGTCGGCCACCGACCAGAAAACGGTGAACTTTTTCACCTCCGGCAGGATCCTGGCATAGCGTTCCTCGTTGGGATCTGCCGTCAGTAGCTCGTCACAGAACGCCCTGCCGAGGCGGTGGCGCAACTCCGTCTCCTGCGTGGTGCGGACAAAATGGCGCATCTTGAGGAAGACGAGGCGGGAGCCGCCGATGTGGAAGATGTCGTTGAACTCCTTTGTCGTGCCGACAATGAGGGAACGGGTATCGGTATATGCGGGGCTTTGCAGGAACTCCGGCAGCTGGTCGATATTTCGGTGGCAGTACTCCAGCACCGAATCCAGCTGGTCAAAACCGCCGTTCTTGAGGGCTTTCTTCAGCGCGTCGGCCTGGTACTTGTAGAGCCTGCCCTCCCCCGCGTTGTCCGCCGCGCCCTTGTCGGACATGGAGACGGAGAGCAGGTCGTAGTCCTGCCAGTAGGCCAGCCGCACCACGGCGTACTGGCTGCGCTTCAGAAGCGCTTCCAGCAGCTCGTTGTCGTGCGTACCGCCCTCGTAGTATGCGGCCAGCCTACTAAAGAGCGTTTCGCCCAAAATCGGCAGCAGGTACTTGTCCTCGCACTGCGCGATGGCCGGAGCCAGCGAGCGGAACGAGCAGGTGACGTTCACGGGGAGAAACTCCTTGAACTCCTCCGCCTTGGTGTTGTTCTCGGGTTTAAAAAGTCTCGGTGTCATAACTATGCCAATTTTTCTTCGGTTGACTTTCCCTTGTCAAGGGTGGTGAGTATGATGTTCCGATAGACGAGCTCCACATCGTGGATGCCGTTGTATTCCAACATCAGTTCTATGGGGTCGAGCACCTGCTGTTTCTCTATGTAGTTGAGGATGAGGGAGACCAGCAGNNCCCTCGCGGATGTCGGAGCCGCTTCCGGCGTTGCCCGCGTAGGGGCCGCCGGGCATCCCCGCGCCCAGGACACTTGGGTTGACCATGAGGGAGAAGAGGATCTCGGAGTTGGCGGCTGCTGACGTGGAAAGGCGATCTTCCGCCTTGATTTCGTTCTCTAATCGCTCGATGACCCATTTCTCCTCGGCCTTGCCGCTCTCGTTGAGGGAGAATCCCGTGGTAAGCGTCTTGGCCGGATTCTCCTCGCTGGTGAGCTGTTCCTCGAACTCGTCAAGATAGTCGTTGATGGCCTTCTCACGGTCGGCGGTGGACTCAAAGCTCTCCTCGGGGAACTTCTTCTCCCAGTAGGTGTCGGGGATTTGGATGTGCCACATGAGGTTCATGGCGTTGGAGTAGGCCTTCTTCAGGAACGTGGGTATCTTGTGGGCGATGTCTATCCAGCCGCTCTTCCACGCGGTGTCCCAGTCGGGAAGGGCGTAGTAGTCGTTGCCGGAGAAGTAGTTGCGGATTCGCGGGAAGGCGACACAACCGCCCCTCAGCCTGCCCTGCTCCTTCAAGACCTGCAGGTGGGTGAACGGGTCGGCCTCGTTGAGCATGGGGATGACTTTGGCCGTGTTGTCCGGGAAGCGTCTGTTGAACTCCCCGAACAGAAGCAGTTTCGACTTGTCTATGCTGATTCTGCAATGCCTTGCGTTGACGGCCTCGGTGCGCAGGATGCGGTTTCCGTCCGCGCTGAACACGAACACGGGAAAGCAGTTGCCCAGCTTTATGAGGTCGCGGAACGCGTTGGTGTGGTAGGTGCGGAAGGTGTAGCCCCGCAGGAAGTTGAGGACTTCGGGACGGTTGACAGGTGCGTACTGCTCGCGGTTCTGCTCGTCAAGTCCCGTAAGGTTCACGGGGATTACCCCCTGCCCGTAGCAGCAGCGGCACTTGTAGTTGAGCCCTGTGGAGAGGACACCCGTCTTGCCGATGACCTCCAAGGCCTCCTCCGGCCAGCGGTTGGCGCTGCCCCAGCAGGCGTACTCCACTTCCTCGAACGAGAACCGCTCGAATATCTCCTCGTTGACGGCCGTTTTCTTCACGGTGCTGCCGAACGAGGCCTTGCCCAGGAACAGCAGCGGTGTGCCTTGCTTGTTGAACGTTATTTCCATTTCTTCCAGTGCTTCAAGTTACTAAATCACCACCTGCATCCCGTTGAACTCCCGAAGGTTGTCTATCGAGACTGCGTGGATGTGCCCGATGGGGTCCCCGTTGGAATCCACGGGCAGGATCCCGCGCAGTCGGTTCCTCTTCATGTCGGCGCGGAGCCCTCTCATGACGGCTCGCGGGAACGAGACCAGCTCCCCGTTTTTCAGATAGAACTGCAGGGAGAAATGGGAGGCCTTTCCGTTGGCCTTTTCGCGGGTCTCCATCTCCCGCAGTGCGTCGGCGCGTCTTATCTTGTTGCCCATAAGCGTTAAGTTTTTGGGCAAAGATAAGGCAAAGGGAGAAAAACGTATGGGACAGATATGGAGTGACGGGAAAATGACGCCTCACAAAAAAAGGCTGGCCTCCGGACAGCGGCAGTCATTTGACCAGAGCGTAATTCCGCCGTAATTTTTTCCGCCGGATGGCGGAAAAATTTTTTTTGGGGGATATGGCACTAAAAAAGGCGCAAAAGTTCCATTTTTCGGATCTTTGCGCCTTGCTGGGGCTTGTTTCCGCCCTTATTGGGGCGGCTGTATTACAATTCGTTTGGGGGCGTGTAACGTGACGTAAACAACATATTTTCTGAATGTCTCCACCGTTTCGGCGGGTGCGTGGTTGCTTTCCAGCATTTCGGCCAGCTGTGCGCCCGTGTAGCTTCCCACTTTCGGCAGGTGGTATTTTTCCGCCTTTAGTGCCTTTGTTATCCTGCTAATCATTGCCGCGCCTCCTTTCTAAAAAACCGCTATCGGTTCGGGTTCTTCCATCGGTTCGGGCTGCAGGAACGCGGCGGCGGCTTCCTCGGCGGGTGCTTCCTGCGCCTCTGCCGTCTCGGTCGCTTCTTCCGTGCTGGCGGGCTGGTCGCGGCGCGTTACTTGCAAATTGCTGAACAAATAACACATATTGAAGCGTTCGCGCTCGCCTTTGGTGCTGCCCTCCTCGCCTGCGCCGTCGGCGTTCTCCATCAGCGCGGGAGTTGGCGCGGGTGCGCTGGCGGTCTCGCCGTCCTGCTCTTTCTTCTCGCGTTTGGTGGGCTGGCTCCACACGGGGAACGCTTTGGAGCCCTTAATAATGGTGTAGCCCTCACTTTTCCACTCGTTGAACTTTTTAAACTCCGTTGTGCCCTCCTCGGCGGGTGCGTACACGAATTTTAATATAAAGTAGTTCAGCGGCTGGGATTCCAAAAATAAGGCCTGCGCCGCGCTTTTGGCGGTGTTAATCATAAAATCGCGGATTTGCCGCGCCTCCGCGCTGGCGGCCAAAAGTCTTTCAAATTGGGCGGCGCGGTTCTTTTCCTTTGCCGTTAAGGGTCTTGTCTGCACCTTTTCGGCGGTTTCCGTTATTTCTCCTGTTATTGTATTGATATTTTCCATATTTTTGCAGATTGGTTTTTTGTCCCTTTGGGGATTGAAAATTTAATTGTGAAAGAGGCGGCGCGGGTCTGAATTATTGCGCCGCCTCTCCTTTTTGCCCTTTTAGGCGGTCAAAAGTTCGGTTTCAATCTCGCCGACTTTGGCGCAAATTTCCGCGTTCATCGCCTCGCAGAATTTTTTGACGATTGCCGTATTTGAAACGGTCATCACCTTTTTGAACTCCTCGCGGTTTAATCCGTCTTTCGTGAAACGTTCAAAGGATAGGCGGCAGATACTTGTTTCAAACTCTTCTTCGTCCTCCAGCTCTTCGATATAGTTTTCTATATCCTCGCGGCATTTGATGAACATTTCACGCTTTTCGGCGATTTCGCGCTTGTGGTTGAGGCGTTCAAGTTCTTCGTCCAGTCGTTTCTGCATTTCCGCGAGGGATTCGCGGCGTTTGCGGTCGGCTTCCTCGGCGGCGCGTATCGCGGCGGCGGCGGCTTCCTCCGCGCTCATCGGGGCGGGCGCGGGTGCTGGTGTCGGTTCTGCGGGCTTCTGCTCCGTCTCGGCGGCTGGTGCTGCCGTGGCGGGTGCTGGCGTTGCCTCTTTCGGGGTCTCCGTCTTGGGGGCTTCCTTGGTTGCCTCGGTCGGTTTCTCCTGCTTGGTCTCCGCTGCGGGTTTCGTCTCCGCCTTTGCAGGGGCGGCGGGCTTGGTCTCCGTCTTGGCGGGTGTCGCTGGTTTCGCCTCTGCGGGCGTTCCTCCCATCGGGGGGACGATTACCGACTTAACAAGCGTTAACGCGGGGGCGGCTGGTGTCGCGGCTGCTGCCGTGGCGGTCGGGGTTGTGGTTTTCGCTGCGCTCTTGGCGGTTGCGGTTGCGGTTCTCGTTGCGCTGGTTGCGCTCTTGGTGTTTTTTTCCATTGTTTTGAAAATTTAAGTGTGAAAAATAAGGTTATTTAATGCGGGCGGGGTCTGTCCTGCCCTTTCTTTGTCGCTTATATTATGCCCTCTTCAACGAATGAAAAATAATTGTCGGCGGTTATTATTACGCTGTCGGTTAGTCGGATGTCGAAAAGTTCGGCGGCTTTCCGTATCTTCTCCGTCATTAGTTTGTCGTTTCGGCTGGGGCTTGTGCTGCCGCTCGGGTGGTTGTGGCAAACTATCAGCGCGGCGGCGTTGGTCATTATTGCGCCCTGCATTATGAATTTGACATCTACGGGGGCGGCGGTGGTCGTTCCCTCGCCTATCTTGTGGAGGGCTAAAAGTTTGTTGGCCTGGTTCAGATAGAGGGCGAAAAACATTTCTTTGTACTCCATATTCCGCGACATTTCGCCGTTCTCGGTCATTATGTTGTAAACATCGGGCGCGTTTTGGATTTCCGGACGCTGCGCCGGCCTTACGGCGGTTTTGTAGTGTATTTCTATTTCGGGGGCTTGTGCCGTTTCCGGCTGGCTGTATTTGGTTGTTTGGTTCATCGTCTTGGGTTTTTGATTGTGAAAGAGGCGTTTTTTCTGTCTTTCCTGCCGTTTATCAACGGCGGGGAGGGTCTGAAGTTCCCCGCCGTGGGGCTGTGTAGTTTTATTTTCCGTTTCTTGTTGTTAATCAGTTTTTTGCACGCCTTTTTTTTGAAAAAAGGCCGTTAAAGTGTAACGTGTCCCGCCTCTCGCCCTGCCTGCCGCGTTTATAAACGTTTCGCGCTTCGCTGGAAATATGACGGCGGGCGGCGGGCTGGGTCAGTCCGTCACGCTGCCCAAATATTCGTATTTATAGCCGTTTTCATCGTCTTCGGCTTGTTTCAGTTCGTACACGTCATTTTGTTTATAGTAGTAGATGCCCGCTTTGACGGATTCCGCGCCGCTGGCGGTGGTTATCCCGAAATATTGTGTGTTGGTGGTGTCGGGGTAGTCTTCGGGGATGAAAAAAACATCTTCGGGGGTCACGTTCTCATTATCCAAAAAGGTGCAGAACGTTGCAATGTTCTTGAAAAAATCGTTGTTTTGTCCGTTCATCGCTTCGGGGTTTATGGGGTTATAATGAAATTAAGTTGTCAATTACTTGTGTGTAGGTGTCGGCGTTCATTGAACTTTCAACGCGCTTTATATCGGCATAAACGGCGTTTTTGCGGTCTTCGGGGATTATGGCATACAGCCGCCAAAGGTTTTTTAATAGGTTCGTCAATCTCAAAATTTCATCTACTTGCATAATCTCAATTTTTTATTGGTTCGTTTCGGGGGCTGTTTGTTATCCCCTTTGTTTTATGTTGCTAATATACAACATTTTCCGCAATCTACCAAATAATTTTTCAAAAAAATGCAATTTTATTTCATTGATAATCAGCAAGTTGAAAATTATTTTCATTTTTAAGTGTTTTTGTATCAATATTTCGGGCGATTTTTCGCAGATTTTAGGGGTTGCCAGCGCAAAATTGAATTATTATAATATATTGATATACAACATCTTACAACAATTTTTCACGTCAAAAACGCGGGCGATATGCAACATTTTGGCGCGGTGGCGGTGTTGTCGGGCGGGGGTGTTCGGGGGTTGGCGGCTGTTCCGATGGATGGGTGCGAGTGCGAGGCGGGCGCGTGGATGGCGACCGCCGCAGGGCGGCGGCGCGTCCACTCTGACGGCGAAGCCGTCCACCCGTACAACTGCCGTCCACTCGTTTGACAAAAGACAGATACCATTGCGGCAGCAATGACCGCCTGTAAAAGCATTTTAGGTGAGCAATGGTACATTTGCTCACCAACATAATAAATACGCTTGTATGGGCTTATTCCAGCCTTATTTGTACCTTGTCAAGGTGCGCAGCACAAATAAAAAAGCAGTCCACATCGGACTGCTCAACTCATTTATCTAAATTCAATAACTCTATAAAACTGCGTTAGGGATTGAAGCACGTTATCGGAAGCGGACGGATGCGCCGACATTTTCAACGTCAAAAAAGGCGACCAGCGGAAGCCGCTTTTTGCGTCAGAAAATGGGCGCAGACGCGCTTTCGATTAAGGCGGAAAGCCCGACCCGACAGGGGAACGCCCAAAATCATAGTCACTCTTAATCGGTTTTATCATAACTGAAAAGAATATACAAAATGGAATGTGGAGTTATAATGCTTCTTGAGTAGGCCGCTGGTGTACTCATAATCAGGAGTTCCTATCGGAAGAATCGAATGGCAGAAACGAAATGATATACCATGATGACGTTTGAAAACATACGTAATTCCGCCGTGGAGCGCAAACTCAAGTCTCTTGAGATCATAAAGGTCATCCCATTCATAGCGCATTCCACCTCGTCCACCGTGGGTGGTGATAATTTGTACCGTTCTCTGATACAACAGAAAACCTACGGAAGGACCTATATCAAGCCACAATCCATCATTGCTGGTTTTGGGGCTGTTAAAACGCAGTCGTACCAAAAGAGGGAATTCAATGTAACCAAAAGACAATGAATATTTGTCTCTGCGATAGTGTCCTTCAGCTCCGAAATTCGGTTTAGTTCGAGTGCCTTTCATTGTAAAATTCATGTCCATTTGCAGTAGCATTCTCACTTTGTATTTATCGACAACTTTAACGTGACCAAACAATCCGGTGGTAAGACCTGTTTTCCAAAATCCCGGAATATTCTCTGCAGACATCGCAGAAATCGTATTACCAAAGGTAAATCCACCGCCGAAATCCGTTTTTTGAGCAAAAGTGCATACAACAGATATTTCAAAGACAACAATTAGAATGGTACATTTCACAAAGAAACCACTAATATCTAAGGATTTCAAAATTAACGAATTTATATTTCATTGATAATTTGGCGTTTGCAAAATCTAAAGCTATTGCCATAGGCAGATTTTAGAGGTTGCATAAAGAAGGCAATATTATTTGCTTACAGTTATTCGAACACCATCAGAATAATAAGGAAAGTAATCTATACAATTAAAGAACGTGGACATGTAGAACTGTTTTAGCCCCACAGCTGCGGAATAAGGGCGATAATGATAATTGTTCCCATCTCCACCATCGCTTTGAGCAGGAAATGTCTGTTGCGTTGCGTTGCTTCTATTTCTTGTATATGTGCCGGAATCAGTACTATAATATATTTCGACCTCTGGTGCGGAAATCACTCCCGGTTTGTTGATTTTAGAAAGCAAGGAAAAATAAACGGCGGCGCGTTGATAGACAACTTTGCATTTGGCTTCAGGAGAGGAAGGAAATGTGTAAGGTTCAGGATTGGAATAAGAGATTACGTTTTTTATGGGCTCTTCGTTTTTGAATAGAATATCCAAGACATTGTCATCTATGGAGAAAGTCATCATTTCGTTATCATTGTTCGTATCCCATACGTATGCTTTCTCATTGACAATGTCAATTTGAAAAACAAAATTGTCTATTTGTATGAAACCGTCAGGGTTGAGCAAAGTGGCCAAAATGTCATCTTCCACCCCAATAGCTTCCCTTTGGCTTTCAGACAGCACACACCGCATTGAAGAAAAATGCAGGTCCTGTTCAAAAAGGGACAAATATCCTTCTTTTTCATTCAGAAACGCAATTGCACGTTCATAATCTTCGCACGAGTTGAATGACAGCCAATTCGAAGAATTGAGGTTTTTCTCTTTGTTGAAATTGACGCAAACGTTAATGTTGCGTTCCTTTGTCAAAGACACCTTGTCATTATCTTTGGAACAAGAATTAAAAAACAATGTCGAGCATAAAACAACTACTGCTAATACAAATAACTTTTTCATAATACATTTTTTTTGACGCTGCAAAAATAAACTATTTTCCAATACGCAACACACTGATTTCAGAACTTTTCCCTTTTAGGTTATCACCAAATTTTGTCCACACAATCTTGTCGGCAGCATCGGAGAAATGGGTGGCTTCTTCGGGGAGTATTCCGGATGATTTGCGCTCTGATGATTTGTCTTTCTTTAATTGGCCGTCCACATCTTTAATCATGGCGTTGTTCATCGAAATGAGCGTATAGCGGCACTTGTCGCCGTTGAAGCGCACCAAAGGAAGACTCTCCCGTTCCTCGCGTAGAATCAAGCCCCACAGCAGGTATTTGTCCGACTGAGGCGGCTCCATCCCCTTGTGTGTGTGCTCGATAACCTCCCATCCGGCTTTCTTCAGATATGAAATTGCAAGCTGGTTGTAGCTCATAGAGTTCAGCACATTCGGGTTTCTTGAATCGCCGTATTTGTCGCGGTAGTAGTGTATCTTTTTGCAGCGATGTGTCTTGTAGTAGTCCGTCAGTTGTCCGCACAGTTCCTTGATGAGGATGTTGGAACTCTCGTCCGGCTTGACAAAGAACTCGTTGATAAAGTTCTGGCATTTGCGCTTGGTTGCGCAGTTGTTGACAAAGTCATAGTTCCGTTCTTGGCACACGCAGTAAAGGGAAATCGCGCTTCCCCAGTCTGCCACCACCTCCAAAGGAAGGTCGGGATTGCAATCTCGGTCAAACGCGCTGTTCTTTATTGATAACTTGTCCAGGTCGAAATTGCTCTCCTTGGCCAGCAGCATGAGCCGCTGGTCGTCCAGCCCGTTGTGATAAACGTGGCGGTCGTCGCTGATGGAATAGAAACAGTCCTCCACCTTGTCGAAGAGGAAGTTCATAATCTCAACCAAAAAGACCAGCGAGGGAAGCAACTCGCGGTTTTTCTTGACGTATGAGAGGCCAAGAAACTCTATGTTGTCGAAGGCGTTGGAGACAGTGAACAGAAGCCCGTCCTTGGACACAAAGGGGCGGATTCTGCGCTTCATGCGGATTATCTCGTTCCAGCACTGGGCGAACTGCTTGGGGTCGGTGATGTCGAGCAGTTCCAGCTGCATCTTCACGACGCGGTTCCAAATCTCAAACAGCCTCACTCCGGCCTCCTCCTCGTAGTAGTTGGCGAACTCAAGCACCCACCGCCCATCCCTTGTCGGCGGCATGGAGGTGGAATACTTGTAGCCGTGGTGCAGGTGTACGGGCTTGCCGGACTTCGCCCCGAAAAACTCAAGGTTGCCGCGGTTTGTCGGCGCGACCTCCTGGTCATACTGCTCCTTGTTGAGCGTCAGCGTCTCGTCTGCTATCTCGAAGTCCACGTTTGCGCCGCGCCCGCTGCCGGGCTCGCTCTGCGAGATGAGCGCGAAGCGCGTGCCGTTGCTGACGGATATGACGTTCTCGAACTTGTTGAGTTCCTCGTAGGAGTTTTCAAAGTAGGCGGGTGGACGCTTGCCTATTACGTAGTTGGCCTCTTTCTCGTAGCCCATTTGGTTGAGCATTTTGAGAGAGGATGGCAGTGTCCTGGTCAACAGCTGGCCGAAGGTCTTGCCCGTGAGGGCGATGACCGAGCGCGGCATCAGCCGGATGAGCCTGTCCATCCAAAAGCCGATGTCCGCGCTCTTGCCCGTGCCGCGTCCCTCCACGGAGACGTGGCACTTGGGCTGCAGGATGAAGGAGGGAAGCTGGGCGCGGTTGCCGGATAGGTTTATCTGCATGGGGTCAGGAGTTTATGATTTCGTATGCGGTGTCTTCGGTGATTTCGTCGTCGAGGCTGCCCAGCAGCTGGCGGCGTATGTCGGCGGGCAGCTTCATCAGCACCTCTTCCGGAAAGGCCACGTTTTTGTTGTTGATATTGAACTGCACGAAAATCTGGTTGGCCTCCATCAGCTTGGGGTCAATCTTCTGCGGCGGCAGCTGGGAAAGGAACTTTTGAAGCGTTGCGAGGTTCTTTGCCCGGGCGTTGTCGGAGGAGGCGGGGTCTGAAATTTCCTTCATGAGCCAGTCAATGAACCAGCCCTCAAGGAAATCCCTGTCCACGGGGTCGTACTTGTTCCATAGGCGGCAGGCGTTGCGGATGTCGCAGTAGGCCTGCTCCCTTGAGATTTCGGGGAAGCGGGCTTGGAGTTTGAGGGCGGCCACGCTCTTGCGCGGGTATTTGCGCATGACGGCATGGGCGGTGCGCAGCCGTTCAAGGATGCGCTGCTGCTGCTCGGTCAGTGCGGTGCTGCTGCCCGTGGTGTAGTATTCGGATATGGCTTCGAAGTCATTCTCCCGTATCTGTTCTATGCTGGTTCTCTGCTTGGTTTTGCCCGGTAGGTTCATAGTCGAAAGCGTCAAGGTTAGTCTGTTCAGTCATTGCGTAGTATTTTAGCATTTGGAGTATTGCGGGCTGCGAGGAGTTTAAGGCTGCGTCCAAGACGGTCTGCCGTATCTCCGCCTGTGCGGAGAGGTAGCCGCGGAACCAGTTCTCGTAAATCTCGCCCTGCTCCCGCTGGAACTGCACGGCGACTTCGGCGATGTCGAAGCCGAAGTTCAAGGCAACGTCACGGAACGGGAAGCCCAGCCGCCCGAGGCGGTAAAGTTCATCTTTCTGTGTCTCTGTCAAACTGTTCATCGAGTATCTTTTTGTCGCTGTGGAAAACGTGGTCAATCACTTGGATCACGCCCCTTTCGGGCTGCGGGTTGGTGGTGAAGTTCAAAGAGCCGGAGACGGAGATTCGCCACTGGTCGTTCCATATCACGGCGACCTTGGCATGGACGGGGGCGATGCAGACATCGAAGTTGGCGCGGCACATCTGCAGGGGCGCGGGGTTGCGCACCTTGACCC
>DBYW01000017.1 GCA_002311645.1 Bacteroidales bacterium UBA1176
GCCGACAAGACCCAGAACTACAACAAGACCATCCAATGGGGTCTCATCATCATGGCTATCGGCTATGTGGTGATGGCTATTCCGTTGTTCAGCAAGACCGCCGAGGGCGCCATCCTCGACAGTGGCGCCGGCTGGTGGACCATCTTGGTCATCACCTGCATGGCTCTGTTGTTCATCGCTTTCGGTAATGGTTTGTTTAAGGGCAACCTGCAGGCCATCGTCGGCAAACTGTACGACGAGTTCGAGGCCGAGGCCGCCAAGAAGGGCCCCGAGGCTCTCGCTGAGGCTAAGGACCGCCGCGACTCCGGCTTCCAGATCTTCTACGTCTTCATCAACATCGGCGGCTTCTTCGCCCCGTTCATCGCCCCGTTCCTCCGCGAATGGTGGCTGAAAGCGCACCACCTGGTCTATAATGCCGACATGTCCGGCCTTTGCCACCAGTTCCTTGCCAACGGTGAACAGACCCAGAAGTTCACGGAGACGATGCAGAGCGTGCTCCAAAGCGGTTACAACTTCACCGATACCGCCGCTTTCTGCTCCGACTACATCACTGTGTTCAACCAGGGTGTCCACTTCTCCTTCATCGCTTCTGTTTTAGCAATGGCCATCTCCCTGGTCATCTTCCTGACCAACAAGTACAAACTGCCGCAACCGGCCAAGAAAGAGCAAACCCAGGTCGTGGAATACACCGCCGAAGAGAAGCAGGCTATGGCTAAGGAAATCAAACAGCGTCTGTATGCTCTGTTTGCTGTGCTCGGCATCGCTGTCTTCTTCTGGTTCTCCTTCCACCAGAACGGCCAGTCACTCTCCGTGTTTGCCCGTGACTTCGTGCAGACCGAGAAGATTGCCCCCGAGATCTGGCAAGCCCTGAACCCCTTCTTCGTGATTGTGCTCACCCCGATCATTATGGTTGTCTTCGCCGCTTTGGCCCGCAGAGGCAAACCTATTTCCACGCCTCGTAAGATCGCCATCGGTATGGCCATCGCAGGATGTGCTTATCTCTTCCTGATGATTATTTCCATTGCCAACAACTACCCGTCTGGCACCGACTTCCGCGCCATGGATCTGGCCCAGATGGCCGCCGCCGGCCTTGCAAAGGCCGCTCCTTGGGTGCTGCTTGTCACCTATTTCTTCCTGACTGTGGCTGAACTGTTTATCTCCCCGCTGGGTCTGTCGTTCGTCTCCAAGGTGGCTCCGCGCCACATGGTAGGCTTGTGCCAGGGCTTGTGGCTCGGTGCCACCGCCATCGGCAACCTGCTGATCTGGCTCGGACCTGTGATGTACAACGCCTGGCCCATCAAATACTGTTGGCTCGTGTTCGCCGTGGTATGCTTCGTCTCCATGGCCATCATGCTCGGTATGGTCAAGTGGCTCGAAAAAGTGACTCAATAATATATCGCTACATTGCTATATTAGAGGATGGTTGAGAAAACCATCCTCTTTTTTTTGCAATGATATACCTGATGGCACGAATCAGGGCTTCTGTTATCTTTTTTTTATTTGGGCGTGCCGGCGCGGCGGCGGGAATTACGTTGCATTCGCACACACCATCCAATGCCGCCGCGCCGTCGGGCTTTCCACTCCAATGATTTTGGCTTAGTTCCGCCGCCGACGATAGGAGGTGGCGGAATCTCCGACTGGCAACGGCACCCATTCTCGCCAAAATCATTTCCGTTGCAATCCCTCACGCATGCTCGTCGGACTCCGCATCCGTTTCGCGGCGAGCAACGTACAACCTCGTCTCAACCTTCTCCCGCGCCGCGATTTTCCCGCGCACCGTTCCCATCACCACACTTGCTACGCTTCGTGTGGTGTTACAAAAAGGAAGGCCTCTTCGAGGCCGATTCAATTACATTGTTATTTTCCATTCAGACGTGTTCCGAAGGAACACCCTTCTCTGTAACCCCACACGGCCGTGTGGGGTAGGACAGCGGCACAGAGACCCTCTCGCGGCGCGGAAGTCGGTATCCAAGATGCATGAAACTTGCTCGCCGCGAAAGGGAGACGTTGGAAAAATGTGGCGTTTATCCCAGCCTGCTGCCATCATGTATATAACCACCCTTTTTTGCATCATACCAACAGATAGGGCTCCATCAACCGCAAATACGCCTCCGTGTGGCGGTTGGCGGCGTCGCGGATGACGAGACGCTCCTCCTCGCATGGGGAGCCCGTGCGGGCGTAAGACAGCACCACACGGTGCGCGGGTTTGCGCTCGGTGGGTTGCACGGTCACGCGACGCACACAGGTTAGCGACTGGCGGGCTATCCTGTCGAACGCCTCCCCCTCCCGCACAGGCAGGATGAGTGAGAACCGTCCCTCATCGTCAAGGATTTTTAACACACCCTCTAACAGGTCCGCGAACGGCAAGTTGCCATCACCATGGCGGCTTTGGCGGCGCGAAGGATTGTCCGGCTTGAGGTCATTGTGATAAAAAGGCGGATTAGAGAGAATATAATTGAAAGGGGCGCCCTGCCACTGTTGTGCAAATTCCTGTATTGTAGCCTGTTCAAAGTGCAGGTTTTCGGCGGGCAGCAGCGGATAGGACGCTGCGTTTTGGCGGGCCTCAGCAATGGAGGCCGCATCAGGGTCGATGCCGAAAACGATAGGGTTAACAGATTTTAACACCGCCTGCTGCGCGGCACAGAAAGCCACCACCCCGCAACCACATCCCACATCCAAGATGCGGTGCGCGCCGCTGGTGTCACACAAGGATACTAACAGCATCGCATCAGTGCCCACCTTCATCGTGCTGCAATCGTGGCGGAGCGAAAAACGCTTGAAATGGAAGTCCATTAACAGTAAACCTCCAACAGCTTGGTACGACCGTCGGGGAGGAGTTGCACCTCCTCTATTTCGGCGGGCACGAGGGTCACGCCGCCCGTCTCCAACACGAGGTGGCCGTCACCATAAAAGAGATGCAAGCGCCCTTCGAGGCACATATAGACCACAAAGGAATCGATGCCCGAGAAATCTTTCCTGACGGGCTGGTCGAATTCTATCACGTTGGTGTTGAAGTAGGGGGAGCGCACGAGTTTGACGGTCTGGTTCAACTTCGGGGTGTAGTCGACCTTGAAGCCGCCTTGGCTGTTCTCCTCGAAATGGATGGCTTCGAGAGCTTCTTCGGTGTGCAGCTCTCGACTGTTGCCCTCGTCATCAACGCGGTTCCAGTCGAAGATGCGGAAGGTCACGTCGGAGGGCTGCTGGATTTCGGCGAGGAGCACGCCCTTGCCGATGGCATGCACTGTGCCGGCGGGTATCATGAAGGTGTCGCCGGGTGCGACGGGATAGAACTGCAGCAGCTCATGGAGCACGCCGGAGGCCACCGCATCCACATACTGCTCCTTGCTGATTTTTTGGTTGAAGCCCACATAGAGTCCGGCGCCAGGCTCGGCCGCGATGACGTGCCACATCTCCGTCTTGCCGTTCTGCCCATATTTCTTCTTGGCAAGATCATCGTCGGGGTGTACCTGCACGGAAAGGTGGTCTTGCGCATCTATATATTTGATTAACAGCGGAAAACCGAGGCCAAACTTTTCGTAGTTCTTCTCTCCCACCAAGTCGGTGAGATAGACTTCGAGCAATTCGTTAAGGTTGTTTTCGGCCAGGAAGCCGTTGGTGACTTCGGACTCGTCGTCGAGGATGCCGGAGAGCTCCCAGCTTTCGCCGCAGCGTTCCATGCCGCCGATATCATGCTTGAGGAGCGTTTGAATTCTTTTTCCGCCCCAGATTTTCTCTTTCAGGATGGGCTTGAACTTGAAGGGATATAGGCCGTTGATCATAGTTGGTGGCTATTGGTTATTGGGGTTGTAGATTTGTCGGGGTTTGGGGGTGTAGTCGGGTTTCACCTTGTCGGGGTTGCTGCCATAGACGCGTTTGAGGAAGAGCCAGCGTCCGTTGTCCTCGATGAAGCCTTGGCTGAGGCTGGACTCGGGCACCATGTATGCGGCAAGGGCGGCGGGCACGTTGTCGTCCATGGGGATAAGCTCGTCGAAGATAATCATGGGGCTGGTGACGCGGCGGTAGTCCGTTTGCTTGGTCTTGGGATTGTATTTGCCTGTGCTGACGAGGTATTCCTGTTCTTCATACCCTAAATGCATGGTGGCGTTTTTGGAGTATTCGAAGATGACGCGGCTCACCTTTTCGGGGTAGTTCTTGAAGATGCGTGCCCCGAAGACGGGTACTGTTTCCTTGTTGAAATGGAGCACCTCAATCACTTTCTGGTTGGTGAAGAGGTTGTTGCCGTTAAGGCCGAGCAGGGTGTAGTAGGTGAGATTCTTTTCCTTGATGGGGATGATTTTGTAATAGACGGCACCGTACCATCGGTTGTGGTTGCCCACCTGCGTCTTGGGGTAGTCGATGGCACCGCGCTTGTCGTACAGGGGGAAGAGCACGTATTTCTTGCGGTTCTCGTTGTAGACTTGTACAAACCCGAAATTTTCGACGGTGAAATTCTTTTTCACGACATACCACGTGAATATCTTGAATGCCTTGTCGGGGGAGGTGAGTGCGGCGAAGTTCCGGGCCGAGTCCCACGGATGCTCGAAAGAGTTGGGCATTTGCAGCACCGTTTCCAACAGAGTCATGAACTCCTCGTTCAGCTCCAACCGGGTGGTCTCGTCAGGTTCGTTCATGACAATATCGCGCAAATGGACGAGCGAATCTTCCCAAATACGGAATTCCGACTGCCTTTTCTGAGCGAATGTCGTCAGGCAGAGGAACATCAGCATAATATGGAAAAAAAGCTTCTTCATGAAAAAGAGCGCAAAAGTAATAAAAATGTCTCTATATAACGTCGTACTTTCAGTTTTGTTTTGTATCTTTGCACTTTCATTCTAAAACCTCTCCATTATGAAAACTTTGAAAATCATAAAGAAAGAGTACCAGCGCATCGGCTACGATGAAAAAGACATCCAGCCGGTGGAGTATCTTGAGGTCTCTGCGCAGTACAACGACCACGGTCAAATTCTCCGTGAGGAACGGTTTGACCCGGACGGAAACCTCAACACGTTGACCGTCAATACGTACAACGACCACGGCCTGTTGTGGCAGACGGAACAGTACGACATGGACAATATCCTTTTGCAGAAGACGGTGAACGAGTACGACGAACATCAGCTGCTGGTGCAGGAGAACAATTATTTCGGCGATGGCGACCAAGTCTATGTCACGAAGCTCGTATACGACGAAGACGGCAATCTGCTGCGCCGCGAGATGTATTTCGATGGAAAACTCGACTATGTGGAGAACACATACGAATACTCGGATGGCCTGCTGGTCAAAGAGGTGGAAAATGATGAATATGGAAAGGTTTTGAACATCAACACCTACACGTACAATGACAAGGGCCTGTTGGAGCGGCATGTGCGCGATGAGGTGCAAAACAAAGACCGCCGGAGCTATGAATATACCTACGACGACAACGACAACTGTGTCAAGGAGTTGGTGTACGACTACGATGATGCACTCATTGCAAAAGTCTATCGGAAATACAATGAGGAGGGGAAGATGGTTGAAACGGAAGAGGAGGATCTGGACCATTATCGCAAGATTACGCTGGAATATGAAGGCGACTTGGTGGTGAAAAATTCCATTCTTGACCGCGACGGCAACTTGCAGGGGTGGGCGGAATATTCCTACAATGAGGACGGCAAGGAGAACGCGTCCCGCGAATTCATCAAGGATGAGGTCCAACCCGACCACTTCCGCCAGCTGCGCGAAACAAGATATGTAAGGGAGTAGTACAATTTTTTGAAAAAAACAGAGTTAGAGAAAAGATTCGGTAAAAATCAAGGATATCAATCATGCTTTGGAACACGCTTTGCACAGTCACTTGGAAAGTTAACCCCGTAGCCTTTCATCTAGGGCAGGTCGAGGTGCGCTGGTACGGCATACTGCTGGCCACTGGCTTCTTGTTAGCCTATTTGACCTTGCAGAAAATTTTTGTCACCGAAAAGGCGTCGCAAAAGGAGTTGGACAGAATCTCCATCTGGACCATTGTCTGGACTTTTGTGGGCTTGCGGTTGGGGCATTTCCTGTTTTATGAGCCGCAACAGTTTATCACGGACCCATTGGAGATATTGTTGCCGTTCCATGACGGCAAGTTTATCGGCTATCAGGGCTTGGCGAGCCATGGCGGTGTGCTTGGCATCTTCTTGTTCATCATCTATTACACCTGGAAATACAAGGTTAATTTTCTGTGGCTGTGGGATCGTCTGGGCATCGCCATACCTATCGCAGCGGCCTTTGTGCGCATCGGCAACCTGATGAACCACGAAATTGTGGGCAGCATCACCACCGTGCCCTGGGCATTCGATTTCATCTACGGCGGTTACGGCGTGGCTGGCACGTTGCGCCATCCCGCACAGCTGTACGAGTCAATCATCTATTTCCTCGTGTTCTTCGGTCTGGTCATTTACTATTTCAAATTCGCCAAGGGCAAGGTCGCTGCAGGACGCACTTCCGGCATCACCTTGTTCGTCATCTTCACGGCACGCTTTATCATCGAGTTCTTCAAGGAGGTGCAGGTGCCCAGCGAGGTGGGACACGCCCTCAACAACGGCCAGATCCTCAGCATCCCTATCGCCCTCTTTGGTCTCGGTCTGCTCATCTATTCCTTCGTCCACACAAAATATCCGGAATTTCCTTACAAGGAGGAGGAAGAGCCCCAAAAAGCATCTTCAAAAAAATAAAATCCACAATATTCAATAACCTTTTAAAACGTTTGAAACATGAAAAAACTACTTCCTTTATTCGTTGTATTGGCCTTGGCCCTTGCAGGTTGCCAGGGTGGTGGCGGCACTGAGTTTGCCGGCAAGTACACGGGTACTTTCACCATCATTAAGAACAACACCACCAAGCCCGGCTCCGTGCGCATCACGGATGACCCCCTCTCCACCAATGGTGTCCGGCTCTATGGCGTGCTGCCGTTAACATACACCACTGCCAACACATACGAGGCGGAAAGCGAAAATGTCGAGTATATCGCAACCATCCTTTCTTCCATGGTGGGCCAGAACAATTACATCGACGCCACTTCAGAACAACTGAAGAAAATCAAGATCAAGGCTATCTTCTCTGGAAACACGCTCAACATGACAGTTTACTATGAAGTGCAACTTCTCAACGGTCTCATGACTACTGAAATCCGCATTATCGAATTCACGGGTTCCAAGTAGGATTCCTTGCTTTGTGTGTAATCTGATATTTTGTATATCAGGATTATCCGATTCTTTTAAAGCCTAAAATACAATGAAAAATGTACTTCCAGTTTTCTTGATGCTGGCCATTTCTGCTGTTTCCAGCGGCCCTGACGAAGTGCATTCCATTGAATTTTACGGTACAAAATAAAAAATATCGCCTCCTCCTTCGGGGGGAGGCGTTTTCAACATTGTTTGCGTCATGAAATCCCGTTGGTTTATATTGCTCTTGTTCGTTTGCGGCTGCGCTCTCGCGCAAGCTCAGGACAGTGTTGTGACCGACGGCTATGTCGTTTTCCACTATCCTTCCGGTGTCAAGTCAAGCGAAGGCACCTTGGTGAACGGGCAGCCTGACGGTTGGTGGCGCTCCTATGACGAGGAGGGCAACCTTGTATCCGAGGGCAATCGCAAAAATCTGCAGCTTGACAGCGTCTGGAATTTCTACCAGAAGGGCAGGCTCTATCTGACATTACACTACTCGGCCGGCAAGAAAGAGGGCGAGCAGGTGCAGTATGCCGACCGCGACTACACGGTGACCCGCTGGCATGCCGACACCATCGCGGATGACGTGCACACTTACGACAATGCCGGCTGGCTCAAGCGACTTGTGCCCTACGCCAACGGCAAACCCCACGGCCTCGCCAAAGAGTTCGACCAGACAGGACTTGTGATTGCGGTGACCAAGTACTATCATGGCGTGCGCAACCGTACCGAGCGCATCAACCGCACCGACCAGTTCGGCCATAAACAGGGAAGCTGGAAATATTTCTGGGACAACGGCAACCTCCGTTTGGAGGGCAGTTATCTCAATGACAAAAAACATGGCTTTTTCAAATATTATGACGAAAACGGCGAGTTCCTGTATGTGGAGAAATACACCCACGACCAATTGGAGGAAGACGCCAAGGAGACCAAACAACTTGACAGGCGCACGGCCTATCACCCCAACGGGCAACCCTCCATCATCGCCACTTACCATAACAACAAGCCGGACGGTATCCGCCGTGAGTTCGACACGGCAGGCAAAGTGATCAAAGGCTACCTTTTTGAAGAGGGATGGCTACGATTCGAAGGTATCACCGACATGGACGGGCTTCGACAAGGCCTCTGGAAGGAGTACTATCCCACAGGCGAGCTCCGTTCCAAAGGCAAGTACAAGAACTCCAAGCCTGTGGGCGAGTGGATTTTCTATTTCCCCGACAAGACCGTGGAAATCATCGGTGACTACAATCAGAAAGGGCAGAAACATGGCGAATGGGTCTGGTTTTATCCTAACGGTGACACCATGACGGTCTGCTATTATGAAGATGGCGACCTTGACGGGCCGTATGTGGAGTACGATGAAACGGGCGCGATTGTCACGCGTGGCGAATATGTGGCTGGGTATGAGGAGGGTGCGTGGTCCTATCGCAACGGCACCTCGGTGGAAAGCGGTCTCTACGACGGTGGCAGGCGTACGGGCACATGGACCACCACATACGATGAAAACCACATCGCCTCGCGCATCAACTACGAACAAGATGTGCGCGACGGCAGATATACGGCCTATTGGGAAAACGGCAATATCAAAACCTCCGGGAAATATGTGAACGGGCTGCAAGACGGCACATGGATCCAATACAACGAGGAGGGCGTCCAGTTCCTCACCACTCTTTTTAAGGATGGCAAGGAACTGAAATGGAATAATTATACGATTACTGAATGAAAAAGAAGACTCTGATACGTAATATGACTAAGAAAAATTTGTTGCTTGTTATAATAGCCATTCTTTTCCAGACTCTGTCGGCGCAGAATATTTTGCTGGGTCAAAAGGATGTGGCGCGAGTGGACACCACCTTGACTGACATGGATATATTCGCCATTTCCGAAGTGCAGAAAATGGATTCCATGCTCAATATCTGGTATGTCAAGAATGAGTTGACCAACAAGCATTCCATACTTTCGAAACTCAAGGATGACGACCGTGCCGTCGACAACAACGACACGCTCATTTTCCAACGTCTTTCTGAAATCGTAACAGCTGTTCCGATGGCTTATAACGATCGTGTGAAGCGATACATAGAACTCTATTCTGTGCAGCGACAGCGTTCATCTTCGGCCATTTTGGCCTTGGCGCAATATTACTATCCATGGATGAAGGCGATTTTCGACAAGTACAATGTGCCGGAGGAGTTGGTTTACATCACCATCATCGAATCGGCCTTGAATCCGTTAGCCGTCTCGCCTGCGGGCGCCACGGGCATTTGGCAGTTTATGTATGGTACGGGAAAACTTTATGGTCTGGAGGTCAATACGTTCGTGGATGACCGCCGTGACCCCTACAAGGCCACGGAAGCCGCCGCCCGACATTTCAGAGACCTCTACAATATCTTCAACGATTGGGGATTGGCCATCTCTGCATACAACTGTGGCGCCGGCAACGTCCGTAAGGCCATCCAGCGTTCGGGTGGCAAAACCGACTTCTGGGGCGTCGCTCCCTACCTGCCGCGCGAAACGCAAAACTACTTCCCCGCCTTCATCGGTGCTTACTACATGATGACCTATCATAACCTCTACGGCATCAATCCTTCCACCCTGCGCATTCCGACGAACGTGGACACGGTCATGGTCGACAAGGAACTCCACCTGCAGCAGGTCTCGGAAATGCTCGGTATTGACATGGACGAGATTCGCATCCTAAACCCCCAATACAAGCGCGACATCATTCCCGCTTACCAGCAACCGTATCCGTTGCGGTTGCAATCGCAGGACATCTTGCGCTATATTGCCATGAAGGACACCATCCATAAATATCGGTATGACGATTTCTTCAATCCGACCAAGAATCTGAACGTTGCAAGTGCCAACGGCGAAATTATCGAGCAAGTCACCCCTAACAAATACCATACGGTGCGGAAAGGGGAGACCTTGTCGCGTATCGCATCCAAGTATCACACGACGGTCGGCAACCTGAAGTCATTGAACCGTCTTCGCAGCAGCAGCTTGCGTGTGGGACAGCGTCTTTTGGTCCGCAAGGGTACCACCGTTACGAAACCTGCGCCCAAGCCGGCACCTGCGGACAGCACGAAGATGGTTGTCGACAGCATGACGGTGACGCCCGTGGATTCCACGATGGTGCGGAAGGACACCGTGCAACCTGCGCCCAAGCCAGTGGTGAACCCCGCCCCCACCGCGGCGGTATATGTTGTCAAAAGTGGTGACACCCTTTCTTCGATTGCACGCAAGTATGGTACTACAGCACCCATCCTGGCTAAATATAACAACCTCGGCAATGCGGATGTGCTCAAAGTGGGGCAGAAGATCAAGATACCGAAAAAATAAAGCTCACAATTCAAAGTATAAGATATATGGATGACACCCAAGTGTCCCAGAATGGTTCTCGTTCTGAAAACATGATATGCAAGGAGGGCATCGTGCGTGCGGTGCACGGTGACACGATAGACGTGGAGATCACGGTCAGCTCGGCTTGTGCCGGATGCCATGCCAAGAGCATTTGCATTCCTTCGGAGCAGAGGCAGGAAACGGTTCCGGCTGTCGTGCCTGCCGGTTTGACGTTCCAGGTCGGCGAACGCGTGAACCTGGTTATGCGCGGCCGTGCGGGCGGCAAGGCCGTTCTCATCGCCTACGTTATTCCTTTCTTGGTGCTGATAACGGCGTTTCTTGTGTGTAATCTTCTCTTCCATAATGAGTTGTTAAGTGTTTTCGTATGCGTGCTTTTCTTGGTTGTCTATTTTCTCATCTTAAAAAAACAGAGTCATAAAATAGATCAGAAATTTACTTTTTATGCAGCAAAAATAATCTCTGACAATATGGATTCAACAGTTTCTCAACCTCATGCATCTATGAAAATCATCGGTATCACGGGCACCTTAGGCGCAGGCAAGGGCACTATCGTGGATTATCTCATTCAGCATTACGGTTTTAAGCACTATTCGGTGCGTGGTTACCTTATCGAAGAGGCCAAGCGCCGTGGCCTGGAAATCAACCGAGACACTTTCGTGGAGGTGGCCAATGACTTGCGGGCCAAGCACTCGCCGTCTTTTATTACCGATGAGCTGTACAAGCAGGCGGAAGCCGACGGCTGCAACGCCATCATTGAGAGCGTTCGCACACCCGGTGAGGTGGAGTCGTTGCGCAAAAATGAGCATTTTCTGCTCTTTGCGGTCGATGCAGACCCCAAAATTCGCTATGAGCGTATCGTCTCCCGCAATTCCGAAACCGATCATGTCACCTTCGAGACTTTTCTTGAAAATGAGCGCCGCGAGATGTCTTCTACAGATCCCAACCACCAGAATGTGGGGCGCTGCATGGAGATGGCAGACTTTGTTTTCCAGAACAACGGTGATTTCAACGACCTTTACAATCAAGTGGAAACTGCCTTTGCCACCATCGTCTAATTGTCCAATCACTAATTGTACAATAGATTTTTATTTGTATTTTTGCCCTCGCTTAGAGGAAGGGGTCGCGCCCGATCTTCGCAGCACTTAATTTAATATAAAACAACAAAAAAACACTATTATGGAACTGAAATTTTACCGTTGCCCGCATTGTGGCAATATCGTTGTCAAGCCCGTGGATTCCGGTGTCAACGTCGTATGTTGCGGCGCACCCATGGAGGAACTGGTCCCCTTCTTGCAGGAAGAGCTTCGTGAGAAACATCTTCCCGTTGTGACGTGGAAAGATGAATGTACCCTGCACGTGGAGGTCGGCAGCACGCTGCACCCGATGTTGGAAAACCATCACATCGCCTTTATTTGCGTGGAGTTCGAAAATGGCTATCGCTTTGTCGGACTGAAGGAGCAACCCATCGCCGACATTTGTGTCTGCGACAGCACTCCCAAGGCTGTGTATGAATATTGCAACCTGCACGGCCTGTGGAAAGTGGAAGTCCCGGCCCGCTAAAGCTGGATGTGTCCTATAAACATTGATTAATCGATATTTTTAGAAAAATAACAACAAAACTTTGAAAAAATGAAAGAAAACAAGTACGCTGGTACACAAACCGAGAAAAATTTGCAAGCTGCATTTGCCGGAGAATCGCAAGCCCGCAACAAATACACCTATTTTGCCTCCACGGCTAAGAAGGAGGGTTACGAACAAATCGCCGCTCTTTTCCTGAAGACCGCCGACAATGAAAAAGAACATGCCAAGATGTGGTTCAAGGAGTTGGAAGGCATCGGCACCACTGCCGAGAACCTGGCCGCCGCTGCTGATGGCGAGAACTACGAATGGACGGACATGTACGAGGGTTTCGCCAAGACTGCTGAAGAGGAAGGATTTAAAGATCTGGCCCGCAAGTTCCGTTTTGTCGCTGCCATCGAAAAACACCACGAGGAGCGCTACCGCGCCCTGCTAAAGAATGTGGAGACCGCCGCTGTGTTCGCCAAGTCCGAAGTGAAGGTCTGGGAATGCCGCAACTGCGGTCATATCATCGTGGGTCCCAAGGCTCCGGAGATTTGCCCGACTTGCGCACATCCGAAGGCCTATTTCGAAATTAATTGCGAGAATTATTAGTAGGATGGCTAACGTATGTGTTGGCCCTGTCCCGAAATGAGGAAAAATATTTTCATCATCACGCTTCTCTTCTCCTGTCTCACGGCTTTCGCGCAGACAGGAGGGAGAAGTGTGTATAATTTCCTCGACTTCAACTACTCCTCGCGTGCGACCGCGCTTGGAGGTTCCTTGGTATCCGTGCATGATGACGACCCGACGCTTCTTTTCGTTAATCCGTCAAACATCTCGTTGAGGTGTCGCAATGCACTTGCACTCAATTTCACCAACTATTTCGGTCGCACCAACTATGCCTCTGCGCTCTATGGCTTTCAGATTCCCAAGGCGGGCACCTTCGCCGCCGAGTTGCGCTATGTAGGCTATGGCACTTTCCGCGGCACAGACGAGACGGGTATGGAAACCGGCAATTTCTCTGCTAATGACGTGGCTCTTACCTTGGGTTGGGGACGTGAACTGAGCCCCCATTTCTCCATCGGTGCCGATTTACGCCTCATCTTTTGTGGCTATGAGCAATACAACTCCTTCGGTCTCGCTGTGGATGTGGCAGGTAGCTACTTTAATGACGATAAGCGCTTGTCTCTGACATTGCTTGCCAAAAATATCGGATCGGAACTGAAACCGTTCGTCCCCGGCCAATATGGACATGCCCCGTTTGACCTGCAGTTTGCCTTGTCGCAGCGTCTTGCCCACGTGCCCTTCCGTTACCATATCATGTTGCATCATCTCTATCGCTGGAACATGAACTATTATGGTTCCCAGAATCCTTTCCTGGAGGTTGATGCCGCCACCAACACCATTGTTTACCCCTCCAAGACTAAGCAGTTCTTCGACAATATGTTCCGCCACATTAATTTTGGATTGGAGTTGGAGTTCAAGTATTTCTCCCTCATGGCGGCATATAACCATAATGTACACCAAGAGATGAAGGTGGTGGCACGTCGCTCGATGGCCGGTTTTTCATACGGTTTCATGCTTAATATCAAGGGTGTGCGCTTCGGCTTTGCGCGCCAGCAATATGCCATTGGCGCTGCCCCTAACTCTGTCAGTTTGTCTCTCAATTTTGAAGAACTCTCCAAAAATCACAAGGAGAGGCAAGCCCGCAAGTTGCAACGACAGGGATAAATTTCAAACAACCTTTTTTAGATTAAAGATGATTCCCTTTTCCCCACCCCATATTGATGACAAAATTGTGGAGGAAGTAGTGGCTGCATTGCGTTCCGGCTGGATTACCACGGGACCTCGCACCAAGGCTTTTGAGAAGCAGATTGCTGCGTTCTGCGGAATACAGGATGTTTTATGTGTGAATTCCGCTTCCTCAGGATTAGAATTGATACTCCATTGGTTTGGTGTCGGCCCCGGCGATGAGGTCATCGTGCCGGCATACACATACACTGCCACGGCGGAGGTGGTTATCCACTGTGGAGCCACCCCGGTGATGGTCGACGTGCGCCCTGATTTCCTCATCGATGTCGGAAAGGTGCGTGCCGCCATGACTCCCCGCACCAAAGTTGTCATCCCCGTCGATATCGCGGGCTATCCCTGCGATTATGATGAGTTGAATGCTTTGGTCAACGATGCGGCGGTCAGGGAGCAGTTCAACCCTTCCAATGAGTTGCAGCGCATGTTGGGTCGCCCACTCGTGATGGCTGACGCGGCCCATTCGTTGGGAGCTCGGTATAAGGGTCGCCGTACGGGCGCTTTGGCCGATGTGACCGTCTTCTCGTTCCATGCCGTCAAGAACCTCACCACCGCAGAAGGCGGCGCCATCAGTTTCAACCTGCCCGCCCCCTTTGATACGGAGGCTCTTTATAAACAGCTCTGCACGTACTCCTTGCACGGGCAGTCGAAGGATGCCCTTGCCAAAACCCAAATCGGCAATTGGCGCTATGATGTGCTGGATGCGGGCTACAAGTGCAATATGACAGATGTGGCCGCTGCGATGGGTATCGTGGAATTGGAGCGTTACGATCGTGAAATCCTGCCCCGTCGTCGCGCCATTTTCGAGCAGTATGCCGAGGCTTTCGCCTCCGACCCGCGTTTTCAGGTGCCCGAATTCGCCACCTCCGACAAAATTACCTCTTACCACGTCTTTGCCCTGCGACTTGTCAAAACCACGGAATCGCAACGCGATGCCGTGATGCAACACATCTTCGAGCAGGAAGTGGCCGTGAATGTCCACTTCATTCCCTTGCCAATGCTGTCGGTTTATAAAAATCGTGGCTATAAAATTGAAGAATACCCTGTGACTTACGACAATTTCTCCCGAGAAATCAGTCTGCCGGTTTATTATGATCTGACGGACGGGCAGGTGCAGCAGGTTATCGCCGCTGTGAAAAACGCTGCCGACAAGGTCTTGGGGGACAGAATTTAGGGTGTGGTGGAGAAAAGGCGTGCCTTAATAGTTAAGGAACTATGAGGTTGATATAGATATGCATCCCTTCTCGTTGCTGTACACTTAAAAAAAAAATAATTGGAAATGAAGAAAACACTTCTCCTTTTTTGCTTGTTCACACTGCTGTTTGCCCACTCTTCCTTGGCTAACTTCTACTCCAAGGCTCCTGCGATGCCGGCGGATGCGCTGACGTTGCAAAGCCCCGACAAGCAGCTGGAATTAAAGTTCGCCGTGGTGAATGGCGTGCCGCAGTATTCGCTCGATCACGCGGGCAAGCCGGTGGTGCTGCCCTCCCGCATGGGCTTCACGCTTGAATGGCGCGACGACATGGCCCACGCATTCGTCCTCAAGGACAAATCCTATAGCACCTTTGACGAGACTTGGAGGCCTGTGTGGGGTGAAGAGGCGCGCATCCGCAACCATTACAACGAGATGCTTGTAACGCTCGAACAGCCAGTGGGTTCTGTGGAGAGTATGGATCATTCCACGGAGAAGAAAGCTACCGTGATGCAGATCCGATTCCGCCTCTATGACGACGGCCTCGGTTTCCGTTATGAGTTTCCGATGAAGAACGCTCTGGTCTGCTTCTGGTTCAAAGAGGAGTTGACCGAGTTCGCGATGGCCGGCGATCATACTGCGTGGTGGATTCCTGGCGACTACGACACGCAGGAGTACAACTATACTCAGAGTCGCCTCTCACAGATTGACAGTCTCTGGGAGAAAAGTCACGAACACGGCGGCTGGCCCTGGACGGCCTTCTC
>DBYW01000001.1:0-48843 GCA_002311645.1 Bacteroidales bacterium UBA1176
TGACTACAGAGGGCTTTTTTTTTGCCATCAACCCCGTGCAATAGTCCAATCTTCTGCTGGTTTGCCGCTGTCCCGCCTTCAAAGATTACCCATTGAAAAGGCATTTGATACCATAGTCCAATCTTGTTTAGGGAGCTATACCGCATTTTTTTTGCTATACATGATTGATTATTAATATGTTATACATATATCAATTCAAAATGCGATTTTCAACCAATGATTCGGCGGCAAGCTCGAATATTCAATTCTCGGGGCGATATTGCAACCAGGCGCATTCATTACATCAGATATTTTCCGCAAGATCCCTCTCCAACACTCCCCTTTTTTCCAGCTTCAGGTTTGTAAACCGATGATGGTTGTGTCTGTTTTTTGGCGACGTTTACAAAGGGTCTTTTTGATCGACCTATCATTTTTCTCTTGTTTTTTGTAACTAAATCGATTCTTTTCAGTATATAGATACAGAAAAACTTTGATTATATGCGGAATTGAGATAAATTGACTTTTTATAAAATACTGAAATACAAGACGATAAGTCTAAAAAAGAAAAATGCAAAAAAAAATGACCCAAGGGGAAAATTGTATTGAAATTTTTGTATTTTTGCAAGTTGTTTATAAAGTGAATAAAAGTATGTTCTATAACATCAAAACCAGACCAAAAAACCGAGCGCCAGAGGCGCTGCCTGCTGCTCGTAAATGCAGCCATTTCGAACTTTTGAGATCTATTAATAAGAGATATAATATAATAAACAATAGTAATAATTAAACTCAAAACGATGAAAAAATTTATGATTTTTCTGCTCATGGCGTTCCTATACGTGGGAACATGCCAAGCGCGCAGTGAAGCGCCGCATTTCATAAATGCGAAAGCACCGCTGCACAGTTGGGTAACACCAACATCGTCACATTCGTACTTGGCGGACTCCAAGGGGGTGAATGCACCAGAAGTGCATATCACGCCGGTTGAGCCGCAAGTCATGGCTACCAATCCGCCTACCCTTGAGAAGCAATTTGCGATGAATAAAAATGCTGAACTCATGGCGATAGGTGTTGCAAGCCAGAAATGGTACGTCAATGGCGCTCCTACGGATTCAACAGGAACAACCTTTACGGTTAAGAATTATCCTGTTGGAACCTATATGATCAGCGCCCGCGTCGTTGGTTTGGACAATATTGTCTATTATTCCAACGAGGTTATCCTGACGGTCGTCAATGATGTAACTGCTTACATCGTTGGACCTGAACACGCCTGCCAACAAGATGTTGTGACTCTCACGGCTGTAGCTACCACCACGGAGACTATGGTCGAATATCAATGGAGACGCGATGGCCAACCTATTCCTGGTGCCACCAGCCCGTCTTACAGCTTCTCGGTCAGTGACCTCCCCGGTCTGATCGATACCTTGGTTTATGAATTCGACTGCAAGATTATCTACGCCGGATGCGCTGACAGATACACACCGGTACACTATTTCTCTGTTTCCCCCACTCCTGTTACTTATTTGAATGCTCCCCTGTTTTGCGAGAACAACCCTGTGACCCTGACGGCTGAATCCTTCACCGCCGGTAGTGAACAACCCTATAAATGGAAATGGTATAACGGAAGCACTTTGCTCGACTCTACTTTTGTCAATACCTATACTATTGCTAATCCTACAAGCGGCGACAAAATTGCCGTTGTTCCTGTTTATTTGGATTTCGCTTGTAACGCAACTACGGATACTGTTGAACTTATTTCATATGAGGACTCCATTGGTACCCCCTCTGCTTTGACACTGACGGTTGACACCAACAAACTTTGTCTTGGCCAGTCTGCCACATTTACAGTGACCGATCCTAACACCGATGCCAAGTGGGGCACCCGCACATACGCTTGGAGCGTGAATGGCGCACCCGTCGCTGGCATTACGGATTCCATCCTCACCAAGACTTTTGACGCAGTTGGCAATTTTACTGTCAAGGTCACCGCCTTTTATTCTTCATTCCCGTGCGGTGTTGTTGTAGCCGACACTTCCGTCAATGTGGAGGATGCTCCGACCAATGTCTATATCGAAGGTCAGAGCGTTGTCTGCAACAATGACACTACGATCCTTATCGCTCACGCAACTGGTGCAAAGGAATATTCCTGGGACGGTGGTGCGACTTTCAGCACCGACTCTTCCCATAAGGCTGTTCCGGGTAACACCTATTATGTGATTGCCAAGAGCGAAAATGGTTGCCAATCTGTTGCTGGTCCGTTCACGGTCTCCTCTATTGGAACCGATTTGCAGATCACTGCTTCTGCAATGAATGTTTGCGTTGGTGAGCACGTGACCTTGAATGCCGACCTCCAAGGTGCAGTCGACAGCAATGTGGTTTATACTTGGACGCCGGGCGGTAATGGTTCCACCATTGATGTGGTTCCCGCCTCTGGTGAAAACAAGTATGTTGTTGAAGCTTCCTTTGGCAGCTGCAGCCATACCGATACTATTATTATTAATGGTAACGCACTTCCGAGCGCTCCGTCTACAGTTACTGCTGTACCCACCGCGGTTTGTGTGGGTGGCCAGTCTGTGATCACGGCTACTGCAACGGGTGCTGCCTCATATATATGGTATGTGGACGGCATTGAAGTCCCGGGCATGAACCTCAGCACTATTAATGTAAACTTCGACGAAGTTGGCACACATAGCGTTACTGCCCGCGCCGTTGATAGCAACGGTTGTGTTTCTCCTGTTGCCTCTGCGGCAGCTACTGTCAATGCCAAGGCTGCTCCGACCTCTCTTGCCGTTTTTGGTGAGACTGTTCTCTGCAACCGTGACTCCAGTATCTTCATTGCTCATGCTGACAGCGCCACCAAGTATTCTTGGGATGGCGGTGCTTTCAGTTCTGACTCCAGCTTCAAGGCTTCCGTTGGCACGCACTATGTGGTTGCCCAAAATGCCGCCGGTTGCACGACCGAGCCGGTTACCTTCACGGTTTCCTCTATCGGAACCAATTTGCAAATTACTCCGTCCACTATGACGGCTTGTAATGGCGTCGCTGTTACATTGAATGCAAACCTGATGGGTGCTATTGACAGCAATGTTGTCTATACATGGTACAATGCCACCTCTGGTTCCAATATTGCCACAGGATCCACTATTTCTGTGACCCCCACCTCCACCGACAACAAGTTCTATGTGGTTGCCAATTATGGTAGCTGCAGCAACAGCGACACGATTACGCTGAATGTTCTTGGCAATCCTTCTGCTCCCCACCTCACACTTGTCACTGCAGATCCTATCTGCCAAGGTGGTCAAGCTATCATCACCGCATCTCCTGCCGCCGATAGCCTTTCTTACATTTGGTATGTGAATGGTGTTGAAGTTCCGGGTGAGAACCTCGCCAACCTCAGCATTCATTATAATAATGTAGGTGTTGATAGTGTGAAAGCCCGTTATGCCAATGCAAACGGTTGCGTTTCCAACCTGTCCGACAACACCGTGGCTGTCAATGTTAAGGCCGCTCCTCAACACCTTGCCGTTTATGGTGAGACCGTTGTTTGCAACCTCGACTCCAGCCTCTTCATTGCCCATGCTGACAGCGCCACCAAGTATTCTTGGGACGGCGGTGCTTTCAGCTCAGACTCCAGCTTCTTGGCTCCCGTTGGCACACACTATGTGGTTGCCCAAAATGATGCCGGTTGCACGACCGAGCCTGTTACCTTCAAGGTTGCCTCTATTGGCAATGACCTCCATATCCTTGCTTCTGCCACGAGTGTTTGCGACAGCATGGAGCATGTCACTTTGACCGCTGACCTCAGCGATGTCGTTGACACCAATGTCGTCTATACTTGGAGCACTGGCTCACATAACTCTACAATTGATGTTATTCCGAGCACTTCCAAGCACATTTATGCTGTGATCGCTTCATACGGTGGTTGTTCCAATGTTGACAGCATTGAAATCTTCATCAACCCGATTCCTACGGTTACGAATCTGACATCCAACAAGACCGCTGCTATTTGCGCTGAAGAGCAGGTTATCTTTACGGCTACTTCTGCTGATGCAGCTTCTTATATTTGGTATGTGGACGGTGTTGAAGTTCCGGGTCACAACCTTGATACTTTGATGCCCGCCGACCATTCCGTCGGTACTCACTATGTGACTGTCAAGGCTGTCAGTGCAGCTGGTTGTGTTTCCGAGCCTTTTACCACGAAGACATACGAAATCGAAGCTGCTCCTTCCTTGGTTGCCATCAATGGCGACAATGTGATTTGCTACGGTGACACCGCAATGATTTATGCATCTCATGTCGGTGGCTCCAGCTATTTGTGGTCTACAGGTGCTACCGCTGACACAATTTTCGTTCCTGCTGGTGTTTATACCGTTACTGTTTCTTCTGATCATGGATGTCAAACCATTTCCGATCCGTTCACGGTTCTCGAGTTTGGTCCGGATGTTCAACTTACAGCATCTGAGACAAAAGTCTGCGCTGGTTCTCCTGTCACCTTGAATGTCAATGCTGACGGTTGGACTGGTAATGTTACCTATACTTGGGATAACGGTTTCATTGGTTCCACCACCACGGTTTATCCTGAAAAAGACACTTGCTACAAAGTCACCTCTACGGTTACTGCCAACAGTGCTTATGGCTCTGCCGCTCATGTCTGTTCTCGCGTCGATTCTATCTGCATTGATGTTTATCCTGTTCCTGTTGTTGACACGATTATCATCGCTTCTAGTAACGACACGCTTTGTTATGGTTCTCAGCTCTCTTTGAAAGCTGTTCCTGACACATTTAGCGCTTACCGTTGGTATGCTGACGGTTTCGAGATCCCTGGTGAGAATTTGAACACCATCACTTTCGTTCCTCAACCTGGCATCCACACCTATGCTGTCAAAGCTATCGGCGCTGCTGGTTGCGAAAGCGAAGACTCTGTTGTCCTTTCCACTCCGATTATGGTTCTGCCGAACCCGAGCATTGTTATCACGGGCGATCCTTTGATTTGCAATGACAGCCTCATCAGATTGTATGCTAATATCAATGATACTACCTTCTCTACTGCTGGTGATGCTTTGTATAACTACGAGTGGCGTGTTTACAACTACACGATCGACACCTCTGCTTCTGAGCAGACTATTACCAACCCGTATACTGGTGAAACATTCAAGATTAATCCTCTTGGTGCAGACTCTGCTGTGTTTGAGTCCTATTTCCCGCACCAAGACCATCCTTATATCTTCACTGTGAACGCTACGAACGCCAATGGTTGTGTTGCTTCCAGCGAACCTTACTATGTCTATGTTGCTGACACCATCTTCGTGGCTGTCACCCTTGACTATGATTCTGTTTGTCCTGGCGGCGAAGTTACTGCTATCGCTCACCTTGGCAACTATAATACTCCTGGCCTTACTTTCCAATGGTTCAAGAATGACAGCTTGGTTCCTTGGGCTACCGAACCTTGGTTCACCGCCACGGTTGATGAGGATCCCACAGAATTCAAGGTTGTGGTTTCTCAACCTACCACTGGTTGCACTGCTACCGGTGCTGATACAGCTCACTTCCTCATTCCTCCGACAGTCAAGTCTGTTGTTGCCATCAATGGCATGAGAGCCGACAGCGTTCTCGAAGTCTGCGAAGGTGCTCAGATCTCTGTGGTTGCTTACCTTGACTCCGCTCAAACTATTGTTGATACTTCCCTCCACTATATTTGGAAAGAAAATGGTTTCTGGATGCCTCTTGTGACTGGTCCTTATTTCCAGAAGCAAATGTGGATTCTCGACCATGATTCTGCCAACTATGTGTATGAAGTGTATGTTGACAGCGAGATTCCTGGTTGCGGCGCTGTGCCTATTGCCTCTAACAAAATTCACGTGAGACGTAATCCTATCGTCATCATCGAAGGTGTTCACAATGTTTGTTTCAATGAGAATTCTACTACCCCGAATGTCATTTTGGCTGCTTACACGGATGGTCGTCCTCAATATGATTCTACCTGTGTGCACAATTGGTACAAAAATGGTGCTCTTGTCAATAGCACATTGCTCCTTGACAATTTGTTGATTGACCTTGTCAGACCCACCAATCTTGATCCTGTTGTCTATATGGTTGAAGTTATTAATGGTGACGGTTGTTCTGCATTCTCTGATCCGTTCCCGGTTGAAGTTTATGCTGCTCCTGTTGTGAACATCCTTGCTTCTGACACCCTGATTTGCACGGGTGGTGTTGTCAACCTCGAAGCAAGTATCAACAACTACAATGATCCTATGCTGACCTATCAGTGGTACAAGAATTCGTTGAGTGATGAAAATCTGTTGCCTGGTCGTACCCATGCCACGGAGACCTTCACTTTGACCGAAACCACCACTTTCATCGTTGATGTCACGCATTTGCTGAATGTTCCTGTTTCTGGTAGCTTGTGCGACGGTTTCGATACTATCACGATTGTTGTCAATCCTGATCCTGTTCTGACTGTCACCAATGACCTCCCGGCCTCCAAGACCTTGTGCGATGGTCGCTCTGTGACCTTCAATGCTACGGTTACTCCTGGTGTTGATTCTATTGGTGTCTTCACTTGGTACAGAAATGGTGAAATCATCCCTGATGCTGTCGGCGCCCAATTCACCGAGACTCCGCACGCTATCAGCGATTATCCTACGACTTATATCTATGAAGTTTCTGTTCTCCAACCGACCACTGGTTGTGAATCTGTCGTGACCTTGGCTGACACGGTTATCGTGAACCCGAATCCGACACTCGCCATCGAAGCTGATCCTATCGTTTGCCGTGCAGACTCCAACAATGTTGTGATGTATGCTCATGTCTATCCGGAACCGACCACTCCTTACACCTTCACTTGGTTTGAGGACAACCTCGCTCTTGATACCACTTTCGCAACTGGCGAACACAAGGATACTATCACTCTCACGAGAGAATACAGAGATTATCCTTATAACTTCAGCATTGCTTTGGTTAACGAATATGGTTGCCAAGCCACTGCCGAGGCTCAAATTTATGTTGACACTCTTCCTGTTGTCAATATCACTGTTACTGAGTCCGAAATTTGTGTTGGTGGTCAAATCACCTTGACGGCTCACCTCAACAACTGGAATACACCGAACATGCAATATCAATGGTACGACAACGGTATTCTCATCCCTGGCGCTACCAATCTTGACTACACGGTTGTTCCTGATTCCGGTTCCCACAAGTACACCTTCAATGCTAAGCAACTCAACTCTCTCTGCGAAGCTACGAGCGACAGCCTCGAAGTGAATGTCTATGGCGATCCTACTCTGACGATCACCAACGACCTTCCTGCTTCCAAGACCCTTTGCGACGGTCGTTCTGTCACCTTCGAAGCTCATGTTTCTGGTGGTGTCACCGGTGGTGAAGTCTACACTTGGTACAGAAATGGCGAAGTCATTCCTAATGCTGTTGACTCTGTCTTCACTGAGACCCCGCATGCTATTAGCGACTACAGAACCATCTATGTGTATGAAGTTTCTGTGAAGCAAACTGCTGCTGGTTGTGAATCCACTGTTTACTTTGCTGATTCCGTCACGGTTGATCCGAACCCGACACTCCAAATCGAAACAGATCCTATCGTTTGCGGCGACGACAGCAACAATGTTGTCTTGATTGCCAACATCGATCCTGCTCCGACGACCGACTACTACTTCGCTTGGTACGAGGACAATGTTGCCTTCGACACCACGATTGCTACTGGTGCCCACAAGGATACCTTGACCCTCACCAAACCTTATAGAGATTATCCTTACAACTTCAATGTTGTTTTGGTGAACGAATATGGATGTCAGGCTACTGCCGCGACCTCTGTCTATGTCGACTCTGTCCCTGTCATCACTATTTTTGCTACTGAGACCGAAATTTGTGTTGGTGGCGAAATCACCCTCACCGCTAACCTGAACAACTGGAACACTCCGAACATGCAGTTCCAGTGGTACGACAATGACACCCTCATTGCTGGTGCTACTTCTTTGACCTACACGGTTGTTCCTGCTCAAGGTTCTCATGACTACACCTTCGTTGCTAAGCAACTCAATTCTCTCTGCCAGGCTACGAGCAACACCGTGAATGTTACGGTCAATGCTGACCCGACAATCACTGTCACGAATGACCTGCCTGCTTCCCACACCTTGTGCGACGGCCGCTCTGTCACCTTCACAGCTCATGTGGCTGGTGGTGTTACCGGTGGTGAAATCTTCACTTGGTACAGAAATGGCGAAGTTATTCCGAATGCTGTTGACTCTGTCTTCACTGAGACTCCTCACGCTATCAGCGATTATCCTACTCATTACGTGTATGAAGTTTCCGTCAAGCAAACCGCTGCCGGTTGCGAATCCACGGTGACCTTCGCTGACACTCTCACTGTTAACCCGAACCCGACGCTTGCTATCGAAACCGATCCGTTCGTCTGTGGTGAAGGCAATAACAATGTTGTGATGATTGCAAATGTTCATCCTGCTCCGACCACCGATTATCACTTCATCTGGCTCGAAGACAATGCTGTTATTCCTGCTGCCGATGCAACTGTTACCGGTGCTCACCTCGATACCATTGCTCTCACGAAGCCCTACAGAGATTATCCGTACAACTTCAGCGTCATCTTGATTAATGACTATGGTTGCCAAGCTACAGCTGAAACCCAAGTCTATGTCGACACGACTCCTGTTGTTAATATTACCGTTACTGAAACCGAAATTTGCGTTGGTGGCGAAATCACCCTCACCGCTAACCTGAATAACTGGAACACTCCGAACATGCAGTATCAATGGTATGACAATGATACTCTCATTGCCGGTGCCACCTCTCTGACCTACACGGTTGTTCCTACTCAAGGTGTTCATAATTACAAGTTCAATGCTAAGCAACTCAATTCCCTCTGTGAGGCCACGAGCACTGCTTTGACGGTTACCGTTAATGCTGATCCTACGCTTACCATTGACAATGACCTTCCTGCTTCCAAGACTCTGTGTGACGGCCGTTCTGTCACCTTCCAGGCTCACGTTTCTGGTGGTGTCACGGGTGGTGAAGTCTACACTTGGTACAGAAATGGTGAAGTTATTCCTGACGCTGTTGACTCAGTCTTCACGGAGACCCCGCACGCTGTCAGCGATTATCCGACTATCTATGTGTATGAAGTTTCTGTGAAACAATCCGCCGCTGGTTGCGAATCCACTGTTTACTTTGCAGATTCTGTCACGGTTAACCCGAACCCGACACTTGCTATCGAAACAGATCCTATCGTTTGCCAAGAAACGGCCAACAACATCACGATGGTTGCTCATGTCTATCCTGAACCTACGACCAACTACACCTTCACTTGGTTCGAGGACAATGCTCAGCTTGCTGGTGCTACAGGTATTCATGCCGACACTATCGTCCTGACGAGAAATTACAGAGACTATCCGTACAACTTCAGCATCTCCTTGGTGAATGATTATGGTTGCCAAGCTACTGCTGAAACCCAGGTCTATGTTGACACTGTTCCTGTTATCAACATTCAAGTTACAGAGAACACGATTTGCATCGGTGGTGAAATCACCCTGACTGCTAATCTGAACAACTGGAACACTCCGAACATGCAATATCAATGGTACGACAATAACAACCTTATTGCTGGTGCCACCTCTCTGACCTACACGGTTACTCCTGCTCATGGCACTCACCATTACACATTCACTGCTGAGCAATTGAATTCTCATTGCATCGCTACAAGCAACGAGCAGACTGTTGATGTCATTGATGATCCTGTTATTGCTAATGTTTCCATGTCTGACACTATCGTTTGCCAAGGCGCTCAAATTGCCATCACTGCTAATGCCGGCAACTACACGCCTTCTACCGACGATGTTTACACTTGGTACAGAAATGGTATCTTGATGCCGGGTGCTACTGCTCAGACCATCTACGATTCTCCTGTTACGGTTGACAACAACACGCAACAATACATCTACACCGCCGTTGTGACCAGAACTCCTTCCGGATGTACTTCTCTGCCGGTTGCTTCTGCTGCCCTGACCGTCTATCCGAACCCGACCGTTGTGATCACTGGCGACCAACACATTTGCGAAACCCAGTCTGTTTACTTGATCGCCAACACCGACACCATCGGCATGAACGTTGGTACGCTCCACTACACATGGTATGAGAGCGGTATGATCAGAGACAACATGGCTTACAACTATGGCGACAACCAATTCTATGGTGAATACTGGTACGCTCGCACCGAGCCTTACAGATTCGTTGTTGAGGTTCAGAGAGAAGGCGTTCCTGCTGCTTGCGCTGCTCGTTCACAAGAATTCCTCGTCTATGTCTATCCGCAACCGATCGTGAACATCACGGCTACTGAGACCGAGATTTGCGAAACGGGTGAAGTCACCTTGACCGCTAACCTCGTTGATCCTAACCAGCCGAACATGGTTTATCAATGGTATGAAATCAGAAATCGTGTCGACAGCTTCGCTACTTCCTACGATTCTCTCGGCAACCTGGTTTACACCACCTATCCTGTTGCTTATCGTTACTACATCCCGGGTGCAAACTCCAACACCTACACGACCAACTACTATCGTACAACCACGATGGGTGTCACCGTCTTCCAGACGCCTTCCACCTGTACTGATTTCGACGAGATCGTCATCACGGTCAATCCTCGTCCGGTCGTGACCAATGTTACTGTTAACAATGTTGCTATCGACACAGTTTGCGACGGTGCACAAGTCAATCTTGCTGCTACCATCACTCCTGCCGATGCACAAGGTGCTGTCTACACTTGGTTCAGAAATGGTATCGAAATTCCTGGTGCTAATCAAAGCACCTTCAGCGAGAATGTCTACACCACCGACAACCACGTGACGACCAACGTCTACACGGTGATGGTCACCCTGCCGATGGCTGGATGTATCTCCGACATCTCTTCTATGAATGCTACTGTTGTTGTCAATCCTGCTCCTTCCACTGTTTCCATCTCTGGTAACAACATCATCTGCGAGAATGACAGCACGACTTTGACCGCTTACTCCGATGTACAAGGTGAGTTCACTTGGTCCACCGGTTCTCATGACACTTCCATCACGGTTCCTGCTGGTGTCTACACTGTGACCATGCGCACTGTTGAGGGTTGTGAAATGACCTCTGCTCCGTTCACGGTTGAGGCTCTCGGTACCGACCTCCTCGTCTCTGCTAGCGAAACCCACATTTGCGCTGGTGAGCACACCACCCTGTATGTTGACCAAGATGGTTGGGCTGGTAATGTTACTTATCAATGGGATACCAACGCTTACAACAGCACTGCTACTACTGTTGACGTACATCCTGAGGTTACTACCACGTATCATGTGACCGCCACCGTCCACTCCACGAATGGTACATGTCAGGCTATTGGCGAGGTTACTATCGTTGTTACTCCGCTGCCTGCTACTCTGACTGTGACTGGCGACACTACCATCTGCGAGGGTCAGCAAGCTACTTTGACTGCCCACACCACCGACAGCGACATCACGGGTTACATTTGGTACCAGAATGGTGTTGAGATCGCTGGTGAAAACCAAGCTGTCATCACGATTAACTTCCCGGCTTACGGTACTTACAACTTCGCTGCTAAGGCTATTAATAATCAAGGTTGCGTTTCCGCCGAGGCTTCTCTGCCTGCAACGGTTATCGTAACTCCTGCCCCGACGGTTGTCTCCATCTCTGGTGACAATGTGATCTGCGAAGGCGACAGCACCGTTTTGACTGTCTACACTGATGTTCCTGGTACTATCGTTTGGTCCACCGGTGAGACTGGCAATACCATCACGGCTCCTGCCGGTGTCTATACCGCTACTGTCACCACCGCTCAAGGATGTGAAATGACTTCCGATCCGTTCACCGTCGAAGCTCTTGGTTCAGACCTGATCGTTTCTGCTAGCGAAACCCACATCTGCGCTGGTGAACACACCACGCTGTATGTTGACCAAGCTGGTTGGGCTGGCAATGTTTCTTATCAATGGGATGCTCAGGCTGGTAACAGCACTTCTCCCACGGTTGATGTTGCTCCTGCCGTCACCACCACCTATCATGTGACTGCCACGGTCAATTCCACCAATGGTACCAACGGTTCTTGCAGCGTTGTCCGCGAGATCACCATCGTTGTTACCCCGCTGCCTGTCACGTTGGTTGTCACTGGCGACACCACGATCTGCGAAGGTCAGCAAGCTACGTTGACTGCTTCTACCACCGACAACAATATCACTGGTTACATTTGGTACCAGAATGGTGTTGAGATCGCTGGTGAGAACCAGGCTGTCATCACAGTCAACTTCCCGGCTTACGGCAACTACGAGTTCTCTGCCAAGGCTATCAATGACCAAGGTTGTGTCTCTGCCCTTGCCTCTAATCCTGCAACTGTTGTTGTGACTCCTGCTCCTACGGTTGTTTCCATCACTGGTAACAATATCATCTGTGAAAATGATGTCACGACTCTCACGGTTTACTCCGACGTCCAAGGTTCCATCCTGTGGTCCACCGGTGCTACCACCCCGAGCATTAATGTTCCGGCTGGTGTCTACACTGTGACCGTTACCACGCCGCAAGGCTGCTCCATGACTTCTGATCCGTTCACGGTTGAAGCTCTTGGTACCGACCTGTTAGTCTCTGCTTCTGAGACCCACATCTGCGCTGGCGAACATGTCACCCTCTATGTGAACCAAGATGGTTGGGCTGGCAACGTTACCTATCAATGGGATTCCAACACGGGTAACAGCACCGCCACCACCGTTGACGTTGCTCCTGCTACCACGACCACTTACTATGTGACCGCTACTGTTCACTCCACGAACAACACTAATGGTTGCACGGCTATTGGTCAAGTTACGATTGATGTCACCCCGCTGCCGACCACATTGGTTGTCACTGGCGACACTACGATTTGCGAAGGTCAGCAGGCCACTTTGAGCGCCAACACCACCGACAACAACATTACTGGCTACATTTGGTACCAGAATGGTGTTGAGATTCCTGGTGAAAACCAAGCTACTATTACGGTCAACTTCCCGACCTATGGTAACTATGTCTACACTGCCAAGGCTATCAACGACCAAGGTTGTGTTTCCGCTATCGCTTCTAACCCTGTCAATGTTGTTGTGACTCCTGCTCCTACGGTTGTTTCCATCTCTGGTAACAATGTCATCTGCGAAAACGATGTCACGACCCTTACAGTTTACACTGACATTCAGAACCCGATCATCACTTGGTCTACAGGTTCTCATGCCGCTTCCATCAATGTTCCTGCTGGTGTTTACACTGTGACCGTCAAGAATGCTCAAGGCTGTGAAATGACTTCCGAGCCGTTCACCGTCCAGGCTCTCGGTACAGACCTCTTGGTCTCCGCTTCTGAGACGCACATCTGCGCTGGCGAGCACACTACCCTGTATGTCAACCAAGATGGTTGGGCTGGCAATGTCACTTATCAATGGGATGCTAATGCAGGCAATAGCACTGCCACCACTGTTGATGTCACTCCTTCTGTGACGACAACTTATCACGTGACTGCTACTGTTCATTCTACGAACAACTCCAATGGTTGCACCGCAATCGGTGAAGTCACTATCGTGGTCACCCCGCTGCCTGGCACTCTGACTGTCAATTCTTCCAATGATTCTATTTGCGAAGGCGATCAAGTCACTTTGACTGCTACTCCGCTTGATCCTACATCTACCTATATTTGGTATCAAAATGGTATCGAGATCATTGGTGAGAACCAGAATGTCATTACTCTGAACTTCCCGACCGAAGGCACCTACACGTTCGCTGCCAAGGCTATGAATTCTCAAGGCTGTGTCTCTGCTCAGGCTTCCCTGCCTGTCACTGTTGTCGTCAGCGCTGCTCCGGATGCTGTTGTTATCAGCGGTAATCTCGTGATTTGCGACGGTGGTACCACCACTCTCTATGCTGACGTGACTCCGAACAACATGCCTGGTGCTACTTACCAATGGTACAAGAACGATTTGTTACTTGCTGGTGCTAACAATCCTTATCTCACCGTCGCTACCGCTGGTGCTTATAAGGTTGACGTAACGACGAATGGTTGTACGACCACTGCTGATGCTGTTAACGTGGTTGTTAACCAAGCTCCGCAACTGCAGCTCACCGCTACAGAGACAACTATCTGCAACTTCGGTACAACTACTATTGCTGCTGAAGCTACGGGTTGGAACAATGCTAACGTGAACTACACATGGAGCAATGGTTTCCATGGTTCTTCCTTCAACTTCACTCCGACTGTTGCTGGTGACTACACCTTCAAGGTGACAGCTTCTCAATCAACTGCTGGTAATTCTCAGTCCATCGGTTGCGATGCTGTTGACAGCATTACGATTCATGTGAATGCTGGTCCTGGCGCTCCTGTCCTCAGTGTTAACAATCCTGTTATCTGCGAAGGCGCTCAGGTTATCTTGACCATGACCGACACGAACTCCATCAACTATGGTACTCCGACCATCACCTGGTTCAACAACGGTGCTGTTATGGCTGGCAACCAGACGGTTGTTACCCTGACCCCGGCTCTTGGCATCAATAACTACAATGTGGTTGTTGAATACCCGAACTCCGGTTGCAACACCGCTATCTCCGACATTATCTCTGTCGTTGTGAATGAAATTCCGACCGTGGCTGTTGAACTTACCACTGGTAACAACAACATCCTTTGCGACGGTGGTACAACCACGCTGACAGCTAATGTCACTCCGGCTGGTAATTATAACTATCAGTGGATGTTGAACAACGTGATTCTCCCGAATGACACCAATGCTACCCTCACGGTTACCCTTGCTGCTCGTGAAGCCGCTTACGAATATCAAGTTATCGTTTCCGGTAATCCTGGCTGCACGGTTACGTCTGCTATCACCCCGATTACAGTTGTTGCTGATCCTGTTGTGGTTGCTTCTGTTGACAACAGCGTCATCTGCGAAGGTGGTCACGCTACCTTCACCGTCAGCGTTGACGGCGGCGTTGCTGGCCTCAATGGTTACACATTCGCATGGTTCAATAACAATGACAATACAACTCCGATAGCCAACACTCCGACCCTGACTGTGAACAATCCTAATGTGGGTGTTTACGCTTACAGAGTCCAAGTGACTTCACCTTACGGCTGCTCCACCTTCTCCGCTCCGGTGAATCTCACCGTTGTGAACGATCCTACCGTCACCGTTGCTGTTGCAACCGGCTATGACGCTACGATCTGTGAGAATGGTAACACGATGCTTGTCGCTAATGTGACTGGTGGCTATGGTACTACTTCTTATCAATGGTACTCCAATGGTCTCCCGATCCTCGGCGAAACCAACCAGACCCTCGTTTTGAACAATGTTGCCAACAACAACTTCGTCTACACCGTGAAGGTTACCCAAAGCGGCGTTGACTGCGAAGCTTGGTCCACCAATACGGTTAACCCGTTCACGGTTGTTGCTCCGTATAATGTGACTGTGACTGGCAATGCCAACACTTGCGTCGGCGGTACTGTCACCTTGACGGCTACTGTTACGGGCGTCCTCGCTGGCGATGTTCCTACCTATCAATGGTACAGAGTTTCCTCCAATGGTGTTGCCACCCCGATTGCCGGTGCTAACAACATCACCTACACGACTGAGCCTCTGTTGAACGAAGGTAGCTATGAGTACTATGTTGAAATTACCAGCAACATCTCTGGTTGCACCACGATTTCCGACAGCTACACTGCCAATGTCATTGCCGATCCTACGGTTGTCATCAACGGCGCTCACGCTGTCTGCGTACAAGGTCAGTTGAGACTCAATGCTACTGTCAATGGTGGTATTCCTGGTGTCCAGTATCAATACATTTGGAATTGGACGGGTGCCGGTACTGGTTCTGCTACGACAGCTGTTAACTTCTATGAGCCGATGCTGCCTGCTAACGACGGTGCTAACCACTACTATTTCACCGTGACTATCGTTCCTGTTGGCACTTCTGGTTGCGATGCTACCTCTGCCGCTCACGAACTTGATGTGTACGCTGTTCCTGCCGTGACTGTCACTGCTGACCACAGCTACCTCTGCAACGGTGGTGATGTCACCTTCACCGCTAACGTGACGCCTGCTGGTAACTACAACTACGCTTGGGTCATCAATGGTGTCGCTAACGCCACCAATGCTGCTTCTGTCACGACCACTGTCACCAACGCTGGTCCTGTCACGGCAACTGTTACGGTGGGCGCCAACAACAACCTCGCTTCCTGCGCTACGACCGCTACGATCGCTGTTCCTGTTCAGGTTGTTGCTGATCCTGTTGTGACCATCACTGCTACCCATGACACGATGTGTGCCGGTGGTACCACTACGCTGAATGTTGCCAACATTGTTGCTAACAATAATGTTCCGACCAACTACACCTATCAATGGGCTGTCAATGGTCATGAGATCCCGGGTGCTATCAACAACACCTTCAGCCAGACGCTCAACGATGCAGGTACCTATGTGTACACCTTGAAGCTCACTCAGAACGAAAACCTCGGTTGCGTCTCCAACTGGTCTGCTCCTATTACGGTGCTTGTTGCTGAACAACCTACTGTCACGCTCTACAATTCTGATGGTAACAACATCTGCGAAGGCGGTTCTATCGACCTCAATGCTGTTGTTGACAACTATGGCAATACTATCGATGGTGTGTTGAACAGCTCTGTCTATGGTCCGATGACCTACACCTGGACCATGAGTGGCAACGCTGTCCAAGTCAACCCGAATGTGAACGCCGGTACCAACCAGCTGTCACAAACGCTCAACACCGTTGGTAACTATAGCTACGCAGTCTTAGTCGCTCCTTCCGGTTACGCTTGTCAACCTGTTGCTTCCAACACCGTTGTGGTGAGCGTTGCCAACGATCCGACTTGGACCGATGTCCACGTCTACTATCCTGACATGTGCGCTGGTGATCAAGTCAACCTCATTGCTACCATCGTTGGTGGTGTGGCTGACTACAACAACAACACCGGTGGTTACATCCAGTGGACTGTCACCTACAATGGTACGACTTCCAACGTCACTGGTGGTCAAGGTGGTACGACCTATGATATCCCGACTCAGGCTGGTAACTACATCTACACTCCGACCTACGTTGGTAATATGGGTAGCGGCTGTCAACTGACCAATACGGCTGCAGTTGCTCAACCTGTCATCGTTCACGAAATCCCGACGGCTGCCTTCATCAGCGGCGACGGTGCTACGATTTGTGGTAACGATCCTGATGCTTCTGTTGAATTGGTTATCGCCTTCACCGGTGGTGCTCCTTACACCTTCGATATCGAGAACATGATGACTGGCGAAATCCTGCCTTACCATATTTCCTTGACCGATACCTTCAGCTTCTATGTGGCTCCTGATATGACCACCCGTTACAGAATCATCGCTCTGTCCAACACTTTCTGCCAGAATGACGAAATCGCCACCTTGGCTACGAGCGAGGCTACCGTGAACGTCAACCTTGTTGAGTTCGTCGAGACGGTCTTCAGACCTGTCAACTGCGGTGATCCTGTTGTTGTCAGCTTCAACATCATCTCTGGTGATCAGAATGCTCCGTACGCTCTGTATGAGAACGGCACCATGATTGCTTCTGGCAATGTTGTCGCCAACCAGGTTGTTATTCCTGACGGTCTGCTCAGCGAAGGTACCCATAACCTGACTTTGGTCATCGGTGGTTGTAACTACGATATCACTGTTGTGATTCCTGTCAACAGCGAGAACTCCAACATCTTTGGTAATAACCTTATGGAAGTCAGATGGGACGATGTTGTGATTATCAACTTGAACGCTAATCCGCGTTACGAATTCGTCGGATTCCAGTGGTACAAGAATAATGAGCTCATCCCGGGTGCTATCTATAAGAACTACCAAGAGATCGGTGGTCTGAACGGATTCTATTCTGTTGTCCTGACTGTGCTTGACACTGAGACTGGCGAGATGCTTACCTTCGAAACCTGTCCTCGTCCGTTCAACACTGTCTCCAACATGAAGGTTTATCCTGTTCCTGCAAATGTTGAGCAGGTTGTCACCATCGAACTTGATTTGACCTCTGAAGAGCTGAACGGCGCTGTCCTCGACATCTTCGATGCTACGGGTAAGCTGATCAACCACATGACTGATCTGCAGCCTGTCACCAGAGTTGCCGGATTCAAGGCCCAAGGCACTTACTTTGGACGTATCATCACTGGTACAAATGAAATCAAGACTGTTAAATTCGTTATCGTAAAATAAAGTGAAACTCCTCGGGTGGTGGCGAAAGCCACCGCCCAGGGATTTCATTAATCTATAATGCAAAAAAGAAAAAAGAGTATATTATGAAAAAGAATTTATTAGTAATCAGTCTTATTTTCGCCCTGTGTACCACTGCTTTCGCTCAAGAGGTACAAACCGAAAATAATAATGACAACGCAACAGTCAATACTGAAAACGTTGAAACTTCCACGTTCTGCCCCCACCGCATCAATGTTTATCTTGGCGGTGCGTTCACGAACAACATCTACAGAAGAATTCACCTCAAACAGTATTATTCAGTGAGCGAACTGGTATCCCTCCACTATGCTTATTTCTTCAATGAGCACTGGGGTTTGAGCGTGGGCGCTGAACTCAATCATGTCGGCGCTAAGGCTGCTTTCTCTGGTCAAGGTGTTATTACGCAATATGATGACCCCAACTTCAATGCAGGTCTTACGTACTATGACCTCTATTATAAAGCTGATGGTCTGATTGAAAGACAATCCATCTGGGCTATCGAAGTTCCTGTTATGGCTCAGTTCGAATGGAGATTCGGCGGTCGTCACGGTCTTTATGCTGGTTTGGGTCTTTATGGCTATTTCCCGTTCGTCAAGGGTGTGAATAAATACAAAGGCGAAGGTGAAATCACCACCGCCGGTGTTGAGGATCCTTATGGCCAAGACTATAATTATGACTATTCCATGGATAACCACTTCTATACTGGTAACTATGCAGGTCAAGATCGTCGCACGAAACTCAGATGCTCTTTCGGTATCGAAGGCGATTTTGGTGGTATTATCCGTCTCCATCGCGTTGTTGATTTGTATCTTGGCGCTTTCGCTAAATTCAATTTCCTCGATATCCTTCCGAAGGATGCTAACAAGTTGAATGTTTTCACCAATAATGAAAGTGGTGTTCCGACTTTCAATGGTACGCTTGGTTCCAATATCCTTGCTGCCTATAAGTCTGCTTATCCGGATGAGTTTGGTAAGATCCGTACGAAATGGGATCAACTCCAAGTTGGCGTGAAACTCGGTTTCCACTTCCACACCTGCGTGAATCCTGCTGAAAAGTCTCGTAAGCAAATCGAAAAGGAAATTCTTGAAGAACTCAAGAAGAAATCCAATGAGCCTATTATCATCAAGCAAGATCCTCAATACATTTATATCGTTCCTGTTTGCGATCAACTCGACAATGGTGACGAAAGCCTGACCGAAGAGGACAAGGCTGCCATCAAGGAACTGAGTGAGGTTCTTTCCAACACTAAGATTCTGTTCGATCTTGACAAGGATATTCCTAAGATTGCCGACCAAAATGATAATATCAACAGAACTGTTGAGATTCTCAAGAAGAACCCGTCCCTGAAACTCATCGTTGAAGGTTACACCTGCGACTTGGGTACAGAACAGCACAACCGCGACCTCGCTCAAAGACGTGCTAACGCTGTCAGAAATATCTTCATCCAAAAGGGTGTTTCTGCTGACCAAATCGAGACGGCTACCTATACGGTCAACGATCCTCAGAATAGACAAAATATTCAAGATCCGGCCCGCGAAGAACATAGAGCAGCGATTTTTAGAATCGTCAAAAGATAATTATTATTATTTGCGTTTAGAAAAGGGATTGCCGTGAGGTAGTCCCTTTTTTTTTATGATATCCCTTCCATATTTCGATTTTTCCTGTATTTTTGCATTCTCATTTCTATATGCGAAGGATAGCGTACATATTATTCCTTGTTGTCTTTGCCATATCCATGGTGCAAGCTCGCTCACGCGACACTTTGTCTGCTTCGCGTCTGGAATTTGTGCCGAATTTTGGACAATGGCATGAGCCGTTTCATTATCGCGCGAATCTCAATGGTGCTGCCGTTTTTTTTGACGATGACGGATATTTGGTCAATATGCTTGACCCTGCTGATCTTTCGGATTTCCACCCTGTTCAGTTTAATTCTTCTGTCAATAAGGATATTCATGCGTCCGCATATCGAGTATCTTTCGAGAATGCAAACACGTCGTCTTCATACATCGCATCCAGTCAGCCCTCCTCCCATTATTACAACTATTATCTTTCCTCCGATAAAAAAAGATGGTATGCACAGGTTTCTGCTTATTCTTCTATCTGTCGCGCTGAGCTTTATCCAGGCATCAACCTGTCTGTGTTTCAGTCTGATCAGCATCTCAAATATGAGTTTTTGATTAAACCCGATGCGGATCCGTCCCTGATTCGTATGCGATATTCGGGCGTGAAATCCATCTCTTTGTCGGCGGAGTGTTTGCTTATAGACAACTTTATTGACAGAATCGTGGAGTTGCCTCCTTTTGCTTATCAAATCAATGGCAGAGGTGACACGCTTCATGTGGAGTGTCATTATAAGATAGAGAAGAATATTGTTTCGTTTGTCCTTGGTCAGTATGACAAGAATTTGACACTCATTATTGATCCTGTAGTGGTTTTTTCTTCTTATAGCGGTTCCACGGCCGACAATTGGGGCTATACTGCAACCTACGATTCCCACGGCAATCTTTATGGCGGTGGTATTGCGTTTGGCCCTGGATATCCTTATACATTGGGAGCCTATCAAACTAATTTTTGCAACAATACATCTGGAACGACGACGGATGTCACTATCTCTAAATTCGATTCCTCTGGCACCTATCTGCATTTTTCCACGTATCTGGGTGGCTCGTATGTGGATATACCGCATAGTCTGCATGTCAACGACAACGATGAATTGTATGTTTTTGGCACTACGGCTTCTCCCGATTTCCCAGTTACTTCCAATGCATTCGACACTTCGTTCAATGGAGGACCAAGCGTGACTTTGTCCACTTCGCTTGGCTTTCCGCAAGGTTCCGACATTTTTGTCTCTAAGTTCAATATGGACGGCACCCAGTTGTTGGGCTCTACATTTGTGGGCGGTACAGGCAACGATGGTGTTAATACGGCTTCGGGTCTGCGCAAGAACTATGCCGATGATAATAGGGGAGAGATTGTGGTCGATGCCAACAGCAATGTGTTTGTCGTCAGCTCTACCTATTCGACTGATTTCCCGGTTGTGCAGAGTGCATACGACACTACGCAAAATGGGGCGCAAGATGTGTGTGTGTTCAAGATGAGTTATGATCTGTCACAGATGATTTGGTCAACATTGTTGGGCGGATCCGGGAATGATGCGGGTTACAGCATGATGTTGGCGGCAGACCAAAGCGTTTATGTTTGTGGCGGAACCACCTCCACGGATCTGCCGGTATCGCAGAATGCTTACCAGATGATGTACGCGGGCAATGTGGACGGCTTTGTCGCCCATATCTCTCCTAATGGTGATAATCTTCTGCAATGCACGTATCTGGGTTTCGATAGTTATGACCAAGCCTATCTGATTAAGGGTGACCGTGACGATGTGCCCCACCTTTTTGGACAAACAGCCGCCGCCGGAAATACGTGGATTCATAATGCGCAATATTATACACAGGGTGGGGGACAGTTCTTGACAAAATTATCACCTCAATTGGATTCCGTAATCTGGTCGACTGTTTTTGGATCGGGTGCGGGTGGCCCAGATTTTTCTCCTACGGCGCTCCTGGTGGACTATTGTAACAATATTTATATGTCGGGCTGGGGTTCTCAATCACTCAATGGATTCGGTGGTACATCGGGCTTGCCGGTGACCGCGGACGCTTTCCAGGGCGTCACGGACGGCAGCGACTACTATTTTATCTGCATTAGCGACGATGTTTCACAGTTGGTATATGCATCATTCTTTGGAGGCTCGGCCAATTCTGCCCGCGAACATGTGGACGGCGGGACCAGTAGATTTGACCGAAAAGGCCGCATTTATCAAGCGGTATGTGCTGGTTGCGGCGGACAAAGCTCCTTTCCAACGACACCGGGCGCGTGGTCGACCACCAACGGCAGCACGAACTGTAATCTCGGTGTGATCAAAATGGATTTCGGCCTTCCTGTCGTCGTTGCCGATTTCCATATTCCTACCACCGTTTGCGCTCCCGCCACTGTCGTTTTTGAAAATCATTCCCAAACGATAGGGAACAGCACATCCTATACTTGGGATTTCGGAGATGGTACTACATCCACCCTTCCCAATCCAACGCATTCTTATGTCCATTCCGGCTATTATTATATAACGCTTGTGGTCCACGATTTGGGTAGCTGCAATCTCTCCGATACACTGACCAAAGCCCTTCTTGTGCTTGCGAACACGGTTGATACGCTTGCCCCTGCGAATATTTGTGTGGGCGATTTTGTGCAAATAGGGTTGCCTCCATCCATCAATATTACGTATCATTGGATGCCCGCATACGCGCTTAGCAACGCTTCCGTGTCCAACCCAATCGCATCCCCGTTACAGACAACGGATTACATGCTGGTTGTTAATTCTCCGGCCTGTACAGACACATTCTATCAGAGGGTAAATGTCGACACTTCGATGGCGGTGCTCTCTTCCGACACCACCATTTGTCCTGGTGGCACGGCGATTTTGGCATTGTCGGGAATGACGGAGTATCAGGCTGTCCAATGGTCCACTTCCCCGACTTTCACTCCGATAATTGCGGAAAACCAGACCACGCTGTCTGTCCAGCCCACGGCTACCACCACCTATTACGTTTGGGTGCAAGGCAGGATTTGTTCCTATGTGAGGTCTGTTACGGTGCATGTTTCCCAAGTGGGCGTGAGCCCGTTGCCGGATTTGTTGCTTTGCTTCGAGGATAGTGTTCAACTCTCTGTGAACACGGACTGTGTCGATTGCCAATATCAGTGGGTCTTGGGCGATGGCAGCACTTATTCGGGGGAACATCCCAATGTCTCGCCTTCGGCGTCTATGCCTTATTCCGTCACATTGACGGATCCGTATGGCTGCACGGCCACTGTCTCGGCTTATATCGTGAAGCGGACGGGAACGTTTCCGTCCCCGTTCCATGCGTGGTGCGATTTTTGCGAGATTACGCAAGCGGAGTCGACGACGCTCTTCTCCACCGATTATGGAGAGGGCTATATCTATCAGTGGCACCCTGTTCACCCGGACATGCAATCCCCGAATGAGCCGACTACCGTGGTGTCGCCCATGGAAACGATGACATACACTGTCGTCGTAACAGACACCTTTGGCTGTGTGATGTCCGATACCGTCACCATCAAGGTGGATGAACTAACCTGCGACGATCCTTTCATTTTTATCCCGAATGTTTTTTCGCCCAATGGTGACGGAAAAAACGATGTGCTCTATGTCCGCAGCCAGATATTGGAGGATTTTTATTTTGCCGTGTACAGTCGTTGGGGACAGAAAGTTTATGAGACACGAAGTTTGACCGAAGGCTGGGATGGCACATTCCAAGGAAAGCCTTGCCAAAACGGTGTGTATGATTATTATTTCAAAGGCACTTGTATAGGGGGGCAGACGAGTGAGCTTAAGGGTAATGTGACACTCGTTCGATAATTGCTGAAAACGATACATAAAGACCCTCCAGTATTTAAGATTTTATATATTTGCGCGTTTTTTCTAAAAGCAGCAATGTTAAAGAAAGTTGTTGATAATCAAGATAAAAAGAGCTTTTTTCGTTCTTGGAAATCGTTGAAGTTTCGCGCCAAAGCCTACCAAGTTATCGTTCATATTTTTGCTTTGGCAGGAATGGCCATTCTTGGTGCTTGGGCATTCTATCAACTCGGCTTTACCAACGACAAGGGCGGGGTGGACGAAAATAACCGTTACCTGGCCGACTATAAGAATAACCTCGTCAAACAAGACTCCTCCAAGATTTTTGAGGATCAGATGCGAAATTATTTGAATTTGGTGGCCATCAGCAAGTTTTATCCACAAAACGCGCATCTTATGCTTGACGCCAATCGGTACTCCGACCGTCAGGATGGTATGGGGCAAATGATCTACGCCGCCAATATGTATTTGATGGAAGAGGAGTCAGGTGAACAGTATCGACAGTTGTTGAAAGAGTTGAATGCTGTGTTGGACAAATATCCTGCGGCTGGCGACACAGCGAATCTGGTGCCTTGGATGAATGAGGCTGCTTGGCCGTCGTTAAAGGCTGCCATCGTGAAGGACCGGGCGGCTATAGAGGAGGCTGCGCGACTTACAGGGGTGGAGCCCCGCCTGATTGTGGGTTGCCTGGTGGGTGAGCAAATCCGCCTGTTCAATTCTAAACGGGAGATGTATAAAAAGTACTTGGGCCCTGTCAAGGTGTTGTCTGTACAGTCGCAGTTCTCGTTTGGCGTGAATGGCATTAAGGATTTTACGGCCCAGAAAGTGGAACGGAATCTTAAGGATACCTCGTCCATTTTCTATATGGGCAAGAAATATGAGCATGTTTTGGACTTCAACACGGCGGATCATGCTTCCGAGCGCTATTACCGGCTGACCAACTACCATAATCACCTCTACTCCTACATCTATACGGGTTGCATCCTGCACCAGACCATGTTGCAGTGGAAACGGTCGGGTTACGATATATCCAAGCGTCCGGATATTCTCTTCACGCTCTTCAATTTAGGTTTTGAGGCCTCTAAGCCCAGTGCAAACCCCCAATGCGGCGGTTCCCGTATTGAGGCCAACGGCAGAACTTATACGTTTGGCCGTATAGGCAACGATTTTTACTTTTCCGGCGAGTTGGCCAAGGAATTCCCCATCCAATCCGAATCATTTGTGAATGAATAAGATAGAACTGCTCATCCCGGCCAAAGACTTGAGCTGCGGCAAGATTGCCATCAATCACGGGGCCGACGCCCTTTACATCGGCGCGCCGCGCTTCGGGGCTCGACAGGCAGCTGGCAATACGCTTTCTGACCTCGGACAACTTGTGCACTATGCGCACCTCTATGGATCCAAGGTCTATGTGACGGTTAATACATTGTTGTATGACAATGAGTTGGAGGATGCCCGCAAGTTGGTGTGGCAGCTGTATGAATTGGGTGCGGATGCACTCATTATACAAGATTTTGGATTGCTCAAAATGGATTTGCCGCCGATACTCCTCCATGCAAGCACCCAATGCCATAATAATTCTTTGGAACGCATCCTTTTCTTGGAAAAATTAGGCATGAAGCGTGCGATTCTGGCACGCGAGATGGATTTGGAAACCATACGCGACATCCATGCCCATAGCAATATCGAGTTGGAGACTTTTATCCATGGTGCGTTGTGCGTCTGTTACAGCGGCCAGTGTTATATGAGCCGTATGACCACGGGACGAAGCGGCAATCGTGGTGAATGCGCCCAAGTCTGTCGGACTCCTTTTGACCTTGTGGATGCCAATGGGAAGGTTCTTTTCCACGACAAGCATTTGCTTTCCCTGCGCGACATGAACCGGGCCGCCTATCTGCACGATATCATAGACGTCGGTGTCATTTCCCTCAAAGTGGAGGGAAGACTGAAGGATGAAGCCTATATCCAAAATGTCACAGGCTATTACCGCCAGTTGTTGGATTCGATTTTCGAGAGCGATCATGCATACGATCGTCTCGGCAGTGGTCGCACCACACTCTTTTTCGAACCCGATCCTGCACGGACGTTCAGTCGTGGTTTCACGCCCTATTTTATTGATGGACAACGGCGCTGCATGGCTTCGTTCGACACTCCAAAGGCCAAGGGGAAATCCATTGGCTATTTGCAACAGGACCGCTCAGGACGGATCTTCTATGAGGGCGACGAAACCCTTGTCAATGGCGATGGACTTTGTTTCGTGGGAGAGAATGGTGAGTTGGAGGGCTTTTTTGTCAACGGCGTATCATCGAGTACTGCTGCAAGCAAACCCCGTCGTGTCGCTATCCGACCCAGCAAGGTTCTTTCCTCCTTTAAACGGGTGGAGGTTTTCCGCAATGTGGACAAGCAGTTTGAGAAAATTCTTTCTGATAAGGGTGCTGAACGAAAGATTGCCGTGGACATGCGATTTGAGGAAACGGCGGATGGTTTTGCGTTGCAACTTTGCGATGAGGATGGTTGCAAGGTTCGTGTGGAACGTACTATAGCCAAGGAGCCGGCCATGAAGCCCGATGTCGCCATGCGTCAGTTGAAAATGTCATTGGCAAAGTTGGGCGGCACGTCTTTTGCTTTGCGGGAGTTAACTGTCACTTCACAGCCCTGTTTCTTGCAGGCATCTGTGGTGAACGCGATGCGTGGTGAGGCCGTCGAGCGACTCATGGAAGTCCGTGCGAAGCACTTCCATCCCAAGGATACCTACCACGATTATCATCCTGAACCGATTTATACGGATGCTGACTATAAGCGAAACATCACCAATGAGCTGCATCGTGCCGTCTATGAAGATTTTGGCGCTGGCGAGGTGGAGTATGGTATCGACAAGACCTTGGACTTTGACAATAAGGAGGTGATGGTCTGCAAGTATTGCATTCGTTATGAAATAGGGGCTTGCAGCAAACAGAAGGGTGGGTCGGCCCTTGCGTTGCCGCTGTATCTGAAAAATGCCCGTCACAAGTTTCGCTTGGATTTTGACTGCAAGGAATGCGTTATGAAAGTGCTGAGCGAGAAAGGAAGTTCTATCTAAATTAGTGATCAAAAAACTCTTTTAAAAAAGCAGTAAAAATTTTACCATATTTCTCTGTGGAGCAAATAGGAAAAAACATTATTTTTGCGCCAAATTATATTGTTCAATAAAATTTTTAAAAAATGAAAAAATTATTCATGTTTTTTGGCGCTATCGCTGTTTTGCTGGGTTTCTCCTCCTGCAAAAAGAATTGTTTTTGTACTTTAAAGTACGATGGTGACACGTATATTATTGGTCCGTTTGAGGATTTCACAAAGAAGGAGTGTAACCAAAAGGAGAAATATTATAACAATTACTTAGCGGAATATTATGCTCCCGAGGAATTCGAGGTGAATTGTACGCGTCAGTAATTATATTTAAACAAGATAGCAATAATTTTAAAGGAAACTGCCTGTTAGGGGTAGTTTCCTTGTTTTGTTTTAGTTATGGATTCTAAAAGCGAAACAAATATATTTGTTTTTAGGCAGAGGTTGGCTGTGAGTGCAGATATGCGGGTCGGGCAGATGGGGCAGACACCGTGTGTGTATTGGCTTACGGGGTTGCCAAGTTCGGGAAAGAGTACCATTGCCAACGCGTTGGATTTGGCATTGTTTAATTTGGGATTACGCACTTATTTACTTGACGGCGACAACTTGAGAATGGGGCTGAACCGTAATCTGGGTTTTGCTTTAGAGGATCGTCGTGAGAACGTGCGCAGGCTGGCAGAGGTAGCGAATCTTATGGTCGACGCCGGGCTGATAGTGATAGTGGCCGCGGTGTCGCCAACTCTTGACCAGCGTGAAATGGCGCGCGCTATAGTTAGGAATGAACGGTTTGTGGAGGTGTTTATCAGCACGCCGGTGGAGGTGTGCGAGGAACGCGATGTAAAAGGGCTCTATCGTCGGGCCCGAATGGGTGAAATCACTGGTTTTACAGGGGTGGACAGCCCGTACGAGCCGCCGTTGGCGGCGGAACTGGTGGTTGACACCGTGTGCGAAAGTGCAGAGGATGCTGCCACGCGCATGGCGCAATATTATACGGAACGGTTTGGAACTACTTTGTCCCGGTAAGACTCTCCGTGAGCGATTTCACAGTTCTTTCATATAGACTTTGATATTGGGCTGCGATGTCGGCAGGTATTATCCGCGCACCTTCGCCGGTTTTTCCTTGTCGAATAAACTGGTTGTAAACGCGTTCGGCCGTCTTAGGGCGGTTGCCGAACTTCTCCTCGTTTTGTTTCATATAATCGAAACGCGTGCGCTCGTAGGCGCGGGCTACAGCTTCCTCAGAAAATTCGATTTGCAGGAATTTGCTGATTTTGCTGACACACCCCTCGAAGTCGGCCAACAGGTCTTCGTACCGGAGGCAGAGCATGGGAAACTGCTTTTTGTTGACAAGCCATTCTTGAGTGAATTCGAACCAATTGGGTGTTTCCTTGAGTTTGCGTTCCGCATATTCGGCGATAGAGAGGGTGGTGGTGCGGTAGTTTATCTCTTGATGCCAGTTCGACACGATGCAGTCCTGCGGGTTGCGGGTTACAAAAATGAAACGCCCTTTGGTGGTGGCGGGAATGGTGTGGTAGGGACTGTGGGTCTTGATGATGCGGGGCGACGGCAGCTCCACTGGCGGCACGCCGGTGATGGCTGCGTTTCTTATCCATGGCGATACGTCGTAGATGTGGTTGAAATCCATATTGCCGTCAGTGGTGAGCTGGTAGAGCAACATCTGCATGAGGGTGGTGCCGCTTTTGGGGTAGGTGGCCACATAGATGTCGTCGTCTCGCTCGCCGAATTTGAATTTATAGTCGAGCCACCTCAAGTTATCAAGTGCTTTTTTAGTCTTGGCCTGCCTGTTCTCAAGTCGACGGATGGTGAATTTTACAAGGTTGTCTACAAGTTTTGCCATAGTATAAATAATGGTGTCGGATTAAAAAGATTACAAATGTTCCAATATATACTTTGCTAATTTATTGTACAGGTATGTGCGTGTGTTGCCGCCCATGATGAAATGGTTCTTGTTGGGGAAGAAGAACTGGTCGTATTCGACGCCGGCTTCGTTCAAAGCCTTCACCAACTCCATGGCGTTCTGGAAATGGACGTTGTCATCAGCAGTGCCATGTATGAGCAGGTAGCTGCCTTTGAGGTCCTTGGCGTAGGTGGTCGGCGAGTTGAGGTCATAGCCGTCAGGATTTTCCTGCGGGGTGCGCATGAACCGCTCGGTGTAGATGTTGTCATAGTAGCGCCAGTTGGTGACCGGTGCCACGGAGATGGCCATCTTGAAGGCGCCGTCGCCGCGGAACAGCGACAAGGCGGAGAGGTAGCCGCCGAAGCTCCAGCCCCAGATGCCGATTCGGTCGCCGTCCACGTAGGATTGTTTCTTGAGCCAGTTGGCGGCGGCAATCTGGTCGATGGCCTCGTATTTGCCCATCTGCTGGTAGATGACTTTCTTGAAGGCGTCGCCGCGCGTGGCAGTGCCGCGCCCGTCCACGCACACGCAGATGTAGCCGTGCTGCGCCAGCATTTGGTAGAAGGCGAGGTCCTGTGCGCTGCTATAGGCGTTCATTACCTGTTGGCTGCCCGGGCCACCGTAGCAGGTCATCATCACAGGATAACGTTTGTTCGGGTTGAAGTTGGCGGGTTTCATCATCCAACCGTACAGCTCGGTGCCGTCGTCGGTGGTGAAATGGATGATCTCGCGCTGTACGAATCCGTATTTGTCCATCGTCTCTTTGACGTGCTTGTTGTCGTTGAGCACGCGCAGCTCCTTGCCCTTGGCGTCGCGGATGGTGTAGACCGGCAGAGTGTTGAGGTTGGAGTACTGGTTGCGATAGAAATGGCCATTGGGACTGAACGAGGGCTGGTTCCAGCCGTCGCCGCTGCTCAGCATCGTCTTCTTTTTTCCGTCAAAGGTGATGGAGTAGAGGTCACGGTTGAGCACACCGCTCTCGTTGGAGAGGTAGTAGATGAGCTTCTTGTCCTCATTGACATATTGGATTTCATTGACTTCCCAGTTGCCGGAGGTGAGTTGCTGCAGGCCTTCGCTGAGGGTCACTTTGTAGATGTGGTTGAAACCGTCGCGCTCGGAGGTCACGATCATGGTCTTGCCGTCCTTCAGGAAATAATAGTTGTCGGTCACGTCCAGCCATTTGTCATTCTTGTCAGTGTAGACAATGTCTTGCTGTTTCGTGACGGTGTTGTAGCGGATAAAATCCAATTGGTCTTGGTGACGGTTGAGTTTCAGAATGATGGCATCGCGGCTGTTGGGCATCCAATAGACACGCGGGAAATAGCAGTTGGTGTTGTCACCAAGGTCCACCCTGGAGAGATTGCCGTTGGCGACATCGTAGATATAGACGTCCACTAAGGAGTTGTCTTCGCCGGCCTTCGGGTACTTGTATTTGAAATCGGTGGGATAGAGGTCGTCATAGAGGGCGAAATTATACTCCTTGACGCGGCTTTCGTCGAAGCGCAGGAAGGCGATTTTGGTGCCGTCGGGCGACCAGGAGGCGGCTCTCGACATGTCAAGTTCCTCCTCGTAGACCCAGTCGGCGTAGCCGTTGAGGATGGCGTTGGGCTTGCCGTCTCGGGTGATTTGGGTGATCTTGCCGGTGGCCATGTCTTGGTAAAAAAGGTCGCAGTCGCGGGCGAAAAGCACTTTTGTGCCGTCCTCGGTGAGCACAGCGAAGTGCAGTTTGGTGTTGGTGTCGGCCACGAGGGTCAGCGTCTTTTGGGCAATGTCATAGACATAGTAGTAGGCGAGGGTGGAGCGGCGCCAAATGCTCTCTTCATCGATGGCAAATACTATTTTGGACTCGTCGGAGGTGAACTCGTAGCTGCTGACTTTGCCCATGTTGACGGCACCGCCGCTGAGGCGCTCCAGTTCTTCGTTGGAGACCAGCAAGTCGATTTTGTCGCCTGTTGCGAAACTGTAGCGTTCGATGCCGCCGCGTTTCACCACGGTGTAGTAGTCGCTCTTGGGCATGGCGGTGTAGCCGGCCACACCGCGCGGGTAGAAGTAGTAATCGTCCCAGATTCTTTCAATCGTGATTTTCTTGTCCTGGCCGAAAGAGATCATGGCAATGGCCAGCAAAAAGAGGGAAAGCAGAATTTTTTTCATATTGTAGGTTTTTATCTTATTCGTTTATTTTGGCGGCAAAGATACGATTTTATTGACCTCGCGTCTTCCCGGATCGTCACGGTCGTGAGTACCATACTCCAATCAGTTTGTCGTACATGGTGCCCTCTTCGCGGAAATAGAGATAGACGGTGTAGTCGTTGTGCGTCTCGTAGTGGTTGCCCTCGATGTATGCGGGGTCGATGATGTTGCTGCCGTAGGGTACGTGCACGTATTGGTAGTTGTAAAGTCCCTGCTTGATGGGAAAGTCGGTTTCCCAGAACTGATATTGCTCGTTATAGTGGAGCTTTGCCTCGGGCAGGATGTTCCAGTCGGTCAGCTGTCCGAAGACATAGACGTCCCCTTCGTTAAACGGGAAGGGGCTCTTGAGGGTGAAGTGGGTGTAGACGTAGTCTTCGGAAAATGGATTCGACATGTCGATGTTGTTGTAGTAACAGCCGCCATTGAGGGTGTTGCGGCTTTCGTAGGCACCAAAGGGGCGTGCATCGTCCTGCAGCACGTAGGCCTGGTTGCGGCGGTGGTCGAAGTTGATGCCGACAATGCGGTCGCCGTTGGAGCGGAGAGTGCGGATGTCGAAGGTGCGGAACTCGGCGCCGCCGGGGAAGGTGTTGCGCCCGTCGTCGAAGTCGAAACTGTACTCGCCGGGAAAACCGGAGCGATAGGTGAGCCCGAGAATGGCGTTGTCCCATCGCCCGTTCTGCTGGATGGCGGCGTGCAGCGTCATGATAGGGTTGCGCACGACGTAAGGTCCGCTGTTCACCACAAAATCCACCTCTTGGTGGGTGAAGCGGTCGGAAACAATGGAGGAGGCGTGCACGTTGCCGGTGATGCCGGCCTGCACGTCCTCGCGTACCATGAGGCGGCGCGTGAGCAACGGGTGCTCGGGCGTGTCGTCGTATACAAATAATATATAGTTGCCCGACTTTGTCGGTCGCATGTTTTCATTGGGTATGGTCAAATGGTACTGCATGTAACGCTCGATGGTGTTGAAGGAGTAGTCGTAGCTTGAGATTTCATCCTCCATGTAGCCGTCCAGATACTCGATTTGGTTCATGTCCGACAATTTCCAGTCATGGGTGCAGTGGATGAGCGTATATTTGACGTAGCGCGAGGTTTCCATCAGATCGTCGAAGTCAAGGAAAAGCTCGCCGCTGCCCAGCGTGATGACGGGATGGTCCTGCAGGTGGCCAGTGGAGAGTGTGATGCTGCGGATGCCTTCCGCATAGATGCGGTTGTCAAGCAGTATGTGGCTCACGTCTGGCTGTGCACGCAATACGACAGCCAGCGTCAGAAGGCAGAGGAGAACGAGGGCTCTTTTCATCGGCGTTTTTTTTGAACGATGCAAAGATAGCATTTTTTCGTGGTGGTTTAAAATTAATATCGTAGAGACTGGCGCGCCCCGTCTCTGCCGGTGGCCGCAATTCGCGTCCACAAAAATCCATAAATTTCCATTTTTTTCCAAAAATATGCGAAAATGATTGCCAAATGAATGGGTTATGAACATCAATATTTTATAAATCAAATATTAAAACACATATAATCAATTATTTATATTATTATCACCTTGATGTTAATATAATTGTCGTTTTATCAATACTTTAATGTTTATAAAATGGAATTGTTGAAAAAATCTCCAATTTTTTCCATATTGATAATCAGTATTTTATGTAAAAAAATTGAGTGTTAATAACTTTTTTATGTGAATTTATGGAAACAGATTGAAAAAATACTATTTTTGTCACGTTCAAAAACAATGTGATGACATCGAATCTTGCATACGGCTATTGGGAAGTCTCCATCGAGAAGAGCGGGCGCGTGAAGTTGCCCACGGCTTTGCTGCGTGCATTGCCGGAGGATGAGCGTAAGGCTTTCTACGTGACGCACGGTTTTGGTGAACATATCATGTTATGGTCTGAAAAGGCTTACAAGGAGCAGATGGATTATCTTAACTCCTTGGATCGTAATTTGATACAGGTGAAGCGCTATCGTAATGCCTTCATGCGCAACACGGCATGCCTGGAGTGCGACGCGCAAGACCGCATCGTCATTCCCAAGCCTTTGATGGAGCAGTATTCCATCCAGAAGGAGATTGTCCTTTTGCTTGACAATGGTCGCATCGAGATGTGGAACTGCCAGAAGTACCACGAGAAGTTTGACATGTCGCCCGAGGAGCTGGAGGCTTTGAACGAGCAAATCCACATGGGACGCTACCAACAGGAGAAGGAGGCTTCGGATGAACTATCATGACCCTGTACTCCTGCATCTCTCCGTTGACAGCCTTGTAACAGACCCATCCGGTGTCTATGTCGACGCGACCTTCGGTGGTGGCGGTCATTCGCGAGCCATTTTGGAAAAGCTTTCCGCCGACGGCAGGCTCATCGCCTTCGATCAGGATGCCGAGAGCCAGGCCAACCTCATCGACGATCCCCGCTTCCAGTTTGTTCCTTCCAATTTCAAGAATCTGACCCGCTTTTTGCAATACTATAAAGCATGGCCGGTAAATGGGATTTTGGCCGACCTGGGCATCTCCTCCCACCAAATCGACACTCCGGATCGTGGCTTCTCCTATAGTCATGACGGGCGCTTGGATATGCGGATGAATGGCGAGGCTGCGCTTTCAGCCCACGAGGTGGTGAACCAGTACGACGAGAAGCAGCTTTCCCATGTTTTTTACACCTACGGCGAATTGCATGAAGGGCGTCAGCTGGCCCGTCAAATCGTTCGCGTCCGCACGGAAAGTCCCATAGACACCACTTTTCAGCTGGTGGCGGCCCTCAAACCGTCCCTGCCCCGTGGCCGCGAAAACAAATACCTCTCCAAAGTCTTCCAGGCCCTGCGCATCGAGGTGAACCATGAGATGGAAGTGCTCGAATCCCTGCTGATGCAAGTCCAAGATGCTCTCAAGGAGGGCGCTCGCCTTGTCATTATATCGTATCACTCCTTGGAAGACCGTATGGTCAAGAATTATATGCGTGCAGGAAACATTGCCGGTGTGGTCGAAAAGGATTTCTACGGGAACCCGCTCAGTCCATACAAGCTTGTCACGCGCAAGGCTGTCACGCCCGACCAAGAGGAAATCATGTCCAATCCGCGCGCCCGCAGTGCCAAGCTGCGTGTCGCTGAAAGAATAGTTGTAACATCCCATGGACTCGACATCTGAAATAAAAGAAAAAAAGCCCCGGAAGAGTGGCACAGGCTGGCTTCGCAAGGTGTTCGGCGGCGAGTTTCTGCTCAGCCAGCAGATGCGCCCATGGTATCCGTATATCGTCTTTGTGCTTTTGCTGGCGGCTGGCCTCGTCATCAATGAACAGGCGGCCAATGAAAAAAGACAGGAGATCGGCAAGTTGGAGAACGAATACAAGGCGGAACTCAGTCGGCTGAAGGCCAACAACCAGTTCATCCCTTACGAAGAGAACCAGATTCTCATTCAAAAGATGAAAGAACGCGGATATGTGCAGGATGAGGAACACAACTTCACCATCCATATTGCACGTCCCGTCAAGGAAAAAAAGCGTTTCCTCCTTTTTCGGAAAAAACAGGGATGCGATACGATAGTGACAAAACAGACAACAGAAGAACTTGAAGAAAGGGAATAGCCGATGACAACCTCAAGAAACAGAGAGAACCCCAATACGGGAAAAGTTCCCGGCGCTCGCATGAACGCCGTGTTCTTGGCATTGATGCTGCTCGGCATCCTTTGTGCCGTGCAGGTGATCCGTCTCTCCATTTTCGAAAGGGGCATTGCCTCTGGCACGGGCGAGAATTGTGTGGACACCACCGACCCGTCGTGGAATCCCGACGACGACTCCACATATCTTTGCTATGTGCGTGCCAACACGTTGCGCCCCACACGCGGCGAGATTTACGATGACCACGGCAGACTCCTAGTGGGTAACTACAACGTTTTTGAGGTCGCCTTCGACGGTAAACAATTCGCCAAGGAGTATAGCGATTCCACCAAATACAGCGTCGTTGAGGTGGACGACATGCTCCACCACCTCGCCAAGGATTTCTATGAGCAATTCAAGGACCGCTTCCCCAACAGAACCGAACAGTTCTACTATAACTTGTTTGTCCGGAATTACAAAAACAGGCATTATGAGACCATTTTTCCCGTGAATGTCTGGAATGAAAGGAGCTGGGTGTCCAGCATTGACACGGCGCGCATCAAGCACCTGCCTTACCTGCAGCGTAAAATCAAGGACAAAAAGACGGGTGCCATTTTGAGAACGGTTAAAAACACCCGTTTTCTGAATTTTGTGGTCTTCCCCGTGCGTATCAATCCCTACGGGGAAATGGCTCGCAGGACATTGGGAATCAAGTTGGAAGACCGCAAATTCGGCATGGAAGACCAGATGAATGACATCCTGGCCGGCAAGGAGGGCAGCAAGAAATATTTGGAACTGAACCATGCCAAGGTGCCCCTCAACGACCGCCTTGACCCTGTTGACGGCAACAATATCCACACCACGCTCAATTTGGAAATACAGAACGCTGTCCATAATGAGATGTCCCGCAAGTTGCGGGAACTTAAGGCTGAGTGGGGGTGTGCCATCGTGATGGAGACCAAAACGGGCGAAATCAAGGCTATCACGAATCTGCAGCGGCAGGACAAGGAGGGCACCGTCTATAGGGAAAGCATGGAGTATGCCCTTAATGCGAAGGTGGAGCCGGGTTCCACTTTCAAATTGGCCTCGCTGTTGGCATTCCTTGAAAAAATGTCCTCCGACACGGACCGCATCTACCCTATGTTTGTCCATACCTTTAAATACCCGCTCAAGTCCGGAAATTTCCGTTCCTACTACAAGGCTGACAGCAAGGTGCATGGCGAAACGTTGGGCACGCCCAATGAAATCTTCCAACGCTCCTCCAATATTGGTATAGCTTCGATGATTTTCAAGGCCTACGACATCAGGGGCTTTTCCGCTTATCGGGCGCAACTGGCCAAGTTCGGTTTCTTTGACACCATCCATACCCAGATGGGCGACCTGATGCCGGTGAGCATTCGCAACGACGCGCGCTTCGACAACTATTACGCCGTCTGTTTCGGTGCAGGCTTCCACATTCCGGTGCTTCGCACGTTGATGTACTACAACGCCATCGCCAACAATGGCAAGATGATGTTGCCGCTCTTCATCAAGTATATCACCAACGATTACGATACGATACAAAGTTTCGAGCCGGAGGTGGTGATGGAAAAGATGGTTTCCGACCGTACACTCCGCAAGGCGCGTGCCTACCTCGACAGCGTGGTTTGGGGCAAGTATGGCACAGGCCGCCGCTACAAAGATCCCACCTGTCCGTTTGCGGGCAAGACGGGTACGCGCGACTTGTGGGACGAGAAGACGAAAAGCTGGATCTACGACCGCAATGCCGTCTCTTTCTGCGGATATTTCCCTAAGGACAATCCGAAATATACCATGATCGTCTACATCTATGATGTGCCGCAACACAGTGAAGTTGCAGTGGACGTCTTCGGCAAAATTGCCCGCAGCATCATGAACAGCAACAATTATAGTGCGATGCATAACATCGAAGAATACGATGTGCAGCCATTGTCCAAAAGCGGTCCGATTAATCGTCAGTATTTGAACCCGTTGTTTTCCATTATGGGGTTTGATACTGTAAAATATGCAGACGCGAACTTGTTTTGGTCTGCCCAGACCGACGAAGCCCAAAAATGTGTGCTGACCCAGCCATGGCAGATGAACAAGAAGGATAATGTGCCCGATGTGCGGGGCATGATTGCATCCGATGCCGTGGCGATGCTTGTGCGCGCTGGCTATCGATGCTCCGTGCATGGCCGAGGGGTCGTCCAGCAATACAGCGTTGAACCCAACCGGCTTGTGCGTCTCCAGTTATCCTCCCGTCAATGACCTTCAACCTAATGATGACCATAACCCATTAACCTGTAAGATATCAAGATACAATGAAACCATTAACCCACTTGCTGAAAAGCCTCAGACGTTATGAACTGACGGGAGAAGTGAACCTCGATGTGACCGACATCGTGTTCGACTCGCGACAGATCGCTTCCATTGTGGCCAACGGCGGCACACCGCTCTATGTGGCTCAGCGCGGCACGCAGACTGACGGTCACAAGTATATTCCACAGGTCGTCGAGGCCGGCGGGCGCGTGGTGGTTTGCGAGGAACTCCCTGCTGAACTCCATCCCGAGGTTACGTATGTCAAGGTGGCCGACAGTGCGATTGCACTGGGCTGCATGGCCAGTGCATTCCACGACAACCCGAGCCGCAAGCTGAAATTGGTCGGCATCACGGGCACTAACGGCAAAACGACGACCGTGACCCTGTTGCATCGCTTGTTTACGCTGCTGGGCTGCAGGTGCGGATTGCTCTCCACCATCGTCAACAAGATTGGCGAAGATGAGGTGCCGGCTACCCATACAACGCCTGATGCGGTGGAACTTAACGGCCTTTTGGCCCGCATGGTCGCCGAAGGATGCGAGTATTGCTTCATGGAGGTCAGCTCTCATGCTGTCTGCCAGCATCGCATCGCGGGTCTTCATTTCACGGGCGCTATTTTTAGCAATATCACGCACGATCATCTCGATTTTCACAAGACTTTCCGCAATTATATCAACGCCAAGAAAGCTTTTTTCGACAAACTGCCCAAAAGCGCCTTCGCCCTTACCAATGTGGATGACAAGAATGGCATGGTAATGGTGCAGAATTGCAAAGCCAACATTAACACATACGGCCTTCTTACGGACTGCAATTTCAAGGGCGTGGTGCTGGACGACTCGTTCCATGGGCTGCAAATGCGCATCAATGGTCGCGAGGTCTTTTTCAAACTCTGCGGACGGTTTAACGCTTATAATCTTCTGGCTATCTATGGCGCAGCTGTCCTGCTGGGCGCCGACGAAGATGAGGTGCTGACCCAGATGAGCCTGCTGGAAAGTGCTTCCGGACGATTCCAACTCATTTACCGCAAGGACGGAGCCACTGCCATTGTCGATTATGCCCATACGCCCGACGCGTTGGAAAATGTGCTCTCCACCATCCGCGAGACCACTAACAAACAAACGGAGGTTATCACGGTGGTGGGATGTGGTGGCGACCGTGACCGCACGAAACGTCCTGAAATGGCCGCCATTGCCTGCAAGTTCAGCAATCGCGTGGTCTTGACCTCCGACAATCCCCGCACCGAGAAGCCCGAAGATATTCTCAATGAAATGCTCGCGGGCGTGCCTGAGAACAAAAAGAAAACCCTTCTGGTAATCGAAAACCGCCGCGAAGCTATCAAGACCGCATGTATGCTCCTGCCTAAGGACGGCGTCCTCCTCGTTGCGGGAAAAGGCCATGAGACCTATCAGGAAATCAACCATGTGAGGCATCATTTTGACGACACCGAAGAGGTGAGAAACTGTTTCGCATAAGAGTGATTTGCGAGACTATATGAGTGATTATTAGTTATATAGAAACCATTAATTTGTAAGACTATGTTATATACTCTATTCGATTGGTTGCACAAGCTTGGAATGCCGGGATCCGGAATGTTCCATTACATTTCGGTCCGTTCTGCCTTGGCATTCGTTTTTGCATTGGGAATATCCATTTGCTGCGGGAAGCCCTTCGTCAGAATGATGAAGCGCAGACAGATAGGCGAGGAGATCCGTGATTTAGGGCTTGAGGGCCAGTCGAGCAAGGCCGGCACCCCGACCATGGGGGGTATCCTTATCATTGCCGCGATACTTGTCCCGGCATTGCTGTTCTGCCAGCTCAACAACATTTATGTGCTGCTGATGATTTTTACGGTGGTTTGGCTTGGTGGCCTCGGCTTTTTGGATGATTACATCAAAGTCTTTAAGAAAAACAAGGAAGGTCTTTCACCGCGCAAGAAGTTGATCGGGCAGATCATTCTTGGTTTGGTTGTGGGTGCGGTCATGTATTTTCATCCCGCTGCCGTGATTTGCGAGAAAAATCCGACTGCCAACGCGATGACCCCCATAGAATCAGCCCTTCAAGTGGAGAATCAGGCCAATGCCGAGACTCCCCAGATTTTTGGGGAACCGCACCAGTCCCACAAAACGACCATTCCTTTCTTTAAGAACCATGAGATGGACTATAGCGCCATCACACGTTGGATGGGTGACGAGACCGGAAAATGGTCGTTCCTCTTCTTTATTCCCATCATTGTCTTTATCATTGCTGCAGTTTCCAATGGCGCCAATCTCACCGATGGCCTGGATGGCCTCGCGACAGGCACAACGTCCGTCATAGCGGTCGGTATTGCCATTTTGGCGTATGTGTCCGGCAATGTGGTGTTTGCAAACTACCTGGATATTATGTATATACCCAATATCGGGGAGTTGGTGATTTTTGTTTCCGCCGTGATTGGCGGCTGCCTGGGTTTCTATTGGTGGAATTGTTTTCCTGCACAAGTGTTCATGGGCGACACCGGCAGCCTGATGCTGGGCGGCATCGTCGCTGTTTCATGTGTCATTATCCGCAAGGAACTGCTGATACCTATCTTGTGCGGTGTCTATTTGGCACAATCAATCTCCGTCATCATGCAAGTCTCCTATTTCAAATATACTAAAAAGAAGTATGGTGAAGGACGTCGCATTTTCCTGATGGCCCCGTTGCATCACCATTACCAGAAAAAAGGCATGCATGAATCCAAGATTGTCCAACGCTTCATCATTGTCAGTCTCCTGCTGGTCGTCCTCACCGTTGTCACACTCAAAATACGATAAAAACTAAAATTCAGGATACAAACTTTAACCTAAAACCATTCTCCTATGCCTACACACAAAACAAACAATTTCAGTCTCTTCGAGAAAGAAAGAGAAAAAGCTAACCCTATGGTGGCAACTTTGGCCAGCCGATTGGTCAATATCCGTAAAAAAAACATCGCAGCGTCTTTGTCCGACTTTGAGGGCAGTTCTCATAAATTGGAACGTGTCAAGACGTTGAAAGACATTGATTTTATCGACGATTCCCGTTCCACGAACCCGAATTCCGTCTGGTACGCTTTACAGAGCATGACCAAGCCGACGGTTTGGATTACGGGTATCGACGAAGTGGAGAAGCTTACATCCGACCTGATGGAGCAGATCTCCGCGCATGTGAAGGCCGTTGTGTTGCAGGGCGTGTACAATACGGATGTGTACGACTTCCTGGCTCAGCTCGACATCCCCGTATTCGTGGAAATGAACCTTGAGGATGCCGTTCGCCAGGCGTTCTATGCCTGCGACCGGAACTATGCGGTGCTTTTCTCTCCCGGCGTGAACGGTACGGCCCAGATGACCTATCGTGAGCGTGGCGACAAGTTCCAAGCGGCTGTAGGCCAATTATAAAAAGTATGGAAATGAATCCGGAAATAAAAGGAAAACTTAAACAATTCAAGGGCGACAAAATAATTGTCATCTTGGTGATGTTGCTGTCGCTGATTTCCATCCTGCTGGTGTATAGCACGGAGGGGAAACGCGTGCTTTCGCACATCGTGCATTTGCTGTTTTGTTATGCAGGACTTGCGGTCTGCTACATGTTCAACTATCGGAAAGTGGTCGCCAATTTCTCGATGTTGGGTCTTCTGCTCGCCGTGGTGCTGCTTGTCTGGACCTTGGGGTCCTCGGCAGTGCGTGGCGTCACCCTCTTTGGCTTTGACTTGCAGACCTTTTATTTTATCGGTTTCTTGATTATTTTATTTATTTCCAATTACATAGGAAGGCGTTGCGATCTTGGACAGACCGAATTGGATGCCAAGGAGATGCGTTACGTGTCTTTGATATTGCTTGCCTTCTGCGGCGGTATTGCCATGCTGAACATGTCTACCGCCATTATTCTTTTCTTGACGGGCATCGCCATGTTCTTCGTCGGAAATTTCAAGTGGAAGAATATTTTTGCCTTGGTTGGCCTGGTGTCCGTGGTAGTGATCGTGGCCATGCTGCTGGTCACTTCCGGGAAATTGAACAATGTGGGACGAATTTCGACTTTCGTGAATCGCTGGGAATACTATTTTACCCATGAAAATGTGGACGGCTATGGAGACCAGATGATTTTGTCGAGAGCCGCGATTGCCCGTTCCGGATTGCATCCGACGGGCCCTGGACGTGGTGTCATCAAATATCGCTTGCCGGAGAACTCTACCGACTACGCATACGCATCGCTTTTTGAGGAGACAGGCCTCGTTGTCGGGTTGATCATCATTTTCTTTTACATGAGCATCTTCTATCGATCGTGGCAGATAGCGCGACAGTCCAAATCGGCCACAGGATCGCTGTTGGCATTTGGCATTGGCTTTTGGATGACCTGCCAGGCCTTCGTCCATATCGGTGTGAATTGCGAGTTGCTGCCTGCCACGGGACAAACATTACCCTTCATCAGTACGGGCGGTGCATCGCTTTTTGTCTCTGGCTGTGCGATGGGTGTACTTCTCAATGTCAGCAAAATGAACGTCATTGAGAGCCAGCAAGACAACGTCCATACAAGCTTTATAAGAGGGGAGAGAGTCTGATGGATATACGCTTGTAATATATGGGGGGGGTAGGATCTTGCCCCGAGCTTCTCTATGTTAGAAAAGTAGTCCCTCCATCGTGCCGGTGATGATCTTGTTCAGGCTGCAGAGGGTTCTGTAGTCGGCTGTTTGGCGAAGTCGCATGGCATGAAAGACCGTATAAAACTTACGCAAAGCGATTTTGTAGTAATGCACGAAAAAGGCAGTGATGGCCGACAGGAACACGTAGGCGATCGCAATCCAAAAGTGCTTGGAAATCAACCATACAACAGTTAGCAAAAGAATATAATACAAGGGAAAGATGGCTATGCTCCCAAGGCTGTATTGTACGGAGGAGTGGAACATGGGGTCTTTAACCTTGCTGGTGATGCGTTGGGTGATGAAGGTGGGGATGAAATTGTTTATGTAGCCGAAAAAGAAAATCGGCAAGGAGAGAATCATCAGCAAGATACGGCCGATGAGACGGAATGTGGAGAGTTTTTTGTTGATGACCCAATGGTGAAGTCCGCGTTTTGTCAAGAGGCTGACGTATTCTCTGGTTTCTTCCATGAGGTTGTTGAATGCCGGTTCTTGCTCTTCCCGGTACTGTTTCAGCCTGGCGATGATGGTCATGGCGGCGTCTTTCTGGTTGGGCAGGTAGTTGACTTTTAACTTTTTGTGCCGCAGAAGTGGCTCGCTCATGATATGGGTGAGGGCTTCGATTTCGTTGTAATATTCGGGGATGTCAATGTCAGGGGTCAGCGCCTTGACGCGGGCGCGCGCTTTGTCATTCAGGGCGAGATAGGCATCGTTGGGATGTTCCTTGTAGAGGTCAAATAGCTCTTCGAAAGTGAAGGGCTCGCCGACGGTGACCATGAGATCGCTTTGAAAGTTGAAATAGTTGGAGTAGTGGATGTTAAGAGGAAGGACTTTCAGGCCGAGGGAAAAGTTATGAATCTCTTCGGCAGAGAATGCTATGCGGCAGAAACCTTTCTTGAAGGTGTTCATGAAATGCCCACGCTGGTGTGTGGCTTCGGGGAAGATGACAAGGGTCCCGCCATCTTTCAGTATTCGTGCGGCGCGCTCGTAGATGGCAAGGTTGCTGCGGATGTCGCTGCGGTCTCCGTCACGGGTGCGGAATGTGGGCAGTATCTTGAGAAATCGCAAGATATAGGCCAGCCAGCTTTTCTTGTAGAGGTCGCCGCGCGCAATGAAGACGGGTTGCCGGTTGTCGCGTGCCAAGGTGTGCAAGATTGCCAGGGCGTCCATCAAGCCGTTCTGATGGTTGGCGATTACAATCGTCGGTTCGCCCTTGGGAGGGATGTTTTCAGGGTTTACGACATAGAAATGCCTGTAATAGACATGGTTATGCGCAATATTGAGATATCTCATGTAAAACGCATAGAGCCGGTCGTATTTGTCGATGTTCTCGAAAGAAATCATGTTGGATGTCTTTTATTCAATGATGGTCATCTCGTCAATGAGGTTTTGCGCATGGGCGAACTTGTCGACGATAAAGAGGAAGTAACGGGCATCCAGGCTGATGTTGCGGCAACGGTTCACGTCATAGTAGATGTCGCTCATCGTTCCTTCCCACACGCGGTCGAAGTTGGTGCCGATCAACTCGCCGTTTGCGTTGATGACAGGGCTGCCGGAGTTACCGCCGGTGGTGTGGTTGCTGGCGATAAAGGCCACTGGCAACTCGCCCTTGGCGTTTGCGTAACGGCCGTAGTCCTTCTTTTCCCACAGTTCTTTCAGCTTGGGGTCCACCTTGTAGTCGTATACGTCGGGATCCTCTTTTTGGATGATGCCATCGAGGGTGGTGTAGTGCACATAGTTCACGCCGTCGGCAGGTTCAAAGCCCTTGACTTGGCCGTAGGTGACACGCATCGTGAGGTTGGCATCGGGATAGAAGACACGGTCTTTGTCCTTCTCCATCAACGCCTTCACATAAGTGCGATAATAGGCGTCCAGCTGATCGTCCACTTCATTGTGTTTTGATGCGGTTTCCCGATATTGATTATAAACGATATCGTACAACATCATCATCTCTGTATTGGCGGTCTTGGCGATTTGCTTGGCGGAGGCATTCTGCACAAACTGCGTGAATTTCTCATTGTCGGTGATATAGGGAGCCGTGGTTCCCATCTTATCCCAGAGATTTTTCATCGTGGCACGCACGACAGCGGCATCATTGCGCACATACTTGAGCAGCGGTTCCGGTATCGAGACGGGCTCCTGTTTGGTGAAATAGTAGGTCATCAGTTCCACAAAGCACTCCTCGTCGATGGCGGGACAATAGCTTTGACGGAACGACTCGTTGCTTTTGAGCAAGCGCTCGCGGTTGGCCTCGAGCGTGGCGTTGTCCTTCTCCAAAGCAGGGGTCACCAGCAGTCGATAGTAAGGATGCACGCCTTTGGAAATGATCTCCGGGCCGAAGAAACACTCGCTGATGAAGGTTGTGGTTTTCGTGTATATCGCATAGTTGTGGTAGGCGTGACGCATATCCGCGAGCAGGGTGCCATATTGATTCTTCCGGTCATTGTCGCTGTTTACCCATTTTTGGAAATCGGTTTCCTGGGCCTTTTTCTTTTCGATGACGTTGCATTCGTGGATGCCTTTGCTCTCGCCCTGCCACTTCTTCCAGCCGTTGGAGATGGAGTTGGCCTTGGCTGAGTACATCAGGCGGATGCGCGGATCAAGGTTCATCTGCTTTTTCATCGCGTCGAGGCGGATGGTGCGGGCATCAATGGCGATGGGATTCTGCACGTTGGCCACTACATCCACGCCGTCGGAGATCAGGAACTGCCGGGTGGTGCCGGGGTAGCCGAAGACGAGGGTGAAGTCGTTCTCCTCCACGCCCTTGATAGAGATGGGGAAATATTTCTTGGGCACCATCGGAATGTTGTCCGGGGAGTATTTGGCTGGCTTGCCATCCTTGTCGGTATAGATGCGCCAAATGGAGAAGTCGCCGGTATGGCGCGGCCACATCCAGTTGTCGCTGTCGCCGCCGAACTTGCCGATGCTTTCAGGGGGCACACCCACCAGGCGGATGTCGCTGTAAGTCTCGCTGACGAACATGAAATATTGGTTGCCGTAATAAAAGGGTTTGATGACGGCCTTGTAGGTGGTGCCGTCAACGGCTTCGTCCGTGACTTTTTTGATGTTGTTCTTGACAATCTTCTCGCGTTCAGCTTCGGAAGTCTTTTCATCCACACCTGCCAGCACCTGGTCGGTGACATCTTTCATATAAATCAGGAAAGTGACGGTTAGACCCTCCATCGGAATCTCTTCGCTCTTGCTCTTGGCCCAGAAGCCGTTCTGGAGGTGGTTTTTCTCCATGGTGCTGTGCGACTGCACGTAGGAGTAGCCGCAGTGGTGGTTGGTGAGCAGCAACCCTTGGGAGGAGATCAGCTCGCCAGTGCAGCCGCCGCCGAAGAGGACGATGGCGTCCTTCATGCTGTGGTGGTTGACGCTGTAAACGTCCTCCGCCGTCAGCCGGAAGCCAAGTTGTTGCATTTCAGCCTCGTTGTAGTTGAGGAAAAGAGGCAGCCACATGCCGCCGTCTGCGCGGGCGATACTCAACAGCGCCGCGAAAAGCAGGGTGAAGAGGATGTTTTTTCTCATATCTCCATTTTATTGTGATTAAGGCGGCAAATATACAAATTTTTTGTACTTTTGCGGCCTAAAAACACATAGCTATGGCAAGTATAAATTACGAAGGAAAGACCTATGAACTTGATGGCGACGGCTTCATGCTCAAGCCAGAAGAATGGACCGAAGGCTTGGCTGCCGAAATCGCCAAAGTCGACGGCATCAATGAATTGACGGAAAACCATTGGAAGATTCTGCATTGCATTCGCGAAAATTACGAGGAAAAAGGCATCGCCCCGATGGTCCGCGTCATCTGCAAGACTTCCGGTCTCAAACTCAAGGAAATCTACGAACTTTTCCCGTTAGGTCCCGCTCGTGGCGCCTGCCGTGTGGCTGGCCTCCCCAAACCCGAAGGTTGCGTGTAATATTTGCTTTTGATCGTTGGTCATTGGCCGCTGGCTATCTCCAAAAGCCAAAAGCCAATAACCAAAAGCCAAAAACCATATCAGTTATGAGTATAATGCAGTATTTGGCGATTGCGGCGGCAGCCATCTGTCTCTGCAGTCTTTTTGCGTTTTTCCTCAAAATAGTCAGACTTGGAAAACCCAACGACCTCTCAGAAAAGAGCGGTGACACGAAACAAGGTGTGATATACTCCAACACCACGGCCATGATGCCTCAGAACAAGGAGTCGGCCTATCTGCATTGGCCGGCCTATGCTTCGGGCATCCTCTTCCACATCGGCACCCTTGTCGTGCTGCTGGTGTTCGTGCTCTCCTTCTTTCCCTTCTTCAACCGTTGGATTTCGGGCCCCGACAAGATTCATTGCATCATCCCTTGCCTGTTGGCCGTCACCGCAGTCTGCGGATATACCCTGCTCTTGAGACGCGCCTTCTCCGCTGACCTCAAGCCCCTCTCGAATCCCGATGACTACATCTCCAACGCTCTCGTCTCCACTTTCCAGCTGATGACGATGCTCTATTTGTTGATGCCGGCCAGCAAGTCTGTTGTCACAGTCTATTATGTGGTGGCCATCCTGCTGTTCCTGTATATGCCGCTTGGAAAACTAAGGCATGTCGTTTACTACTTTGCCGCTCGCTACCACCTCGGATTCTTCTACGGCTGGCGCAATGTATGGCCCAAGCGTGAAAACTAACATCACCTTAACCTGTCCATCATGAAACTTGACTTTTTAGGCGCCACCGAAGAGGTTACGGGCAGCAAATTTCTGCTCACTTCCCACAAAGGCACCAAGATATTGCTCGACTGCGGCATGTATCAGGGCAAAGGCCTTGAAACCGATGGGATGAACCGTGATTTGGGCTTCGACCCCAAAGAGGTGGATTTCCTCTTGTTGTCGCACGCTCACATCGACCACTCCGGCCTTATACCTTATATTTATAAGCTGGGATTCCGCGGCAAGGTGTTCTGCACCCCGGCCACCCGTGACCTCTGCGCCATCATGTTAGCTGACTCAGGACGCATCCAGGAGGCCGATGCCAAGCAATTCAACAAGAAAAAAGACCGCGTCGGCAAGGAACCTATCGAGCCTATCTATACCGAGAAAGACGCTGCGGAATGCATGTCGCTGTTTATCAGTATACCCCGTGATTTGACGTTTAACATCACTCCGGATATCTCCATTCAATTTATTGAGACTGGACACATGCTCGGCAGCGGTGCTGTCTATATTACTTTTAAGGAGGGCCGCAAAACCCGCACGCTCTGCTATACGGGCGATGTGGGACGCTATGACAAGCGCATCCTTCCCGATCCCGAACCGTTCCCTTACGCCGACTACATCATTACGGAGTCCACCTACGGCGACCGCCTGCACTCCACCCTTGACGACGCCGACCAGCAGCTTATGCTCGTTGTCCGCGACGCCTGCGCCAAACGCCTCGGCAAACTGCTCATCCCCTCGTTCGCCATCGGCAGGACCCAGGAGATTGTCTATGCCCTCCACCGCCTCAACAAGGCCGGTGACCTGCCCGACATCGAGATCTTCGTGGACAGCCCCTTGGCCTGCTCCGCCACCAACATCTACCGGCTGCACGACGAGAACTTCAACGCCGACCTGCGCCAGTTCATGGAAAACACCAAGGACCCCTTCGGCTTCGACAACCTCACCTACGTGCGCACCATTGACGATTCCAAGCGGCTCAACGAGTACAACCGCCCCTGCATTATTATTTCCGCCTCCGGCATGATGGAGGCCGGACGTATCAAACACCACCTGGCCAACAACATCGAAAACCCCAAGACCACCATTCTCTGCGTGGGCTACTGCTCACCAAACACCCTTGGTGCCAAGATTATGCGCGGCGATCCCGTTGTCTCCATCTTCGGCGAAGACCATCAGGTCCGAGCACACCTCGAACGCATCGACGCCTACTCCGGTCACGGCGACTACCAGGAACTCATCCGCTACCTCTCCTGCCAGAAGGGCAACCGCCGGCTGAAGAAGATCTTCATCGTCCACGGCGAGGAGGGCGTGCGCCAGGCATACGCCGAACACCTGGCCGAGGCAGGGTTCAAGAAGACGCATGTGCCGATGTTCAGAGAGACAATAGAATTATCGTAGAGAGGCAGAGCGCCGCATCCCTATAAACAACCACAAACCGCAAACCATACGTAATGACCCACAAACAGACCATCCTCATCACCGGTGCCAACGGACAATTGGGAAATTGTCTGCGCGATTTGGCGGGGGCGTACCAGGACCGCTATAGCTTCTTCTATACCGATGTGGAGGAATTGGACATCACCGATGCCTTGGCAATAGATACATATATTCTTGACAATAGGATTGACATTATCATCAATGCCGCCGCATACACGGCGGTGGACAAGGCCGAGGACGAGGTGGAGACTGCTTTCCGCATCAACCGTGATGCTGTGGCCTTGCTGGCCGCTGCCGCCAAACGGCACAACTGCCACTTGGTGCACATCTCCACTGACTACGTGTTTTCCGGTGAGACGTGCCATCCCTATCCTGTGAACGCGCCCGTGGAACCCAAGTCGGTCTATGGCCGTACCAAGGCCGAGAGCGAGCGGGCCATCCGGGAGAGCGGCTGCAGTGCCACCATCATCCGCACATCGTGGCTCTACTCCGAATACGGGCACAACTTTGTGAAGACGATGCTGAAGTTGGGCACGGAGCGAGAAGAGGTCAGTGTCGTATGTGACCAAGTGGGCGGCCCTACGTATGCGGGCGACCTGGCGCGCGCCATCCTTGCCATCCTGCCGGGCACCCAGAAGGAAGCAGGTGTTACCGTCTATCATTTTGCCAACGAGGGCACGGCCAGTTGGTACGATCTTGCGACGGCGGTCATGGAAATAGCAGGTCTTCCCTGCCGCGTCAATCCCATCTTTACGTCACAATATCCCACAAAAGCGACAAGACCCGCCTATTCTGTCTTTGATTTGAGTCTTATCAAGACGAAAAAAGGTGTCGAAATCCCATATTGGAGAAAAAGTTTAGTGTTAACTATCAATAAGTTACAATCAGATAAAAAAAATTAGCATAAAAAGTGGGCGTATTCAAAAAAATAATGTATTTTTGCACGCTCAAAAACGAGAAAAGAAGTGTTCTTTATTTAATACCTAAAAAAGCCGTTGTAGCTCAGTGGTAGAGTACCTCCTTGGTAAGGAGGGGGTCACGAGTTCAACTCTCGTCAACGGCTCTTTTTTTTTTGTTAATTGAGACCCTTCACTAATACAATTAATCACACAAATTTATAGGAAAAAATGGCAAAAGAGAAATTTGAACGTACTAAACCCCACGTTAACGTGGGTACCATCGGTCACATTGACCACGGCAAGACTACCCTTACCGCCGCTATCACCACTGTGTTGGCTAACCAGGGTCTTTCCGAGGTGAGATCCTTCGATTCCATCGATAACGCTCCTGA
>DBYW01000001.1:48937-88543 GCA_002311645.1 Bacteroidales bacterium UBA1176
GTTACCGGTGCCGCCCAGATGGATGGCGCTATCCTCGTCGTGGCTGCTACCGATGGCCCGATGCCTCAAACCAGAGAGCACATCCTTCTTGCAAAGCAAGTCGGTGTTCCCAGAATGGTTGTTTTCATGAACAAGGTTGACTTGGTTGACGACCCCGAGTTGCTTGACCTCGTTGAAATGGAAATCCGTGAGCTCCTCACGTTCTATGGTTTCGACGGTGACAACACTCCTGTCATCCGTGGTTCCGCTCTTGGTGGCTTGAACCTCGAACCCAAGTGGGTTGAGAAAATCAACGAACTGATGGACGCTGTTGATACTTGGATTCCGCTTCCTCCGCGTGACGTTGATAAAGACTTCTTGATGCCCGTCGAGGACGTCTTCTCCATCACTGGTCGTGGTACCGTGGCTACCGGCCGTATCGAAACCGGTGTCATCCACACCTCCGATCCCGTTGACATTATCGGTATGGGTGCTGAAAAGCTCAAATCCGTTGTCACTGGTGTCGAAATGTTCCGCAAGATCCTTGACGAAGGTGAAGCTGGCGATAACGTCGGTCTGCTCCTCCGTGGTATCGACAAGGACGAAATCCGTCGTGGTATGGTGATCGCGAAACCCGGTTCCATCCACCCGCACAAACACTTCAAGGCTTCCGTGTATGTCCTGAAGAAAGAAGAAGGCGGCCGCCACACCCCGTTTGGCAACAACTATCGCCCGCAATTCTACTTCCGCACCACGGACGTGACTGGTGCTATCACCCTGCCCGCTGGCGTTGAAATGTGCATGCCTGGCGATAACGTCGAAATCGATGTTCAACTCCTCTCCGAAATCGCCCTCAACCAGAACCTCCGTTTCGCTATCCGCGAAGGTGGTCGTACCGTCGGCGCCGGTCAGGTGACTGAAATCTTAGACTAAGACTTAACACGTCATATTGAACGAAAAAAGGGCATTGTTTCAATGCCCTTTTTCAAAGGGGAATAGTTTAATGGTAGAATGACGGTCTCCAAAACCGCAGATGGGAGTTCGATTCTCTCTTCCCCTGCCACCACGCGAATCTCCGGATTCGCTTTTTTTTTGCCTCGAAAATACTATTGACTATGCGAATCAATGACATCCTGAAAAAGAAGAGAACCTTCTCTTTTGAAGTCTTTCCCCCGAATCCTGAGAATAGTAACATCCAAGACATCTACAACACCCTCGATGCCCTGCAGCAGTTCCGTCCCGATTTTATCAGCGTCACCTTCAAGGCGTCAGGAGATTTTAGCCAAAACACCATAGACTTGGCCTGCTATATCCAGCACCATATCGCTGCCGAGCCTCTTGTTCATCTGACCTGTGGCGCTCTTGATGAACATGATGTGGACGCTCTTGCGGCCAAGATGCAGACGGAAGGTTTGGAAAATGTACTTGCACTGCGCGGCGACAAGCCCGCCAACTTCGAAGGCGATTATCTCAAGCATTTCAAGCATTCCACGGAGTTGATGGACCATCTCCGCCAGCAATACGATTTTTGCCTTGCCGGTGCCTGCTATCCCGAAGGACATATTGAGTCTGAAAGTATCCGTGAAGACATTGCCACCCTGAAGCTCAAGCAGGACATGGGGGCGCAGTTCCTTATCACACAATTGTTTTACGACAACAACTTCTATTATCGTCTGGTGCGCGTGGCACGCCAGATGGGCATCACCATCCCTATCATTCCCGGCATCATGCCGCTTACCAGCGCGGTGATGTTCAACAAGATCAAGAACATGGCGGGAGCCACCATTCCTTTCGAGTTGCGTGTTCTCATCGACCGTTTCCGCGATGACAAGCAGGCTATGTATGAAATTGGTATCTCGTATGCCGTCCATCAAATACTCGACCTCCTGGCCAATGGAGCGGATGGCATCCATATCTATACGATGAACAATGCCCGCGTGGCGGAGGAGATTTATCGTCGGATTCAGAATGTGATTGAGAAGGAATTAAGATAACAAGGACACATGTTTATCATTTTGTTATGAGAACGAATCATTTGCAACGTGTATTAAGCCTTTTCATGGCTGTTGTGCTGATGGGCATCAGCACCTTTGGTTTTGCACAACCGCCCCATCCGTCCCAACACCAGGGGCATAATATCCTTACATCCATCACGGTTACATCCGATATTGATGGTTTTTGGTTGTTTATTGACGACATCCTTCAGAACGAGCAACCGGCAAAGTCCGTCAGACTGGACCAGGTGCCCGAAGGCGAACATTACCTGCGGGTAGAGATGGACGATCCCGAGCATCACACCATTGGACAGTTGGTGTATATCAACCCGGCTAACAACCGTTTTCTCGTTGAGAAACAGCGTCATTTGTACGGGATTTCCATAGGGCGCATGGTCCCGCGCCCCGAAGTGGTGATGCCGTTGGTTGTACAACGGAACAGCCATCACCAAGGAAATAACCGACATGGTTATCGTCATGCCAACGTGATGCCAGCACCTCCTGTGCCCTCCGTTCCAATGGTGATGAATGCTGAAGAATTCCAAAATGCCCTTGGACGGGTCAAAAGCGAAGATTTTGAGAGCAACCGTCTCACGGCAGCCAAGCGGATTGTCAACAACAATTACTTTACGGTCGATCAGATTGATCAGTTATGCCGTCTCCTCGAATTTGACAGCAGCCGGATGGAGTTTGTCAAGCACGCCTACCCTCGTTGTGTGGAACCGACGAAGTATTATATGTTGCGCGATCTTTTCTCTTTCGACAGTTACAAGCAGGAGCTGGACAAGTTTATCGACCAACAACAGTAGTATTTTATTTTTCCGCAGACCACGCAGATTTCCGCAAATTTTCACGCCATTTTTTTGCAAGACTATAAGGGATAATTCCGATTTTTTTGATTATAATTATAACACAGCCTGGTCCGTTAGGACTGGAGACAAAAATGACACATCCTATTCCGATGTGTCATAAAAATGAAGGGAAAATTGTGCGGATAGGGGGACTCGAACCCCCACGGCTTACGCCATTAGATCCTAAGTCTAACGCGGCTACCAATTACGCCATATCCGCATCGCAAAAGGGCGGCAAAAATACAAAAAAAGATGGTTGCCTCGCTGTTAGTATTTCACGAATCTGACAGTGTCGGCACTTTCTTTTTCGACAAGACGCACGAAGTAGGTGCCTGCCGGCAGACGGGAGATGTTCACTTCCAATTCGCAGCCTTCCATTCTTATGTGTTTCACCACGCGGCTGGCCGCATCCACAATCTCAACGCGTCCCTTGAAAACAGGCGCGCTTGTGCGAAGGAGTATTTTGTCCTTTGCTGGATTGGGGTGGATGTACAGACGGGTCCGTGCATGGTCGGCAATGGAGGCACTCGGTGATCCGACGGCCAAGGCGTATTGACCGGCGGCGAGGAAATCCGTCTTCAAATAACCCGCATAGGAACTGCCCGTTTGCGTGGTGGGTATTACCCGCCACGACTCAGCCGTGTTCGGACGGTACAGCAACTTCAGGTTCTCTACGGCATAGCCGTTACACAAACTGTAGTCTAATGAATTTGCAGAACTCCGCATGAAACGGAACGTGAGCGTTCCCTCAACCGGCTCGTTGATGGTTTTGTCGTAGCCCATGTTCACTGTCCAATAGTGTGTGTCAGACATCCGATAGATGCTGTCCGGCAGTTGTTCCGTCTGGTCGGGTGCCACAAGGTTGTGCTCGATGCGCACCAACACGGTATCTGGGAAATGCGTCAGTTTTGCCGTACAGTTCGCATCCGTGCCTGTGAGGGTCTTCCCGTCCACTAACTCGCTTGTATAGTCGAGTGTGGCGTCCATTAATTTCTCGTAGTAATCCACTATGCCGAACATGGGCTCGAAAGGCAAGGAGACCGTTGTGTTGCCGAATTCGCCGGAAAAGGTCACGTCCTTTACGGTGTACAGTTCCCGTGCGGGGGACACGAATGTCAGGTCCACCTTGTTACTGTTGGCGAAATGTGTGGCATGATGCAGCTTTTGGTGCAAATAAACGCGATATTGCATGCCGCCGACCGGCACGATGGAATCGATGGAGAAGTGTAGGAAACCGGGGTTGTGAACCCAGCCTTGATAGAAATCCATCAGGTTCATGCCCGAGATTTGCGACAGGTACTGGAACATCTCTTCGGATGCAACGTTGCCGTAGGCATGGCTCGACATCAGGTTGCGGAAGCAGTCGAAGAAGAGAGAGTCGCCCATGTATTGGCGCAGCGTGTGTACGACGAGCGCCCCTTTTTGATAGGAGTGCATGCCGTAGGTTACGGATTGCGGCACCTCGTCGAGGGCATAGTGCCCACCATCGTTTGTGACGATGTTCTTCAGTGTGGAGCGGTGCATGTCGCGGAGATAGTCCAAATAGGCGTTGGTGGTCTCATTGTTGTAAAGTATCTCTTTGCAGAGTGCTTCCGAGTATTCGGCGAAACCCTCGTTGATCCACATTTCTTCGGGGCGCGTGCAGGTGATGAGGTCACCAAACCAGTGGTGGAACAGCTCATGCCCGTAGAGGGTTTCGTAATCGGTGTTGCCGGTGACGGCGAACATCGGATAGGCGATGTTGGTGGCGTGTTCCATGGCACCGCCTGAGAAGTTGACTAATACATAACCCACGCGTGGCCATCGGTAGGGTCCGAACATGTGCTCGTATCCGTGCAAGATTTGCTTGAGATGCACGAATGTGCTAGCGATTCTGTCGATATGCGACGGTTGCGCATGGATTTGGATGGGGATGATGGCTTGCTGCCCATGGAAGGTGTCTTCATATACTTGGTAGTCACCGACCGCCATGGAGGCTAAATAGGCCGGGATGGGCTCGTCCATTTGCCAGGTCCACCGTTTGTTGCCATTGGGCAGGGTGATGGTGTCGGTCAGTAATCCGCCGCACACGGCCATCTTTTGGGGCTCGGTGGTGATGTGCAGGGTATGTGACGACTTGCTGGTGAATTCGTCAAAGCAGGGGAACCAGGCACGTCCGATGCTGTGTGGCACGGTGTTGAGGGAGACTCCGATGCTATAGGCGTATTGGCCGGAAAAGAAGACCCCGCCCCAGTTGTCGTGCATGGGTATGCCATGGTAGTAGACCTCCATCACGGCGGTGTCACCCACCGCGACACCATTGAGCGGCAGAGTGAGTTTTCCGTTTTGATGGCTGAATGCGACCGCTTGTTGGTTACAGCGTGCAGAGTCAACGGTCAGAGCCTCCAAGTCGAAGGTGACATGGTCGGTCGATAGTTTTGGCGTCAGGGTCACAATGGCGTGCCCCACAATGTTGTGCGTGGTGAAGTCGGTGATATCCAGCGAGATATCGTTGTGCAGGATATTGACAGTGTCGCTGCGCTCTTGGGCGTGGATGGCCACAACGGAGAACAGCAATATTCCCCAAAGAATTATTTTCTTCATTTTAATCTGTTTTGAGCGGCAAAAATACGAAAATATCCATAAAAAAAGGTCGGACGCCTTGAGGCATCCGACCTTTTCCTATGGAGTCGCCAAATACTATTTGGTGGCGTCGATGGCTTGCTTGATGAGTTGGAAGGTGGCTTCGGGATCGTTGTCCAAGCCCATAGAGAAGCGGATGAGACCTTCGCTCATGCCCATTTCCTTCTGGATGTCCTCGGGCACCTCGGAGGAGGTGGATTTGCCGGAGTTGCTGAAGAGGGTCTTGAAGTAGCCTAAGCTGACGGCGAGGTAGCCCACGCCGAGTTCCTGCATCTTCTCCATGATGGCGGAAGCTCTTTCAGCCGTGCCCATGTCGATGGAGATCATGCCGCCGAAACCGTAACCATCGTTCATCATCGATTTGAAGAGCTCGTGGTCAGGATGCTCGGGAAGGCCGGGGTAGTTGTACTTGATGCCGGTCTCTTTGAAGCGCTTGGCCAGATACATGGCGTTTTCGCTATGCTTCTTCATACGGATGTGCAGCGTGTGCAGATTCTTCTGGATGCTGGTGGAACGGAAGGTGTCCAAGACAGGACCGAGCAGCATAGCCGTACCGTCGTTCACATCAATCAGGGAGTTGATATAGGCGGCAGAACCGCAGATGGCGCCGGCCACGCAGTCGTTCATGCCGTTCACATACTTCGTCATACTGTAGATGACCACATCCGCGCCCAAACGATACGGGGAGAAGATCATCGGAGTGAAGGTGTTGTCAACCAACAATTTTGCGCCAGCAGCGTGGGCGATCTTGGAGAGTTCCGGGAGGTTGGCGATACGCAGCAGCGGGTTGTTCATCGTTTCCGTATAGAGCACTTTGGTGTTCGGACGGATGGCCTTCTTGACGGCATCGAGGTCTTGCATGTTCACGAAGGTGACATCCACGTTGAACTTCTTGAGGTAGTTGTTCAGGAAGGCGAAAGTGCCGCCGTAGGTGGTCATGCTGGAGACGATGTGGTCGCCGGACTTGACTTCATGCAGCAGGGCGACGGTGATGGCGGCCATGCCGGAACCGGTGGTCCAGGCTAACTCGGTGCCTTCGATGGCGGCAAGTGACTGTGCCAAGGAGAGGGTGCTGGGATTCCAATGACGGGAATAGAGGAAATAGCCCTCGGTTTCGCCATGGAAGGTGTCGGTCATGGTCTTGGCCTGTTCGAACATGAAGGTTGCGCTGTCGCAGATAGCCGGGTTCACGCCACGGTAGGCGTCTTTCTTGTCCAATCTTTCAAGGTTGGTTGCGGGATCGAATTTTTCCATTATTGAATATTTTAGATTATTGTTTATGTAGTCCTGTATTGGGGGTGCAAATGTACAAAATTTTTCTATTGGAAGGCGTTCTCGCTCAGGCCGTCGCCGGAGATGGCGAGGCGCGACATGGAGGATGGGGCTTGCTAAGGAACTGGTGTGTATGTTAGCGTGAACGTATATGTGTCTTTTGCAGGGGATTCATTATCATTAAACGTATAGCTGATCTTGAACTCGTTTTCAGTAAGGGAGATAATTCTGCAATTTTCCAGAGATGAGTCATAGAAGAAAGGTATCTGCATAAATATCACTTGTGGGTTTGTCTCGTTGTCGAAACTCCAGTTGCCAAGTATAGATTCAGTGAAGGGGAACTCGTTATGATTAAGATTAAGATCAAAAAAGAAATCTTCTTCTGGAATTAATGAGCCCGGATTCCCGATTTCTATCCCGTTTTCCTTGAAAATGATGATATCATCAAGTTCAAAATCGTATAACCATCCGTCAAATAAGTCTGATATAAATAATCCGCTTGGCATTTGATATGCGGGAGTCGAAGTTGCTGCAGCAAGTTTCCAACCACGGGGAATGCACAGTTTCTGGGTGGGTGAAAGAGGAACATCCCTGTCCAAGGTGGTGAATGACACCACTTCACCATAAGCGGTACCTGCCTCATTCATGGCGTAAGCCCGCACATAGTAGGTGGTGTTGGGTTGCAGACCAGACAATAGGCTTACAAAATCACCAGTACCACTGCCATCTGTGGTGTGAAGGTCATTTACCGTCGGAGTGGTGTTGGCGGCGCTGTAGCAGACCCCACGCACGGTGACATCGGCACCATTGACCAAGACAGAACCTCCTGCTTTAGCTGTATTACTGGTGATTTCTGAAATCTCAGCAGTTGTTACAGATGGGAGGTCTTTACGCGTGCATCCGCATATTGCTACAATAAGCAGACACATTGTCACAATTGTTTTTAGTTTGCCCATAATTGCTACTTTGTTTTATTGTGTTTTTTGTTGATCATATAGGATAAAGAAAGCATTTGTGCTAAACGTAATAGCATAAACTTTTGATTATTTGTTGGTTTTGGATGTGATAATCGCGGTGTTAAGACAAACGAATGTGACAAATCTCTATTGGAATGCGTTTTCGCTCAGGCCGTCGCCGGTGATGGCGAGGCGCGACATGTAGGAGGGAGCCTCCTTGCCGAGGTACTTGTCCACGTAAATCTTGGCCAAGTACTGCCCTAACATGAAGCCGTGGCCGCGCATGCCGACCAACAGACCGTGCTCCGGATCCACGATGTAGCGCGGCTCTGTGTAGTAGCCGGCCCAGGTGGCTTGGAAGCTGACGTTCTTCAGTTGCGGGATCCAATCGACGAACATCTCAGCACACACCTCCAAGAACTCCTTGGTGTTGAACTTGAGTTCCTTGCCGGCCTCCTGGTTCTCGAAGGCGGGCGAGGCGCAGCCGATAATTTGGCCGGTCTCCGCAAACTGTTGGCCGTAGACGGCGGAGAAGCCTTTGTACTTTCTGCGGTCGATGAGCATGTCGAGAGAGTCGCCGTTGATACCTAACATCGGCAACCGGTGCGTGATGAAGGCTTGGTGCTTGATGGGGTAGAGGCCGATTTCGAGGCCTAACTGGCGGGCAAACTTGCTGGCATTGGGTCCCAATGCGTTGACGAAGTGCTCACAATAGTATTCCACGTACTCTTTGTCGTGTGTAAGCACCAAGGCCATGAAGCCCTTGGCGGTCTTCTGCACTTCCAACAGACGGCAGTCCTCAAGGAGCGTGCCGCCATGCTCGATGGCGATATTGCGGATGTAGTGGATGGTCGGGCCGGGTGTGGCTTGCCAGCACTCGGTGGTGATGCAGGCGGCCTGGTAGGTGTCAAGGTTCTTGTTGAAATAGGGAGACACCTCCTTTACGAAATCCTTCTTGTCCACCATGTAGCCGTTGGACCAGCCAAGGGATTTCTCCAAGGCCTTGTAGTTGGCCTCGTCGTGGGCGAAGCTCACGTAGCGGGTGGGCTTATAGTGGATGTTGTAGTGTTTCTGTATCTCCTCGAAGATGACGCGGTTGTGGACGGCGATGTCGGCGATCTCAGGAACGGAGAAGCCGGGACGGCCGCCACCGATGCAGCGCCAGGAGGAGCCGCGTTCGGCGTTGCAGAGCACGGTCTTCTTGCCGGCTTCGGAGAAGTAGCGGAACAAGCCGCTGCCGGTGATGCCGCCGCCAGCCACGAAGACGTCGCACTCCACCTTCTTGGTGGGCGTGCCATTGATGTTGGTGACAAATTCTGCCGGCTTGTCGCTCGGGCAGAGTTCTCCGATGTTGAGTTGCGAAGAGAGCGGACCGCGCGGGGTGGCGTCGCCCACCACTTCCACGCCGTAGCCAGCGAGGAGCTGCTTGACGCGCGGGATGCAGCGCTTGCCACGGCACGGTCCCATGCCGATGCGCGTGATATGCTTCAACTCATCGACGGAGATGATTTTCTTGCCCTCCACGGCCTTGAGCAACGTGTCGATTTGGACATCGTCGCAATGGCAGACGTAGGCGGGAGCGGCCTCCGTGGCGTCGAGTTCCTCCCAATGCAGGGGTTCGGGATAGCGTTCTTTCAGCACGAAGCCGGTGACTTCAGTCAAGGCTTCGCCGCTGAGGTCGAGGGCGCGGACGCGGGCCACGTGGGTCTTGTTCTCACCCTTGGTGATGCGTTCGATGACGCCCGTGCCGATGTTCTTGCCAGAGTCGTTGACCAAGACCACCTCGGCGTTCTCCTCAGCCTCGTACTCGAAGGGCAGGAAGAGCCAGTTCTTGGGCAGGTTGTAGCCGAACAGTGCCAGGCCGGGGCAGTGGTTGACGCACTTCATGCAGCCGATGCACTTGTCGTAGTCGATTTGGGGCACGCAGTTGGTCGCCGACTTGGTGATGGCGCCTTGCGGGCAGGCAAAGGAGCAGGGATTGCAGGCGAACCCGTAGAGGCAGTCGGCCATGACGAAGGGCTTGTTGAGTCGTTCGCCGGTGGGGCGGTTGGGCTTGTCAAGCACGCGCACGGGATGCTGTTGCGAGTCGGCATAGTCCTTGGTGACCGCCAAGTAGTCGTCGTAGTTGAATCGCACGCCGGCTTCCATGGCGATCTCAAGAGCGGCCTGTTTGCCGCGGAGCACAGCGCAGGTGCCTTCACCCACGCGAGTGGCGTCTCCGATGCCGTAGGTGTGCAGACCGAAGGTGACTTTGCCCTTGCGGAGCAACAGGTCGTCGGGCTTGAGGCCGGTGCAGATGTTGATGAGGTCGATGTCCTTAATGATGCGCTCGGTGCCGGGTACGGGCTTAAAGTTCTTGCACTCGGCGATGACGGCGCCCACCACGCCGGTATGGTCCTCGTTGGGGATGGCCCGCAGGAGGGTGTGCGACGTGAGGATGGGGATGCCGAGACGACGCACGCGGTTGGCTTGTACAGGGAAGCCGCCCTCGTGGTCCATGGCCTCGACGATGGCCACCACCTGTGCGCCGGCCTGCATGGCCTGGTAGGAGGTGAGGTAGCCGATGTTGCCGGCCCCGATGGTGAGGATGCGCTTGCCGAGCAGGGTGTGCTGCAGGTTCATCATCTTCTGCACCACGGCGGCGGTATAGACGCCGGGCAGGTCGTCGTTTTCGAAAGTGGGCATGAAGGGGAAAGCACCGGTGGCGACGACCAGATAGTTGGCGTCGACATAGAAGAGCGAGTTGTCCTCCATGTTTTTGGCGGCCACGCGCTTGCCTTCGAGGATATCCCATACTGTACTGTTGAGCAGGATGCCAGAGTGATCGTCACCAGCAAGGGTCTTGGCGATGTCGAAACCACGCATGCCACCATATTTCTGTTCTTTTTCAAAGAAGAAGAACTGGTGGGTCTGCATGGTGAACTGGCCGCCGATGCGGTCGTTGTTGTCGATTACGATGTTGGGGATGCCGAGTTTGTTGAGTTGTTCGCGGCATGCCAGACCTGCGGGACCGGCACCGATGATGGCAACCTCGGTCTTGTAGATGCGCACTTGCGGGTTGTTTGCAGTGTCGGCGGTTGTCTCGGAGAGAAAGTCGTGGCTGATTTCTTCCACTTTGCGCACGCCGTCAACCTTGGTGATGCAGATGCGCTTCACTTCGCCGTCCACGAGCATTTCGCAGGCGCCGCACTTGCCGATGCCGCAGTCCATGCTGCGTTCGCGGCCCGTGAGGCTGTGGCTGTGTATGGGGAACCCGGCTTGGTGCAACGCCGCCGCGATGGTGTACCCTTTTTGTGCTTTTACTTGCTGGCCTTTAAATTCAAAGGTCACTTCATCGCCCGTAGGGATGGAGAGGATCGGGTGACTCTGAATCTTGTACATGTTGAGAAAATTTTGGTTTTTATACAGTTGTTGTTTTATTGTTTCGCCTATTTTACGCAAAAGACTGCTTGAAAAAAACGGGGGCAAATATACAAAATAGTTTGGAGTTAAGGGGCTGGAAATAGGAGTTAAAAGTTTTTTGTATTTTTGCAATCTCAAAAGATTCAACAATTTGTGATGGAGAATCAAAAATTGGATTATTCGATAGTCTGCTCGGTTTATAACGAGGCAGAGGGTATTGAGGCGTTTTATGAGGCGCTGAAAGCGGTGCTTGACGGTATGCCGGAGCATGGCGAGGTTCTTTTTGTTAACGATGGCAGCAATGACGGGACATTGGAGATCCTGCGCCGAATTGCAGGTGCTGACGCTCGCGTGCGCGTGTTGAGCTTCGCCCGCAACTTCGGGCACGAGGCTGCCATGACCGCCGGCATCGACCATAGCCGCGGTGACTTCGTGATCTGTATGGACAGTGACTTGCAACATCCGCCCACCCTCATTCCGGAAATGGTAGGCAAGGCCCGTGCAGGCTTCGATGTTATCAATATGGTGCGCACCGACCGCTTGGACGCCACCCGAGGGCACAACCTCCGATCCCGCTTGTTTTACAAGTTCTCCAATCTGATTTCCGACATCCATCTTCCGGAAAATGCCTCCGACTTTTTCCTTATATCACGGGCTGTGGCCAACGTGCTGAAAAAGGATTATCGGGAACGAACCCGCTTCCTGCGCGGTATCGTGCAGTTGGTTGGTTTCTCACACACAACATTGGAGTACGTGGCACCGGCTCGCGTGGCAGGCAAGAGCAAGTATTCCTTCCGCAAATTGATGGGCACATCTTTAACGGCTTTGTCCTCTTTCTCCAAGATGCCCTTGCGGCTCGGCATTTTTGTCGGAATCATCTTTGGCATCATAAGTTTGCTCCTCATCATATACTCCCTTGTGATGTGGGTGATGAACACCCCCGTATCCGGCTATACGACCATTGTGGTCTTCTTGAGTGCCTTCGCAAGCCTCCAGTTCTTCCTGATTGGACTCATTGGGCAGTATGTGGGCTACATTTTTGACGAGGTAAAAGGCCGTCCCATCTATGTCGTGCAAGAAATCATCGAACATGAAGGACAAGAAAGCTGAGATCTGGGGAAAATGGGTGATCTTTGCCCTGTCGCTGGTTGTCGTCGCAATCTCGATGGCACCCCTCTGTCGCATCGGTTTCACTTGTGCCGATGACCTGGAATATTATTATACTTTTTTGCGTCATAACTATTGGGCAGATGCCCAAAATTACGCCGCCTATTCGGGCCGTTTTTACTTTTTGATTACCAAGCCGTTATATTCGTTACCGTATTTTGCCGATAACTTTTACGTCACCAAGGTCTTCCATATAGGCACATTGCTGTTTTCCTTCGCTTCTTTTGCGTTCATGATGCGGAAGGTGATGTCGTCAAAATCCTTCGCTGCAGCCCTGTTTGTCATATTGGCAGCGTTCACCCCTGTGACGTGCAACATGCATATCCCCTTTATCGCCTATCCATTCTTCTTTTGCTTTAGCTTTGGTATGCTCTGCTGGTCGGTGGTTGCGTTTCTCCGATATGCCGATACCCAACAGTACAAGTACGTGATCCTTTCCACGGTTCTCTTTGCTTTCGTGTTGTTGTTTTATGAGGCTTATTTGCAGTTCTTGGCCTTTTTTGTGTTGTATGTGTTGATCCGTAATTGGCACTCGTTTGGCTTTAGACGGATGTGGACAGAAAAACGCTTTTGGAAAGAGGTCCTGCCGTATGTGTCCATCGGAGTGCTATATTTGGCAACGTATTTTATTTATAGAATGTCCGTGCCAGCGGAATACACGGGCACCGCTTTTGCTAATTCGTTCAGCTTGAAGAACTGTTGGAAGGTGATGTGGCAATGCACGATCACGATGTTCCCGTTGCAACAGATTCAGCATGCCGTGGCGGTGGATAACGGCCAGGCCTTGGTCGGACATTACGTAAGCAAAGGCTTTATGCTGACACACGCTCCGTTAGCGGTGTATGTGAATGCCGCGCTTGTGGTACTGGTGCTCGCCATGCTGATGCGTCGGTTCAAAGGCACGGTCAAGTGGATGCGTATCGTGGTCGTCGCCCTGTGCGCCCTCGTTTTTGCTTTTGGTTCACATTTTTTATTAGGCCTCACTGAAAAATACAATGCGGAGTGGAATGGTTTCATAAGGGGATATGTCACATCCTACTTCTCTTATTTCGGAATCATGACTTTTCTGGTTCTGTGCGGATTGGCGTTTGTGAAATTGTTCTCAAGAAGCAAGATATTTTATCCCGTGGCTTGTGTGCTCGTGCTCGCTGCCACGGCACCGTTGATAGTGGTTACAGGTTATTCCAACGACCTCTTGAGCCACGAATGGCAGCGCACGCACTATACGCTTGCCGCGATGGACGAAATGGTGAAAGAAGACGCTTTTTCCGCTTTCGCCGACAACGACATCCTCTATTGCCCTACGCTTTCTGAATCGGGGCAGTGGGGTGCGGGTGTGTTTGGCGACGAACGCATCGAGTGGTCGGATTTCATTGCCCTGAAGGCGGGCAAGAACACAAAGGGGTGCCGCAGGCCTGAAAAATTGGCAGAACTAATGGCACAGGACAGCACTGCCCGCATCTTCTACATCTGCCGGAAAGAGGACAAGACCCACAATGACCTGCTGTTCACCGTTTGCGAGGTGGACCGCGCCACAATAGATCTCTCGTCACATTATCCGATGCGCCATGCACAGTGTGACAAGTTGGACTGCTACTATTTTTCACCCTCCAAGCAATTTGCCATTTGGGTGGAGACAATGAGTGCCGACACGGTTCCGGCAGTGCTCAACGGGAAGGACACGCTCTCGCTAAAACCGGGCGGTAATGCGGTGCAGGTGCGTTATTGTTATTGGCAACGAAAGTATAAAAGCCCGTTTTCCATCCTGCATATAGAGCGACGGGGACTTGCAGCCGACGGTGTCAACGTGTCCAATGTCTGGAACACGGCGGACACGGTTTACACGGTGGCGGTGCCGATGTGAAAACTTTGTTCAACGAAGCATTGGGAATAATTTGATTGACTGGGTTTACCGCAGCCGCACCCCGACAGACAGGAATAGCTGCGAGAAGGCCAGTTCGTAGCCTAATGCCGCATACACGTTCTGACGGTCCTTGAAACGGTATTGTGCGCCAATCGAAAAACTTGCTGAACCTCTGCGGAACCAGTCACGGTAATAAAAAGTGGGATGTTTCAGTCCTGTCAATTCTGCCCCTATGGGACACACTTCCAATGTCAGAAAAGGACTCCATTTGTATTTTTTCAGTATGGTATACTTGAAGTTCAATCCCAATGTGAAGTTCATGACATAGAGATCTGGGTAGGGAAGAGGAAAGGAAGGGTTGTTGGCTTGAAATTCTTGTTCGTCAGGATACATTTTCAGAAAATCCAGACCGATCACACCCGACAGGGCGAGATGGGGATTAAATTGGATGCCATGCAACTCGTGGATTCCCACGCCCCACCACTGTTTGAAAACAGCAAGGCTTGAAGTCCCATTGGTCTCCCTTATGAAAAATCCGTAATCATCAACCAAAATGCCATATCCAGCCTTTGTTTCTACCGCATGGAGATATTGGACTTTGTTCTTGCGGGGAGGCTCGGTCTGTGCCAAAAGAATGTTGGCAGTGATAACCGCAATCATTAATAATGCTGTTTTTTTCATGATACTGATGGTCTTTGGTTTAACGTTATTTTGATATGGATGCTCCTACTTGCAAGTCGCTGTCATGTCCGCCCTGTATCGCTATGAAATACGAACTTAGGGAGTGGTAATCCACACTGAAAGAGGATGGGAGTTTTATGTTGTCCATTCTCGTCAGCAAAAATACAATTATTTATTCTATATTTTTCCGTCACAGCAAGAATATGTTCCCTCATGTCAAAAATATGACGTTTCATTTCTTGAACCTATCTGTAAATATCTAATAAACAAATTTATATATAAATGACTATTTAATCCTTCACATTTGCGCTTTATTCCATCTTGTGTTGTTTAGCTGTGGCTTTTTCCTAAACGTGTTTGTGTTGGAGGCATGACGTGCAACAATTGGCTTAATTGACACCATGCAAACACGGCGTAGTATAATGTTTGGCGGACGAAATCTTCGCAGCCACACCCTGACCGACAGGAGCAGTTGCGAGAAAGCAGCGGCTCTTGTTTTATTTCTTAACTCTTCTGAGGTCGAGCATGTTCACGGGGTTGGATTCGAACCCCGTGATGTTGGAGCGGACAAAACGCACCACTTTGTCGTAATAGAGAACAACGACGGGGGCGTCGGCCATCAGCATGGAGTCCATTTGGATGTAGTATTCAGTGCGCTTTTCTTCATCGGCGCAACGCTGTGATTTTTCGTAGAGCTTGTCGAAGGCAGGGTTGACGTAATGTGTGTAGTTGGAACCGACGGGCTGCAGGTTCTTGGAGTAGAAGAGCGCCATATAATTCTCCGCGTCCGGGTAGTCGCAAATCCAGGAACCGCGGAAAAACGGCAGCTGGTAGTTGCGCATCATCTGGCGCAGTTGTGCGCCTTGGGTTACGTCCAACTTCAGCTGAATACCTAACTCCGACAGCTCGTGCTGGATGTATTGGCACAGATCAGCGTATGCGGCGGGGACGGAGAGCGAGATGGGCGGAAGCCCTTTGCCGTTGGGATAGCCGGCCTCGGCGAGCAATTGCGCGGCCTTCTTGGGATTGTAGTTGTAGCCGCCCGTGCGCTCTGGACAAAACGAGGGCATACCCATAGGCACAAAGCCGGCCGTGCCTGCATAGCCGACATTGTTGCGCAGGTACTTCATCATCTTCTCACGGTCGAAACCGTAGTTGATGGCCTGCCGCACGCGTCGGTCCAACAGCGGGTTCTCCTTGTCGCCGGGCTTCAGCATGAAGCCTAAATATTCGGTGTTGAGGTATGGACCCGTGATCAGCTTCACCTCGTCCTTGTGCTCGGGATTCAACGTTCCCTGCTTGGTCAAAAGGGCGTCTTTGTAACAAGCGTCGATGCCCGACATGAAGTCGAGTGTTCCTTTCATGAACTCCATGAAGACGGATTGCTTGTCTATGATGAAGGAGATGGCCACGGCATCGAGGTAGGGCAGTCGGTTGCCCTGCTCGTCAAATTCAAAATAGTCGGGATTCTTGCGCAGCACCAGTTTGACACCCTCCTGCCAAAGCTGGAATTTGAATGGACCGGTGCCGACGGGATGGTTGCGGAAGTCCTTGCCATATCGCTCCACAACCTCGTGGGGAACCACCGAACAGTATTTCATCGTTAGGATGCCGAGGAAGGGCGGGAACGGCTCGGAGAGCTCGATCTGGAAGACAGTGTCGTTGAGTGCGCGGAAGGCGGCCTTGCCCTCCTTGTCGCGCTTCACCTTTTGGAAAATCCATGCGCCGGGGGATGCCACGTCGGGGTCGAGGATGCGCGAAAAGCTATAGACAAAATCGTGCGCCGTGACGTGCCGTTCCCCTTTGAAGGGGAAGAACTCGGTTTGGTGGAAGGTCACGTCCTGGCGCAACACGAAAGTGTAGGTGCGACCGTCAGGGGAGACGGCCCAGCTTTTGGCGATGGCCGGTACGATGTTCAGCGAATCGTCCAAATCAACCAGCCCGTTGAAAAGTTGGTTGCAGGGCCAGATGACGGACTGCCCGGATGCGAAGGCAGGGTCGAGGGTTTGGATGCCGCTCGACTCGTTGTAGTGGAAGATGGCTTTGTCGGAATTGTCGTTGTGATGCCTGCAGGAGCAGAAGCTGTATGCAAAAATTAAAAATAGGAAGATGTTCGCAAGAAACTTATATGGGATGTCCATGGAACTTCGATTCTTGAATGTTGTTTTGCGGACGTTGTGCATGGCTACGACAGTGCTTGGTTGACGCGTTTGGAGGATTCGAGGAGCTTGTTGTATTCCTCCGGCGTGATGTCGACATTGAAATAGTATACGGGGTTGACGCGTTGGCCGTTTTTGATGACCTCGTAGTGAAGATGGGATCCGGAGGCGAGGCCCGTGGCACCCACGTATCCGATAACTTGGCCACGTTTCACTTTCTGTCCCGCACGCACGGCTTTTTTGGAGAGGTGTGCGTAGAGTGTTTGGTAGGAGTAGCCGTGGTTGATGACCACTGCGATGCCATAGCCGCTGCCTGGGTTCTCGCTCGACACGGTGCCGTCGGCGGTGGCATACACGGGTGTGCCTTTTGGGGCGGTGATGTCTACACCCGTGTGTGCGCGTAACTGCTTGAGAACAGGATGATATCGGCGGCCAAAACCGGACGTGATGGAGTACATGTTTTTCAATGGGCGTATGGCTGGAATGCTGCTCAGCATCTCGGCTTTGTTGTTCACGATCTTCTCCAATTCGTTCAACGACTTGGTTTGCGCCGCCAAGCGTACGGTCAACTTGTCGGCGCGCTTGTTGGCGTCCTTCAGCAGGACGTATGCCTCGGAGCGGGAGAGACTGTCGAAACGGCGGTCATCCAAAATCTGCGGATATCGTTCGGTTGCAGGTACAGGGTCGGCCTCGAAGATGGTCCTGTAGACATTGTCGTCCCGATCCTCGATGTCAAGCAGCACGTCCGACATCACCTCCATGCGCGATGTCAGATACTCCACTTCGCCTTTTAATTCATTGTTCTCTCGCTCCAGGATCTTGACTTTTGGGGAATCCACGAAGTAGAAGGCAATCCACACGAAAATGAGCGCCATGGCGAAGCCGCTGGCGAAAACCCACCCCACGCGTTTAAGCACCTGCTTAAAGCTGAGCTTCACTTTCTCGTAGGTGAGCGTCTTTGGATTGAAGTGATAAAAAGACTTTGGCATCGTGAATTACAGGTCTGTGTTTAGTCTCAGAAATGCAATGATTCCGGCAGTGCGGTTGGCAGGGAACGGGCGTCTTATTTGCAGCCGAGGCAAATTTTGTCGCCGATGCCGTAGCTGCTGATGGCTCCGCTGTTGCGTTTGATGATAAGTTTGAGTTGTATGCCGTATTTTTGGGCAATGTAGCGGTAAGTATCCCCCTCTTCAAGCGTGTGGTACTCCACGGGCGACTTGGTGCTTTTCATCTCTACGTAGATGACCTCGTCCTCAATGGGCTCCGATTCGTCGTAAACATCGTTGTAGAGGCGCAGATTTTTCTCGCTCAGCTGCAATGCGGCAGCGAGTTTCTTGTAGGTGTCGCCAGCCTTGGCGATGATAAATTTCGTTTTGTTGTTCTCGTAGGCCGGACGCGAGGTGTATGGGTAGTAGGCCGACTTGAAAGGCACAGCGTATGGGTTGAGGGTGAAGACGTTCTTGCCTTGAATCTTCTCGGGTGTGTTGTTCGGAATGGTCGCCTTGATGGTGTCGTACTTCGGAGTTTGCGAACGCTCGGTTTTGTTGACGATGACCTCAATGCCGTTCACCATCATGGTGTCTGCCTTTGCACGCGAAGAAGGAGGGTTATAGGTGGGTGTGGATGGCTGTGTTGCGGGTTGCTGTTGCGATACGGGTTGTTGCGCAGGCTGTTGTAAGGGCTGTTGTGCAGGTGCCGGCTGCTGGACAGGCTGCGCCTGTTGGACAGGTTGTGTGGACGGTTGCGTCCGGGGTTGAGGCGTGGGTTTGGGTGCTCCGAGAATAATGTCCTCGTCTACACGGAGCAGATGCGGTGCAGAGACCTCCCTCAACGCGGACGAGTCGCCGATTTTCTGAGCCACCTTGCGGTCGTAGTGCATGAGGAAATATTTCTCGATAATGGAAATCAAGGTGTCGGCGTAACGAGGGTTGCCGGAGTAACCGGCTTCCTTGAGCCCTTGTGCCCAGGTCTTGTAGTCTGTGATGGGATAATAGAAGAGGCGCACATAGCGGCTGCGTTGCGACAGGAACAGGGAATGGTCGCGGTACGACTCGGTGACGGAGGCATATTTGCGGAAACAGTAGTCGCTGCTGTGGTTATCGGTTTCGTAGTATGTCTCACCTGACCATTCGTTGCCGTGGCAGGTGATACCGAAGTGGTTGTTGGCCTCTAACGCCACGCGGTTAGTGCCGGCTTTGGACGAATAAATGGCCTGCGCCAAGGTGATGCTTGCAGGGATCTTGTAGATTTCCATCTCCTGCATGGCCAAGTCTTTGTACATGTCGATGTAGTCATAGACTTGGTCATCCATGGTGTATTGGGCGTTGGCAAAAAGATAGCCCGCTATGATGACGGTGAGGAGAATTGTTTTTTTCATAGTATAATGTATTAATGTCTAAGCAAAATTTGGTTCCCGGGGTAAATAACGGAGTTTATATCGAGTGTATTGTATTTGAGGATATAGTGGAGTTGCACACCATAGCGTTGGGCGATGTAGCGGAGGGTCTCGCCGGCCTGCACTTCGTGCACGCGTGCGCTGTTGGTCTTTGCCTTTGCTTCGATGTAGACGATTTCGTTCTCCACGGGTTGTCCGTTGTCCAGCACGTCATTGAACTTCCGTAGGTTTTCGGGCGAGACTTGTACGTCTTGGGCGATGCGCTCGTAGGTGTCGCCACTTTGGGCGATGACGAAGAATGTGTGATTGTTCTCGAACACCTTGCGATAGCTGAAGGGGCTGTCGCCGGCGGGGAAATCGTTGCCGATGGCGGTGAAGACCTTCAGTTGTCCGTTGGCGGGTTTAGGCTTGGGTGCGACAGGGGCGATTTCGATGTCGGGCTTTTTTCCAGTATTGCCTATGGGCTTGGCGTGTGGGTCCTTGGATGCAACAGGGATGGGCTCCATGTTGCGCGGCTTATAGGTGACCATGGGTAAGTCCACGCCTTGGCGTTGCAGGCAAAGCGTGTCGAGCCGGGCAATGTTGAACCGCTCGATGAGGCTGATGAGGCGATCGGCATATTGAGGGTTGGTGGCGTAGCCGTCCTGCTTGAGTGTGCGTGCCCAGGCGGGGTAGTCGAGGATGTTGAGTTGGAACAGGTTGGCGTAGCGCTGCCGTTTGGTCAGGAAAAGCGAGTGGTCGGTGTAAGAATCGTCCACGTTAGGGTAGCGGCGGAAACACTCTTGCAGCTCGTCGTCATCGATGAGGATGGTGTCGCCACTCCAGTCGGCGTGGCATTTTATGCCGAAGTGGTTGTTGCCTTCGGTGGCGAGTCGGCTCTTGCCGCATGCACTCTCGAAGATGCCCTGGGCGAGCGTGATGCTGGCCGGGATCTTGTATTCGGTCATCTTCTGTATGGCCACCTCCTGATATTGCTCGATGTATGCGCGGATGTCGTTCTCGTTGTACTGCGCTTGCAGCCCGACGGCCAGTGCCAGACAAAGCAGGGTGGTGAGGATGCTGTTTTTTTTCTTCATCAAAAGGAGAATGTTTTGTGGTGAAACGTCCGCATTTTTGCGAACACGATTCTACAACGCTTCAAGAATCATCTTGGTGAAAAACTCTTTCAAGTCCAGATTATTGTATGTCACTTGTCCGGGCACAATGCTCAAGGCTGTTTGGCCTGGGATGGTGTTGACTTCGAGGAAATAGGGCACGCCGTCGTCTTCGGACAGGATGAAGTCGACGCGCACGACGCCGCGGCAGTCAAGGCGGCGGAAGATGCGCTCGGCATACTCGCGAATGATTTTTTCTTTTTCTGCCGGGATGTCGGCGGGGGTCAGCAGCTTGTGTCCGACGGCGGAGTATTTGGCGTCGTAGTCGTAGAATTCGTTGGTGGCGACCACCTCGGTGACGGCCAGCACGCGCACATCACCGTAAACGGAGGTGACGCCGCAAGTCATTTCGCGTCCGCGCACGAACTTCTCGACCATCAGCTGGTTGTCATACTTGAAAGCCTCTGCGAACGCGCCGGCCAGTTCTTCGCGGTTGTGGACCTTGGTGACACCCACGCTGGAACCGGAGTTGCACGCCTTGACAAAACAGGGATAGCCGCACACTTGCTCAATTTGCTCGGGCTTATATGAGTCGGTGTTGTAATAGTGCAGCGATGGTGAGATGGGGATGCCGGCCTTGGCAACGGCGATGTTGCAAAAATATTTGTTGAAGGTGAGCGCGGAGCAAAAGCTCTTGCATCCCGTATAGGGTTGTCCAATCATCTCGAAATAGCTCTGCAACTTGCCGTTCTCGCCCGGTGTGCCGTGGATGGCGATGAAAGCCACGTCGAAGGTCGTGTGCTTCCCGTCGATGTGCAGGGAGAAATCGTTCTTGTCAATGGGATACTTGAGGCCGCTCTCGGAAGTATAGCTCCAGTCATTTCCCTTGAAGTGGATCAAATAGGGATTGAACAACTTGCGGTCGAGCTGGTTGTAAATGTTATCGGCCGTTTTTAACGAGATTTCATATTCGCCGGAGTCACCGCCGGCAATCACTGCAATGTTATACATGACGCCTTATACTAAATTATGTATGGTTTAAACGTGCAAAAATACGTTTTCACGACGGGCATTTCAAGTGCTTCGTCCCGTTTTTTTTAACATGAATGTGTGTATAAAAAAACTATTGTTGAGCGGTGTGGAAATTGTAATATTCACCGTGCATCTGCATCAGTTCCTGATGGGTGCCGCGCTCGATGATGCGCCCGTCGCGCACAAAGAGGATGAGGTCCGCAAAGCGGATCGTGCTCAGCCGGTGGGCGATGATGATGGCCGTGTGCGTGCGTGCGTAGGGCATCAAGGCCTCTTGGAAGAGATATTCGGATTCGTTGTCAAGCGCCGATGTGGCTTCGTCAAGAATGAGCACCTCGGGATGGCGCAGGATGGCACGCGCGATGCTGAGCCGCTGTCGTTGCCCCCCCGACAGCCGCATGCCCCGGTCGCCGATGACAGTGTCGTATCCGTTTTCCAGCCCCATGATGAAGTCGTGCGCCTGTGCCACTTTCGCCGCGGCCACGACTTGCTCCTCCGTGACGTGCTCCATGCCGAAGACAATGTTCTCGTATACCGTGTCGTTGAAGAGCACCACATCCTGGCTCACCATGCCGAACAGAGCGCGCAGGTCGGAGATGATATAACGGTCCAAGGGTGTCCCGTCGAGCAGGATTTGTCCGAAATGGACGTCGTAGAAGCGTGGAAGCAAGTCTACGATGGTCGACTTGCCACTTCCCGAAGGCCCCACAATGGCTATGGTCTGCCCTTTTCTGATGGTGAGATCCACGTGCTGAAGCACTTCGCACTTTTCCGGAACCTTGACGTCACGATAGGAAAAGGAGACATCCTTGAACTCGATTATGTCTTTTAGCTTGCTTACGGGCAATGCGTCGTCACACTCCATGATCTTTTCGTCGGCATCGATGACCTCATAGACGCGGGCGGCGGCGGCCATGCCCCGCTGAAGCGTGTATAAGGTTGTGACCATCGCTTTTGCCGGCACAATCAGACGTGCGAAGACCACGAAAAAAAGCATGAACAATGTGCTCTTGCCTATGGAAACATCCGGGAAGAACTTGAATCCCACGACAGTGATGACCATCAGAGCTAAAATGCAGAGAAATTCGGTTAAAGGAGCTCCCAACTCATTGATTCTAAACACTTTCTTGTTGATACGATAGAACTCGAAGTTCTCTTGCTCGAACCGTTCGTAGGTATGGTCGATGGCGTTGTAACCCTTGATGACGCGTAAGCCGCCGATGGCTTCCTCGAAATAGGAACTCATTTTCCCTAACAGCTGCTGGGCGCGCGTGGAATACTGCTTGATCCCCTTGCCGATAAGGGATAGCAGGCCGGCGATTGCCGGAAGTATTATCAGGGCGATGAGGGTCATCTTGGCACTGATGGAGATGAGCGCGATGATGAAGACGACGATCAGGAACGGATCGCGCAGGAGCGACTGGAGGGAGGAGAACACTGACCATTCCGCCTCCTGCACGTCGGCACCGATGCGGCTGAGAATGTCGCCCTTGCGCTGCTCGGAGTAATAGGAGAGAGGCAGGATGAGCAGGCGGTGGTACATGTCGTTGCGGAGGTCGCGCATGATGCCGGATCGGATGGGTGCCAACCAGTATGTCCCGATGTAACGGGACGCGTTGGAAAGCAACGAGAAGAGAATCATCGCCCCGGCAATGTAGAACAATGCGAAATGCTTGCCATGGCGGGCTATCACCACCCCCATGTAGTAGTAGAACGTGTCGATGAAATAACGGGACGTGAGTGAAAATTCCGGCTTGGCGACCATGGGCTCGACCTGACCGAACAATACCGAAAGGAACGGGACAATCAGGCCAAGCGTGAAGATGGAGAAAAAAGCGTACAGCACATTCACCAGTAAAACACCGGCAATGTTGGCCTTGTAATTCCCCAAATATCGTGACAGTCGCTTTAAGTACTCCATAGAGAATGATGAGGCTGCAAAAATACGATTTTTAGCGATTAGCCGTTACCCGTCGACAGCAGGTGACCTTGCCGCTATCGTTAAAGGCTAAAAAGCGTTGGCTCTACCAACAATTTTTGTATCTTTGCACCCTCTTTTAAACAATAAAATTATTCATCAAAAAAAATAAAAATTATGTCTATCATTAAACCATTCAAAGGATTACGTCCTCCCAAAGAAATTGTTGAAAAGTTGGCTTCCCGTCCGTACGACGTGTTGAATTCCGAAGAGGCCCGTAAGGAGTGCGAAGGCAATCCCTATAGCCTGTTGCACGTCACCAAGGCCGAAATAGACCTTCCCGTCGGCACCGACGAACACTCCCTGGAAGTCTATCTCCAGGTTGTGAAGAATTTCAACAGTTTCAAGGATTACGGCTGGTTGGTGCAGGACAAGGAGGAAAAGCTCTACGTCTATGCGCAAAGCATGAACCCGACCGACCCCAACGCGCACTGGCAGTACGGCATCGTGGCCTGCGCCTACAGTGAGGACTATGTCAACAAGGTGATCAAAAAACATGAGCTGACCCGCAAGGACAAGGAGGAAGACCGCATGAAACACGTGCGCATCACCAACGCCAACGTGGAGCCGGTGTTCTTCGCCTATCCCGCTGTGCCGCGCATCGACGAGATTGTGGCCTCCGTGACCGCCAAGGAACCCGTTTACGATTTCATCGCCAAGGAAGACGGTTTCGGCCATCGTTTCTGGGTCATCGATGATCGCAAACTCATCGACGAGCTGGTGGAACTCTTCGCCACCAAAGTGCCCGCCATGTACATCGCCGACGGCCACCACCGAAGTGCTGCCGCCGCCCTCGTGGGCCAGGAGAAGAAAGAACACAACCCCAACCACACCGGCAAAGAGGAATACAATTACTTTATGACGGTGATCTTCCCGGACAACCAACTCAACATCATCGACTACAACCGCGTGGTGAAAGACCTCAACGGCCTGACCAAGGAACAATTCCTCAACGCTGTGGCTGAAACCTACACCGTGGAAGATATGGGCACGGATATTTACAAGCCCTCCAAACTGCACGAGTTCAGCATGTACCTCGACGGCCATTGGTACAAGATGAACGCCAAGCCCGGAACATTCAACGACAGCGACCCCATCGGTGTCTTGGATGTCACCATCCTCAGCAATCTGGTGCTTGACAAGATTCTCGGCATCAAGGACCTCCGCACCGACAAGCGCATCGACTTTGTAGGCGGCATCCGTGGCTTGGGCGAACTTAAACGTCGTGTCGACAGCGGCGAGATGAAGGTTGCCTTCGCCCTCTATCCCGTTTCCATGCAGCAGATCATCGACATCGCCGACACGGGCAACATCATGCCCCCGAAAACCACCTGGTTCGAGCCGAAACTCCGCTCGGGTCTGGTTATTCACGAGTTGGCATAAATCCTATCACGCACAATGTTCAAGGTTCCTATATTGCTCGTCCTCTACAATCGTATCGAGGAGACGCACAACCTCTTCCAGATTATCAGCACAGTGCAGCCCACCGAGTTGTACGTGGCTTGTGACGGTCCCAAACGCGGCGACTCCCTCGACCGTGCGCGCGTCTACCAGACCCGCGCGGTCATCCAACCTGCCTGGACTTGCCAGCAACACAACCTATGGATGGAAGAGCACCTCGGCAAGTCCGAGATGATCCTCAAAGCCATGCAATGGTTTTTCGAAAATGAGGAAGAGGGCATTATCCTCTTCGAGGACACCCTGCCCACCTACGATTTCTTCCCGTACTGCGAGGAACTGCTGCGGCAATATAGGAACGATGAACAGGTGTACAGCATTGGCGGCACCTACCTCAGGCACCGTAGCCGCCAACGCTACAAGAAACGTCTCCGCAAGGGCGGCAGTTCCTATTTCTTCTCCGCATACGCAACTACCTGGGGCTTTGCCACGTGGCGCAACCGCTGGCAAGACTTCTCGCTCTCCATGGAAAAATACAAGCCGGAGGATTTTGCCGAAATTGTCGGTCCTTACATGAACAAGCCCAAATTCCGCTCCTATTGGGTCAACAGATTCAATATTATCAAGAAAAACAACGCCCCGTATTGGGACTACCAAATCAACCTCCATGTGTGGGCACACAAGGGTATCTGTGTCCAACCCTACCTTAACCTCGTCACGAACGTGGGCTTCAAGGGAAGCGACAAGCGCAGAATCCGGCACCTTCGCCGTAATGCCTATCCCATTATGCCCATCACGCATCCCGACACGGAGAAAAAAGAGCTGAACCACAAAGAGGACAAGTTCATGTTCCGGCATGTGTACAAGCGCGCATACCTCTATTTGTTCCGTGATTGGCTGAAGGATATCCTGCTCAATAAGAAAGATTAAAAACCACACTCTGTTATCTAAAAAAAATTGTATTTTTGCGCCCTCAAAAAATAAAGTAAAGAAATTATGGCAAGCAACGAAAAATTAGGCAGCAAGAAAGTTGAAAATGAAGAAGTTAAAGAAAATTTCGTAACCAAGACTATCGCATTCTTTAACAAATATCAAAACATCATTTACGGCGTCGTCATAGGTGTTCTCGTCGTTATCCTGGCCATCATCCTCTTCAACAGATTCTATATCCAGAAGAAAAGTGCCGAGGCTTCCGCCAACATGACATACCCCATCAGCATGCTGATGGCCGGTGACAGCGCCTCCCTCAACCTCGCCCTCGAAGGCGATGACGAGAATGACGGATTCCTTACAATCGCCGATAATTACAAGATCACGAAAACCGCCAACACCGCCCGCTATTATGCCGGCTTGTGCTATCTTAAACTCGGCCAGAAAGACGAAGCCCTTGATTTCCTGAAGAAATTCAAGAAGAAAGAAAACGTGCTTTGGTACGGCTGCCAAACCCTCATCGGCGACCTTCTTGACGAGCAGGGCGATGAAGCCGAAGCTGTGAAGTATTATCAAAAAGCAGCCAAGGCCGACGATCCTTTCAATGCCCCTAACGCCCTCTTCAAACTGGGACAAATGTATGAGAGACAAGAGAAGTGGAATGACGCCTTGAATGCTTATCAGAAGATTGAGGACAACTTCTATGCTGAATACAATAGAATGAACATCGCCCAATACAAAGAGCGTGCTCAGGCTAAATCCAAATAATCCCAATGTCCCAAGAGAAAAAAAAGAATCTTTCGGAGTTCACTCCTTTTAGTATTAATTCCAATAAAATAAGAATCGGTATTGTGGTCAGCGAATGGAACGACCACATTACCGATTCTCTTTTGCAAGGCGCTCGTCAGACGTTGCTCGAGCATGGCGTGTCGGAAGAAAACATTGTGGTGCATCATGTGCCCGGCAGTTTCGAGCTGCCCTCCGGCGCCGACCTGCTGTACGCGATGGATCCCACGCTGGACGCTGTCATCTGCATCGGCTGCATCATTCAGGGCGAAACACGCCATTTTGAGTTTATCGCGCAAGCCGTCGCACAAGGCATCATGCGTGTGGGACTTGACCATCGGAAACCGACCATCTTCAGCGTGCTCACCACCAACGATATGCGGCAGGCCGAAGACCGCGCGGGTGGCGTGCATGGCAACAAAGGTGTCGAAGGCGCTGTGAGTTGCCTCAAGATGATTGCGCTGCGACAAGAATTGGAAGAAAAACCTCAATTATAATTGTCATGAGAGTCGTTTTCATGGGCACACCCGAGTTTGCTGTCGCCACGCTCGACCGCATTGTCGCCGCAGGCTACGATGTGGTTGCCGTGGTTACCACGCCGGACAAGCCCGCCGGACGCGGCCAGCATCTCAAATGCTCCGCCGTGAAGCAATACGCCCTTGAACATGATTTGCCGCTGCTGCAGCCTGTTCGGTTGCGTGACGAAGCGTTCGTGTCCCAACTGCAGTCTTTGCACGCCGATGTGTTCGTGGTTGTGGCCTTCCGCATGTTGCCCAAAGAGGTCTATACAATACCGCCGCACGGCACGTTCAATGTCCATGCGTCGTTGCTGCCACAATATCGCGGAGCTGCCCCTATCCAGTGGGCTATCGTCAACGGCGAGAAAAAAACTGGCGTCACTACGTTTTTCCTGGATGAGCACACCGACACTGGCGAGATAGTGCGCCAAACGGAGGTTGAGATAGCTCCGGACGACGATGGAGGATCGCTTCACGACAAACTCATGACCGCCGGTGCCGAAATCGCGGTGCAGACATTGCGCGACATCGAGCACGACCAGGTGCACTCTTTCCCGCAACCCGCGCTGAAGAACCTCAAGCCTGCCCCTAAAATCTTCAGGGAAGACATGCTCATAGATTGGAACGATTCGGCCGAGCGTGTTTGCGATAAGATACGTGGACTTTCGCCATACCCGGGAGCCTTCACACGCCTGCACACGCTTCCCGCCGAAGCCGGCAGCTCGTCCGGGCAGGGAGGGGACTCGTCGCGCGAACTGGTTCTTAAGATTTTCAAGGCATCCATCACGGGAAAAGACGCCGTGGATAAGCCCGGGACTTTTGTGGTGGATAATAACAAAAAGTTGCTTGTTTCTGCAAAAAATCGCGAAATTTCCGTTGAAATCCTGCAAATTGAGGGAAAAAAACGGATGAAAGTGGAGGATTTTATTGTTGGATTCAGGTTTGATAATTACACAAATATGCTATTTTAATGTAATAAATTCATTGTCCGCATATTTGTAATAAACATATTTGATAATTTTTAAACTTTGCAAAAAAAAAGTTGCTGATAACTACGTTGATACGCAAAATCAACTAAATTTGCTGCTCATTAATCTAATTACAAAACCTTTTAAAATTAACGAGTATGAATAAGAGCGAATTAATCGATGCAATGGCTGAAAAAGCCGGTTTGACCAAAGTTCAGGCTAAAGGCGCTTTGGATGCTTTCATGTGCACTACGGGTGAAGTCCTCAAGAAGGGTGACAAGCTCTCCTTGGTCGGCTTCGGCACTTTCGAGGTGAAAAAACGCGCTGCCCGCAAGGGTCTGAATCCCAGAACCAAGAAAGCCATCAAGATCCCCGCAAAGAAGGTGGTCAAATTCAAAGTTGGTTCCAAATTGGGTGACCTCAAATAATTCATCGATTTTACACAATTCACAAGAAAGCCCTGAATAAGGGCTTTCTTGTTGTATATACTATTATGAGACGAATAGAAGACAAACAGCTCAGGGCGGATTTGACCGTGTATCTGTCGCAGTTTGTGACGGAGGAGCGCAAGGCGCGCCTGCAGGAGGTGCTCGACAATCGCACGCGCCACGTGACGGTGGTGTTGGAGGATCTTTACCAGACCCAGAACATCAGTGCCGTGATGCGCAGTTGCGAGTGTTATGGCGTGCAGGATGCCTACATCGTGGAGCACCGCAACGCCTTCGAGGTCCATAAGGACATCAGCATGGGGGCCGACAAGTGGCTGACACTGCACCACTACCCGCAGTCGGATGACAACGTGCGCCGCTGTATCGACGACCTGCATGCGCGGGGCTATACCGTCATCGCCACGCTCCCCGACGAGAAGAGGACCACCATCCACGACTTGCCCGTGGAGCGCAAGACCGCGTTCTTGTTTGGCACTGAGCTGACCGGATTGTCGGAAGAGGCCGTACGCTTGTCCGATGGCGCCGCGCTCATTCCGATGTATGGTTTTACCGAGAGTTTCAACATCTCCAATTCAGCCGCCATCATCCTTTCGCATTTCACGGAACGCCTTCGCCGTTCCGAAGTTGAGTGGCATCTGTCCGACGACGAGCGCGAAGCCCTCTATTTCGAATGGCTGCAAAAAAGCCTTCGAGATCCCGATGCGATGGTGGACCACTTTCTGAAGGAAGCAGGTAGATAGATTGCAGCCGGCGACGCGCTATTCCCCACCTTGCTTGGAATGGAAATGTCACAAAAAACAACAAAGTGCAAAGTGCTTGCATGCAGGCGCTTTGCACTTTTGTATTATGTGTGGTCAGGCATTAGAATTTTACGGAAAGCATGGTTAAGAAAGAATGGCCCAGATGGGGGTCATGTTGTTTCTGTCGCAAGGTGTATTGCAGGCGCAGCTGCACATGCTTTTCGGGCCACCAGTCGATACCGGCACTGTAGTGGTTGGATGCGCCGTTTTCGGCGGAGAGGTCTTTCTGGTAAAAGTCGTAGCGCAATACGGGGCGTAACTTTTGCTGCACATTGCTTTTGGCACCCCATCCAAATTGGAACCAGTAGCCGCCGGTGACATAAAAACCTTGGGTTTTCAAACGCTGCACATGGAGAACGTCGTCCGCGTCCGTGTGAGCAATGTCGGTCTTGCCCCATACATACTCGCCGCGTACGGTGAGGTTCTCGTCTTTATATTCGGCACCTCCGGCACAGCGTAGCCGCAGGCCATCGAGCTTGTCGGCCATGGCATACCGGCCCCAGTATGCGGATCCGGAAAGCACGAAATGCTTGAGGAAGGGGTGGAACTCGATGCGTCCGGCGATGTCCTTGGCCATGTTGTCTGTCTTGATGTTGATGCCGTTGCCGCCAAAGACGCCCACGCTATAGCCCAACAGCGGGTACTTCTCGCCGTTGCGTTCGAATTGCAGCAATGTGCCATACAACATGGCGCCGATTTCGCGGCCGTTGGCATAGCTGCTGATGCCTGTGACATCTTTGTAGCCGGACAAAGCCGAGATGACCTGCGCGTTGTCGGCAAATTCAAGATCCAATGGTCCGTAGGGGTTCTCCAATGTGAACGGAATCTTGAATTGCCCGACTTGCAGGTTGGCAAAGCGGCAGAACTTGAGATTCACGTAGGCGTCGATTAATTTCGGGGAGTTTGCGAAGTCGGCCTGCAGACGAAACTCGATCTTGGGTGTGATTTTGCCCTTCAGGTCTAAGCGTGCGCGCCGGATCTGCATGACGCTGCTTTGCGTGACGGTCCCGTCGCTCTCCAACTGGTTGGCATATTCGTATTGGGCATTGATGTAGCCGCCGATCGAAATGTAGTCGCTGATATGGAACTTGCGCTCTTTTTTCGCCTCGGACTGTTCCGTGGAAGTCTTTTCTTTCTCCCTTTTCGCCCGTTTGCTTTCCTTTTGTGCGGAAGCGACAGTGGTTAAACTTAAAATTAACAAGATCGTAACAATGCGGGGTAGAATGTGTCTCATAGAATTTTTTTAATTAACTATCTTTAACGTGTTTTTGAGCGGGCAAATTTAGTAGTTTTATCGATTCGATTTGTCTTTATTCAGACAGTAATTTGTCATGAAACGACTTTTTTTGTTTGGGAATATGGTAGGCGATTTTTCGGAAAATGGTGGGTTAAATGGATGTATATTGTTGTGAATTAGTTATTTATTTAAATCATTACTGTTGCTGTTCTTAATGGTTACAATGTTTTTGCAAATGATGACAATTCTAATCTTAAAAATGACTAATTTTGTAATTGCAAAACGATGCTTTTCATGTATAATTTCTCATCTCATTTGCTATATATATAATGTTAAAAATAATTAATATGTTTTTTGTATGAAACATCGATTCCAATATTTCATGTTGTCACTGGTGGTAATAGGCCTCATGCTGTCGTCGGTTTCCTGCGGTGGCAAGCAATCTGCCAAGAAAGGTGACGCTTTATCAGGCAATATTTCTGTATCGGGAGCTTTTGCGCTCTATCCTTTGGCTGTAAAATGGGCGGAAGAGTTCCAGAAGCTGCATCCGGACGTCCACATCGACATGTCGGCAGGTGGTGCTGGCAAGGGTATGACCGATGTGTTGGCTGACGTGGTCGATTTGGGCATGGTCTCGCGTGAAGTGTACGGTCCCGAGTTGGAGAAGGGTGCGTTGCCTATTGCCGTGGCCAAGGATGCCGTGGTTATCACCATCAACGCTGACAATCCGTTTGCCGCGGATTTGAAAAAACATGGCATCTCTCGCGAGACGGCTGCCAAGATTTGGATCACGGGAGAATACACCACATGGGGACAGGTGCTGGGCACGGGCGACAAGACGCCCATACATGTCTACACCCGTTCTGATGCGTGTGGTGCGGCAGAGACCTTTGCCCTTTGGATGGGCAAAAAGCAGGAGGACCTTCTCGGTACCGCCGTGTTCGGCGACCCAGGTCTTGCCTCCTCCATCCAGAACGACAAATTGGGCATTGGCTTGAACAACATCGGATATGCCTACGACGAGAAGACGCGGACCCCCAATCCTGGTCTGCTTGTCTGCCCAGTGGATGGCAATTCCGACGGACGAATTGATGCGGAAGAGTATTTTTACGACACCAAGGACGACTTTATCGCTGCCGTGGCCGAGAATAAATATCCTTCCCCGCCTGCCCGCGACCTCTACATGGTGGCGCATGGCGTGCCTTCCAATCCCGCTGTGGTGGCCTTTCTGAAATTTATCCTCACGGAGGGCCAGCAATATAATGTTCCCGTTGGCTATATCGGGTTGACCGAGGAGAAGCTCGCCAAAGGTCTCGACGCTCTTAAGGCTCAATAATACTCCTTTTGTATCCCATGGTTAAGAATCGCATTGTCAAAGACCGACTGGCTCAGGGAGTGATGTTTTCCCTGACCATTGTAGCCATACTCTTTGTCGTGGTGATGGCCATTGGACTCTATCTGAAGTCGTCGCCAGTGTTGGAGGGGCGGTCGCTGTTCAGCCTGCTCACTTCCAGTGTATGGAAGCCGATGAAGGGTGAATTTGGATTTCTGCCTTTCATTGTGGGCACGCTGTGGGTGACATTTCTTGCCATTCTGATCTCTTTTCCCATCTCATTTCTGACGGCTATTTATTTGACGGAATATGCGCGCCCTGTGGTGCGCAAATTCGTTTTTCCTGCTTTGGATATATTGGCTGCGCTGCCTTCGGTTATCTATGGTGTGTGGGGTATGTTGGTTATCGTGCCTTGGATATCCAATCATGTCGCGCCGCACTTCATGGAATTTTCTTCGGGATACACTGTTCTGGCCGCCGGTATTGTGCTGGGTGTGATGGTGATCCCTTTGTTGGTAAGCCTCTTCATTGAGGTTTTCACCAGTGTGCCCGCGGAGTTGCGCGAGGCATCGCTTGCGTTGGGTGCCACCCGCTGGCAGACCACCAAGAAGGTGGTGCTGCGCAAAACCCTCGCAGGGGTGTTGGCAGCTGTCGTGCTGGCTATTTCCCGCGCCATGGGCGAAACCATCGCGGTGTTGATGGTCTGCGGTTGTGTGATCGGCATCCCCACGAACATCCTGGAATCCTGCTATCCCATTCCCGCTCTGATCGCCAACAACTACGGCGAGATGCTTTCCATGCCGCTCTATGAGTCCGCTCTGATGTTTGCGGCTCTCATCCTGTTTGCCGTAGTCTTGATTTTCAATCTGTTGTCTCGAATCATCCTCTATCGTATCGAAAGTAGGGAGGAATAAAATCGCCATGGTATGAAGATCAGCAAGTCTAAAAGAATAGAGGAGGCCGTGTTCAAGGTCTTGATGTGGGTGGCAATGGGCATCGTGTTCGCTTTCGTGTTTAGTGTCATCTGGACCATTTTTTCCCGGGGCGTGAAGGCCATGAGTTGGGACATGATCACCAAGTTGCCTGGCGGCGGGTTCTATATTGGCAAGGAGGGCGGATTCCTCAACGCGATTGTCGGATCGCTGTATATTGTGGGCGCCTCGACACTTATCGGGCTGCTCGTCTCCATTCCGGTGGTTTTCTATCTCAATGTCTATAGGAAGAAGGGCTCGCGTCTGGCGTATGTTGCGCGTTTGGCGTTTGACGTGCTGTTCGGGATGCCTTCCATTGTGTATGGTGCTTTTGGTTTCACCATCATGGTGTATTTCGGGTTGCGAGCTTCTCTGCTCGGCGGTATCATTGTGATCACGTTGCTCATCATCCCCATCTTCATCCGCTCGATGGATGAGGCCTCGCGCAACTTCCCGCGCGACATATTGGATGCCAGCTATGCCTTGGGTGCCACCAGATGGGAGACTTTGAGGGTCGTGGTGCGCCAGATTGCGCCGGGCATCGCCACCGCCACGCTGCTCTCCATCGGCCGAGCCATCGGCGATGCCGCGAGTGTCATGTTCACGGCAGGATACACCGACAGCATTCCCACTTCGCTGTCGCAGCCGGCGGCCACCCTGCCATTGGCGGTCTTCTTCCAGCTGAGCAGTCCCATCCCTGAAGTGCAGGACAGAGCCTATGCCGCCGCCCTCGTCCTGACCATCATCGTGCTGATATTGAGTATCGGCGGTCGTTTCATCACCAACCGTTTCTCCAAAAACAAACTCTAATGGCCATAGAAGTTCAAAACCTCAACGTCCACATTAAGGGTATTCATATACTGAAGAATCTGAACCTGACGATTCCGGAGAAGCAGATCACCTGCGTCATCGGGCCGTCGGGATGCGGCAAGTCCACTTTGCTGCGCACGCTCAACCGCCTCATCGACTCCACCGAAGGTGTCCGGCTGGAGGGCAAGGTTTTAGTGGATGGCACCGACATCATCGGCAGTGGTCCTGAAATCACGGAGTTGCGTCGTAAGATCGGGTTGGTGAGCCAGCGTCCCTGTCCGCTGCCCATGTCCATTTTCGACAACGTGGCCTATGGATGTCGCATCAATAAGATGTATAAACGTCACCGCGATCTTGAAAACGCTGTTCAAGAAAACCTGCGCGCTGTCGGTTTGTGGGATGAGGTGCGCGGTCGTGTGCGTACACCTGCCGCACGGCTCTCCATCGGACAGCAGCAGCGCCTCTGCCTTGCCCGCTCCCTTGCCGTGGAACCGCAATATATCCTTGCCGATGAGGCTACCAGTGCCCTCGACCCCATTTCCAGCAAAACGGTCGAGGACCTTTTTGTGTCATTGAAAAAAGACTACACCATCATCATGGTGACACACACGTTGCGGCAGGCCTTGCGAATTGCCGACAACGTGGTCTTCATGTACCTCGGCGAAGTCATCGAGGCAGGCCCGGCACAGGAGGTTTTCAACAGCCCGCAGCAGGAACTTACTCAGAAATATCTGTCGGGAGTGTTCAGTTAGAAGTTGGATGCGGGGATTAGGAATTGTTTTTTAGACATTTGCTTATTATATGAAAGATTTTAAGTTAACGCATTTGAAGGAATTGGAGGCGGAGTCCATCTACGTGCTTCGCGAGGTGGCGGCCCAGTTCGAGCGTCCTGCCATCCTTTTTTCGGGTGGCAAGGACTCCATTGTGGTCACTTATTTAGCCTACAAGGCCTTTTATCCTGCCAAGATACCGTTCCCGTTGTTGCACATCGACACGGGGCACAATTTCCGGGAGACGCTCGAATATCGGGATGCACTCGTGGCAAAATTGGGTGCGCAGCTGGTTGTGGGATCTGTGCAGGAGAGTATCGACAAAGGTCGCGTGAAGGAGGAACAGGGCTATAATGCCAGTCGCAACCGTTTGCAGACCACCACTTTGCTGGATACCATCGAGGAATACAAGTTCGATGCTTGCATTGGTGGCGCCCGCCGTGACGAGGAGAAGGCCCGCGCCAAGGAGCGTTTTTTCTCTCACCGCGACGATTTTGGGCAATGGAACCCTAAGAACCAGCGCCCCGAATTGTGGAACATCTTCAACGGTCGGAAGAACATGGGCGAGCATTTCCGTGTCTTCCCTATCAGCAACTGGACCGAGATGGATGTCTGGCAGTATATTTACCAGGAGCACATTGAGATGCCGAGTCTGTATTTCACGCATGAGCGTGCCTGTTTCCTGCGTGATGGGCAGTGGCTTGCCGCTGAGCCATGCATGCGCCTCAAGCCTGACGAACAGGTGGAGGTGCGGAGAGTGCGTTGCCGCACGATTGGCGACATCAGTTGCACGGGACTCACCCTCTCGGAGGCAAATACCTTAGAGGACATCATCGAAGAGATTGCCGCCACCCGTATCACCGAACGCGGCGGCCGTGCCGACGACAAACGCAGCGAGACTTCCATGGAGGATCGCAAAAAAGAGGGCTACTTTTAGAGAGATGGGGCGATTGTTAAACAAAACATTGAAAATAACAGTGATAGAATGAATACAAAAGGATATTTGGATATGGAGCTGCTGCGTTTCACGACGGCAGGCAGTGTGGACGACGGCAAAAGCACCTTGATCGGGCGGCTGTTGTATGACAGCAAGTCCATCTTTGAGGACCAGTTGGAGGCAGTGGAGCGGGCCTCCCGCAGCCGTGGCAACGAAGAGGTCAATCTGGCGTTGCTCACCGACGGCTTGCGCGCCGAGCGCGAACAGGGCATCACCATTGACGTGGCCTACCGCTATTTTGCCACCCCCAAGCGCAAGTTCATCATTGCCGACACGCCGGGGCATGTGCAGTATACCCGCAACATGGTGACCGGCGCTTCCACCGCCGACTTGGCCATCATCCTCATCGACGCCCGCAACGGCGTGGTCGAGCAGACCGTGCGCCATTCCTACATCGCGAAACTGCTTGGCATCCCATACGTGACCGTCTGCATCAACAAAATGGATCTTGTCGATTTCTCGGAAGAGCGTTTCTGCGAAATCGAGCGCGACTACCGTGAAATGAGCGCCAAAATCGGGAACGATGCTCAGCTGCACTTCCTGCCCATTTCCGCCAAATATGGCGACAATGTGGTCAATGCTTCCGAACGCGCGCCCTGGTATTCCGGCCCGACGTTGATGGCTTTGTTGGAAGAGGTGCCCATCAGTCACAAGCTTGGCGGAGAGTTGCAGCCCATGCGTCTGCCCGTGCAATACGTCATCCGTCCCATCTCCGACAAGTTCCCCGACTATCGGGCATACGCCGGGCGTCTGGCGGGCGGTGTGCTCCATGTGGGCGATGCTGTGCGCGTGCTCCCCTCGGGGATGACCAGCCGTGTCAAGGCCATTATGCAGGCCGACAAGTCCCAGGAAGTCGCCCATACGCCGGAGTCCATTTCCGTGTTGTTGGAGGACGACATCGATATCAGTCGGGGTGATATGCTGGTGGGCGTGGACGATACATCACCCATAGTGGGACAGGAATTCAAGATTATGTGCTGCTGGTTCAATGCCCAGCCCATGCAGCTGCGCAAGCGCTATGTGGTGCGCAGCGCGGTTGCGGAGTCTGTCGGCATGGTCGCGGCCCTCGACTATCGAGTGGACATTCACACCCTTGAACCTGTCACGGGCGAGAGTACACTGAACATGAACGACATTGCGTGCCTGACACTGCGTACATCCAATCCCATGGTTTTCGACCGCTACGAGGACAACCGTACCACAGGATCGCTTGTCCTCATTGATCCTGACAGCAACGAAACCATCGCTGCGGGAATGATAGGATGACAATGGGGGCATGCGTTGTGTATTGCCTGTAGATAATTGTAAGGTTAAATTTTTTTATCGATTTAGCATGTCTGGACAGAACGAAATAAGAGATTTGAATCTTGCTTTTGCGGGAAAGAGTCCGCAGGAATTGCTTCAGTATTACATGGAACAATTCGGAGACCGCATTGCGCTTTCATCCAGTCTGAGCATTGAGGACCAGACCTTGACGGACATGATGCTGGCCATCAATCCGAAAGCGCGGATTTTCACATTGGATACGGGACGCCTGTTTCCGGAAACGTATGCCTTGATTGACAAAACCAATCTGCACTACGGCATCAAGATGGAGGTTTTCTGTCCGCAGACGGAGGCTCTGCAGGAGATGGTTGGGAAAGAGGGCATCAACTTGTTCTACGAGAGTTTGGAGAAACGGCATCTTTGCTGCCAAGTCCGCAAGTTGGAGCCGTTGTCAAGGGCGTTCAAGACACTGGATGCGTGGGTATGCGGGTTGCGCAGGAGCCAGTCGGTGACGCGTGGCGACATGCAGTTAGTGGAGTGGGATGAGCGTCACAATTTGTTGAAAATCAATCCGCTGATAGAATGGAGCGAAGAACATGTGTGGGCGTATATACGCGAGCATCGGGTTCCCTACAACAAACTCCACGACCAAGGGTTCCCCAGCATCGGCTGCCAGCCCTGCACCCGGGCGGTGAAGCCCGGCGAGGATATCCGGTCTGGCCGCTGGTGGTGGGAGAGTCCCGAACACCGTGAATGCGGACTTCATGGAAAAGATTGATGTGATAAAACGTGTGCGAACTTTTTTGCGTAACTTTGCCCCTGTTTTTAAATACTCTGTTTATGCCCATTTTACTCTATCAGGCCCTTTTGCTCCTTGTTACTGCGACAGCTGTCTTTTTTATCATCATGTTTGTCCAAAGCCGTAAGGCCTACAAGCGGCTGCTCAAGAAAGACCTTGAGGAACAGCAGACTTCGTTCACATTCTCCGAAAAAATCGATTTTTCGGACGTGAAGGCGGACGACACAGCAGACCAAGATCTTATCGCCCAACTCAAGACAATGTTTGAAGTGGACAAGGTGTACACTGATCCTGATCTGTCTCTCAACCAGCTGGCCAAGAAGATGGGCACCAATCGTGCCACCTTGTCGCATGTCATCAACCAATACTTCCACAAGTCCTTCCCGGCATTGCTCAACCAGTATCGGGTCAACGAGGCTCTGCGTTTGTTGACGGAGAAAAGCAGCAAGGATTACAAGTTGGAGGTCATCGGCGAGATGTGCGGCTATCGGAACCGCCAGGTTTTCCACTCTGCCTTCAAGCGCGAGACGGGCATCACGCCGAACCATTTCCGCAAGGTGTCGGAAGGATAGGGTACGGGAACTTTTTACCAAATTTAAAAAGCGTTCGCATTGTCCTCCTCCCCACCATCGCTCCTTTCAGTCGCTTGATGTGGGGGTTACAGAGACGGGTGTTTCTTCGGAACACGTTTGAAGGGGGAATGATTTTGGCGAGAATGGGTGCCTTGGCGAGACGGAGGTTCCGCTTGACGCTTCGCGTCTCGCGGAATGGTGGTGGGTTTTAAGCCAAAATCATTGGAGTGGAAAGCCCGACGCCGCGCCGGCACGCCCAAATAAAAAAAAATGAAGCCCCTGATTTGTGTCATTATGTAAAAAAGTCCCGATTTTTCGAGAAAAATGACACAAAAAGCGAGGGCGAAAAAGCAGTAGCAGGTGTCGAACAAGAGATTATGCAATTTTTTTTCGGAATTATCCCTTTAAGTCTTGCAAAAAATGGTATGATAATCTGCGTTAATCTGCGTGGTCTGCGGGACAATTATATGCCCGCCGAACTCGCAGAAATACGCAGACAGGATATTAACAAGATTCAAGGGGATAATTCTGATTTTTTTTACGGAATGGAATAATAATTATGAACGAATTGTGTATCTTTGCATTTTTACTTGTGAATAAGTTTTTATTAAGAATCAGGATGCTAAAGGTCTGATTGTAATGATATAACGAAGCAAAAAGAACGAGAGTATGAAGAAATTTACTGTTTTGATGATTTTGGTCTTGGCTGTGTGCCAAATTATGGCTCAGGCTCCGCAAAAACTTACCTATCAGGCCGTGGTGCGAGACGCCAACAATCAGTTGGTCGCCAATACGTTGGTCGGAATCCGGGTCAGCATACTGCAGAATTCCGCCACCGGCAGCGTGGTCTATTCGGAGACGCAGATGTTGAGCACCAACGTCAACGGACTGGTCACGGTGAACATCGGTGAAGGGACTCTGTTATACGGCAGCTTCACCAACATTGATTGGAGCGCCGGAACCTTTTTCCTCAAATCGGAGATCGACCCTAACGGTGGCAGCAACTATTCCATATCATCGACGCAGCAGCTGCTGAGCGTGCCCTACGCCCTGTATGCGAACGAGGCTGGCAACGGATTCAGCGGAGACTACAACGACCTCACCAATCGCCCGACGATCCCGCAGATTCCAACCGACGTGAGCGCCTTCAACAACGACGTGCCCTATCTGACTGTCGAGCAGCAGATTCTGAGCATCCGCAACGACACGATATTCCTCACGGGCGGCAGTTTCGTGAAATTGCCGGAGGGCTTCAGCGGCGACTACAACGACCTGACCAACCTCCCGCAGATTCCGCAGATTCCCGCAGACATCAGCGCTTTCAACAATGACGTGCCCTATCTGACTGTCGAGCAGCAGATTCTGAGCATCCACAACGACACGATATTTCTCACGGGTGGCAGTTTCGTGAAGTTGCCGGCGGGCTTCAGCGGCGACTACAACGACCTGACCAACCTCCCGCAGATTCCGCAGATTCCCGCAGACATCAGCGCTTTCAACAATGACGTGCCCTATCTGACTGTCGAGCAGCAGATCCTGAGCATCCGCAACGACAC
>DBYW01000001.1:88548-133414 GCA_002311645.1 Bacteroidales bacterium UBA1176
ACGATATTCCTTACGGGCGGCAGTTTCGTGAAGTTGCCGGCAGGCTTTGACGGGGACTACAACTCTCTGACGAATACGCCCAACATCCCAACTGTCCCTACAAACGTCAGTGCCTTCAACAACGATGCGGGCTATATCACGGCTGAGCAACAGATTCTGAGCATCCGCAACGACACGATATTCCTTACGGGTGGTAGTTTCGTGAAGTTGCCGGCGGGCTTTGACGGGGACTACAACTCCCTGACCAACCTCCCGCAGATTCCACAGATTCCTGCAGATATCAGTGCTTTCAACAACGACGTGCCGTACCTCACGGCGGAGCAACAGATCCTGAGCATCCGCAACGACACGATATTCCTTACGGGCGGCAGTTTTGTGAAATTGCCGGCGGGCTTTGACGGGAATTACAACTCGTTGACAAACAGGCCGACGATTCCTGCTGCCGCCAACGATGCCACGCTGACCATTCAGCGGAATGGCAGTACTGTGGGCACATTCTCGGCAGACGCCTCTGCTGACGAGACCGTCAACATCGCCGTGCCGACGACGACCAGCGAGTTGACCAACAACAGTGGCTTTGTCACAGCCGACCAGCTGACCCTACTGCTTGGCACGATAAACCACAGAATGGACAGTTTGCAAACCATTGTGTCCTCACAAAATGCCGAAATCTCCAGCCTTTCCCATACGTTGGATAGTATGGGAACCTTTGTCGACAGCCTGAATGGATACATCTCCCAGACTATCAATAATCCATGGAACACCTCTGTCACAAACCAGACGTCTTGCGAGGCTTATGTGTGGCATGGCGAAACTTACACCCAGAGCGGTGTCTATCTGCACGGTTGGACTGATGTGGATGGCACAAATAATATCGAAGCTCTGAATCTGACCATTATTCGTCACGATACGACCTATTTGCAGGCCGAGGCATGCGGCAGCTATATATGGAATGGTATAACGTATACTGAATCAGGTGATTATTATCATAGAACATCCAATAGGGCTGGCTGCGACAGTATCATCTTCCTGCATCTGACCATATATAATAGTACCCACAATGTAATTACGGCAGACTCTTGCGAGAACTACACTTGGCATGGGCAGACTTATACCGAGAGCGGCACTTATACGTATGCTTACACCAATGCAGATGGTTGTGCTAGCATGGATACGCTCCATCTGACCATCCACCACGGCACACACAATGTGGATACCGTAACGGCCTGTGAAAGCTATATTTGGCATGATTCCACTTATACTCAAAGCGGTATCTATACTTACACCTACGAGAATGCATACGGATGTGTTAGTGTGGACACGCTTCACTTGACAGTGCATTACGGTACGCACAATGTGGAGAGCTTAAATGCTTGCGGTTCGAACGAATGGCATGGACAAACATACACTGAAAGTGGCACATATACCTACGCTTACAACAACGAATACAACTGCCCCAGTGTGGACACGCTGAAGGTGGTGGTGGTCTTAGTGGATGGGAAATCCTGCTCCTTGGCTCCTTGCGTCACCGATGTGGACGGCAATATGTACAGCACCGTGCAGATTGGCGGCCAGTGCTGGATGCGCAACAACCTGAGAACCACGCATTATGCTGACGGCACAGCCATTCCCACTGGCAATATAAGTTCCTCTGACCCATACTATTACGATTCCCAATCAAATCGTCTTGATTTAGCAATACGCGGGTATCACTATAACCAACCGGCGGTGATGCACAACCAAACCTCCAGCACAGCTAATCCCAGTGGTGTGCAGGGTGTTTGTCCCGATGGCTGGCACGTGCCTTCCGAAAACGAATGGCAACAACTGTTTACTTTTGTGGGCAGTCAAGTACAGCATGTGTGTGACAATAATTATATCGAGATTGCCAAAGCGTTGGCTTCACCGACGGGCTGGCGCGATAATGGCAATACATGCCAGTTGGGTAACGATGTAAACAACAACCTAACGGGTTTTACGGCTTTTCCTACGGGACAGTGGCAAAACGATATGAGTTGCTGGGGAACCGACTTTGTATGCACATTTTGGTCCTCTACGGCAGGACGGCCATTCACACCTGGCACATCGCCACAAATAGGCAATGCGAATGGATACTACGGTTTTCCTGTGCGCTGTGTGTACGACATTTCCGCCTGTGGTACTGAGTTTGAGGGCACCCACAACGTGGAGACCGATACGACATGCGACAGCTACACTTGGCACGGACAGACGTACACAGAAAGCGGTGCCTACACCTATCCTTACAAAAATATTTATGGCTGCGCCAGCGAGGACACGCTGAAGCTGACCATACATCACAGTACGCATAATGTGGATGTCAGGAATTTGTTTGGAAGTTATACTTGGTATGATTCCATTTATACTGAAATAGGTACCTATACGTATGAATACACTAACGAATATGGTTGTCCCAGTGTGGATACGCTCCACCTGACCAGAGGTAGTTATCCCTGCCCTGGCACGCCCACGGTGACCGACCACGAAGGCAATGTGTATAACACGGTGCAAATCGGCAACCAATGCTGGACAAAAGAGAACATGCGTTGCACCACCTCGCCCAGCACGGGGGCAAATATATTTATCCCTGGTACTGGAGGTAGCACAAGTTACGTGAGTAAGTTTGCACGCAAACCGAATGCCGAAAACGGCTGGGTGAGAGATGTCACTTTTTACGGATTACTTTACAATTGGAATGCGGCGGTAGATACATTCAACACATCATTTTGGGAAACTGGATCCAATGACTCGTATTCACAAAACGCTGTGTCTGTCACGTTCAACGGCCACCGCAGAGGCATCTGTCCCCAAGGCTGGCACGTGCCGAGTGACTCTGAATGGACACAACTCACCAACTATGTGAGTAGTCAGGAACAATTTTTGTGCGACCATAATAGTGCCAATATTGCTAAGGCGTTGGTCTCGCCGACAGGCTGGAGAATTAATAGTGACAGTTGCGGTGTGGGCAATAGTTCTACCAACAACCAGACAGGTTTTACAGCCGTTCCATCGGGTTACTACACTGTTCTTTTCCAAAAATTCGGCTACGGTGCGGGCTTTTGGTCTGCTACGCAACGTGAAGATGTGAACAACATCGTATGGGGTCGGCATATATTCACTGATGACAATCCGACGGGTATGACTCGTGCCAACAACTTCTACAAGAACCGTGAATATTCTGTACGATGTCTTAAAGACACCTTTACTTCAGATGGTACTGAATGTATGGGCACGCACAATGTGGAGATTAAAAAAGCAAATAATACATACACCTGGCACGGACAGACCTACACCGAAAGCGGCACCTATACGAATATTTACACCAACGAGGATGGTTGCTACAGTGTGGATACGCTGAAACTGACAATTGTTTTTGTGGATGAGAAATCCTGTCCGGGTACTCCTTCTGTTACGGATATAGATGGCAACACGTACAGCACCGTGCAGATTGGCGAGCAATGCTGGATGCGTTCCAATTTGCGCACCACGCGCTATGCTGACGGCACCGCCGTTCCCGCAGGCAATTCAGCCTACAGCGAAACGGATCCTTACTATTATAACTACGAGAATTGCTTTACCTTGCCGGAGCGCGGGTACTATTACAACTGGCCGGCCGTGATGCATGGCCAGCCCTCCAGCACCACCAATCCCAGCGAGGTGCAAGGCATCTGCCCCGACGGCTGGCACGTGCCTAGCAATTTAGAATGGAAACAGATGAGAGACTATGTGACCAGCAAAAGCGAATACCTCTGTAATGGTTACTACATAGCACCCTCGTTGGCATCCAACACAGGATGGGCTTATGGTCAAGCGTGTAAACCTGGTAACAATCTTTCCCAAAATAATGCCACCGGTTTCAGCGCGATGCCAGTAGGGTTTTATCAGCTTGCCAGCAGATTTTGGACCTATGGTCTTGGCGGAGCGGGTTGCACGAATGGAGATTGGTTTTGGTGTTCCACGGAAAAAAGTGCAGATAAGGCCTATTATCAATCTATTAACAATGACAACACGAACTTTATTAGCGGCGAAGTGTCTAAGGATGTGGGCTTTTCAGTGCGGTGTGTTATGAATGCTGAGACGGATTCCGTAGATTACACGATAGATGAAAAATCCTGTCCGGGCACAGCAACGGTTACGGATATTGACGGCAACACGTATGGCACCGTGCAGCTTGGCGAGCAGTGCTGGATGCGTTCCAATTTGCGTGCCACGCACTACGCCGACGGCACCGCCGTTTCCGCAGGCAACATGAACTTCAGCAAAACGGAGCCCTATTACTATGACTTCTCCGGTCTCGGTAGCGACGGTACCAGTCAATTCTTCCCTCTGTCCAAACGCGGATACCTGTACAACTGGGCGGCGGCAATGCATGGCGCGGCATCCAGCAACACCAACCCCAGCCAAGTGCAGGGCATCTGCCCCGACNNTGGCATGTGCCCAGCAACGAAGAGTGGACACAAATGGAAAACTATGTGAACAGCCAAGAGCAATATCGGTGCAGCGGATATAGCAACCAAATTGCCAAAGCGTTAACCTCTACTATGGGGTGGAAGAGCTATAGTAGCGGCTGCTACCCTGGTAATAATCCTTCCGCAAACAACGCCACTGGCTTCAACGCAATACCCGTCGGTAATTATGCCAATAATGGCGGTCAATGTGCTACTGAGCGAACTTGGTTTTTGAGTTCCACCGAAAAGGACAGTGCCTCAATTTATTACTGTATGCTTTGGTACAATGGTAATTATTTGGGAAGATTCAGTACACCCAAAGACAAAGGCTTTTCCGTCCGCTGCTTGAGAAACGATTGCGGCACGCATAATGTGGAGACGGTGATTGTTGTCGAGTCCCCCTCTTACACTTGGCACGGGCAGACGTACACCGAGGACGGCACTTATACGTATGCCTATTTCAACGATGCCGGTTGCCGGAGTGTGGATACGCTGAAACTGAAAATCAACTATTTCACTGTGGATGAGAAATCCTGTCCGGGGACTCCTTCTGTTACGGACGTTGACGGGAACATGTACAGCACCGTACAAATTGGCGACCAGTGTTGGATGCGTTCCAATCTGCGCACCACGCGCTACGCCGACGGCACCACTGTTCCTGTCAGTACAAACGACGGTTACACTTATCCATGTTATTACGATTACTCCAACCAAAGATTCACGTTGCGGGAGCGCGGTTACCTGTACAACTGGCCTGCGGCAATGCATGGGGCGGCATCCAGCAACACTGTTCCCAGCAATGTGCAGGGCATCTGTCCCGATGGTTGGCACCTGCCTTCCGATGCGGAATGGACGAACTTGGAGAACTATGTGAAAAGCCAAAGCCAATACTGGTGCGGCGGCAACAGCAGCAATATCGCCAAAGCTATAGCTTCCACGTATGGATGGAAATACTACAACACAGATGGCTGTTACCCCGGCACCGACACGGCCACAAACAATGCTACCGGCTTCGGTGCAATACCCGCCGGCTTATTCCATAATGGTGGTTATTATGGTGCATGTTATGAACTATGTGGTTTATGGAGTGCAACCCAATATGGCGCTACCACTGCCTATTATCGTGGATTTCGTTATTCTTCCTATAATATTGGTAGAACAAACGAGGAAAAGTGTAAAGGCTATTCCGTCCGCTGCTTGAAAGACACCGCTTCTTCCGGTGGTGGCGACACCCCGTGCATCGGCACGCACAATGTCGAGACGGAAAGCTCCTGCGGAAACTATACTTGGCACGGACAGACCTACGCCCAAAGCGGCATTTATACGTATGCCTACACCAACAATGATGGATGCGCCAGTGTGGATACGCTGAAACTGACGATTAATCTTCCGGTGGCTTCGACGAACTTAGCCACCGCGTGCGAGTCCTACTCTTGGAACGGACAGACCTACACCCAGAGTGGAGACTACACGCAGACCTTTACCGCCGCCAACGGATGCGATAGCGTGGTAACCTTGTACTTGACCATCTATCAGCCAGTGAACACAACAAGCTCTGCCACCGCGTGTGAATCTTACTCATGGAACGGCACCACTTATACTCAAAGCGGAGACTACACGCAGACCCTCACCGCCGCCAACGGCTGCGACAGCGTGGTGACCTTGCACCTGACCATCTATCAGCCAGTGAACACAACAAACTCTGCCACCGCATGCGAGTCATACACTTGGCATGGGCAGATTTATACCCAAAATGGCGATTACACATACAATTACACCAACGAGTATGGCTGCCCTTGCACGGAAACGTTGAATTTGACCATTAATCACGGTTCGCACAACGTCTTTACCGAAACGGCAGAAGGCTCCTACACCTGGCACGAACAAACTTACACTGAAAGTGGCACCTATACCTATGCCTACAACAATGCACAGGGTTGCGCCAGCGTGGATACCCTCCACCTGACCGTCACTTCAAATCCTCCCACGCCACCCACACCTCCTACTCCTTCCTCTGACACCATCGCTGACGGCTACCCCTGTCCCAACGCGCACACGGCAACCGACCATGAGGGCAATGTGTATAACACCGTGCAAATCGGCACCCAGTGTTGGACCAAGGAGAACATGCGCTGCATCACCTCTCCCAGCACAGGTACCACCATTTTAGAGGTCTATCCCAATGGCACCTCTTACACAGGCAAGAAAGCCTACTATGTGAACGGAAATTCCTACAACACCACCTCATACGGACTGCTGTACAACTGGAACGCGGCGGTCGATACATTCAACACGGCATACGGGGAGACTTCCACCAACTCAAACTCCAGCAATGCGGTGTCCGTCGCGTTCACCAGCCATCGCAGAGGCATCTGTCCGCAAGGCTGGCATGTGCCCTCCAATGCGGAATGGACACAGTTGATAAACTACGTTTCTTCGAAGAGCCGGTACCAATGCGGCTCCACCGGCGGATCTATCGCTAAGGCATTGGCCGACACCACGGGCTGGAATATATATTCCATTCCATGCGCTATGGGCAACGACCTTTCCGCAAACAACGCCACGGGCTTTAGTGCGTTGCCCGCCGGTGCCTACTTCGGTAGTTTTTACTACTTCGGAGATGCCGCTGACTTTTGGAGTACTACTTCGATCTACAGCAACTCCGCCTACTACAAATACCTCTACTATGACTACGCCGGCGTATACCAAGACCTTGGCAATATATACTGCGGAATATCCGTCCGCTGCCTGATGGACTCCGCTATCGGTGTCGATACCCCATGCATCAGCACATACAATGTGGAGACGGAAAATGCCTGTGAATCTTTCACTTGGCATGGGCAGACCTATTCCCAAAGTGGCACTTACACGTATGCCTACACCAACGACAATGGCTGCCCCAGTATGGATACACTATTCTTGACCATTTATAATGGCACACACAACACTTACACCGAAACGGCCGAAGGTTCTTACACTTGGCACGAACAAACTTATACTATCAGCGGCACTTACGCCTATACCTACAACAACGAAAACAATTGCGCCAGCGTGGATACCCTCCACCTGACCGTCACTTCAACGCCGCCCACGCCTCCTACACCCCCTACCCCTCCCTCTGACACCATTGCCGACGGCTATCCCTGTCCGAACGCGCACACGGCGACCGACCACCAGGGCAACGTGTATAACACCGTACTCATCGGCAGTCAGTGCTGGACCAAGGAGAACATGCGCTGCACCACCTCGCCCATCACGGGAAACAATCTGCTGACAGACTTCAGCTCCTCCGCGAGCAAGGCAGCGAACTGGCACCCCAACAATGCATCGCACGACCCCGCATACGGGCTGCTCTACAATTGGTGTGCGGCGTTGGACACCTTCAAGACGACAGGAGGAGTTCCTGAAGTCGCGAGTGCAAATTCCAGCACGACTTTGTACTGCACAATCAGTGGTCACCGCAGAGGCATCTGTCCCCAAGGCTGGCACGTTCCGAACGATGTGGAGTGGGCACAGCTGATGGCCTACGTCTATAACAACGGCTACCGGTGCAACGACTGTTCATACCTCTCTCTCAGCGCAGATTTCACGTCATGCATTGCCAAGGCGTTGTCCGATACCACGGGATGGAATACCGACGACGAAGAGTGCGTGGTGGGCAACGACCTGTCAACCAACAACGCTACGGGGTTTAGCGCATTGCCAGGTGGTTGCTACAGCAGTAACAGTTACCACAATTACGGCCAAAGGGCATACTTCTGGTCCGCCGATGTGAGCTACGGCTATGCCGATTACGTCTATATGTCTTACAACTTCGATGAGATGACACGGATAGACGAGCGGATGTCCGCCAAATTCTCGGTGCGCTGCCTGAAGGATGTCTTCGACTGCGGCACGCACAATGTCGAGACGGCGATGGACTGCGAATCCTACACCTGGCACGGACAGACCTACAACGCCACGGGCACCTACACCTACGAATACACCAACGAACGCGGTTGCGCCAGCGTCGATACGCTGAAGCTGACCATCCAAGAGCATGTGTATCTGGAAACTTCTGTCGCCGCCTGCAATGAATACACCTCACACGGGCAGAACTTCACTTCCAGCGGCACCTACACGTATGACTTCATCAACGAGCACGATTGCCCCTCCACGGAAACACTGCACCTGACCATCTATAATTCGGAGTACCCGACCTTTTCGGTCTCCGAATGTGAATCTTACACCTGGAATGGGCAGACCTATACGGCAAGCGGCACCTACACGCATGACTACACGAACGCGCACGGCTGTCCCTGCACAGAAACGCTGCACCTGACCATCTATGAGCCGGAGACTCCATCAACTTCGGCCTCTGCCTGTGAATCCTACACTTGGCACGGGCATACCTACAACGCCAGCGGCACTTACACGCATGAGTTCCAAGACTTGCATGGCTGTACGGGCACAGAAACGCTGCACCTGACCATCTACAACGGCACGCACACGGCCATTTCGGCAGGGGATTGCGAATACTACACCTGGCACGATAACGATTACGACCAAAGCGGTATCTACACATATGCCTACGTCGACGAGCACGGCTGCGCTTGCACGGACACGCTGAAGCTGGTCATCCAGGAGCACGTGAACATCACAACTTCTGTCGAAGCCTGCGAATACTATGTCTGGCGAGACAGCATCTATACGGCAAGTGGCACCTACGTTGCCAACTACCTCAACGATCACGGATGTCTTACCACAGAAACGCTGATTCTGACCATCTATCATGGCACGCACAACAGCTATACGGAGGAAGTCTGTTCCTTTTATGTGTGGCACGACAGTACCATCACCCAAAGCGGTGACTACACGTATGCCTATCTCGATGAGCACGGTTGTGCCAGCGTTGATACGCTCCACCTGACTGTTGGTAGCAATTCTTGTCCTGGGACACCCACTGTGACCGACCATCAAGGCAACGTCTATAACACGGTGCGAATGGGTAGCCAGTGCTGGACCAAGGAGAACATGCGCTGCACAACCTCGCCCAGCTCGGGAACACACCAGATTGGCGTGTATTTGAACAATGACCCATCCACTGCTGCCACCTACGGTTTGCTCTATAACTGGGATGCTGCAATGGAGATCTGTCCCCAAGGCTGGCATTTGCCGAGCGTTACGGAATGGATGCAGATGTTAAACTATGTGAGAAGTCAGAGCGAGTATTGGTGCGGCAATAACAGCAATTATATCGCCAAGGCGTTGGCCAGTGAAACGGGCTGGGTAACTGGCGCCGCCGCTGCTGATGTGCTGGAGGAGATTGCGAGCACCTTCTTGACGGGCGTGTTGATAGAGGCTTACGCAGAATTGGGCTATTTCGATCTTAATAGTGCGTGCGCGGTGTGCAATAATCCAAGTTCGAACAATGCCACTTGCTTCTCAGCCCTTCCCGCCGGCTACTATTTCGGACCCAAAGATTGGGATCCTGACGGCTTCATGTCGAACTGTTGGGCAAACTTCTTCAGTTCCACCCCGACGTCTGACACTACGGCCTACGGTGTCGGCATCTTCTTCTTCAGCAGCATTGTGGCAACAGCCTCCACTCCAAAGGGTTATGGTAATTCGGTGCGGTGCGTGCGCAATGAAGCGATCCTCCCGGATGAGTAGTCGTGGGAACGGTTTGGATTAAATGGTATTTTGCAAGATGAAAGCTTGGCGCCCACGTCAAGTTGTCTCCGAAGGTTCTCTCCGATGGAGATAGTAAACCAACAGTACGGCAGACGACACCACGTAAGAGGTGGTGTTCACCACGCAGGCGCCGTCCATTTGCCATCTCGGAATTAGCCACAAGGAGAGGAATAGCGTGCAGAGGAGTCCGATGGCGGACTTGACAATCAGTATGTTGAGGCTGCGCACGGCGGAGAAATAGTTGCCGATGACATTGGAGAAGGCGATGGACAGCACGCCGGGTGTGAGCAGAAGCACCACGCGCTTTGCCGCCCCGAACTCCGGCCCGAAGATGAAGGCGAACAGCGATTCTGGCAGCAACAGCACTACGCTGATGCAGAGTGTCGAGACCCCTAAACTGACCAGTGCCAACCGCATGGTTTCGCGCCGCGACTGTGATGTGTCGCCCTGCTCCAACACGTTGGAGAACTGCACAACCGCCACACTGCGTCCCACAATCCAGATGGCCTCCGCGATGGCGACGCCTATCGAGAAGACACCTACAGAGCCTTGCCCGATGAAATGGTTGAGCATGTAATAGGTCAACCGGTAGTTGAAGAATTGCAACAGGCTGCTCAACTCCGTTTTCCAGCCAAAAGAGAAAAGCTGGCGGTTGCAAGCGGCATCAAAATCCCATCTGAGTCGGATGCCCATCCTTCGACGCAGATGTCCGCAGATCAAAATCAATAGCAATAATGAGATAATCTGTCCGTAAAAGTAGCAATAGTACCCCAAATTCGGCCATATCCAGTGAAATAGGAGCATGAAAACGAGTAAAAGGGCGGGTTGCAGTACCGTGATGAGGTTGTAGTGGCTGATTTTTTGCCCTCCCACGAAGATGGAGTTGTAAAAGGTGATCACTCCCATCAGCACGGAAGCCATGAATACAAAGGGAGTCAGACGGGTTTCCCCCAACAGCAGCAATACGCCGCCGCCGACTGCCGCCACGATGAAAGACCAGAGGTAGGCCATTGTCGATAGCTTGGAGGTGCAAAGTCGGGAGAAAAAGTAGGAGACGCTGCTGCCTGTGAAGACGTTGGCAAAGATGGCGATCAGGCCGATGTCAGCGGTGAAAATGGCCACTGCGCCACGTCCGTCGGCCTTCCATAACTGTGTGGTCAGCACAATCACGGCAAAGTTGAGCAACATGATCAAACCCTTGCTCAAAATGGTGGCTACAATGTTCTCTTTCAGCTTTATACTACTCATGCTGCAGAATGAAACGGGCAAATGCGTTTTCTATTGCCTTCCAGTTATACTTTTGTTCGGCATATTTCCGGGCCGTTGCACAATGCTTTTGAAACAGGTTGTCGTCCCGAAGATACAGGTCAATGCTGTCGGCAACCTTGTTGGTCTCATACGGATCCACCAATTGTCCGAACTGCCGGATTTCCGGACATCCTTGCCGAATGGCCTTCAGGTCAGAGTATATGACAGGCCTGCCCATGGCCATGTAATAGAACAGTTTGATGGGAAGGCAGTGCTGGTTTTCGATATCCGTGCTGCGAAGGTCCAGGAACAGGTCGTGCTCTGCGGCGACTTGACAGAATTGTCTGAAAGGCACGTAGGGGGAGACCTCGATTTTCAAATTTGAAGGCAGGTCGAGTGCGGCGGCAAGATGGTCGGACGACAGGACCTTGAGAGAGACCGACATGTTCGGATGCCGGGCGGCCACGATTTTGGCGGCCTCCACAACGCGGAAGAAGCCCTTCTCTTCAGTGAGACTGCCGCTATAGAACAGGTGCAAATCGTTCTCCAATGTACGGGGTTCCTGCATGTTTATAAATTGCAGGTCAGGGTAATATGAAGTAAGGACAAAAGGCCGGTGAGGAAAGAGACGGAGGAAGGGGCGCGCCTTGTATGTCTCCCCGAAAATGAAGCCGTCGGTAAAAAGGTTGGTCCATGCATTCAGGCAGGACATCGCCATGAATTTGAGCACTTTTCTGACGGCGGACAGATTCCGCACGTTTTTCTTTGAGGGGTACCATTCTGTGATGTCGTATATGATACAGCAGTCGGTTCTTTGTTTGCGGCGGTACCTTAGGGCGCAGCGCAAGGCCATCGGGGTGTCGCCCACAATCACGTCGGGATGAAGCGGTTTCAGCAAGGAGGCCACGTGTTGCACCGTGCGGGCGCGTGTGGGTTTTGCATGATAGATGATGTCCGAGGCGTCAGGGTCGAGGCCTGCCCGTGGCGCCACGACGGTCACCTCTGCGCCCCGTGCCCGAAGGCTGGGGAGCTGATGATGCCGAACGCGCTCGTCATCGGCAGCATGTGCGGTGAGCAGGAAGACCACTTTCATCGTGACAATCTCATTGTAAAATGAAACGCAAAAATAATAAAAAGTTGTGAAACGGAGCGCGCATACCTGATCGCATCCGAGGGTTCAAGTAAACCCTTGTGTCAGAATTGGAAATAGATGAACGGCTGCAGGTCGGCGGTGACGAATTGGTAAAGCACGAACACGGTGACCACCACCACGATGCCCATGAGCCAGATCGGCATAAGGGCGAAATTGACCCGATACCATCGTTTCCATCGTTCAGGCAGCCAGTGGATAATCATGCCGATGGCAAATAATACGAAAACATTCCAGTAGTTGGCCAAAATGTCGGGGATCACGGCGGTGTTCCAGATGCCGCCGATGCTGTTGACCATTGCGCGGGCTGTGTTCCATGCGGTCTCGTTGGCCACTGCAGGGTCGAGATTCGAGCCGGAACGGAAGAACAGACGTGTGAAGGAGATGAACACGAAGGTCATGAAAACGTTCCAGCCGAAGTTCAGCCATGCAATGTCGCGGCTCGGGAATATTGCGGAATAGAGGCAGCGGATTAGCGTGCCAGCAAAGAAGACACCCGACCAAACGGTGAAGATCACCAGAACGGGCGCCGGCCAGAAATGGTTGCATGCCAGAAAAGTGACAAATATAGCACCCGACACGACACTTCGCAGCCATTGCTTGAGATGTCGCCAGATCTTGAATCCTAAGATGCCGAAGCCGTTCAGTCCGCCCCAGATCATGAAATTCCAGGAGGCGCCGTGCCACAAGCCGCCCAACAGCATGGTGTTCATCATGTTGATGTTAGTGCTGATTTTCAGTCGTGCGGGCTTGGAAACAAGGGAGACTATCAGCAATACGATCGCCAAGGCGATGAGGATGCTGGCGATGACCACGCTCTTGGTGAGCATCACGATGACAGCGGCGATGAAGAGAATGCAGAAATAGGTGCCGAATGTGGCGTTGCGGTTGCCGCCCAGCGGGATGTAGAGGTAGTCTTGCAGCCACTTGGAGAGTGAAATGTGCCAACGTTTCCAAAAATTGCTCGGCGAGTCGGCCTTGTAGGGCGAGTTGAAGTTCTTGGGCAGATAGAAGCCCATCAGCATGGCCACGCCGATGGCGATGTCAGTGTAGCCCGAGAAGTCTGCGTATACTTGCAGAGAGTAGATGAACAGTGCGGACAGATTTTCGAAGGGTGTGAACAGCGTGGGGTTGTTGAAGACACGGTCCACGAAATTCACGGCTAAGTAGTCGCTCATAATCAACTTCTTGGCCAAGCCGTTGAGAATCCAGAACACGGCGATGCCGAACTGACGGCGGCTGAGGAAGAAGGGCTTGTAAAGTTGCGGCACAAACTGGTCGGCACGTACGATGGGACCGGCCACTAACTGCGGGAAGAAGCTGACATAGAAACCGAAGTCCAGCAAGTTGGACACATGACGGATCTTCTGCTTGTATACATCCACCAGATAGCTGATGTTCTGGAATGTGTAGAAAGAAATGCCGACAGGCAGCAAAATCTTGGAGGCATCGAAGTAATCCTTGCCGCTCAAGTCGTTGGTCCACTGTGCTAACCAGTTGATCACCTCATGCTCACTGCCGACAATGGTGTTGTATGCATCCGTGAAGAAGTATGCGTATTTGAAATAAAACAGGACTGCCAAATTGACCACCACCCCGAATATCATGTGGAACTTTCGGAACCCCTGCCGTTTGGACCGGTCCATCATAATCCCCAAGTAATAATCGAGGAACATGTCGAAAATCAGAATCAGGACGAAGAGGCCGGAGGTCTTGTAGTAGAAAAACAGGCTGGCGAAGAACAGGAATCCGTTGCGAAGCAGGCGTTTGCTGTGGAACAGGGAGAACCCGGCAAATACAAGGGCGAAGAATGCCCAGAAGTTGAACTGCGTGAACAACAGGGGATACTCTTCGTTGAAAGAGAAGATGTTGCTGAAGAATATGCGGAGATTCTCTAAGTTCATCGCGATGTTTTTTTGATTTCACGAATGAAAGCCTCGTAGAAGAGGTCTCCAATCAGGTTGTATCCGGAGGCGGTGAAGTGGACGCGGTCTTTTTGTGCGAGGCCTTTCTTGCGCCATGTCTCCATGGATTTCAGGCCGCCCATGATGGCGAACTGGTCCCACACGGCGCTGCCGGTGAGATCTGCGAGGCGATACATGACCTCGGTCACGGCAGGTCCGGTTTTATTGACGTAGTATTTGCCCTTTTTGCCTTTTTTCCAAGTGTCGTTGTTGGAAAAGAAGATGAAGGCGCATTCGGGGGCGACGCTGCGGATGCGGCGCACCAGTTCCAGGTAATTGTTCTTGAAGGCCACGGAGTCGAAAGAGTCCCCGTATGCGTCGTTCACGCCGATACAGAAAATGACGAGATCGGGTTGTAATAGTGCCATGTCGCGGGTGAAGTTCCGGCATCGCAGGTAGGAGCTGGTCTGTGCGCCGTTCACGCCGATGGAGGAGAGCGTGATGCCTGGGCGCTCGTTCTGCAGCAGGATGCCGTTGACCGCAAAAGTGTCGCCCTTGCTGCAAGGAAGATAGAGGGTGAAATCGCGGACAGGATGGTCGAAATAATAGTGATAGCGGCCGTTTTTCAAGTCAATGCTGTCGGGGAAATGATAGATGGTGTCCTCCTTGAGAATAGGGTCGATAGGCCATCCGTGGGCATCGCCCAACAGCACGATGGTGTCGGCCATGAAATCATAGTCCTGAGCGTTCATCTTGACTGTGAAAGAGTTTAGGGCGTCGGCGTTCCAGACGGCAATGCCGGCGGCTCCCAAGGGGAAGGTGTGGTCTTTGTATACGTTGCGGATCAGGTTGAAGGGGGCTTGCCTTGAAATGCGGTAGTCATTGGGATTGTTGCACTTTTCAGCGGCAGAGTAGGGGAAGATGAGCCCTCTTTCCGCTGGCGGGCCTCCATATTCGTCCAGCAAATGTTTACGGATGCGGTGCGTCATGGTGCCCGCTTGGATATGCGATCCGCCAATCTGGACAATGTGCAGGTTGCCGCGCTTCGTGTCTAATAATTGTTCCAACTTGTGGAAAAAAAGACGGAGCGTGGTGGGGTCTCCGCCCCAGTAGAGCGTGTCGATGTCGTATTGGATGCTGGTTTCGTCAGGTTCGTAGGCTTCATCAGGAATCGAGTCCGTGACCAAGGTGTCCGTGATGATGGTAGCCCCGATGCCTACAGTGTCCGTAAATGTCGGGATTTCGGGGATGGAATCGGACTCTTGGACCACCTGGGCCTGGAGGGCGCACGTCCCGAGCAGCAATAGAAGTGACAGGGCTACTTGGCGGAGGTGTTCCATAGGGTGTCGAATTGGTTTTGGGGAATCTTTTTGCGGGTGCGGTAGAACTCGTACATGGTGGCGAAATTCTGCGCGAGAGTCTTGCCTACGCGCCGGGCGCCGGCGGGTGTGAAATGGATGTAGTCGGGCCCTGCCAAACCGTTGCGCACCCATGCGAGCATGGAGTTCTGGCCGCCCATGACTTCGTAAATGTCCCAGTAGGCGGCATTGTTGCGTAACGCAACGGAGCGAAGGCTGTCGATGAGGCGTGGCAGCATAGGGTAGGTCTGCATCACGCCACCGCGGCGCGTGCTCATGTCCGAAGGACCGATGAATAGCAGCGTGGCCGAGGGATAGCAGCTTTTGATGCGTTTGATCTGCCGGTCGATGCTGCTGCAATAGTTGTTCAGCGACTTGTCGTTGTAGATGACCGGGACGGAATTGCCGCCGAACTGCAGGATGATGAGTCCGACGTTGGCTTGTTTGTAGCTGGTGCGCAGCAAGGTGTCGGTGATGAGCGTGAACTGGTCGCCGGAAGAGCCGCGCAACGGGATGTTGTCAACTGCGACGCCATAGCCGTCGTCAAGCATGATGCCGTAGATATCGGCGTTGCCCTGCATGGTGATTTGCACGGAAGTGGTGGCGGAGTCCAGAAGCCAGTGGCAGGTGTGGACACCCGTCAGACCATGCTCGCATGTGTCTTTGAACGTGCCCATGCGGTCGCGGAGGATTGCCCTGAAATGACCATCTCGGTCGTTATAGAGCATCGTGATGTTGGAAAAGCGTTTCACGCGGGGGTCGGTATCCTTGTGGCGGGATGCGTAGGCTGTGAAGGTCGCGCCGCCAGCCAGGTGGTAGCATTTGCACATCAGGCCGTAGTTGCCCCGCGTGCGCGCACCCTCGCCGTAGGAGGCGTAGAGCGTCAGGGCACCGGAGGCCGACTGGCTGACGGCGAACGACGGGATGGTCTGGATGATGGGCACCAGACCCGGGCCGCCACCGCCGAAGGTGCTCTGGAAATAACTTCGCAAATTGCATGAAATGCGGTCCATCTCAATTTGCGAGTCACCATAATGCAACACGCGCACCACCTCATGGTTGCGTCGGGCTTGCTCCATCTTGGCGAAAAGACGGTCGAAGAAGGAAACATCGTCGTTGGGCAGGTAGAAATGCCCCGTCTGTTCTGTCAAAGCCACTTGATACTGATGTAAGGTGTCCTTCAGGTCGTTGAGCTTCTTGAGAGCCACCGAATCGACCTCCTCCTTCAGCTCCACCTTGGACTCTTCCGGACCTGTCAGCACCTGCTCCATAGAAGGAAAGAACAATTCTTTGTCCCCAATGCGCACGCCCTCTTTTGGAAAAAAGAGTGAAATTGCGCCTAAGGCACAGATTGTAAGGAGGATAAATATCAGTATCTTGTACGGTTTCATGTTTTTTTACAAGGCCGCAAAGGTACAAAAAATAGTTTGGAGTTTGAATTCTGGATCTGGGCGTTTTCCAGCAATCTTTCAATTATTTTTCGCTAACAATCCCTCATCCACACCCAACAGTCGTGCGATGGTGAAGGCTTCCATGGGGACTTCGTCGGCTTCAGTCTCCACGAGGGAGTAGTCCATGTAGTCTCCGATATTTGCTGCTGTGATAATTTGTCCTTCAGTGAGTTGCAATCCCTTGACGCGGAGTCTTCGGCAGGTTGCCTCAATGCCGCTATAGTGGGTGGTGACGATTGCGGTGATGCCCAATTGCGTGGTGAGATGGATGAAGTTGCCCACTAACAGTTTGCCCTCTTCGGGGTTGGTGGTGCGTGCCAGCTCGTCCACCAAGGCGAGGATGTGTTTGCCTGCGCGTCCCTGCTGGATGATTTTGTCGATGGTGAGGATCTCCACCGCAAAGGAGGAGAGTCCGCTGAGTTCAGATTGGTGGTCGCCGATGCTGGTGATGATCTCCTCCACCACACGGAGGGAGGCTTTCCGGGCTGGTATGTAAAAACCGAACTGGAAGAGATATTGTGTCAGGGCGAGGGTCTTGAGCAACACGGACTTGCCGGCCATGTTGGCACCCGTGACGAGGATGGTCTCCTGTCTGAACCGGATGTCTATGGGCTGGAAGTGGCGTCCTTTCTCGGCGAGGGCTGCGGCCACTTCGGGGTTGGAGAGCTGAAAGAGTTCGCTATGGTCGGCCACTTCCGGGCGGCAGCAGTGCCAGTCGGTCGCGAGGCGTGCTTTGGCGAGTGCGAGGTCGAAGCGGGCCAAGGTGTCGAGATTGCGGGCAATCGCCGCGCGATACGGGTGAAGTTGTTCGGAAAGATATGCTCGCACTTTGTCCTCCACTTTCTGTGCCTTGAAGCGGAATTCCTCAGCCTCCTGCACACTCTGTGCGTTTTGGATACATTCGCGCCATTTGGCCAGTTCGGGATCGTATGCCGTATAAATGTGAAAATGGGGAATGTGCGTGTGCTCCGGATCCAACAAGGCGATTACAGCGTCCATGTCTTCCAGAGGATAAAGGTCGCATTGGATAGCTTCAAAATCCTTGGCGATGCTTTCCGTATATAAAGCTGTCTTCTTGATTTCGAACAGCTGGATGTCATCCAGTACTTGCTTGTTCTGTAGGGCCGTGAGGGTGGGGCGTATGTCGTTGATTTGATGCAGTTGGTTGCGGATATGGGTGATCTTGGTGCGGTTGGTCTCGTTGTTGACAATGGCGATGGTGGCTTCTAAAAGGTCAAATTCACGGCGTAAGACCTCGGGGTCTGCACAGAGAGGCAGCTCCAGTAGATGATGGCGGCCTAACGAGGAGGTCAGCTGCAAGTTTTTGTAGACAAATTGCAGGGAGGGAATCTGTTCAAAAGCATTCTTGAAAAGCATGACTGAATGTTTTTTCAGGGAGTGCAAAAATACAAAAAAAGCCGTTAGTGATTAACCATTGGATTTTAAGACGGCTAATTGCTAACGGCTAAGACTATTGGCCTAATGTCGAACTACAATTCCGGGATATCCGGTAAATCGTTGTTCTGAGGTTCGGCAGGGCGCTCGTCGTTATGATGACGGGGCTGTTCGTTGTTATTGTTGCGCGGACCGCGGTCGCGACGCTCGTTGTTGCCACTTCTTGAGCGGTTGTCATTGCGACGCTCGTTGTTGCGACGTTCGCCACCGTTGTTGCCACCTCCATTGCGAGGAGCGCGCGGGCCACGGGGACGGGACTCGGGGTCGGTATAGCCTTCCGGCTTCGGGAGGAGCACTTTGTGGGAAAGACGGAATTTGCCGGTCTTCTCATCAATCTCGATGAGTTTTACCTTGATTTTGTCTCCTACTTTGAGCACGTCCTCGACGTTCTCGATGCGGCGATAGGCAATTTCTGTCACATGCAGCAAGCCGTCGGTGCCGGGCAGGAATTCCACGAATGCGCCAAAAGCGGTGATTGTCTTGACGGTGCCTTCGTAAATCTCGCCCACCTCGGGTTTTGTGGTGATGAGGTTGATGCGCTCGATGACGGCGTTGATGTCGTCCAAGTTGGGAGCGGCGATGTCGATGACGCCGAATTCGCCCACTTCTTCGATGTTGATGGTGGTGTGGGTCTCACGCTGCATCTCTTGGATGATCTTGCCTCCCGGTCCGATGACAGCGCCGATGAACTCGCGCGGGATTTGCATTTGGACGATGCGCGGCACGAAGGGACGGTAGTCCTCACGCGGAGCGGGCATGGCCTCTTTGATCTTGTTGAGGATGAACATACGGCCACGATGAGCCTGGGCCAATGCCTCGGCCATCACTTCGGAAGACAACCCCTTCACCTTAATGTCCATCTGGCAGGCGGTGATGCCGTCCTCAGTACCACAGACCTTGAAGTCCATGTCGCCGAGGTGGTCCTCATCACCGAGAATATCGGAAAGGATGGCGTATTTGTCGCTGTTCTCGTCCGTAATCAGGCCCATAGCGATGCCGGAGACCGGTTTCTTCATCTTCACACCGCAGTCGAGCAGGGCGAGGGTGCCGGCGCAGACGGTGGCCATGGAGGAGCTGCCGTTGGACTCGAGGATGTCGGAGACGATGCGGACGGTATAGGGGAACGACGGATCGTCGAAGGGAATCATCGGCGCGAGGGCGCGTTTGGCCAGGTTGCCGTGACCGATTTCACGACGGCCGGTGCTGCCGATACGCTTCACCTCACCCACGCTGTAGGGCGGGAAGTTGTAGTGCAGCATAAAGCGGCTGGAGCCTTCCACCACAGCGCCGTCGATGGTCTGCTCGTCGAGCTTGGTGCCGAGCGTGCAGGTGGCAAGGGCCTGGGTTTCACCGCGGGTGAAGATGGCGGAACCGTGGGCGGAGGGCAGGTAGCCGGTCTCGATCCAGATGGGACGGATGTCTTCCGTGCCACGACCGTCGAGACGGATACGTTCGTCAAGGATCATGTTGCGCATGGCGTGCCATTGGATTTTGTCGTAATAGCGCTTCACCATCACCTCTTTTTCAGGACGCTCCTCCTCAGGGATGGTTTCCATAAAGTCCGCCAATATCTGGTCGAAGTCGGCGTTGCGTTCTTGCTTGCCTTTGAAGGACTTGGCGACGGCATAGACCTTGTCGTAGGTCTCCTTCTCGATGCGCTCGCGAATCTCCTCGTCGTCGGTTTCGTGGCAGTACTCGCGTTTCGGGAAGGCGGTGGGCACTTGGGCTGCGAGGTCCATCTGAGCCTGGCACTGCACCTTGATGGCGTCTTTGGCAAAGTTGAGGGCTGCGACCATGTCCTCTTCGGAGATCTCTTTCATCTCGCCTTCCACCATCATGATGTTGTCCATGGAGGCGGCGACGATCATGTCGATGTCGGAGCGCTCCATGTCCTCGACAGTGGGGTTGATGACGAGCTTGCCGTCCACGCGGCCCACGCGGACCTCGGAGATGGGGCATTCGAACGGAATGTTGGAGACGGCGATGGCGGAAGAGGCGGCGAGACAAGCCAGGCAGTCGGGCAGCTGGTTCTTGTCGCCGGATATCAACGTCACGATGACTTGCGTCTCGGCGTGGAAATTAGCGGGGAAGAGGGGACGGATGGCGCGGTCGACGAGACGCGCGATGAGAATTTCATATTCGGAGGGACGGGCTTCGCGACGGAAGAAACCGCCTGGAATGCGCCCGAGGGAACCGTACTTTTCTTGGTATTCGACCTGAAGGGGCATGAAATCAGTGCCTTCAACGGCCTCTTTCTTGCAACATACGGTGGCAAGAATCATGGTGTTGCCCATCCTGACCACGGCGGAACCGTCAGCCTGCTTGGCCAACTTTCCCGTTTCGATAGTCACAATGCGGCCATCACCCAAATCAAATGATGTGTTTATTCCTAACATGGTGATTCTGAATTAAATAAATGTTGATGATAGGTAAGGGAGAGCACAGTAAAATATCAAAAAAGGCAATTTTCGAAAATTGCCTTTTTGATATAAGACGACTCGGAAAATTATTTTCTGAGACCTAACTTCTTGATGAGTGCTCTGTAGCGCTCGATATCCTGTTTCTTGAGGTATTCAAGCATCTTTTTTCTCTTGCCGACGAGGTTGATGAGGGCGCGCTTGGTCACACGGTCTCCACCATTGGCTTTGACATGCTCGGTCAAATGCTTGATGCGGTGGGTGAAGAGGGCAACTTGTGCCTCGGGGGAACCAGTGTCGGTAGCGCTCTTACCATACTGTTCGAAAATTTCTTTTTTTACGTCTGTCGTTAAATACATAATAAGCGTCTAATTTTTAATGTTTTTTCCTTTTTTTTTTCAGCCGGCAAAAATACATTTTTTTCTTGATAGTTCAATCATTGAAAAAAAAAACTATTTTTGCACTTTATTTTACAAAAATCATTAGATGGCGAAATTAGCAATTGTCATTTTGAACTGGAACGGGAAGCGTTTTCTGGAGCAATTCCTGCCTGTGTTGGAGCAATATCTGCCCGACTATGCGGAAATTGTGGTGGCCGACAATGCTTCCTCGGATGGCTCTGTGGCTTTCCTTAAAGAAGCGCATCCTTCCGTCCGGCTGCTTGAACATACCGAAAATGAGGGTTTTGCAAGGGGCTACAATCATGCTTTTGAACATGTGGAAGCCCAATATTACTGTTTGCTCAATTCTGATATAGAGGTGACGCCCCATTGGGTTGAGCCCATCATCGAACAGATGGATGCAGATGCGCGCATTGCGGCTGTGCAGCCAAAATTGCTCTCATATCACCAACGTGACCGTTTCGAGTATGCGGGTGCCAGCGGCGGTTTTGTGGATAAATATGGCTATCCTTTCTGCCGTGGCCGAGTTTTCAGCAACGTGGAAGACGACCATGGCCAGTACGACGACGAGATGGATATTTTCTGGGCCAGTGGCGCCGCTCTCTTCGTGCGTAGCGATGTCTTTCGCGCCATGGGCGGCCTCGACGCCGACTTTTTCGCTCACATGGAGGAAATAGATTTCTGTTGGCGCATCAAAAATGCAGGCTATAAAATTAAAGTCAACCCCAAATCCGTTGTATATCACATCGGTGGCGGCACTCTGCCCAAAAACAACTCGTTCAAGACTTATCTCAATTTCCGCAACAACCTCTACCTCCTGCTCAAAAACCTGCCGGAGGATCGTTTGGCCAAAACGTTTGTCGTCAAGTTCTTCTTGGATCAAGTGGCGGCCATATTCTTCTTGTTGCAGGGACATTTTAAGGATTTTGTCGCTGTGTACAAAGCCATGTTTCATTTTTATGCCAACTATAAAAAATGTAAAGCCAAGCGCAATACATTACCCAAACTCGCTTTTTCCGACACATATCCCAAATCGGTGGTTTTCCTCCACTATTTTAAGCGCAAGAAATTCTTCGACGGGAAGAACTTTTCTTAAAAAACTGAAATTATGGAACTATTTGACCAAATATATGATATCATGCTCATCGTGATGAGCATTTTAGGTGTGGCCGTCTTCATCGTGCTGCAGTTTGTCACTCCTGCATACGGAATGACTTTCAACAATCGCTGGGGCATGTCGATTCGTAGCAATCTGGGATGGTTCATCATGGAAGCTCCCGTCTTTTTCGCCATGTTGGCGCTCTACTTCGTCTCACTCTATTTCAACATCCGGCCATTCAACATCGTCACTTTCACGATGTTCGTCTTCTTTGAGTTTCACTACTTCCAACGATCGTTCATCTTCCCATTGCTGATGCGGGGACAAAGCAAGATGCCGCTTTCCATCATCCTGACAGGTTTCATGTTCAACACGTGCAATGCCATAATGCAGGGTGGATGGCTGTTCTTCTTCTCCTCGGTTGATGCCTATCCTATCTCCTGGTTCTGGTCTCCGCAATTCATTGTTGGCACGATCATTTTCCTGTTTGGCATGGTGGTCAACATTTACGCCGATCGCGAGATCCGCGGACTGCGAAAGAACGACATGGACAACAACTATTATCTGCCCGACAGCTGGATGTTCCGCCGTGTGAATTCTGCCAACTATCTCGGCGAGATTCTTGAATGGCTTGGCTTCGCTATCCTCACATGGTCTGTTGCAGGTCTGGTGTTCCTCATCTGGACTTTTGCCAACATCGTGCCTCGCTCCAAGGCTGTCTATGAACGCTACACTCAGTTCTTCGGCGAGGAATTCATTTCGCAGAAACGCTACAAAATTTTCCCCGGCATCTATTAATATATTAGTATATGCGAAAACTGCTTGTCATACTTTGCCTCACCATGCCGATGTTGGTATGTTGCGACATGTACAACCATCCCACGATTCCCAATGCCCGTGTCGATTTTGTCATCTATCCCAATGATGTGATGTACTATCGTCTGAACACCTATGGTGGCTACGAGTATTTTACCGGTGGTGTCAACGGCATTGTCGTATATCGTCTTGACGAATGGAATTTCATGGCTTTCGACCGTGCCTGTTCCTACGATTGGGAAGAACACGACTCGTGGCTGTGGGTCGCCCCCGATGGTTTGAGACTCATAGACTCGCTTTGCGGTTCCACATTCAATATATTGGACGGTAATGTGTTGGGAGGTCCTGCTGTATATCCGGCGCGCCGATATGCCACCCGCTTTGACGGTGCGCGCCTCCGCATCTACTCTTAAAAGTATCCTTATATTTCTGGCAGCATCTCGCAAATCAGCCTCACCATCTTGGGCTCGGCGCTGTTGGCGGCGGCCAATACCTCTTCGTGCGAGGTCTCCGCTTTCATGCCGACAACTCCCAAGTCTGTGATGACAGACAATGCGAAAATTTCCATGCCGCGGTGGTGAGCCACGATGGCTTCAGGCACGGTGGACATGCCCACGGCGTCGGCGCCGAGTGTCCAATAGGCCTTGTATTCCGAAGGGGTCTCGAAACAGGGCCCCGACACACCCATGTAAACGCCCTCCTGTAAGTGAATGTTGTTCTCACTGGCCTTTTGGTGTGCCAAACGGATGAGTCGTTGGGAATAGACCTCGTTCATATTCGGGAAACGGGGGCCTAACTCGTCGTCGTTGGGTCCTAACAACGGGTTGGTGCCGAAGAAGTTGATGTGGTCTCGAATGATCATGATGTCACCAACCTTGAAGGTGGGGTTCATTCCGCCTGCTGCGTTGGAGAGGATGATTGTCTTGACCCCGATGCCGCAGAACACCTGTTGCGGGTAAGTGACGATCTCCATGGAATAGCCTTCGTAGTAGTGGAAACGTCCATTCAGCACGACCACTTCCACGCCGTTCAGCCGAGCGAAGATCAGGGTGCCTTTGTGCCCTTTTACGGTAGAGACAGGGAAGAACGGTATCTCCTTGTATGGAATCTCGTCCACGATGTCCAACGCTTTGGTCAATCCACCGAGGCCAGAGCCTAAAACGATGCCTATCTTGGGGTTGATGGTTTTGCGATTGTTTAAATATTCAACTGTTTCACGAATGTGTTGTTTGGTCTCCTGTAACATAATCTTCGATAATATGATTAAACTCGTTTTTTTCTTTGTCTGTTAGGAAATCCACTTCGATGGGGACGATGAAAACAGGCAGCAAAGATACATCTTTTTGGAGATTTTCGGACTGTAGTCTCATCCAATCTTTTTCAGTGGTGAAAAGTGCTTTTGGAGAAGAACCTTTTTCGGTTAATAGGTGGTGTAGTTCCTTCAGTTCCAGGGCGGTGTAGTTGTGATGGTCAGGGAACTTGACATGGCGGATGCAGTGGTAGTGTTGTCGCAGATGTTCTTCGAGGGGTTGCGGGCGTGCGATGCCGGAGAGCAGTACAACGTCGGCTGTGTGTGGGTCAAGGTCGGCGGCGGGTACCGTGACGGGTTCGGGTGTGCCGTAGCGATAGCAGGTGAAGAAGAGGGGCTGGTCGTTGCGCAGTCCGAGGTCGCGGCGCCATTGGGTGCGGTTGACCTGTTCGTCAGGTTGGTCCGTTTTGGTGACGAGCACCAAGTCGGCGGCGGCCACGGCGTCGGGGAACTCACGCAGGCGTCCGGCGGGCAGGGGGTAGTCGAGGAAGTATGGCCGATGATACTCTGTAAGCACCATCTTTACTGAGGGGTTGAAGGAGAGGTGCTGGTAGGCGTCGTCCATCACGATGACCTGGATGTCGGGGTCGTAGTCTTGCAGCTTGCGGACCCCGTGTTCGCGGTCGCCATCCACGGCGATGGGCAGCTGCGGGAAGCGGTTGTGTAGCAATAGGGGCTCGTCGCCGATGAGTTGTGCGGTGAGATGCTCCGGCGAGATGGTGTTGGCCAGCACAAAGCCTTTGCTCTTGCGTCCGTAGCCGCGGCTGAGCATGGCGACGTGGTGCTGTTGCGAGAGCAGGTTCACGATATAGCTGGCGTGCGGGGTTTTTCCCGTGCCGCCAATGGCGATGTTGCCCACGCAGATGGTGGGGATGGAGGCTTTGTAGGAACGGAACACGCCGCGTTGGTAGAGCCTGCGACGCAAGCGCGCCAGCTGGCCGAAAGTCCATCCTAATGGAAGTAGCAGACGCCGTATTCTAAAGGGCCTGCTCATGTTCGGCAGAATTGATGTTCGCGTTTTCGGCGGCGCGTTGCTCGCGTCGCTCCTGCGCTTTCCGGCTTTGCAGGTTTTCGTACTCTTCGTAGCTCTTGATGATCTTGGTGACCAGATGGTGGCGCACCACATCTTTCTCATCCATGAAGATGAAATCAATGCCCGGAATTTTCCCCAGAATACGATGGGCCTGGATCAGACCGGATTGTTGGTTCTTGGGCAGGTCTATCTGGGTGATGTCCCCGGTGATGAAGAATTTGGCGTTCTTGCCCATGCGGGTGAGGAACATCTTGAGTTGTGCGGCGGTGGCGTTTTGCGCCTCATCGAGGATGACGTATGCGTTGTCGAGAGTGCGTCCGCGCATGAAGGCCAAGGGCGCTATCTCGATGACTTTGTCTTCCATGTAGGAGACGAGTTTCTGCATGGGCATCATGTCCCACAGGGCGTCGTAAAGTGGTTGGAGGTAGGGGTCGAGTTTGTCACGCAGGTCACCGGGCAGGAAACCGAGGTTCTCGCCGGCTTCGACGGCAGGGCGGGTAAGGATGATGCGGCGGATTTGCTTGTTCTTGAGGGCGCGCACGGCCAAGGCCACGGCGGTGTAGGTCTTGCCGGTGCCGGCCGGCCCGATGACAAAGACCATGTCGTTTTTGTCGGTGCTGTCCACTAAACGTTTTTGGTTGGGTGTGATGGCGCGCACCACTTTGCCTTCGCGGCCATGGACAAGCACGTCGCCGTTGCTGCGCAGGCGGTAGAAATTGTCGTCTTCTTCCGATGTGATGTTGAGGATGTCGGTCTCGGTGAGCTTGCCGAACTCCTCGAGGTGCTGTTCGAGACGATGTATGCGTCCCTCGAAACGCTCGACCTCGCTGTCCTCGCCGGAACATTTAATTTCGTTGCCCCGGGCGATGATTTTAAGTTTTGGGAAGATGTGTGTCAGCAGGTCGATGTTGTTGTTCTGTCTGCCGTAGAGTGCGACGACGATGTCGGGGTCTATAGTGATGATTCTTTCCATTGTGTGTTATTCAATGACGAGATAGTCGAGCGGGTTGATGGGGAATCCGTTGTACCAAAGCTCGAAGTGTAGGTGTGAGGATGTGCCCTCGCCGGAGCCTTTGTCGCCCATGGCAGCGATGGGGTCGCCGGCTTGCACACGGGCGCCGGCTTGTTTAAGAAGGGCGGCGTTGCGTTTGTAGACGGAGATGAGGTTGCCGGGGTGTTGCACGATGATGATGTAGCCGTCGGTGGCACTGTAGTGGGCGGCGATGACCACACCGTCGGCTATGCAGGCGATGACTGAGTTGCGTGTGGCGGCGATGTCCACCCCATAGTGGTTCTTGGAGGCGTCGAAAGGACGGGTTACGGCACCGATGGCGGGCGGGTAGATGGTGAGGGCGGAGATGCGCGCCTCGCTAAGTCCGGGAGTGCTGGCTTGAGTGGTGTTGTCCTCGCTGATGCGCCCTAAGATGAGGTCGGCTTGTCCCTCTAACTCCTCGGCCTCGGCCATGCGTTTCTTGTCACGGATGGTGGTGTGCGTGTTGGGAGTGCTCTCGGCATCGTCGTCGATCTGGTCGATGGTGGGCGCCTTGCCTTCAATCATGGCGGTGAAGTTGTCGATGAAAGCCTGGTTGTACGCCACGATTTGCTCCAAGGAGTCCACACGTGCGGCAGTCTGCTTGTAGAGCTTGTAGTCTTTCTGGTCGGTGTAACCGGAAATGTAGTGGCGCAGAGGCGTGATGGCAATGAGCAAGGTGGTGAGCAGGATGATTACAAATGCGGCGATGATGGCCACCACGAACATGCGTTGGATGGTGATGCGGCGGATGACAAACTCCTGCTTATGGGTGTCCTCGTTGGAGAACACGAGCCGATAGCGCGTCTTCCACTCGCTTTTCACCTTGTTCCAAATGGATCTTATCCGGTCGAACTTTCCCATCGATGCCATGTATGTTATTGGCTGCAAAAATACAAAAAAAGAGAATAAGGATTGGAAAACAGAAAACAGGCTTAAACACATCCTACTATCCTTCGCTTGTGCTTGTACGATGTTTTTTATTCTGCCAATTTCTACAAAAATGCTATTTTTGCAATGTGAAAATGAAGATATTTGCTGATCTATGATATTTCATCCTATTAAGATATCAGACAGGCCTCTTTTCCTGAAATATTTTCAGAACGACCGAACCACTTGCGACTGGACCTTTTCCAACCTCTATTGTTGGCAAGACTTGTATCAATTTGAATGGGTGGAGTTGGATTCGTGGCTCATTATCCGTTGCCATCTCGATGGGAAGCGCCGTATCGGCTATATGGTCATCGATTCGGATGGCTCGCATCCCTATAGCGAGGTTGTCCCTTTGCTTCAGCAAGAGGCGGAAGAGCATGGACATCCACTGATGCTTGTCAGCCTCAGCGAGCGTGAGTGTGGCCAGCTCCTGTCTCAGTGTCCTGGCTCCTTTGTCCTTGATCGCAATCGCTGTTTGGAGGACTATATCTATGAGCGGGCTGAACTTGCCGATTTGCGTGGACGCAAATTCGCTTCCAAACGCAATCATGTCAATAAGTTCATGCGCCTCTACCCGTATAGTTTCGATTACCTGACGCGTGATGACATTGACGAATGTTTCCGCCTGGATCGTGCTTGGTATGGGCAACATCAGGACTTTTCTGTGGAACTTTCCGCTGAAGAGCAGGTCATCCGTCGTGCCTTCGACCACTTTGAGGATCTGCATCTCCTCGGTGGCGTGTTGCGTGTCAATGGCCAAATCGTGGCCTTTACGTATGGCTCGCCGCTCAATGACCATACTTTTTGTACTCATGTGGAGAAGGCTGACACGAATTACGAAGGCGCATACGCCATGATCAACCACCTTTTTGCCCAGCACCTGCCGCCTCAATATACGCTTGTTAACCGTGAGGAGGATATGGGAGTTCCTGGTCTGCGCAAGGCCAAGCTCTCCTATATGCCCGTGGACATGACGCCCAAAATCCAGGCTCTCAGTCTTGATTCTGACCTGCGCAGCATCATCCATGTCTGGCAGGTCTGCTTTGGTGATGAGGATTCTTTTGTGCACAGTTTCCTTGCCCGTTATTATTTTCCGGATGGTGCTTTCTTGCGGCGCGAAGAGGGACGTGTGGTATCCATGGCATTTGTCATCCCTTGCCGTACAGAGCTTGGCCCTACGGCTTACTTGTACGGCATCGCAACGTTGCCCGAGCATCGTGGCAAAGGACTCGCCACCGAGGTGATCCGCGAGGCAGTCTCCGCTGCCCGCACTCGCGGGTTCGACGCCGCCATGCTCATCCCCGCATCGCCGGAACTTAAGCCCTTCTACCAACAGTTTGGATTTCTCGATAGCGATACCCCTGTCGTGTTCAAGGATGAATTGGACCTCGGCACTGGTGATGACACAAAAAACCGGGCAATGGTAATCCTCCTGTCGGAGAACATCGCATTGCCCGATGAGATTTCTTGTATAGGGAGACTGTAAGCCAACAGAATCATTGGCCTACAGAGAATATCAGTGCTTTGAATGGGTTATCCCAATGCTTCCACCAGCCTGTCAATTTCCTCCATTTGTTCGTCTTTCATGGCGGACTTGAGGGTGACGATAGGCTCGACAAGGGTGTTGGGCTTCATCTCTGCGAAGATTTTCTGGATCTCTTTGGCAGCCACGGGTGCCCAAGTGCCGTTTTCCACAATGCCGAACGCGCGACCCTGTAAGAAATGTGCCTTGAGATCGAGCAGGTAGTTCTCCATGGGCGGGTAGAGACCGCCGTTATAGGTGGGTGCCACCAAGACGATGTGGCTGCAGCGGAAAGTCTCTGACACGAGATATGAGACGTGCGTGGCACCGACGTCGTACATGCGGACATTCAGGAATCCTTTGTCGGCCAATTTGTTGGCGATGAAAGCGGCGGCAGATTCTGTGTGGCCGTACATGGAGCCGTAAAGGACAACGGCGGCTTTTTGTTCCGGCTCATAGCGGCTCCAGATGTCATGTTTCTGGATGAAATAGTCGAGATTCTTCCGCCAGACGGGACCGTGCAGTGGGCAAATCATCTTGATGTCGAGTGCGGAGGCTTTTTTGAGAAGGTTCTGCACCTGGATGCCGTACTTGCCCACGATGTTCGTGTAATAGCGGCGGGCATCGTCGAGCCAGTCGCGGTCGAAGTTGACCTCGTCGGCATAGAGATTGCCGCCTAAGGCGCCAAACGTGCCGAAAGCATCAGCGGAGAAAAGGATGCCGTACACGTTTTCGAATGAGACCAGCACCTCAGGCCAGTGTACCATCTGCGCTGACACGAACGTGAAAGTGTGTTTGCCGGAGCAGACTGTGTCACCCTCCTTGAGGGTTTGGATGGTGGCCTTCAGGCCATGGGGGAAGAACTGTTGGATGAACTTGCCGGCCATGGCACTGCAAAACACAGTGGCTTGCGGGTGACGCAACAGTACCTCCTCAAGAAGCGCGAGATGGTCGGGCTCCACGTGGTGGATGACAATGTAGTCCAGCGGGCGTCCGGCGAGCGTGCATTGCAGATTCTCCAAGAACTGTGCGCCTACAGCGTTGTCGGCCGTGTCCAAAAGGACGGTCTTATCGTCGAGTACGACGTATGAATTGTAGGAAACGCCGTTGGGCACGGGCATCATGTTCTCAAATTGAGCCAACCGACGGTCGGAGGCACCGATGTAATATAGGTCGTCGAAAATTTTACGGGATGTATTCATTGTGGGTGTTTTTTTCGGTAAGGTTTATTTCGACATCTCTTTGTTCTCCATGCGCAACAGCACGACCTCGAATATGGAATATAGGAAATAGATGACAAGGAAGGCGATGGCGAAGCGGACAGCATCAGGCTTGTTGAGGAAAATGTAGAGGCCCAAGAATAGCAGGCACGATAGTAATTTGATGACGCGCGACAGCATGTAGTTGGAGACGAAGCGCTTGCCCTCTTTGCCTTGGTCGTCGCGTAGTACGATGAACATGGAGAACAGGGTGATGACAAAGAAGAAGAGCACGATGAAGGGTAGGGCAGGAGAGGCGTGCTGCGGAAAGAACCATTGAAAAAGCACGGTGAGCCCGGCGATGATGACGGAAAAAATAATGATGCGGAAGGAGAATTTCCTAATGGGTATTTTTTTGCTCATCTTGTTTCTTGTTAGGGTTTCGGAGCGCGGTTCTGATCATCACATACATGGCAATGGCCACGCCTGCCAGCGAGAGCGTGATGGTGAATGCGGGTGAACAGTTTAGTTTCTGATCCAACTTGATGCCACCGAACACGCCAAGCGCAATAATCACGCCCATCTCTATCCCCATGTTGGAGTAGTAGGCGTAATTATGCAGCGAATGTGCCGGAGAACGTTTTTCGTTGGACATTGGGTGTCCGCGTTATCTGTTCTGAGGTTGTTGCGCGGGGCTGGGGGTCGGATTGGCAGGACGCTGGTTCTTCATCTTGCAGTTGCCGGAGAACTCAGCGCCGGGCTCGATGGCTATCTTGCCGGTGATGATGTTGCCGATGACGTTGGCGGTGGACTTGAGGGAAACCAGCTCGGTGACGTTCAGGCTCTCGGCTTGAATGGTGCCTTCAATCTCAATGTTGGCGCAGTTCACGTTGCCTTCCACTTTGCCGCTGCGGCCAATGATGACTTTCGCCTTGGAGGTGAGGTTGCCTTTCACCACGCCATCGATGCGGCAGTCGCCACTGGTGATGATGCTGCCCTCTAATTGGGTTCCTTGTGCAATGACATTCAAAGCATTGCTGTAATTTTCGCGGGTATCAATTTCTTTCATAATCTCTATGTTTCGTTACTTTTTATGTTCTGGATTGGTTATTAATCTCGCAAGTAATGCTCCTTGAAAAAGTCGTCGTAAAATACACGACCCTCCGTGTTGTTGTAGAAGGTGGTGTAGTTGACGGCGGAAATGGCGTACGGAATGATGGTTTTGTTGTTGATGTCGGAGCTGAACATATCATTTTTGACCAATATGTTGTAGTAGTTCATGGCCTGCTCGGCGTCGTTGAACTTGGCGATGGTCACCATCTGCTGCGTGTTGTTGACGTAGAAGCTGCTGACATTAAAACGTTGCAGGCTAAAGTAGGTTTGGTTGAAACTGGCCAAGTTTTGCTTGACGGTCTGCACAGGAATGTTGGCCGTGGTGACCAAGAGGATGACATAGTGCATCTCGCTGCCGTTGTAGTTGAACGGGTTGGTCGGAGTTTGGTTTTGCGTCTTGGGGGCGTTGGCGGTTGCGTCGTTTTTTTTGTCATCTTCTTGCGCGAGGTCTGCATCGGAAGTCGTCGCATCTGTGGTGGACGTTTGGTTGAGGGCTGCAATTCTCTGTGCGTCAAAGATTGACAGATAGGTCCGGGCAAGGTCGGCCACTTCAGTGGTGGGGAACTCGCTGATGATGTATTGCAGGCCGCGGATGAGCGTGTCTTCGTTGTAGACCTGCCCTGCGGCTACGGTGCGGAGGTACGTGTATTTGGACTTCAGCACGGGATCTGTGCATTGGGGAATGGCCTCGTCTGCGGCACGTACAACAGCTGCCCATTGTTTGTTGTTAAACTGTGCATACAGGCTCTCATACTGCCGTTCCAAGGTCTTCTCCCGATCTGCAAGACGCTCGTAGTAGTGCGGGTCGTTGATGAGCTTGGCATAGTCCGTGTCGCCATATTGGGTGAGGATCAGGTTCTTGTAGTGGTCTGACTTGGACTGGTCAACACCTTGGTAGAGAGTGTAGAGGAGGTAGATGGAGGGCAGGGTATATTCGCTCTTGGGGAATCGTTGAATCAAGGATTCAAATGAAGCGCAGGCACGCGGGATGTCATGAAGCAAGTCACGATAGATATAGCCGGCCTCATACAGGTTCTTGGCGATAATGGCGTTGGAACTGTCAATGGCGCCAGGAGTAAGAGGAAGATCCTGTAGGTAATAGGCCTCCTTTTTTGGGTCGGTTTCGCGCTTGGGAATGGGGTTGCCGTCCTCGTCGTATTCTGTGGTGTCAGTGGCCAAACTCGGGTCATTCATGAGTGCCATGTCATCGAAGGAAATCTGTTGTTTGTTGCTGACGAACCAGTTGTCCTCCAATTTGCGGCTGCCCCAACGGCGGTAGAAATCTTGTTGACCGGAAGTGACCAGCTGTTGGTTGTAGAAATACCATTTGCCGTTGGAGGTGGTTGTGTTGATGTTGGTATAGGAGGATGCGTTTTGGAGGGCCAGCATGCGCTCGGCTTCTTCGGCGGCGGCTTTGCGCTCCGCCTCGGTGTAATCGGCAATCATCTTCTGGACCCAAGCCCTGCGCTGCCCTTCCGACATTTTGGCAATGCGTTGCAGGCTGTCTTGTAGGTCAATCTCGTTCAGCTTGTCAACCAAGTCCTTGAGCACCTTTGATTTTTGAATCACCAGGTCATAGTTGGGGTAGTTTTTGGGGATACTAAGCACGGCGGTGTCGTAGTAAGCTTGGGCTTTGCGGTACTCGTTCTCTTCAAAATAGAGATCGGCGAGGGTGAGGCTGGAGAAAGTGCGCTGATAATAATTGTTGGTAGAGGATGCGACGGACTTGGCAAGGTAGTTCTTGCGCAGGGTGTCGTTCTCGTCCACACGGGCAATTTCGGAGCAAGCGTAGTATATTTGATCCTTGAAATCCTCGTTCTTGACCTCACCAAGCATCTTCTTGAACTGTTTCATGATGGCATTGCGTGCAGAGGGTGTGCCGTCGTAGTTGGAAGCCAAGTGCATCTGGGCGTTGAATACCATCTCGTAGTTGGAGGATTTCTTGATGACCTGTTGGAAACGTTTCTGGGCCTCGGCCTGTTGGTTCATCTGCTCGTACAACTGCCCGAGGATGAGGTTTAGACGGGCTTTGAACTCGCGCTTGGGGTGCGCGTCGATGGCGTTGTTGAGGTAGTCGATGGCCTCTTGCCGGTCGCCATCCGGGGCGGTGAGATGATACTCGGCCTTGGCTGCGTTGAAGAGGACGTTGAATTTCTTGTTCTTCTTGTTGGTGGCCAGATAATGGAGGTTCTCGAGTTGCTCGTCAGCGGAAGCGAAATAGTTCTGGCGCATGGCGGTGCGTGCCAACATGACAGCGGCCTCGTTGTAGGTGTTGGCCTGGGGGAAATTGTGGGTGATATAGGTGAAGACGCGCTGTGCTTGGGGATAATCTTGCTTGTAGAAGTAGGATTTGCCCATGATGAGATAGGCGTCGTCGATGGTTTTGACATACTGCTTGCCCTTGAAAAGCATAGAATGCTTGTATATGGCCTTGGAGGATTTCTCGATGGTGCGGTCTAATTGCGGCAGGGCGGCGCCAAGGTCGCTCTTGGCAGGATAATAGTAGACCGGCAGGATGGTGGTGTAATTGTCCTTCGAGAGCTTCGCCAGTTCGGCCTCTGCGGCCTTCATGGCTTGCTGTCCGTTCCACAACACGTTGTATTTGCAGGTCACGTTGTGATAGACGCGGTTCGGGAAAGTGTTCTTGGAGGTTGAACAACTCGTCATGCCCCACATCGCGGCAACGAGGAGGATGAAGAGCAATATGTTGGTTATGTTTTTTTTCTGTTTCAATTTCAAAAGGTTGTCGTTGTGTCTGCCAAATTAAAAAAGTATAACGGCATTTGGGTGGTTTTATTTTTGCTGCTGGGCAAAATATTCTTCGATGAGGTGTTGGACGTATTTGCCGAATACGTCGAACTCGATGTTGACCACGGTGCCGGGCTTGATGTTGTGGAAATTGGTGACCTTGTGGGTGTATGGGATGATGGCCACGGAGAAACGCCCTTTCTCGGAGTCCACCACGGTGAGACTCACACCGTTCACGGAAATGGAGCCTTTGGGCACGGTGAAATTGTTCTTGGTGGTGTCGTAGGTGAAATAGTAGCGCCAACTGCCGTTCTCATCAACCACTTTTTCGCAAGTGGCTGTCTGGTCGACGTGACCTTGCACAATGTGGCCGTCAAAGCGACCGTCCATGCGCATGCTGCGCTCGAGGTTCACCTCGCCGCCCACCTGCCAGTGCCCGAGGTTGGTCTTCAACATCGTCTCTTCCATGGCGGTGACCACGTACTGTTTCTTCTCTTTGTCGAGTTTCACGATGGTGAGGCAGCAGCCATCGTGTGCCATGCTCTGGTCTATGGACAATTCATCTGCGAAATCGACTTCCAAGGTGAAGTCGTAATTGGTCCTATCTTTTTTTATATCAACAATTTTGCCCGTTTTTTCAATGATTCCAGTAAACATGTTTCACCATTTTATAAAAACGCGCAAAGATACAAAAAAAGGGAATAGGGACAAATGTCGGGGAACTATGATTTTGTGGCCGACGGGCATATTTTGCGGACGCACCATTCTCCCTTCTGAAGGAGGAGGCCGCCAGTCGAATGATCGTATCAGTACGTTTCGGTGGGGATTCCGATGGCGCGGACTTTTTCGGCAATTTCTTCGAGTTTTCCCTTGTCGAATTTGTGGAGTTGAAGGGCGGGGGTCTCGCGGTCGAGGGAGTAGATCATCACCTTGCGGGGATGAATGTCGGCTACGCGGCGCAGCCATTGCGTGAAGTTGGGTTCTGCACTGTTGTCGAAGGGCACGCCGTCCTTCTCTCCACTAAGGAACATGGATTGGATGATGAGGTTGCCGTTAAAGGACTTGAGGTGCCCGGTTACCTCTTCAATGTCAACGGGCACGATGGGGTAGTTGATGGTGTCGAGCATCTCTTGGGTGCCGGCATCGAGCTTGAGCAAGGGGTTTTCGATGCGTTGGAGCGCCGTGCGTACCTCTGGACGTGCCAGTTGTGTGGCGTTGGAGAGGCAGGAAATCACGGCGTTGGGATAATATAGGTCGCGCAGGGGAATGAGGCCGTCGATGATTTGGTCGAAACAGGGGTGCAGGGTCGGTTCCCCATTGCCGGAAAAGGTGATGCTGTCCACAGGGACGTCGAGGTTTTTACAAGCATTAAGTTTGTGCTCAATGGCCTGCAGCACAATCTCTACTGGATAAAAATCGCGAGCTGTCAGGCGCTTCTCCAAAGTCCAACCGCACTCGCAGTAGAGGCAGTTGAAGGAGCAAATTTTGACATCGGTGGGCAGGAGGTTGATGCCGAGAGAGTGCCCCAGCCGGCGGCTGTGTATGGGGCCGAAGGCGATGGAATCCCAAAGAAATGTGGACATGCTTTTTTTTTATTGGTTGCTGTATTTTACTACTTCGTCAGAGAAGAATTCGATTTGGACGCCGGCCTTGGCGAACATCTCTTCGGACTCGGCGCCGGCGTGGTATTTCTGTGCGCACACCACGCGCACGATGCCGCAGTTGATGATGAGCATGGCGCAGACGCGGCAAGGTGTCATCCGGCAGTAGAGGGTGGCGCCGTTGAGGGAGATGCCCAACTTGGCGGCTTGGCAGATGGCGTTCTGCTCGGCATGGACGGTGCGCACGCAGTGCTGCGTCACGGTGCCGTCTTCGTGGACGGTGCTCTTGAGCTGGTGCCCCACGTCGTCGCAGTGTGGCAGACCTTTCGGGGAACCTACGTAGCCGGTGACAAGAATTTGCCGGTCGCGCACGATCACGCAGCCGCTGCGTCCGCGGTCGCAGGTGGCGCGCTTGCTGACCGTGTCGGCAATTTCCATGAAATATTCATCCCAGGAGGGACGCACGTGATGGGGTTGGTTTTCCATTGATTTTGCGGTTTTGTTTGGACTATTGTGCTAAAAAAAGCGGGATGCTTTTGCGTCCCGCTCTATATGTGTTGATAAGGATAGTCAAATTATTTGACGATGAGATTGTGGATGACGATGCGTCTGTCCTTGGCGGCTTGGAGACCGTAGACGGTCACGCGTTGGGCTTGGGAAGGCTCGGGGTGGTTGACTTCACCGTTGGGGTTCTTGTAGATGGTCAAGCCAGACTTTTCACCGTTGATGTACGGGGCAAGTTTGCCGCCGTTGGCCTGCTTCATGTAGTTGAGCACGCTTTCAATACGACGTTTGGAGAGATGCATGTTGTAGTCGTTGTTGCTGAGCGGGCTGGCAAAGCCGCTGATGGTGAAGGAGACGGAGCTGCCTTCTTCCAGCAAGTCAACAAGCGTGTTGGTCAGCTTCTGGAGACGGTCATAGCCAGTGGCGATGGAGTCGTTGAAGAATGTGCGAACCTCATTCTCGGCCTGCGTCTTGGCGTTGCCGGTGAGACCCTTGCCTGCTTCGGTGACGTAGGTGTTCATTTGGTTCATGTAGGCATCGTAAAGGCCTTTGTACTCTGTGCTGGTGTAGTCGTTCTTGGTTCTGGGATCCGGACGGTCGTTCTCGAAATAGAGGGTGATGGGTCCGATGTTCCGCACCATCTCTTTCTGCTGAGCGAGTTTTGCCTTGGCCTCTTCCTCCTCCATGGAGAAAGTGATGGGAATTTGCATGATCATATCCTGTGCGGTGCAGCTTTGGGTAGCCGGACACATTTTCGGGAATGATCTGACTACGCGGAGAGCTTCGTCGTCCATCTCTTTGTAACCGGAACTGGTGACCAATTCAATGTCGGTCAGAGTGCTGTCAGCCAAAACTTTGGCTTGGACAATAGCCGTGCCGGAAGCGCGCTGGCTCTTCAAATTCACCGGATACACTTTTGTTTTGTTGATGTAGCGGCACATTGCTTTGTTGCCACCCTTGAAATGGGGCAGACTGAGCGCGGCCGTCGGCGTTTCATGCTGTCCGATAGCCACAGCAATGCCCTTTTTGCAAGAACCGGAAGCCTTGCCGCCATAGAGCATTACGTCGTTGTTACACTGTGCGTAAGTTGTTGATACTGTGCCAGATAAGGCAAGCATCAAAACCAAGACGAGAAAATTATACACTCTTTTCATATATTAGTAATTTTAATTTTTTTCGAGGCTGCAAATATACAATTTTTTTGTTTCTACAAACGAAAATAAAAAAAAGTTACAAAAGAAAAAAAGAATATTTTTGCACCGAAATAATATTGGAATGCAGTTTCTGGATAAAATTGGAAATATAATAGGCCGACTGTTATGCGTCCTTACAGCGTTGATTTTCGCTTTGGTGCCGTTTCTCTTCATAAAGGAGCTCCTGTCTGCCCCCTTCTGGTCGCCCGGTTTTTTTGCCTATCTCATCATACTGATGATGGTCGGAGGCTCCCTGTATTTCCTCTATGCCGCTTTGTTTTATAATCGAATCATGCGCAAGAGGGCATTGAAAGAACAACTGCTCAAAAAGGAACAGCTCAGACAACTTGCCGCCATTCAAGAGGAACGGTTCCGCAACCCCGTGGATACCACCACTTTCATCCTGCTGGACAACGTGACCGACTACGAGCAGCTGGAGAAACGGATTTTGGACAGTATGGCAGAGGACGAGGGCACACTTGAAAATGTGCCGTTGCTTTGGAAACGCGGCGAGGGCAGTTATGCTGTCACCTTCCCGTGCGGTGTGTCACGTCAAGTTCTTTGCGATCTGATGGACGACATCTGGTGTTTCTGTTCCTGCACCGTGCAGGCTTGGTGCCAACCGGAACTGTTCAAAAAACACTTTGGAGAATGGCTCTACCTCTGTTACGGGACGGAAGACCTGCCGGTCGCCATCACCGAAGACGACACGCAATGGAACATCAACCCCGAAGACACTTTGCTGTACCGTTCCAAAAGGCACGACCGTTTCTTCCAACCTCACCCAGAAATCGACTGGACAAGATTGGAAAAGATGATGATATAAAAGTCTATTGGATATCTCCCGCAGAACTCGCAGACTGACGCAGATTTTTTTCTGCGCTAATCTGCGAAATCTGCGGGAAAATATTAACGCGCCACCACAACCTTCGTTACTGCGCTGTTGCCCGCTTGCACAAAATAGACACCGTCAGGGTAACGGGACAAATTGATCTGCACGGTCTGCAGAGACGCGGCGCGCTGCGTCTCTACCACATCCACCACTTTCCCATACACATCGAAAACCTTGATATTTTGGGCCGGTGAATCGGAATCGGGCAGCTGGATGTTGAGATTCCCGTTTGTGGGGTTCGGCCAGACCCGCAGTTGTCCGGTCTTGCGATCGGGAATTCCGGAAGGAGCACTGCGCCCTGTGAAGAATTCGTAGATGACATTTTTGTAATCCACATCATACTGGTCATCGTACCACGTGTGGGTGCCGCCCACCACTTTCAGATGCTGCAGGTCGGTGCCGCAGTTGTAGGTGTAGCGGATGAAACGCAGTCCGTCGTTCTTGAGATCGGGGAGTGTGTCTATAGCGGGTTCGCCCGTGCAGCCGTTGGTGTTCTGCCAGTAGTCCATGATGGCGTCCACTCCGAGGCCAAGTGTCATGCCGAAGGCGGAGGAGTAGCCGTTGTAGCCCACTACGTTGTCGTTAGTGCCGTGGATGTGGAGCATCCGCACGGGTGCAACGGGAGTCAGGGATGCCTGTGCGTTGTATATCAGGCCGCTCACGGGCGCACACGCAGTGATGCGGTCGCCGTGCTCGATAGCCATGCGGTGCGTCAGGAAGCCGCCCATGGAGAAACCGGTGAAGAAAACACTGTCGGGATCGAGCTGATACTGCGCCGTCAGCGAGTCGAGGAGTGCCAGTAGGAAGCCGGCGTCATCAACATCACTGTTCGTCATGCCCACATTCCACATGGTACCCATGCCCAAGTTGCGGGCCTGCGGCACCACAATCGCCCAACCGAAATCCTCAGCTATTTGTCCAAAGTTGAACTCCTGGTCACAGCGGGTGATGTTGTCGCCCAAACCGTGGAGGAAGAACATCACGGGCAGGAGACCGTCGTGATTCGCAGGGGTGCGCACGAGATACTCGCGTTGCACGTTTTGCCAAGTGAAATGTTGAACCTGGGCGGAGAGGGTGCCCATCCAACAAATTGTCAGTAGAATGCAGATTGTCAGTGTTTTTTTCATAAAAGTGTTATTTTCGGCAAAGATACATTTTTTGCCGATAAGAGCAAAGAGGGATTATTTCCTCTTCTTCGTATACTTCCCCTTCACAATCTCAAACGAGTTCCATGTCAGCTCCTTGAGCAACTCTGTGTCAATGGTTTGCAGGTTGATGCCGATCCAGTACTTGGTGCTGAAGTGGCTGTCGGGAGGCTCCACGCCTTCTGCGGTGGCGAGCAGCTCCGGGATGCGCTCCGTCTGGCACTTCACCACTACGGTGAACTCGTGGAGGTCGCAGTAGCAGAAAGTGTGACCGCAGACGTAAAACACCAACAAGGTGTCGCCGCCGGGCATCTTCGCGAAGGGCAGCTTCTCCTCCACCTCGCCTAACGAGAGACAGAACTCCCGGAATTCTTCGATATTCATCACCCTACAAGTCCTTGTCGGTCACCTCCTCGGCATTCAGCACGAAGGCACGCAGGCCCTGCTGCTCGGCGGAGAGGTCCAACTCGTGGATGTCGTGAAGCAACGGCTTAACCTTCTCGTCGGACACAAAGGCCAGCACGGCGGAGTTCAGCGTCGGCCAGGCGTGCGTGCCATAGTGGGGCTCGCCGTTGTCACTGCCGCGGCCCTGCACCTCGTTCCAGAAGGTGAACCCGCGGATTTCGTTTTTGTCTAAAATTTCCATCACCTCGTCGTAGAAGGCTTGGTATAATGATATGAAGACGGCTTTCATTGTATATTGAATTGTTGATTTGTTGAATTGATTATCCGTGATCTGTGAACAGTGAACAGTGATCTGCTTTCTGTTCACTGTTCACTGGTCACTATTCACTGTTCACTATACTTCATTCACGCCCAGGGCTTTGTTCCGTTCGCGGCGTTCGCGGCGGCGGGCGGCACCCTTGGCGTTCCACTCGGCGAACTTGCTGAACAGGATCGGGATGAGAATCAGTGTCACCATCGTGGAGAAGGTGAGACCCCAGGCCACGACCATACCCATCGAGTTCCACATCTCGGCACCCTCGCCCTTGTCAACGGCCAACGGGATCATACCCAAAACCGTGGTCAACGTGGTCATCAAGATGGGGCGCAGACGGGAACGGCCGCCGGCGACGACCGCCTCCTTGATGCTCATGCCGCGCTCCACGCACAAGCTCGTGTAGTCGATCAGCACGATACCGTTCTTCACCACAATACCGATCAGCATCATCAAGCCAATCAACGCCATAATGCCCAAGGCGGTGCGGGTGACGGCCAAACCGATCAACACGCCCGTGAGGGCGAAGAGAATAGACCCCATAATGACCAACGGATAGCTGAACGACTCAAACTGGGCCGCCATCACCACATAGACCAACATCACGATGAGAGCCATCAACACGAACATATCGCCGAAAGCATCCTGCTGGTCTTCCCACGTACCACCGATCTTGTAGTCAAGGGTGGCGGGAATGTCCATCTGATCGAGTTCTTTCTGCGCGGATGCCACCAGTTCACTTAACACAGCGCCCTTGGCAACCACACAGGAGACCTTGACCATACGCTCACGGTCCTTACGGACGATGGTCGGCGGGGTGAAGGTTTCCACCACCTGGGCCACATCGCCCACGCGGATACCCTTACCCATATTGTTGTACATCAAGATGTTCTCGATGGCGTGTATGTCATCACGGAACTCGGGCGCATAACGCACACGGATGTTGTACTCGTCACCGTCCTCACGGAACTGCGATGCCGTGTAGCCGTTGAAGCGGTTGCGCACATAGCCAGCCGCCGTCGTGGAGTTGAGTCCGTTCTCGGCCAACTTCTGACGGTCGAACACCACCTCCAACTCGGGAGTATATTCGTCACGGCTGATCACCACTTCGGAGCAGCCCTCCACCTGCCGCATACGCGCAGCGAGGTCTGCAGCAAACTGGTCGGTAGTGTTGAAGTCATAGCAATAAAGCTCAATATCGACAGTGGATTGTCCACCCATATTGCCCTGACCGGTGGAGACTGTCGAGGAGACAATCTCGATATGCTGACGCAACAATGCCCGGATGCCGTCGGAAATCTCGGTGATGAACTTGTCACGCTCGGTCTTCTTCACCAGACGGATGTTGAAGGAGAGCAGGTGCGTGCCATTATCGCGCATCAAGCTCCACGTATTGTCCTCATCGGGCATACCCACAGAATAGTTGATGGATTTGATCTCGTTCGGATATTTCTCCCGGATTTCGTTCACAATCTGGTCACCCAGCGCTTTGGTGGTCTCCACGCGGGTGCCTTGCGGCAGCTTCACCGTGACGCTCAGACGGGCGTTGTCCTGTGTCGGGAAGAACTCCGTGGGAATCACCAACAGCAACGAGAGGCTGCCCAGAAAGACGCCTGTAGCGATACCGACAACCGTCTTGCGGTGGTTGACACACCAGCGAAGCAGACGGGCATAGCCTTCGTCCAAACGAATAAGGAATTTCTCAATAGGACCGTAAACAGCGGCAAACCACTTGCTCTTTTTCGGATTCTTCTTCAGCAAGAGAGAACAAAGCATCGGGGTCAGCGTCATAGCGGCCGCCAGAGAGACGGCAATCACGATGGTGACAATCCAGCCCAACTGTTTGAAGAGCACGCCGGCCATACCCGTCAGGAAAGTCAGCGGCAGGAACACGGCGATAATCACCAAGGTGGAAGCGATAATGGAAAGGGAGACCTCGCTGGTGGCGAACACGGCTGCCGCCTTGGGCTTCGAGCCGCGCTCGATATGCGTGGTGATGTTTTCCAACACCACAATGGAGTCATCGACCACCAAGCCGATGGCAATGGAGATGGATGACAAAGAGATGATGTTCAAGGTATTACCCGTTGCAAGCAAATAGATAAATGCCGCAATCAACGACACGGGCACCACAATAGCGATGATGATGGTGGCGCGCCATCTGCCCAAGAAGAAGAGCACGACCACAACCACTAACAGCAAGATAATGAGGATGGTCTCCTCCAAGCTGTCGATGGTGTTGGTGATGTTGTCGGAGTTATCGACCAGCACGTTCAGCTTCACGTCAGCAGGCAGCGAGCGCTGGATGTCGGGCAGTTCCTTCAAGACTTTCTTACAGATCTGCACCGTGTTGGCGCCGGTCTGCTTCTGGATGATGACCATAGCGCCGCGTTCCCCGTCGGTGTATGACTCCTGCATACGCTCCTGCAGGGTATCCTTCACGGTAGCCACATCCTTCAGGAACACATTCTTGTTGGCATAACTGCCGACCACCACGTTCTCCATCTCGTCCGCGCTGTTGAACTCGCCATCCACGCGCATAGAGTAGGTCTTGGAGCCCACGTCCATAATACCGAGGGATACGTTGCGGTTCTCGGCGCCGAGAATCTGGGCGATCGTCTCGATGGTGAGGTTGTAGCTCTCCAGTTTGTAGGGGTCGCAATAGACCTGGATTTCACGTTGTGGGGCACCGGAGATGGATACCGCACCCACGCCGCTGATACGTGACAGGGGGGAGGAGACCTTGTCGTCCAGGATCTTGTACAACGCCTGCGTGCTTTGTCCAGACTGCACCGACAGCATCATAATCGGCATATCGTCGGCGCTGAACTTGAACAGGTAGGGCTGGTTGGCGCCGTCGGGCAGGGCCGACTTCACCATATCCAGCTTGTCGCGCACATCGTTGGTTTTCTGTTCTATATCCACACCATACTCAAACTCCAGATAGACGATGGAGTAGTTTTCCTTGGAGTTGGAGGTGATGTGCTTGAGGTCACTCAAGGTGTTGAGCACGTTTTCGATGGGCTTGGACACGTTGTCCTCGATATCTTCCGCGCTCGCGCCGCCATAGACAGTGAGCACCATAATGGTGTTGCTGTCCATATGTGGGAAGAGGTCCACCGGCAGCTTGGTCAGGGAGAAGATGCCGATGATGATGACGGCGATGTAGATCAACCCTGTCATGATGGGTCTTGCGACCGATTTTTGGTATAAACTCATAATTCTTGCTGTTGGCTATTGGCTTTTGGCTGTTGGTTTTTGGCCGTTGGCTTTTAGCTGTTGATTACAAAATTATAACTAATGATTTAGACAATGACTATTAACTAAGAACCTTTACCTTTGGTTATCAATAGGCCAATAGCTAATAGCTAATAGCTAATGGCTAATAGCTATTTCCCCTCTACATTGACTTCCAACCCGTCTTTCAGACGTGCGAGACCGGTGGTGGCCACGAGGTCGCCGTCCTGAACGTTGCCGGAGAGGAGTTCGTAGGATTTGCCGAGGTGGCGACCGATTTCAACCTGGTTGAAGGAGACCTTACCATCTTTATAGACATAGACATAGCGGTTGCCGGAGCCCTGTTGGCGGAAGATGGCCTCGTCGGGGACCACCACGTGCTTCTGGGTGCCGAAGTTGATGGTCACGCGGGCGTACATACCCGGGCGCACGCGGCTGTCGGTGTTGGCGAGGGTCACTTCCACGGGGAAGGTGTGCGTGGCGCCGTCCATCGTAGGATAGATCAGGCTGATGCGGCCATTGAAGACCTCCTCGCCGTAGGCGTCCACCTGGATGCTCACTGGCGTACCCACCTTCACCTTTTTGAAGAGGGTCTCCGAAATGTTGATGTTCATCTTCACGGGGGTGATCTGCTGCACCTGCACCACGGGCAGACCGCCGAAGAGGTCGCCGCTGTCGTAATTGCGCTGCGTCACCACGCCGGAGATGGGGCTGATGAGACGGGTGTTCTCCAACAGATTGTCGTAGGTGGTCTGTGCCACATCCAGCTGGGTCTTCATCGCATCCCAGTCCGACTTGGAGCATCCGCCCACCTTGTAGAGTTCGTCGATGCGCTGGAAGCTGGTCTTGAGGTTGTCAAGCTGCGACTTGGACTGTTTGAGGCTGTTCTCGTTCATCTGCACGAGCACCTTGCCCTTGGCCACGCGGTCGCCGACCTCAACGTAGATCTTGTCGATACGGCCACCCGTGAGCGGGGCTATGTTGTTGACGGCGTTGGCCTCCACGATGGCGGTGTATTCGTAGGTCTGGTCCACATCTTCGGAATGCACCTGTTGTGTGCGGATGGTCATCTTCTGGTCACCGGCTGTGACGACCTCTTTCTTTTTGCAACCGCAGAGCGTCATCACACCCACGGCCAATAGAATTGTTACATACGTTAGTTTTTTCATATTTGCGGTTTTCTTATTTGCAATTTACGATTAATGGTTGGCAATTTACGACTTATGGTCTTCGGTCTAAAGTCTTAAGTCT
>DBYW01000001.1:133456-138145 GCA_002311645.1 Bacteroidales bacterium UBA1176
GCTTTCGCGGTGAGGTAGTTGAAGATGGACTGGCAGTAGGTGAGCCGGGTGCTGGTGAGCGTCAGCTCGGCATTGTTCAGATCCAGCCAGGTGTTCATTCCCACCTCATACTGCTTCTGGGCTATCTCGTACGCCTTCTGCGCCTGAAGCATCGTCTCGCGGTCGGCGGCAATGCTCTCCATAGCCTGCTGCATATCGTTCAGATAACTCTGCACCCCGACACGGAGGTTTCGCTCCACATCCAACCGCTGGTCCTGCATATTCTGGATGTTCAAGTCCGACTGCTTCAGCTTGTAGGAGGTGGCCACCCACGAGACAATCGGCACCTGCAATGAGAGTGCCACATACGAATAGGGATAGTTGGTGAACTTACCGCCGTCGTCGCCCATACCGGAATACTGGAACGCGCCGGCCAAGGCAAGCATTGGCAGGGAGGAACCGCGGATGATCTTCTTGGATTGCTCCAACTCACGGATGCCCAAGTCCAACTGGCGCAGGGCGGAGTTCTGGGCCAACTGGATTTCCTGTTCCGAAGGCATCTTGGCACTGAGCACCCCCTGTTCGTAGTCGGAGAGGTTGCCGTCGAAAATGACGGGCTCGTCCATATTCATTCCCAAGAGGACCTTGAGACGCATAATGGCCAGACGCACACTCTTTTCGGCGGAGGTGACGGCCGGACGTTGGTTCTGCAACGCCACGTCGGAACGCAACTTCTCGAACTCGGAGACCAGGCCCTGGTTGAACGAGTTGGTCACCAGCTGGTTGCTGGCCTCCAACTGGGCATAGCTCTTTTGCAGCACATCATACGACTGCTTGGCCAATAAATACATATAGTAGGCCTGTTTCACCTGGTTCACCAACTCCAGCTTGGAGGAGCGGGCCGCCTCCTGGGCCAGCTCAATGTCCATTGCACTGAGCTTGAGGTTCGACCAGAGCGGGAAGGCGATGATCGGCAGGCTCAGGTTGGCGCCGACGGAATAGGTGTTGTCGCGGCCCACCTTGATGTTCATCGTCTGGCCGCCCATATCCATCGACATCGTCTGCTTGAGCAGCGTGCGGTTGTAGTTAGAGGCAATCGACACATCCGGGAAAAGAGCGGCAATCTGCTCTTTCCGATAGAGTTGCTTGATTTGGATGTCGCGATCCGCAATGTGCATGGTCGGTGCTTCCGACAGGGCGATCTCAATGGCCTTGGCGATGTTGACATGGACGGAGTCCTGTGCTTTCGCCGGGATGATTAACGGGGACAAGAGGGCCAGGAAGATGCCGACGGCGCGTAGACATTGGCCCGCTTTGGTGAAATGAAGGCTCCCAATACTCATTTTCATTATGCTGTATTTTCTTGTAATTATCAGTTTGTCAAATTGTTAAAATAATCTACCGCTCTATTTTTCAAGAGCGCAAAAGTAAGAAAAAAAATCTTATCGTGTGTACAAAATACACTTGATATGTTTTTTTTGAAGATGTTGGAAAAAAGACTATTTTTGCAGCGTTCAAGAAACGTTGAAACGACACGGTTGTTCCGTGTCTGAATTATACGTTGATGGGCCTTTAGCTCAGCTGGTAGAGCGCGTCCTTCGCATGGACGAGGTCACGGGTTCGAGTCCCGTAAGGTCCACAATAAAATCCATTCCTTTATTTGCTCGTGTGGCTGATGCCATTCCGCGGTGAACGCGTGGCATCATATAATGTGGCATCATATAAAAAGAAAGGACTCGACTTGCGTCGAATCCTTTCTGAACACTATTATTTACCCTTTTCAACTATTGAGAGGGCCAATTATGGCCTGACAATAATTTTCTTGTTGACAAATTGTCCGTCGGACAGTTGGATCTTGAGGAAGTAGTATCCAGGAGCATATCCGCTGATCGTCACTTGGACGAACTCCTCATCATCGGCTTCTACTACTTGGACAAGTTTGCCCAAAGCATTGTAGACATACACTGTGCGCATATCCTCGCCCTTGATATTGACCACCGTGGTGGCCGGGTTCGGGTAGACAGTGAACTCGCGTTGTTCAGCCACATGCTGCTCGATGCCGTAGTTGTAAGCCACGTGCAAGGTCAGGTGGATGATGCTGTCGCAACCGTTGATGGTGGTGTTCCGGATTTCGTATGTGAAGATGCCAGAGTCGGCGGGTGTGATGTTGAGACCATAGCCCGTGTAGAGATGTTCTCTCATAGCAGAATCCTCAACGAAGATCTCGTATGTCGGTGTGACGGTGAGGTTCAGTACATAGATACTGTCGCAGCCGGTGGAGGCGACGAGGTTGTCGTAGTAGGTGCCAGCTGTAGTGTAGCTTTGGCCGCGCCACTCGTAAGACTCGTTGTCGCACGTGGAAGCGTTGGTGACGAATTCGTAGGTGCGGTTTATGGTCAGCACAAGGTTGACCACGCTGTCGCAGCCTGTCTCGGAGGTGAGGGTCATCTGGTCGTAGAGCGTCCCGAACTGTGTGGGCAGCGTGTCGAAGCCGTGGGCTTGATATGCATCGCCGAGGCAGATGGTATCATAGATTGTCGTCTCCATGACTTGGTTGACTGTGAGTATCAGTTGATAAACATCGGTACAACCATAGGTGTTCGGGATGGAGTCGATGTAGAGGCCGGAAGCTGTGAGATTGTTGCCACGCCACTGGTACGGCAGGGAGTTGCTGCACACCACGGCGGTGTCAAAGCTGTTGATCGACGGGTTGACAGTGAGGCTGAGGGTGAGGATGCTGTCGCAGCCGTGGACGGTCTGGAGGGTGTCGCTGTAGACGCCCGAGACGCTGTATTCAGTGCCGCGCCAGTTGTAGGGAGCCTCGCTTTGGCAGATGGTGACAGGCGTGTTCACGTTGTAGGTCGGGTTGACGACCAAGGTGAAGTGGAAGGAGCTGTCGCAACCGTCGAGGGTCTGCAGGTTGAGGTTGCGTTCACCGGCGGCGTTCAGGGAGATGCCCTTCCAGATGTACGGCAGCTGGTCGTCGCAGATGGTGTCGCTCTCCTCGAAGTGGTAGCTCGGGTTGACGGTGACTTGGATTCTGTAGACATCGAGGCATCCGAAGTTGTTGGGGACGGTGTCGGTGTAGAGTCCGGGTTGCGAGATTGTCAGACCTCTCCAGTTGTGGGAGTCGCCTTGGCAGAGCGTGACGGGATTGTCGTCAATCACGCTGGCCGGGTTGACGGTGAGGTGTAGTGCGTAGATGCTGTCGCAACCGTCAGCGGTCTGCAGGGAGTCGTAGTAGACGTCCGTGGTGTTGTAGGAGTTGCCGCGCCAGGTGTAGGTCTCATAGCTGCAGATGGTGGCGGTATCGCGGAAGATGTAGGTCGGGTTGACGGTGAGGTTGAGCACGTATACGCTGTCGCAGCCCGCGGCGGTTGAAAGCGAGTCGTAGTAGGTGCCAGCCATGTTGAGGGTGTAGCCGCGCCAGTTGTAGCTTTCATTGTCGCAGATGGTGTAGGTTGAAGTGAAGGTGTACTCAGGGTTGACGGTGAGGTTGAGGGTGAGGATGCTGTCGCAGCCGTGGACGGTCTGGAGGGTGTCGCTGTAGACGCCCGAGACGCTGTAGTCAGTGCCGCGCCAGTTGTAAGGAGCTTCGCTTTGGCAGATGGTGACAGGCGTGTTCACGTTGTAGGTCGGGTTGACGATCAAGGTGAAGTGGAAGGAACTGTCGCAACCGTCGAGGGTCTGCAGGTTGAGGTTGCGTTCGCCGGCGGCGTTCAGGGTGAAGCCCTTCCAGATGTAAGGCAGCTCGGAGTCGCAGATGGTGTCGCTTTCCTCGGCGTGGTAGCTCGGGTTGACGGTGACGGAGATTCTGTAGATGTCGAGACAACCGAAGTTGTTGGCCACGGTGTCGGCATAGAGTCCGGTCTCGGAGATTGTCATGCCGTGCCAGGAGTGCGTTTCGCCCTGGCAGAGCGTGACGGGGTTGTCGTCGATCACACTGGCCGGGTTGACGGTGAGGTGGAGTGCGTAGATGCTGTCACAGCCGTCAGCGGTCTGCAGGGAGTCGTAGTAGACGTCCGTGGTGTTGTAGGAGTTGCCGCGCCAGGTGTAGGTCTCGTAGCTGCAGATGGTGGCGGTGTCGCGGAAGATGTAGGTCGGGTTGACGGTGAGGTTGAGCACGTATACGCTGTCGCAGCCCGCGGCGGTTGAAAGCGAGTCGTAGTAGGTGCCCGTGGCGTTGTAGGAGTTGCCGCGCCATGTGAAGGTCTCATTGTCGCAGATGGTGTAGGTTGAAGTGAAGGTGTACTCAGGGTTGACGGTGAGGTTGAGCGTGAGGATGCTGTCGCAGCCGTTGGCGGTCTGCAGCGTGTCGCTGTAGATGCCGCTGACGCTGTAGTCAGTGCCGCGCCAGTTGTACGGGGCCTCGCTCTGGCAGATGATGGCAGAGGTGCTCTCGTTGTAGGTGGGGTTGACGACGAGCGTGAAGTGGAAGGAGCTGTCGCATCCGTTGACGGTCTGCAGGTTGAGGTTGCGTTCGCCGGCGGCGTTCAGGGTGAAGCCCTTCCAGATGTAAGGCAGCTCGGAGTCGCAGATGGTGTCGCTTTCCTCGGCGTGGTAGCTCGGGTTGACGGTGACGGAGATTCTGTAGATGTCAAGACAACCGAAGTTGTTGGCCACGGTGTCGGCATAGAGTCCGGTCTCGGAGATTGTCATGCCGTGCCAGGAGTGCGTTTCGCCTTGGCAGAGCGTGACGGGGTTGTCGTC
>DBYW01000009.1:0-196 GCA_002311645.1 Bacteroidales bacterium UBA1176
AGTCGGCCACAATCTTGGTGTTGCCCGTGTCGATGACGCCAACGGAATAGTTGTCCCCCGCATGGGAGAAGAAAATGACGATGGAATTTTTCATATTTCCTGGATTTGAGGTTTGTTGAGACGCACGGTCGTGCGTCGCTGCGTTGTTTTTATTCTGTCCGTTGCAGCCCGTAGCGAAAGCCACGGCGAGGACTGC
>DBYW01000009.1:262-2848 GCA_002311645.1 Bacteroidales bacterium UBA1176
TCGCTGACAGGCTCCAACCACTCATTATCAGCCTTCTCTTGCACGTCCTTATGGTAGGTAAGGTGCTGCATCCAGCTGTCTTTGGCGGCGCCGTGCCAGTGCTTCACGCCTTCTGGGATCTCGATGATTACGCCGGGCTCTAACTTGACGGCGGGTTTGCCCCATTCCTGATACCAACCGCGGCCATACACGCACACCAACACTTGCACCTGCTTGTGGTGGATGTGCCAGTTGTTGCGGCAACCCGGCTCGAAGGTTACGTTGACCATACCGCCGTCGTAGGGAGCAAGATAGCTGTTGCCGATGAAGTACTGTGCGTAGGCGGTGTTCGGCTCGCCCCGCCGCCAATTTGACTTCAAGTCAACGTAGTTCTGGACGTATATGTCGCTGGCAATATGGTCGTTGACAGAATCTTTGATGCCCAACTGCTGAATGGCCACGGCGACGCGGTGCGCCTCAATTTTGCCCACACGCTCCTGCAACACNNAACACCTTCGGGATGGCGAGCAGCTGAGCATCGGTCAGGCCCATATTACGAGCGCCGCGCACGTGAGCGGCCAGCTGTGGCTCCACGCCTTCCAAACCGGCCAGGGCACTCACGGTCACCAACTCGCGGTCGGCGTGGGTGAGATTGTCACGGGCGAAGATGTCGCCGAAGAGATGTGCTTTCAGATAGTAGTCTTCGGCGGGACAGAACTTGTAGTCAAACGGCTGCCCCGACAGTTTGGTCTGTACCTCGGTGCCTTGTGCCAGAGCATTGTAATTGCTCGGCAGCGGCGATGCCTCAACACCTTCATCAGTGGTTTTGCCTTCGCTCTTGCATTGCTCCAAGACCTTCTGCAAAGTGCCAAGGGCATTCAGAGAACGCGGGAAACCCGTGTAGGCATAGAGTTGCGACAGGGCTTCCTTGATTTGGTTGACCGTCAAGCCGGCATCCAAGCCGCTATCGATGGACTCGGCCAAGGCAGTATAGTCGGCTTTGGCCTCGTTGCAGGCGATGGCCGACATTGCGGCGGCCTGCTCTTGGTTAAAACTCAAAGTATTCATTTCCTTTTCTGTTGTGGAGGTTTTGCTGCCGCACGAGGCAAACATCGTTGTGGCGACAATCATTCCGATAATAAGAGATCTTTTCATTTTATCTTGTATAGATTTATGTTTGATTTTGCTTTTTTGTTACCCGTAAGTCTCAATCAGGTACTTCACAAAGTTCATGTCATTGAAATTGACAGTGCCGGTGTCGTGCTGGTTCATCGTGGCAATTCGGGTCATGTCGTCATCAGTGAGGGTGAAGTCGAAGAGGCTGAAGTTCTGCGCCATGCGTTCCTTGTGGGTGGATTTCGGGATGGCCACGATGCCGCGTTGAATGAGCCATCGGAGGGCTACTTGCGAGGCGGTCTTGCCGTACTTGGCACCAATGCCGGCCAGCAGGTCGCTCTTGATGATGCCATCCACGCCCTGACCACCCAGCGGTCCCCAAGCCATCATCTTGGTGCCGAACTCGTTGAGCGTGGGCTCGATTTCGCGTTGCTGGATCATCGCATTGCATTGCAGCTGGTTCACCATCGGCTTTACATCCACATAGTGGGCGAAGTCGAAGAAGCGGGCTTGTTGGAAGTTGCTCACGCCGATGGCACGCGCCTTGCCGTCGCGATAGGCTTTCTCCATTGCCCTCCACGTGCCGAACACGTCGCCGTAGGCCTGATGGATGAGCAGCAGGTCGATGTAGTCTGTCTGCAACTTACGCAGGCTTTCGTCGATGCTTTTGGCTGCCTTTTCCTCCCCGTTGTTTGCTATCCACACTTTTGTCACGAGGAAAATGTCCTCGCGCTTGATGCCGCTCTTGCGCCAGGCATTCCCTACGCCTTCTTCATTCTGATAAGCTTGGGCGGTGTCAATCATTCTGTATCCCACCTCCAATGCATCGCTGACACAACGCTCGCACTCAGCGGGCGACACTTGAAAAACGCCGTAACCCAGCAAGGGCATTTTCACTCCGTTATTTAATGTTATATATTGCATATTGTTCGCTTGGTTTTATAATGATTCCACAAGAATTTCTTTGATATCCTGCTCCGTCAGTGGCGCGTAAGCATTCTCCAGTCCTTCATTCACAGCAATGTGATGAGCCATTTCGTCAATGCGGCTATCATCAATGCCAACTTCACGCAAGTGCATTGGGATGTTGATGCTCTCGAAGAAGGCGTAGGTGGCATCGATGGCCTTTTCTGCAATTTCCTGTTTCGGCAACGAAGCGTCGATGCCGAAGACGTTGATACCATATTTCACGAAACGGTCAAGAGTGCGCTCGCTGAGAATATGGCGCATCCAACGCGGGGTGATGATGGCCAGGCCCTCGCCATGGGTGATGTCGTAGTAGGCGCTCAGGGCGTGTTCGATACCGTGACAGGGCCATCCTGACGGGCTGTTGCCAAGGGCATAGATGCCGTTGCAGCCAAGGGTACAGACAAACATCATTTCGGCACGGGCACGATAGTCTTCAGGGTTCTCCAAACATGCTTTGGCATTCACCATCAGGCTCTTCAAACCGGCCTCGCAGAAGCCGTCGTTCAGTAGCGTCGAGTCCTC
>DBYW01000009.1:2886-3245 GCA_002311645.1 Bacteroidales bacterium UBA1176
GCCGCCGTCTGTTTCTTCGACACGGTGAACGTGTATCGGGGGTCAAGGAACGAGCAGACAGGGAAGAGGAGCGGGTCCATATAACCAATCTTGTCGTTGGTCTCTGTGCGCGAGATGACGCCGCCACAGTCGTATTCCGAGCCCGTAGCTGCCAGCGTCAGGATATCTACGATAGGTAGAGCGGCTTTGGCCTTCACCTTGTAGGAAATGAGGTCCCAGGGGTCGCCGTCGTACTTGGCTCCTGCTGCGATGGCTTTCGAGCAGTCGAGCACGGAACCGCCACCTACAGCCAGGATAACGTCGATGTTGTTCTCCTTGCAGAGACGTACACCGTCGAGCACGCTGGGGTTGTATTTCGG
>DBYW01000009.1:3264-6644 GCA_002311645.1 Bacteroidales bacterium UBA1176
AACTCCTTCACACGGTCGTAGAGACCAATTTTCTTGATGCTGCCGCCACCGTATGTGAGCAACACATGCTTGCCGATAGCCGCCATTACTTCGGGCAGCTTTTCTACAACATTCTCGCCAAACACCAGGCGAGTAGGGGTCATGTAATCAAAGTTCTGCATAGTCTTTATTCTTTATAATTAACTTTTTTCAATTATCATTGCGTACTATTGGCACCCTAAAGTGCTATCATTTGTTTTGTTTGTTTCTGTCCAATATAATGTTCTACTATTCTATTATCTTAATCAGCTTCGCCGGATTCCCTCCCACAATGGTGTTCGGGGCTACGTCCTTGGTTACCACGGCGCCGGCGGCCACCACGGCGTTGTCNNGGATGGTGGCGCCTGCCCCGATCCAGGCGTTCTTGCCGATATGGACGGGCTTGCAGGTGAGCAGCATCCGGTCGTGGAGGTCGTGGTTGTTGCTGATGAGCTGCGCGTTGGCGGCGACCATCGCGTTGTCGTCGATGGTGATGCCGCCGCGGGCCATCATCAGGCAGTTGTTCATGATTTTCACACCGCGGCCCAGCTTCACGCGGTCGAAACAGACACCCGTCAGTCCAGGCATCACGAAGCCGCCGTCGGCAAACACATCATGGCCGAACAGCTCTCCGGCGAGGGCGTTGTATTCGTCGGTGTAGGGCATCGTGTGGTTGAGTTTGAACAAGGTTTGTGCCTGACGCATTCCTTCCGCCAATTCCTCGGGCGTGCTTTGTCTCGGGTCAACGATAATTTCTTGCATAATGTATTGGTTTTCTTTGTTTTATATTGTCTTTATTGTCATAACCAATTTGACGATGCAAAAATACGGTGTTTTCTTTTGTGAAATTTTCACAAAAAACACCGTTGTTTTCACAAATTGCAGAAAAGTTGCTTGGGCAATATTCTATGCGAAAATCTGAACTGCCACTTTTCTTAAAATTAATGCTAAAAGGTTTAAATCATGGAATCTGTCACCAGTTTTTTCCCTAATTCATACGCCTTTTCCAAATCCTTCGGGAATTGTGTGTCGCGGACCGATGCCTTGCGGTGTTCGTCGATGGCGGCTGTCTCATAACGGTTGTAGTCGTTGAATTGGTAAGTGTCGAAGGAATAGAGAATTTCCGTCGGACCAAACATACCCAGCTGGCGGGCGTTCACGTCCATCAGGATGTCGTAGGCGTTGTCCTTGTAAATCTGCTCGTTGGGGCAGTTCATGGTATAAATGGTGGCCGAGTGCTTCGGCTTGTTGATGACGGGGTGGCCGAAGTCGGAGTAGTTGACTGCAGGGAAGATCAACCGCTCCATAAAGGCACGGAGGTTGGCGGAGGGATAGCCGCAATACACGGGCGAACCGCACACCAGCACGTCGGCTTCGACGGCCTTCTCCATAATGGATTGCAGATCGTCTTTGAAGAGGCATACACCTTTCCGTCCGCCTTTTACTTTGCAGGCGAAGCAACTCATGCAGCCTTTGTAGTTCAGGTTCCGGTCGTAGAGGTTGACCATTTCCACTTCGGCACCGGCATCTTTCGCGCCTTCCATCGCTTTTTGCAGCAATTGCGCTGTGTTCCATTGTTTTCGGGGACTTCCGTTAATGAATAATGCTTTTGTCATAATAAAATTCCTTTCTGATTATACTGATTATAATGTCTCACTATGTAGCACTCGTTATAGGTCCATTCGAGAGAATTAACTTACTTGCTGTCGTATTTTTCGTACTTTTCTCAAATAGTTCCTTGATGTTCATCGCCGAATGGACGCCATACTTCCTGGCCTCGTAGCTGCAGGTGGCCACGACCCCGCGCTCGCTCGGCAAAGCCCCGATAAAGAGCGGTTTGCCGTGCAATTCCGGATTGTCGCGAATCTCCATCGAGGTAAAAAAAGCGTCCATATCGACATGTATGATGAACTGCGCCATTTTTTTATTTCAATATCGCTTCAACGTCAGCTTGTCTTGGATTTACACCTTGTTGAACTTCTCTTTGCCTTGCTTGCAGCGCGGACAACGCCAGTCATCGGGAAGGCCGGTATGGTATCTACCAAGATTACTTCGTTGCCGGTATCGATGAGATAATTCTGCAGACTGCCTCAGTAGCGGATGTTTTTGTCGAATTTGTTCATCGCCGAAGGCGAAAGGCTGGGAATAGAAACCGTCGGTACGGAATTTAACTGCTTCGATTCCCATAAAATTATCGCTTATTAATTCATTTTGCCGGCTCCCACTTGCAACGGACGGGCGACACAATAGCGCCTTCCTTTTTGAGTTCGACGAAAGCCTTATCGACTTCCTTGCGGTCAATGCCGGTGATTTCGGCAATTTTGCCTGCGTTGACGGGCGCACCGAACTCACGCATGGCCTGTAAAACTTTCTCTTTCATACTTTTAAATGGTTAATTATCTTACATCATTGCCGTGAGAAAATTCTCATAGCCGAGTTTGTCGATGTAGTTGAGATACTGGGCTTCCCAAGCCATGTGGTCTTTCTCTCCGTCAATCCATTTCTGAATCAGTTTCTGGGTGGGGTAGTCGTCGGCGAAGGCGGCGGCCAGCTCGCTCATGATCTTGATTGCATCAGGCTGATAGTCGGATTCAATCTGCTGTTTCGGGTCGTCATAGAGCGGAAATTCAATGGTTTTCAAGGCTTCCTGCAGCTCGGCGGGCTTGCAGCCAAGTTCTACCAGGCGGTTCAGTACTTCCTCTGCCTCGTCCCATTCTTCTTCGGCTTCCTCTTTCCATTTGTCAGCCAATTTGTTCCAGCCATTCAAACGGCAGTATGCCGAGAAGACAAAATGTTGTTTGCTGTTTCCAAACCATACGGCACCCATCTGGGCGAATTCTTTTAAAGCTTCTTCTTTTGTTATTGTTTTTTAGTTTAATTGGTTGAATAATAATATGTTATGTTTTTATTTTTCTGCGCTATTGTGTTGCGTTATGACCGAGGGGCAAGTTTTGACACATCCAGCTGCACGGTGCGCGGCACCCACTCCGAATAGACCTGTGCTGCTGTCTGTCCGTCGCTGCGGCTNNCGGCTTATGGTGTGCAGATACTTGAAAAGCGTATCATCTGTTTCGTCAGGCAGCCGTTGCAGTTGGCACAGTAGGGTGTCGCTAAGGAAGGTCTCTTTTTGCCAATGGATGGTGAGACAGCGGATGGCGTATGTGTCCATAAAAGCCTCATCGGCCGATTGCATGGCAATGCTTAAGTATGCGCGGTTGTTGACGTGTCCGTTGAAGTCGAGGTCCATTGTGTTGACGCTGTGTTCTGTCTGATGTATAGGCGTGCCGTTGGCAGGAAATCGCATTTTCTTGTGTGAGAGGGATGTCATTTCTGGTAGAACGGGTATTTGCGAAGCCAAGGGT
>DBYW01000009.1:6651-8788 GCA_002311645.1 Bacteroidales bacterium UBA1176
TGTTGGGTGCAAGACGGTGTGCTTCGGTGTCCAACAGGGTCCAGCAAGCATGACCATGAGCCACCTCTGTGCCATCGGCCTTGTGTATGCGAAAATCCGTATATAATCGCAAGGAACTCATCTCACTGTTCCATACGGTCACGTCAATGTCGTCTGACCATAGTGCGGTCTGCGGCTCAAAACAGGCACTAAACTCCGTGATGACCCATAAAAGGTTTTGCTTGACCACATCAAAGGCTGCCAGATTCAGACATGCCATATACCGTGCCCAGCAGTCCTGGAAATAGAGCAATACAGCGCTCGGTGTCATGCGGTAGCGTGTGTCCATATCCGCTGCCGTGATAGAATAACGATGTGTGTAATTAGTAATATCTTTCATTTGTTGTATTTCTCGAAGTTGTACTGTTGCCGAAGCTCCGCCTGTTTATCTTCGGGGAGCGAAGTGAAGTACGCCTTCCATCCCGGGCAGAAGTTGATGTGCCAGCGCCAGAAACGTCCTAATAGAGAGTTCGGTTTTGTGTCGTAGTATGCGCGAATCTTACAGTTTTCACAAGCATGTGCCATAGGTCCTATTTTAGCATATTTTCAATGTCAGTTTCCATATCTTCAGGTTTTGCCACAGGAGGGAAACGCTTGATAACACTGCCATCTTTCGAGATGATGAACTTGGTGAAATTCCAGCGGATGTCGCCCTCGCCGCGTCCCTCAGCTTTGCTCAAGCTATCGACAAGCGCCATGGTAGCCTTGTTTTTCAACCCTTTCACCTCTTCGGTGGGTACCCGCTGAGTGAGGTAGGTGAAGAGCGGCTCGGCATTCTCGCCGAACACGTCGATTTTCTTCATCAGCGGGAAAGTAACACCGTGGTTGAGGCGGCAGAACTCCGCAATCTCCTCGTCGGAGCCGGGTTCCTGGTGCTTGAACTGGTCGCATGGGAAGCCGAGAATCACCAGACCTTGGTCTTTGTACTTTTTGTAAAGAGCCTCCAATCCGTCGTATTGCGGGGTGAAACCGCATTTCGAGGCAGTGTTGACAATCATGAGGACGCTGCCCTTGTATTGGGCCATATCGACCTCTTCTCCCTTGTTGTTCAGGACCTTGAAATCATAAATTGTTGCCATTTTTTTTGTTTTTGCGCACAACCAGCCAGAAGCGCGAGCAATAGGACGGTTATGCAGGTGATACATTTATTTTTTTTACTGTTTGTTTGTTCGTTTCAATCCTTCAATGAGTTTGTCAAGTGTGGGAATCATTTGTAGTATCTCTTCTTCATCCCCCATTTTCATAGCCACATCACGGCGCAGACAATCTGGAATTTGCTTTGCCTGATCGTGCATGGCTTTGCCTTTTCTGGTCAGCGAGACGATACGCTGGCGTGTGTCCGTTTTGCCTTTCGTACGTGTCAGCACTCCCGCTTTTTCCATGCGCTGCAGTAGCGGTGTGACGGTGTTGGTGTCCAAAAGCAATGTTTTGGCAATGTCACATACTGGCTGGTTGTCCTTCTCCCAAAGCACCAGCAACACAAGATACTGCGGATAGGTGATGCCCAATGGGTCGAGATATGGGTGGTATGCGCCCACCGTGAGCCGCGCCGCCGTATAGAGACGGAAGCAGAGCTGGTTCTCTAATTTTAGTAATTCGTTTGCCTTTTGGCAATCTTTTATTGTGTCCATTTTTTTATGTCGTTCACGATACAAAAATACAAAAAAATATTTATATCGTGAGCGATGGAAAATATTTTTTTTCAAAAAAAAGTGAAGAATCTGTTCTTCATGGTAAAAAGATGTTTGGAAACAAACACAGATGTAGGTGTCTTTTTTCTCCTTGCGAAAGAACATATTTCGTATTTTTGCGTCATGAAAATTGACTTCCAATATTCTACGGATTTCCTTGCGATGAATGTTCCGGAATTGAGCCACACCTGCATGCATTTGCTGTGTACGGCAGGGGAGGGGAGCTTTGTGTTCAACGGGAAGTGCTACCACATTGTGAAGAACGACCTTGTGGTTATGCCTGATCCCACTCGGGCGAAAAACCTTGCGGCCGCTCCGGGAATGCAGGTGGAGTGGTTTGCCGCCGACAACAAGTTCCTCGGTGGATTGCTGCCGTCGAATAACTACAGCATCGGGGGTAGCATCAG